>NZ_LWQT01000087.1 GCF_001650715.1 Paramagnetospirillum marisnigri | reverse complement strand
GAGCGGTTGGCGGTGTCGGAGCGCCGGGCGTGCCTGGTGCTGGGACAGCCCCGCTCGACGCAGCGACGTGAGCCACAAGGCTGCCGACTTCCTGGTAGGTTTCCAGCATGGAGAGCGCGGAGAGCAGGCGGCATGAGGGGAGACTTGACACCATCCCGTCCGCTGCCACCATGCGCCCGGAAGCACAGCGACGGCAATTGAAACTCATATCACAGAGTGATACAATTTGACTCTCCGGGTATTCAAAAACCTTGGCTTCGACGACTGGGCTGACGACGAGGACGTGACCGACGCCATGCTGATGGCGGCAGCCCTCGAAATCGACAGCGGCCTGATCGACGCCCACCTTGGCGGTTACCTTCTGAAAAAGCGGGTGGCTGCGCCAGGGCGGGGCAAGAGCCGGAGCTATCGGGTCATCGTCGCCTGGAAGCAGGGTGATCGGCTGTTCTTTCTTCACGGATTCGCCAAGAGAGAGAAGGACAACATCACCCAGAAGGAAAAGGCCGCCTTGACCCGGTTGGCCGAGGTCTACATGGGTTACGATGACGCCACCCTGGCGGAGATCGTGGCCGACGGCGATCTACTGGAGATTGTGCCATGAGCCGAATTCTTGACAACGTCCATGCCAGCGCCAAGCGACTTCATGACAAGGGGCGCATGGCCGACATCACCATGTGGGAATTCGATAGCCTGTGCCTGCCGCCCAAGCGGACGTTCTCCGCCGAGGAGGTGCAGCGCATCCGGGCTGCAGCACATGTCAGCCAAAGCGTATTTGCCGCCTTTCTTGGCGTCGGCAAGACCACCGTTCAGCAATGGGAACAGGGTATCAAGAAGCCGAGCGGCCCTGCCGCCAAGCTACTTGATCTGGTCGAACGCAAAGGGATCAGGACGCTGGCGGCGGAGTGATTGAGCAAACGCCGGGCGCTACTGCGCCCCCCTCTGAATGGAATCTCATACGTAGAATCTTCGGATTGAAACCCGCACCTTTTATGTGGCATTAATCCCACGGGGTGTGCACGCGTGAGGTGTTTGGTCGAGGGGGTTTCCTTGCTGATAGTGACCCGAAGTGACGCACGGAAGGCCATCCTTCTGGCTGCACTCCTATGTGCCTTTGCATTTGGAAGCATCTCGCAGGCCATAGCCCAGCAGAATCGCCTGCCCGCCTCCGACGATCCGGGGCGCATCGAGCGCCGCTTCCCATCCCCGGCTGACGCCCTCAAAGACCCTTACGCCCCAACTTATATCGATCCGGTCATCAAGGGTAATTGCTGCTTGCCGTTCGTTCTGGAGAAGAAGCCTGGGGAAGAGGCTCAACAGCCTGACATCATCCTTCTTCCCCCCTCCTCGGAGGGAGAGAAGAAATGAGCCACACTCGTTCTCTCCTGGCTGCGGGGGCCTGCTTGGCAGCCCTGTCCGCCGCCGATGCCTGGGCGCAAGTCAACGTGGCCGCCACCTCCGGTGCGACCGATCCGGGACGGATCGAAAAGCGCTTCGAGCAACCGCGCAAGCCGCAATCGGTCATCGAGTCGCAAGCACCCGAGATCGACGAGCAGATGCCGCCCGAGCAATCGGACAAAATCCGCTTCACCCTGACCGGCGTGACCATCGAGGGGGCGACGGTCTTCCCGGTCGATGACCTCTCCGCCTTCCATGCCGACAAACTGGGCAAGGAAGTCTCGCTGACCGAGGTCTACAAGCTGGCGGACGAGATCACCGCCAAGTACCGCAACGCAGGCTTCATCCTCTCCAAGGCCATCGTCCCACCCCAGCGTATTTCCGCTGGTGCCGTCGTCATCAAGGTCGTCGAGGGTCATGTCAACGAGGTGCTGATCGAGGGTGAAGCCAACGGACGCGCCGCCCTCTTCTACGAATGGGGCGAACGGATCAAGGAATCCAAACCCCTCGACAACAAGGTGCTGGAACGCTACTCGCTGCTCGCCAATGACCTGCCCGGCGTCAAGGCCAAGGCCATGCTGCGCCCGTCCAAGACCGTTCCCGGTGCCTCGGACGTGGTGTTCATCATCGAGCACAAATACATCGACCTGTCGGCCTCGTTCGATAACCGGGGCACCAAGACCAGCGGCCCTCGGGAATACACCCTTGGCGCGGGCATCAACTCTATCCTCGGTCTGTACGAGAAGACCTCGGTCAGTTGGATTAACACCCTCGAACGGGATGAACTCCGCTATCTGGCGATCCAGCATGACGAAGTGCTGAATTCCGAAGGAACCAAGCTGACCCTGTCCGGCAACCGCAGCCGGGGCGAACCGGGCGAGTCCCTGCGTGCCCTCGACCAGCGCTCGCGCAACGTCACCCTCAGTGCCGCATTTTCCCATCCTCTGATCCGCACCAGGGCGGAAAACTTCTCGCTCTCCACCGGCTTCACCTCGCGGGATTCCCGCTCAGAACAATTGGGGCAGGTGTCATCCAACGACCACACCAGGGCGTTCAAGATCGGAGGCTCCTACGACTTCTCGGATTCCTGGGAAGGCGTCAATATGTTCGCCCTCGACCTCTACCGGGGCATCGATAGTCTTGGCGCAACCCGCTACGAATACGGCTCGAAGTCGCGGGCACGGGGCCGCCCCGACTTCACCAAGCTGACCTTAGATGCGTCGCGCACCCAGCAGCTTCCCAACAATTTCGCCTTGGTTGCTGGCATGACCGGCCAATGGTCGGCCAATGCGCTGCTGTCGTCGGAGGAGTTCGGCTACGGCGGTTCGCAATATGGCCGCGCCTATGATTCGTCCGAGATCACCGGCGACAACGGTTTCGCGGGCAAGCTGGAACTCCAGTACAGCGGCCAGGTCGAGGATATCGATCTGAAATACTACCAGCCCTTCATCTTCTATGATGCCGGGCTCACCCACGACCGCGATCCGGTCAACACCAACGCCATCCGCACGGCGACTTCGGCGGGCATCGGCATCCGCTTCGGCTTAACCGAATATTTCAGCGGCAGTCTGGAGATGGACAAGCCCCTGACCCGTCCGGTCAATGCCAACCTGCCCGGCGGTAAGGGCAAAGAACCCCGGTTCTTCTTCAGCATCTCGGCAAGGTATTAGGGCATGAGCAAGCATCCCTCCCACCGTCGCGCTCTCCGGTCCTGGCTCAAGGCTACCACCGCCCTTGCAGGGGCATTGCCCATGCTCGGCTTGACCATCTCGCTGGCCCATGCCAATCCCCAAGGTGGCGTTGTCACCCAAGGTTCCGCCACCATCAGCCAACCCGACGCCAAGACGGTGCAGGTCAACCAGTCAAGCAACCGTGCCGTTATTGATTGGAGAAGCTTCAGCATCGCTGCGGACGAGACCACACGCTTCGTCCAGCCATCGTCCTCCGCGATTGCCTTGAACAGGGTGACCGGCGATCAGGTGTCGCAGATTCTCGGCAAGCTTCAGGCCAACGGTCAAATCATCCTGGTCAATCCCAACGGCATCGTGTTCGGCGCGGATTCCAAGATCGACGTAGCGGCGCTGGTGGCCTCCACCGCCAACATCAAGACCGAGAACTTCATGGCCGGAACCATGAAGTTCGATATCCCCGGCAAGCCTAACGCCCAGATCATCAACCAGGGCACCATCACTGCCGCCGATGGCGGCTTGGTTGCCATCGTCTCTCCCTATCTCCGCAATTCCGGCATCATCTCCGCCCGCCTGGGCAAGGTGGCGCTCGCCGCCGCCAACGGCGTGACCCTCGACCTCTACGGCGACAATCTCATCCTCTTCCAGGCCAGCGACAAGATCACCCAGCAGGTCGTGGGCATCGATGGTCAGCCCGTGTCCAGCCTGATCGAAAACAGCGGTAAGATTTACGCCGATGGCGGG
This sequence comes from Paramagnetospirillum marisnigri, assembly GCF_001650715.1. Taxonomy (GTDB): domain Bacteria; phylum Pseudomonadota; class Alphaproteobacteria; order Rhodospirillales; family Magnetospirillaceae; genus Phaeospirillum; species Phaeospirillum marisnigri. The sequence continues at coordinate 3,480 of NZ_LWQT01000087.1, read as the reverse complement.
CGGGTGCTCATGACCGCCAATGTCGCCAAGGGCGTGGTGGACAACGCCATCAACACCACCGGCCTGATCAGCGCCCGTGCCGTTGAACAGCAAGGCGGCGAGATTATCCTGAAGAGTCTCGACGCAGGCACGGTTCAAGTCGGAGGAACACTTGATGTGTCGGCTCCCAATGGCGGCGATGGTGGCTTCATTGAAACATCGGGTGAACATGTCACGATAGCGCCGTCTGCCCGCATCAGCACCAATGCCCCCTTCGGCAAAACGGGGCGCTGGTTGATCGATCCCACCAACTTTCTCATCGCCAGTTCCGGAGGAGACCTCAGTGGCAGCCAAATCGCCACTATTCTGGCGGGGACCAATTTGGAAATTCAGACTGCCACCGCTGGTATCGAAGATGGCGACATCCAAGTCTATGACGGAATTTCATGGGGGAGCACCAACAAGCTCACCCTGACCGCCTATAGAAACATCGATGTCAACGCCGCCATCAATGCGACAGGGGGAGGCAGCATCAAACTCCGAGCCGACAGCACCGGCACCGGTACCGGCACCATATTGTTTGGAAGCAGCGGCCGTCTCGCCGCCAATGGCGGCTCCGTCGGGCTTTACTACAACCCAACGTCTTTTACCGATGCGTCCACAAAATCGGATACCAGCGGCAATCCCTATACCGGCAACGTCTCCCTCAGCGGGGGAGCGACCATGACCGCGTATATGCTGGTTAAGGATGTAGTCCAATTACAAAATATCTCTTCAAACCTCTCCGGTCACTTTGCAATTAGCAACAACATAGATGCAACACAAACAAATAATTGGAACAATGGAACTGGATTTGAGCCGATTGGAATTGGGAATAGCGAATTTTCCGGCACACTAGACGGAGACCTAAATAAAATACAAAATTTATACATACACTCCAATGCAGGCCAATACATCGGCCTTATTGGCACGAATTCTGGAAAAATAAAAAATATTGTACTAAATAACGCAAATATAATTGGTGGCGGAGCGGTTGGCGGCATAGCTGGCTACAACAAAGGAGAAATACAAGATTCTTTTGTATCTGGATTCATTGGCGCATCAATAAATGTTGGCGGAATATCCGGCAACAATTCGCCTAATGGCATAATATCAAGGTCATCTAGCACGGCAACCCTTAACAACGACACTGGTTATGTCGGAGGCATATCAGGATCAAGTCTAGGAAAAATTCAATATAGCTATTTTACTGGCGACATCTCAACTGCCGGGCTATTTCAATCAGTCTCTGGAGGCATTGTTGGACGTTTTCACTTTGGTGGATTAATATCGGATAGCTACTTCGCAGCAAAAGTTCGCTATCCAAATACGGGGGTATATGGTGAGGTTATTTACGTCGCGCCGTGGGATGATTTTTATTCTTTAAGAAATCAAATGAGTTCAAACTACATCGATGCAAATGGAGCCCAACAAGTTAATGGCAATACTTTATCCCAAATGAAACAACAGGCCAGCTACCCTGGCTGGGACTTCACCAATGTCTGGCAAATCAACGAAGGCGTTTCCTACCCAACCCTCCGAAGCGCAGCCTCAACCTCTGGGGCGACCACGACCAAGGTTCCCGCCGTCGTCAACAAGGAGTCCGCCCAGCGCCTCTACAACACATATCGCACCGCCGATGCCCCCACCCTGCTGGCGGCGATCATCACCCGTGATTTCAATAATGACCCGGCCGATCCGGTTTGGCATGCCCTCTACCAAAATGGCGCGGCCACGGCGGTTCAGGTTGAGGCCAACAGGCGCTGGAACGTCTACGAAAGCACCAGCGATACCGATCTTGCCAAGCAATATGTCAACGGCCAGTTCTCAGGAACCGAAGCCGTGGTCTGGAATGCCCTGGTTACGAGGCGAGGGGCAGCGCTGACGGCTGCGGTGAGTGCGCTCACGACGGTGCCCAAGACTGACCCCAAGACTGACCCCAAGACTGACCCCAAGACTGACCCCAAGACTGACCCCAAGACTGACCCCAAGCCCAAGCCAGAAACCGGTGGCCTCAACCTCCCCAATATTAACTTTGCTCTAGTGGCGCAGATTCAGCAGGTGTCAACCCCCACGGGAGCGCTGCTCGCTCTAAATGATGCGTTCGGGTCATTTTTGGGCGACGCATCTAGGATGATGCAGCGCAACCCTGATGAAGTAAATAAAGTCAGGGAAGCCGTTGCTAAGGATCTTGCCACTTGGTATCGAGGCGGGGCCATTGGAAAGAAAGACTACATTACAGCCCAATTTAATGGGAAAGTAGCGCAGTTAATGTTTGCGACGGGGAGTCAGATTGATGCAATGTCGTCAGCACTTAAGACAATGTCTGATATAAGTGGATCAGTTAATACAATATTCAATGTTGCAAATCTTTCACGAGAGACGTTTGACATTGTAAAGTCACTTCCAGATACAGCAAGGTCATTAGTTGAAAATGTAGGTAACATTTCAACAAGAGACATCAAAATTGTTAAAGACATTGCAAATAAGCTCATGTCTTCGATTGAGGCAACAACAACAGGAAAAATAGATGACAGAGTCAGCGCCGCTATTAATTTATACAGGACATTGAGTGCGGGGACAAAGGACCTTGCAACGGCTAAAGCAGCCAGTGATGTAGTAGACATGATTGAAAAAACTAAAAATATTGAAGGGAACATGCTTGAAGTTCTGTCTGAAGTTGACAAACTAACAACCGTGTTTATGGGGGCATATCAAGCCAATTCTATTTCCAGCAAAGACTCCAAGATTATTGCACAAGATATGCTAATAAAAGAGATGGCAAATGTTGGCGGAGTTAGCGTAAGAGAATTTGCCATGAAAAATCCAGATTTACTTGTTTTTAAGGAGATACATTCAACAAATATACTTGGGTTTCCTACTGTTGAGATAGTGGAGGTTAATATCAGAGATGTTTATATGTAGTCGCAGAATTTTTCACGATAAAGGCCCGCCATAGCGGAACGTCCAGTGGATTACCTCACGCCCCCCGCCGAGCAGTTTCCCCTCCCTCAATCGGCAAGTCACATCCCCAGCTTCCGACCACCAGTCAATAACTCCCGCCCTGTGCCGCTCCTTCATAACGGCATCAACCTCCGCCTTGCCCTCGGCATGCTTTTCGACCGTGACGGTGACCTCGCTTGAGGCCGAAGCAAACCGATGCCTGCTCCCCTCGGGACATATCCGCCAAAAGCGGAACCGGGTGAAGGCCGGGCTTCCCGCCAGAAAATGGAACAGGTTGTTCTCACCGATCTCGGTCATAAGCAGGCGAACCGTGGCGTTCGGCTGGAGACAGAGCGTATCGGCATACCATCCCGGAGCCGGATCATCCCCATGGACACCTTGTTGGCCGAGGGGCCCACTTCGGGTCCACGAGGTCACAAGATGGGCACCTCCGGAAACTGGCGTCGGCTCGGGTTTCGTGATTCCCTATCCGTATGACGGAACAGGGGGCGGATATGA
>NZ_LWQT01000086.1 GCF_001650715.1 Paramagnetospirillum marisnigri | reverse complement strand
CTTGTTGGTGGGCAATTCGCCCATGGTCTCGCCGACTTCAATCATGGCTGAGTTCCAAGCTCATTCGGATTCCTGTCCTCCATCGCCCATCCCGCGAGAACCACTAGAATTCATCACCATTGCTTTTGGCGCCGTGGCGCGGAGCCAGCAAAGCATTGAAGCGTCCCTTGATGGAATGGACCAGACTCTGCCCCGCGACGGAAAGCTTACCGCCCAGGGACTTGGGATCCCTCAGCAGATCGGTGGAGGCGCCGATGGCGCCGCGCACGGCCGAATCCGCCACATTGAAGATCCCGGTGAACAGGTCCTCCACGGGAACCTCCTTGACCGGATTTTCGGCAGGGCCGGCAGGGGCGGCCTCTGCCGCCGTCTCCACCGCCGGGGCCGGTTCCGCCGGATAGGCATAGGCCGTCGAGTGGGAAAATGCCTGCGGCTGGGGAGACGGCTCGATCACGGCGGGGGCCTCGACGACCTCCACATCCGAAGCAATCTCAATCTCAAGCTCAACATCACTCGTCATCATTTCGGGAACTCCCTCGGTCTCGGTCGCGGCATGATCGTGAGCCGCTTCCGGCTCGGGTTCAGGTTCGGGTTCGGGGACCGGCTCGGGCTCGGGCTCGGGCTCGGGCTCGGGCGCCGCGCCCGTCACCGGGATTGCCGCCTCGGCGGGATTGATCTCTTCATACTCCCGATCCGGCTGCCGCCGGAAAGGCGGCGACCAGTGGGAGACAAGCTCGGTGAACGGGGCGGCTTCAGGCGGCGCATTGGCAACCGCCTCCGCCAATGCGCTCGGCATGACCGGCTTGAGCGCCGCCTCCGTCGGGCTTGCCGCTCCGGGGGAAGACCAGGGCGAACCGCTCAGCAGCGACGCCCAGGCATCCCCTCCCACCGGCTTGATCACCGGAGCCGGAGGCGCAGATATGGGGGCGGCGGGCTCCGGCGCGGAAGATGCCGGAATCTCGGCGTCGGCAGCCGGGGCGAGCGCGGCATCGCCGCCTCCCTTCCCGAGCTTTTCGCCGGGGGTCCCCTTGGCGCGGGGCCGTCGGTTCGTCGCCATCTCGTGCTCCATCATCACAGAACAACCTGGAATTCTTTACCTTTCACCACGGCCCGTTGCCGGACGGCGGCGTTCCCGCGGCGGCCCCGGCAATCAAAGTCATGTTGCGGACGCCTCCATCGCGCAAGACTCCCAGACGGACGGACCCGCCGACCGACATTTCCCCCATGATGGCGACCGCCTCATGGGGGAGGGCGACGGGGCGGCCGTCGATCTTGAGCAGAACATCGCCCGGCCGCAATCCGGCGCTTGCCGCCGCCGTGTTGGGGGAAACGCCGGTGATCAGCACGCCGCGCCCGACCGGCAGACCGGTCTGCAGGCTCATCTGCGGAGACAGGGGCGCCAAGGCGGCGCCGTGCAGGCTGTGACCGGCCATTCTGGACCCGATTCCGCCGCGCGCGCCTTGGACATTGACCGCCAGACCGCCGGGCGGCTGGGCGAACTGATATCCGCCCACCCCCGGCTGAGCGAAGGCGACCGGCCCGGCACCGGCACCGATGATCTGATGGCAACCGGCGCAATTCATGTTCCGGCGGTTGTCGGCATGGGGATTGGCGGCATTGGCCTGGATGGGCGGCGCGGCGGGCGGCGGCGCGGCGACGGGCATCATGGGCTGAGCGAAGGCGATGGGCCCCGCCGCGGCACCGATGATCTGATGGCAGTTGTCGCAAGCCATGGCCTGTCGACCATCGGTATGGGGCGAAGGCCCCCCCACCGCGATGGCCGGACCGGCCGCCCCCACGCCGCCCGGCCCCGGAGCCCGAAACGCGACGGCTCCCATGGCGGGGCCCGCAGCGGCGGCGGCGGCGGGCAGGGCGTTCACTTCATCTTCCACGAACAGGCGGACCTGATTGCTGGGCACGGCGAAACCGATTCCGGCGAAAGCGCCGCTGGGGGTGTAGATGGCGGTATTGATGCCGATCACCGTGCCGTCGGCAATCACCAGCGGCCCGCCGGAATTGCCCTGATTGATGGCGGTATCGGTCTGCAGCAGCTTGGAATGGGTGACGCCCTCGATCACCATGGACTTGCCCTTGGCGGAAATGATGCCGCGGCTGACGGACATGTCCAGACCGAAGGGAGTCCCGATGGCGATCACTTCGTCGGCGACCCGCACCGCGCTGCTGTCGCCCAGGACCGCCGAGGTCAGCGGCACCCTGGGAGCAATCTTCAGCAAGGCGAGGTCGAGCGCCTCGTCCATCTTGACGATCTCAGCCGAATAGCGGGTCGCGCCCCCGTCGTCCGACACCGAGACGAGAACCGAATTGGCGCCGCGCACCACATGAAAATTGGTGACGATGAAACCGTCGTCGCGAACGATCACCCCGGTGCCGATATTTTCCACCGAGGTGGTGGTCGGATTGGCGAAACGCGGCAAGACGTCGGGACCGGGCGGCATCAGGGTCTTGGGCGCGGCGGCGCGGCCCGACGACGATGCGGTCACGCTCACGACGCTATGACGCAAAAGGGCGACGACGCGGGAAAATCCCCCGCCGCCGCCCACCTGGGCAGCCCCGGCCTCCATGACCGGCGGCAGGGCCGGAACTCCCGTCGCCGCCGGGGCCCCCGCAAGTGCGTTCGCGGGAAGGGGAAGCACCGGAGCGGTGACGGCGCCGTGACCCAATTGCCGGATCAGGGTTCCAAGGCGGTTGCCGCCCGCCTGCTGGCGAAAAATGAAGGCGCCGAACAGCACGATCAAGGCCACCACGCCCATCAGCATGAGGTAGCGCTTCAAATCCTTGCTGCGAGGGGCATTGGGGCGCCCCCCGGTGTTCGCGTCGCCATCAAGCATCGTCATCCAGCACCACTAAACAAAATCACGCGGCCGACGCGACCAAGGTCCGCGGCATTCGTCGCCGCTGTCGGCCCGCGCTTTTTAGCACAATTACTCCAGCCAGATATAGGCGAGAGCACGCCACGCAGACGATAAAGCAGAATAAATCGCCTCGCCTGGCCGCCAATACAAGCGGTTGAGACGCAACCGCATAAAAAGCCCCCCCCCCGCTCTCCCCGCAGGCGGATCACGCGCAAAATCGGAGAGCCCCATGGGACGAGGGATGGCCTTCCCCCCCAAAATCTTGATGCTTTAGGCTGCACCTATGCTAATCTCGAGGGACTCAGATTCGTCGGTCCACACAGCCCTGCATGGAAGATTTTATGTTTGACACCCCCCTGGCCGGACTGAAATTAGCGGCACCGAAACTGCTCTCCGGAGCACTCCTGGGGCTGCCGATCACATTAACGATCGCGCCGGGCCTGGGATTGGTCGCGGTCGGCGTGCTCGGCGCCGCCTGCATCGGAGGATACATATCCGCCGTGAACTCGCTGACCCATTCCAAACCCGCCTTTTCCGTTGCCACTCCACCGATCTGAAGCGTGGGACTTCCGCCCTGGGCGGACCTAGGAAGGATTGGCCAACCGCCGCAACCGGACGGCCGTTTTGTCGGAGCTGGGGAAAATGAGCGACAGCGTCAATAAGGAAGAAGCCCTGGCGATCATCAGGGGCATCGTCGGCGCCGCAACCGATATCGCCAAGATGGCGAGCGAGATGGGGCAAGAAGACGACAAGATCACCGCCCCCCCGCCGCCCGCCGCATCTCCCCCTCCCGCCCCCCTCCCTCCCGCATCCGCCCATTCTCCCGCCCCTGCCAAGAAGGCCGCGGCGACCGAACCCACCGAAGAAACCGCCACCGCCCCCAAGACTAATGTTCGGGCAAGCTCTCAGGCCGAGGTCTTGAACCAACTGCTCAATCGCAAATCCGGCAACGCATAGGCGCAAATCAGGCAAGGCATCGGTCGGGCCGCATGGGAGCCGACGCTTTAGGGATCGCCGGGGCGCCACGGCCCGAGCCGCTCCCGACGCCGAGCCCGCCCCACGTCATCGGAGACGACATGGCCCTGACACCGGCGGAAAAGCAAAGACGCTATCGGCAGCGGCATAAAGACCGCCCGACCCAGGCCCAGAAGATCGCCATGCTGGAAGCGCGCATCGCCGAGTTGGAAGCGCAATTGAGAACGGCCACCGGCGCGGATGCGGGCCAGGACCACTCGCCCCAGACAATTGACGAAAGCGTGATCGCGGAATGGGAACGGGCACTGGGGAAAGGCCGCAGCCGGTAGCAACCGTACAGCTCCCTCACGGGCCACGCACCGGAACAGAGGCAATCCACCACAACCCGGTTCCTCGTCAATGACCGGAAAAAGAAGACAAGAACTTGGCAATTATTAAAGCAAAGTTAACCGTTATTGCAGCAGACCCATCCCGCTCATTTCATCACACGGCCTGACCGGAGATAAGTTTTGAAAAATCCATGGTCTGGTGTATGATTTGAGTGTTTGAAAAGACAGATCGATTGCTTGTGATGGGAAACGTACACCACCTACAACATCTCGGCCAGGGAGCCGGCGACTGGAACGCCTGGCGCCAGCAGGAGCCCGATGTACGACCGGACCTGACCAACGCCAATCTGCGCGGGGCCAATCTCGCCGGGATGGATTTGTCCGGATCGCTGTTGTCGCTGGCAAATCTGCGCAAGGCCGTTCTGTCCGGCGCGAATCTCCGTGATTGCAACCTCCCCCGAGCCTGCCTGGAAGACGCCGATCTGTCGGGCGCCAAGCTTCAGGGCGCCAATCTGGCCGGCGCGACCTTGCTGCGCGCCAACTTCTCCGGCGCCAATATGCGCATGGCCAATCTGGCTGGCGCCAATCTGGCTGGCAAGATGGATTTGTCCGGAGTCGATCTGACCGGCGCCAATCTGGCCGGCGCCAAGCTGATGGGGGCCAATTTCTCCGGCGCCACCTTGGTCGGCGCCAATCTGGCGGGCGCCGACGCCCGCAATGCCAATTTCACCGGCGCGGATCTGACCGATGCCGTGACCGCCGGCACCCTCCTCGACGGCGCCAACATGTCCGGCGCGGTCATTCGCCGGACCGCAGGCCGCCCCCAGACCATCGTCGCGGATATGGAGCCCGAGCCCGAACAGCCTCTGCCCCGCACCGTTTCCGAACGCCCGCAGCCCGTTTCGGTCGAGACCTTCGAGGCCGAGGGATTCGAAGCCCCCCCCGTTTCGGTCGAGGCGCCTTCGAACGAGATCGAACCGGTCTTCGAGACCCAACCGGAATGGGATAATTCGGCCCAGCCGGAATTGGCCGAGCCGGAGCAAGAATCCGAGCCGGAACCTATCGACACGCTGGTGGATGTACCTGCGGATCTTGAACCGGAACCCGAGCCCGAGCCCGAGCCGGAACTCGCCGCCGTCGAGGCGATGGCGGAAGACGACGATTCCGCCTTCGACGCAGCCCCCATGGCGACAGCCGCTCCGATCCCGCTTGCCGAATCGCAGATTTCAGACCTTTTGGTCGATTCCGTGCAGGACGAGGCGCTCTCGCGTTTACCGGTTCCGGTCGATGACGCCGTTGACGAGGAACCGCAAGACAGCCCCTTCTATACCTACGAAACCAAGGAATTGGCCATTCTCGCCCTGTATCTCGATCAGGTGAGCCGGAAGACCAAGGCCGAGAAGGCCATGCTGCTGGATCTACTGGTCCAGTATAACCGCAATTTCCTCGGACAAGATGTCAGCGTCCCCATGACCACCAGCGGCAACGCCATTCTGGTCGGTTTCGGCGACCCCACCAACGCCCTGCGCTGCGGCGGCCTGTACATCAGCATGCTGCGCGACATGCAGGTTGAGTCCTATGTGGCGGTCAATTGGAGCATGGCAACTGTCCGGGTCGATTCCGAAGGAAGCGAGAGCGACGAGTTGATCGCCAATTCCATTTCGCCGTCGGCGCGTCTGATGCCGGTTGGAGTCGTGGGCGAGGTTCTGGTCTTGGAAGAGCTGTATTCCAATCCCCTGACCCAGCGCGACCTCTTCACCTTCGAGCGCGTCGCCCGGAAATGGAAAGCCGCCAACGACACCCATGGCGAAGGCATCGACGTTATCTGCTACAGCGTTCGCAGCAAGCAGCCCCCGCATCCCTGAGCCGACACCCCCGGTCAAGCCGCCTCCGTGACCCTTGCCCGCACGGGTGGGGCATGTGCAGCTACAGGGGGCCGAGAATGTGGTCCAGGCGCTGGAGCAGGTCTGCAACCGAATTGGCTATCCAAGGACGATCCGGGTCGATCAGAGTTCGGCATTCGACGGGCGCTTCCGAACCGAGTGCATGAACGCCCATTGGTTCCTCAGCCTTGACGACGCCTGGGGAAAATTAGAGGCTTGCGTACTTACTGCAACGCGCAGCGCCCGCATGGCGCCATCGGGTACTGACCCTCCCCCCGTGAATGGCTCCAGGTTGAATGTAATAATTCAACTGACCATGAAGGGGACATTCCATGCCGAAGAAGAGACATACCGCCGAAGAGATCATCGGCAAGCTGCGTGAAGCGGACGTGCTTCTGGCGCAAGGCCGGAAGGTGGCCGACGTCGCCAAGGCGCTGTCGGTTACAGAGGTGACGTACTACCGCTGGCGCCAGGAATACGGTGGGATGAAGGTCTCACAGGCCAAGCGGCTCAAGGAGCTTGAGCGCGAGAACGACCGGCTACGCAAGGCGGTGGCTGACCTGACCATCGACAAGCTGATCTTGAAGGAGGCCGCCCGGGGAAACTTCTGAGCCCCGCCCGCCGCCGGTGTTGCATCATGGCGGTGTGCGAGCGGTTGGGGGTGTCGGAGCGCCGGGCTTGCCTGGTGCTGGGACAGCCCCGCTCGACGCAGCGACGTGAGCTACAGGGTCGGGGTGAAATGGAAGACCCAACGCGGATGATCCGCCAGCCATTGCCTGACCTTGGGATGCTTATGGGTGCCGTAGTTATCGAGGATGGCATGGATGATTTTCCCCGCCGGAACGGCCCGCTCCACCGCATTGAGGAACTTGATGAATTCCTGATGCCGGTGCTTTTGCATACAACGCCCCAGCACGGTGCCGTCCAGGATGTTGAGGGCGGCAAACAGGGTGGTGGTGCCGTTACGCTTGTAGTCGTGGGTCATGGTGGCGCACTTGCCCGGTTTCAGCGGCAGGCCGGGCTGGGTGCGGTCGAGGGCCTGGATCTGGCTCTTTTCATCAATGGACAGCACCACGGCGTGGCACGGTGGCTCCATGTAGAGGCCGACCACATCCTCGACTTTCTCGGTGAAGGCGGGATCTTTGGATTTCTTGAAAGTGCGCAGCCGGTGCGGTTGGAGATGGTGGGCGTCCCAGATCCGTTGGACCGCCCGCAAGCTGATGCCAACGGCCTTGGCGACCGCGCGGCCCGTCCAATGGGTGACGCTGCCGGGCGGGTTGGAGCACGGCAGCGCCAGAACCCTCGCTACCGTTCCCAGGGGCAAATGTCACTGCCGCCTGAATACTCCCCAGAAGGGGCGACTGAAAATTCCCCACCTTGACGCACTCGCCCGGCCCTGGGG
>NZ_LWQT01000085.1 GCF_001650715.1 Paramagnetospirillum marisnigri | reverse complement strand
CAGCCTGATCAATCCGGCCAAGCCCGCCGGAGATCAAACGGCGACTGCGCTGTTACACCAATCCAAGGGACACGATCAAAGCTGCCGAACAAGGTTTTGCCCCTGCAAAGGATGCGCTTGCCAAACTGAGCCAATAATTGGGCTGGCGACCACCTGTTTCGGGGGAAATCTCGTTTCCGCTGGAAGAGATTTCTGGTGGTGGATGGTCATTAATGTGCTGTGGCCGCCTCTTCTCCTATGGATGACGCTCTTGCCGATGGTCAGCCTGTTGCCGCCCCAATATCCGAGTCAGGTCGGCGACGACCACATCGATGTAGATGGGAGTAAAGCGACGAAGGTCACAAAACGCAGCCATTGGGATCGATCGCTTTACCGTCCGACCGAATAGGCCGGGAGTGGCAATGTAGGGGCGATAGATGACGCCGACGCCGAAGTCGATTCGCATCACCCCATGATCCAGGATTTCGGAGTAAAAATACCGCTGCTCCCGGCACGGGGTCTTCCCGGCGAAGAACACGATTTCAACGTGGTCGTCATTCTCTGCGATTTGAAGTCCGGCAGCCTGTCCGGTGGCCATCCTGAGAAGCGTCTGGGCATAGACCCAACTGAACGGGATACCGCAGACCAAGAACAGCCCAAGCAGGAACCAAACGCCATCATTGCGCGGCGCACCGGACGTGGCGAGCAGGTAAAGGGCAATGACCAGCGGTACCACCCCCATAGTCAGCCCAAGAAAATGGCTAGACGCCATCATCCGCGCGTCATGGTGCTGCAAATACGGGCCGGGAGGGTCAGGGGCAGTGATGTCTATGGTCACGGATCGCATCCTGGGGGCCAATGCCGAGGTTCCCCCTTCCAACGCAAGGCAAGCACATCTGATATGTCCCGAATAATCTCGTCAAACCATGAGGTTCCGGGTGCATTCGCGGTTGAGAGAGCGTGGTCGACACCATCATGAAGATGACGCGACTTATTTCTCGCGTTGCTGGCCGCACCATATAGGGCATCGTAATCTCTGGGCAGAACCACGTCGTCTGCCCCGGTCTGATGCATGATGAAGCTGCCTTTGAAACCGCTGATCGCTCGTTTGGCAGCTTTCGCTGGCAGCCCCTCAGAGCGGTCGGTTCCGGTCTCTGACAGGCCCGTTCCAACGGTGATAATGGTATCGACGATAGGGAGCTCCTTGGCGGCGAGAAATGCCACGATTCCGCCCCCACCATGACCGATCAGAACAATGCGTGGCGGTTCGTGTGGAGCCCATTCACGCTGAAAATAGGCCAATACACGTTGGGTATCGACAAGCTCCTGTGCGAACGTTCTTTCCACTGTGGTAATCGCCTCTGGCGACGAACCGCCGCAGATCACCACGTCACCGGCAAGGCGGCAAACCAAGCTGCGTGCCAGATTCCTGTAATTGTCATGGCCCCCGACGGCGTTACCGGATATGTCAGGTAAAATGAGGATCAGGGTTTCTTGGTCAGGGCCACATAGACCCTGTGGTGAATACTGCTCGCACCGTATCAGGCCACTGCCAGTCCGATAGGTGGATGGAGTGATGCCAAAAAAACTCTAAAGACGTGCGACGAAGAAGGAATGGATTGGAGGGATGGTCCCATGGCAGATCATAGGCCGCTCCGGTCCACAATCCATGAACCAACGGCATTACCACCGTCTCAATCGTGGCCTCACTCCCCCAGATCAGAACACCCTTAATTCCTCGGTTATTGCTGAATTCAATAGCCAATTCGTCGCTTTGACCTGAGGGATCAAGCTGCTGGTAGACCTCAAGGTTCATATTCCAGCGGTAACGATCACGGTAGCTGCCGTCATCGAGCCGCTTCCAGCCCGCGTTGTTCAAGACAGGCTCAATCGATGTGAATAGGTCAGGGGGGATACAGATCATCCGTGGTCGGCTCACGCTGGATCATCCTCCGTCTCACGCGAATTCCTGGGAATCTTGACGTAGAGATCGGCCTCGCAGATTGCCCCCTTCATCGCGACCTCGCGGCACAATCGCTCATGGGCAATGGGGATGATTTCAGCCGTTGTGGAAGATGAGGCTTCTTTCGCCGCCTGTCCCTCGTATGGCTTCATTGCATCGCAGGCGGCACGGATGTCGGCGAGGCAGGCATCGAATGCATCATCATCCGGGGCACCGTGAGCGCGGGATTCCGGCGTCTCCCCCGCCATGGCGGCCCATTCCGCCATCAAGGCCTCTTCATCATCACTGATCCTTGGTTCCGCTGGCGCAGATGTATCCTCAACAACGGGCAAATCCACCGCATTTATCAGCAGCGGCGCGCCATCAAATATCCAGCTTGGCTCCCCAGCTTCCGACCACCATGCGATGGTTCCTGCTCGGTGCAGCCCCTTCAGGGCGTCATCCATGGCCGCCTTGCCCTCAGCATGCATCTCCACCGCGACAACGCGTTCCAGTGAGGCGGAAGCGAAGCGGTGTCGCACACCAAAGGGAAAGACCTGCCACAGGCGGAAGCGGGTGAAGGGCGGGCTGCCTGCCAGGAAGTCGAACAGGTGGTTCTCGCCGACAGCACTACAGGCGACGCGGATCGTTGTGTTCGGCTGGACACCGAGCGTATCGGCATACCATCCCGGCGCCGGATCATTCCCATGGACACCTTGTTGGCCGAGGGGCCCACTTCGGGTCCGCGAGGTCACAAGATGATCCAGCGGTGACATGGGGGCTCCACGGCTTGGTCGCCGGGCCAGCCGTCCATAAGCCGCTTCAAACTCCTTGCGGCGGCAGGAGAAATCATAGAGCGGGTTGCCTAGCGCGTCCGCCAACTCCCGCTCCCGCGTTTGCAGGTCTTCGGCCAGGGCGGCGGGCAGTACCACCTCGCCATCGTCGATCAAATTGCGTAACCGACCGACGATCCGGTCATCGGCATAGGGATAGCCCCCTGGCTCGCGTTCATCATTCAGCGCCAGAATGTCGCGCATCATTGTCCGCGCTGCCTGCTCGGGCAGGTGCGACAGGACGAAATGACGCAAGCGGGCCGAGCCATCACAGCCATGCAGGGACAAGGCCCAGACCCAATCCTTCGGCGCGGTCTGGCGCAGCAGGCTCAGCATCGCCTCGCTGCCGATCCCAGGGATGTCCTCAAATTTAAGATCTGCCACAGGCACCACGGCAAGGTCGGCGGCCACTGCCGGGCCTACAACCGACCAGCCGCGTTCAATCTGCTTTCGCCGGAGCGGCGTGGCAGTGGCGACGGCCCGCCACCAAGCGGCCACCTCCTCGTTCCTGGCGATGCCGTATAACCGGGACGCCGCTAGGGATGATTTGGTCGCCAACAGATCGGCCAATCGGGTCTGAGCCTCGGTCAGCCCCAACTCGGCGGCACGCTCGATCCACCACGTTCCTTTGGCCCGTTCATTTTGTTCCGGCGATTGCAACAGGGCAAGGCCGAGAGCCAGAGCCGCCTTGGAATCACCTTCTCTGGCGACCTGCTCCAACTCGGATATGGGGGCGGAGACCACGTCATCATCGACAGGGGCAGCACCGCCAACCGGCGCATCGGAAAGCATGTCCTCCCAGGCCTTCACCATGTCCTCGTCATGATCGAAGGCAGGAGTGGTGCTGGCCAAAATATCCACCCCTGCGACGGAGCCGCCGCCATCGGCCAGATCATACCAACGCTTGGCCTCGGTGAAATCCTGCGCCACGCCCTGGCCCTCGACATACATGGAGGCGATATTGAGTTGCGCCGCCCAGAAGCCTTGGTCGGCGGCAAGGCGGTACCAGCGTATGGCCTCGCAATAGTCCTGCTCTACCCCGTGGCCGGAGGCGTAGAGGGCACCAATGCGGAATTGCGCCTCGGTGTTCCCCTTGTCCGCCGCCATTCGGAACCACCGCATCGCCTCGGCGTAATCCTGTTCCACCGCGAGGCCGCAGGAATACAGCACTCCGATCTGGCACTGCGCATAGGCGTCGTCCTGGTCGGCGGCCAGATGGAACCAGCGCAGTGCCTCGGCGTAGTCCCGTGTCACCCCATTTCCAGTTTCGTAGAGCAGGCCGACATGGTGCTGCGCCGCCGCCATCCCCTGGTCGGCAGCCATGCGATACCAGCGCATCGCGGCATCGGCAACCTGAGGCACCCCGTCGCCGTGTTCGTAGGCGAAACCGAGGGTGAACTGTGCATGGACATCGCCCCGCACCGCGCGCGGTCGCAACAGCCGCACCGCCGTCTCGTAGTCCCCCCGATCCCAAACCGCCATCGCATCTTCCAGCGATCCGGCGGTGAGTGGGATGGTAGCGTTGGTCTTGTCGATGTCGTCCATGCACTTCTCCGGCTGGCTCAGATGGTATGGTAGAGAGCTTCAAGCCGATTTCATCCTCAAAATAGCGAAGAGATCATCTGCAGCAACGAAGCAGTTGGCAGCGTCGGTGAAATGGTTCACATGTGGCAGTGTGAAGTTCCCGTATTTTGGATAAAGCACGGTTATGTTGCCGCCCGTTTTTCGGACATGACAGGAGCCGACCGTTGAGCACTTCTCCCCAGGCCGATGATGTCGTCTCCACCGACCGTCCCACCATCCGGGTGTTCATCTCGTCGCCGTCCGATGTCCGCCCCGAGCGGTTGATCTCCGAGCGAGTGGTGCAGCGGCTCGACCGTGAATTCTCCTACCATTTCCGTATCGAGGCGATGCTGTGGGAGCGCGAGCCGTTGGTGGCGGGGGAGCATTTCCAGGACCGCATCGTGCCGCCCCACGAGACCGATATCGTGGTGGTGATCCTGTGGTCGCGCCTGGGTATGACCCTGCCCGAGGACAAATACCGGGGTGCGCTCAGCGGCGGAGCGGTCACCGGCACCGAATGGGAGTTCGAGGACGCCCTGGCGTCCTATCGCGAGCTGCGCCTGCCCGACCTGCTGCTCTATCGCAAGAAGACCGAGATCACCGGCAGCCTGGAAGACGAGGCCGCGGTTCAGGAGCGGCTGGGGCAGAAGCGGCAGGTCGAGGAGTTCATGACCCGCTGGACCCGCTCGGCCGATGGCAGCGCCTTTACCGCCGCGTCGTGGGAATTCGCCGATGCCGCCGCCTTCGAGGAGCAGTTGGAGAACCATCTGCGCGAACTGATCCGCCGTCGCCTGACCAGTGCCGAGCAAGGCCCGGCCGGGATTCGCTGGCATCAGGGCAGCCCGTTTCGCGGCCTGCAATCCTTCGATCTCGACCATGCGCCGGTATTCTTCGGCCGCACCCGCGCCCGCAACGAGGTGCGTGAGCTGCTGGCCCGTCAGGCCGAGCGCGGCTCGGCCTTCGTGCTGGTGATGGGCGCCTCGGGTTCGGGCAAGTCCTCCCTGGTCAAGGCGGGGGTGCTGGCCGATCTCAAACTGTCCGGCATGATCGGGCGGGTGGCGCTGTGCCGCCACGCCATCCTGCGTCCCGCCGATGGCGAGGGCGACCTGATCGGCGGCCTTGCCGCCGCCCTGTTGGCGCCTGAGGCGCTGCCAGAATTAGCCCGGCTGCAATACGACGTGGCCAGTCTGGCCGACCAGTTGCGCGACAATCCCAAACAGGCGGTCTTTGCCGTGCGTCAGGGGCTGGCGGCGGCAGGCGAGGCCGCCAAACTGACCGAGATCGCCGAGGCGCGCCTGCTGGTGGTGGTTGATCAGCTTGAAGAATTGTTCACCCTGGACACCATCACCCCGGCCGAGCGCGAGGGCTTTGTCGCCGCGCTGGCGGCGCTGGCCCGCTCCGGGCTGGTCTGGGTGATCGCCACCCTCCGCTCCGACCTGTTCGACCGGTTGGAGACCGTGCCTGCCCTGGCGGAGCTGTCGGCGGGCGAGGCCCGCTATCTGCTGACCGCGCCTACCGACGGCGAGCTGGGCCAGATCATCACCCGCCCGGCCCGCGAGGCGGGCTTGCGCTTCGAGGCCGACGCCGCCAGCGGCACCAGCCTGGACGATGTGCTGCGGGAAGCCGCCGGGTGCGATCCCAATGCCCTGCCGCTGCTGTCCTATGTGCTCGACCTGCTGTGGCAACGCCGCCGCCCCGAGGACGGGGTACTGACCTTCGCCGCCTATGAGGAGCTGGGCGGCCTCAATGGCGCCATCGGCCGCCGGGCCGAGGATGTCTTCACCGCCCTGCCGGAAGATGTGCAGGCCGCCTTCCCCCAGGTACTTCGTGCCCTGGTCACCGTGGGCCAAGGCGCCAAGGGCCAGGCTACCGCCCGCATGGCGGCAAGGGCCGACTTCCCGCCCAACACTCCGGCCGGTGCCCTGGTGACGGCGCTGCTGGGCGAACAGGCCCGGTTGCTGGTGGCCGATGACGCACGCCTGCGGGTGGCGCATGAAGCGGTGCTGACCCACTGGGACCGCGCCCGCGAGCAGATCGCCGAAGATCGCAGTGACCTGCAACTGCGCGCC
This sequence comes from Paramagnetospirillum marisnigri, assembly GCF_001650715.1. GTDB lineage: Bacteria > Pseudomonadota > Alphaproteobacteria > Rhodospirillales > Magnetospirillaceae > Phaeospirillum > Phaeospirillum marisnigri. Next base: position 1,511 of record NZ_LWQT01000085.1, on the reverse strand, counting down.
CGGCTGGAACAGGCGGCGGTGTTGTGGCAGGGCGCCAGTGACGCCGATCGTCCCAGCCTGCTTCTGCATCCCGGCCTGCCGTTGTCCGAGGCCGAGGATCTGCTGCAGCGTCGCCATGGCGAGTTGGACGCGGTGGTGGTGGACTACGTTACCACCTCGGGCATCACCGCCCGTGCCGTCGAGAAACGGCGGCTGAACCGGTTGCGGGTGGTGGCGGTTGTCTTCGCTGTCCTCGCCTTGGCCGCCGGGGCCTTCGGCTGGATGGCGCTTGAGCAGAAGCGGGAGGCGCGTCTTCAAGAAAGCAAGGCCGTCGCCGCCCGGGCCGAGGCTGAGGGCTTAATCCGTTACATGCAGTACGATCTGCGTGACAAGCTGGCGCCGGTCGGCCGTCTCGACCTGCTGGACGGCGTCAACCAGCGCGCCAAGGCCTATTTTGACCGCTTCCCGCCGACGGCGACCGATTGGGATGCGTTGCGGGATCAGGCTGCTGGCCAGATCAATAGCGGCGATATTCTTGTGGGCCAGGGCGACCTTGCCGGGGCGCTGGCGGAATTCCGGCAGTCATTGGCCATCTTCGAGCGCCTCGCCGCCCACGACCCCGCCAACACCGAGTGGCAGAGCGACCTGTCGATCAGCCACGTGAAGGTGGGCGGTATTCTCCAGGCCCAGGGTGACCTTGCCGGGGCGTTGGTGGAATTCCGCAAGGGCCTAGACATCGCCGAGCGCCTCGCCGCCCACGATCCCGCCAATGCCCAATGGCAGCGTGACCTGTCGGTGAGCTACGGCAATGTGGGCGGGATTCTTCAGGCCCAGGGTGACCTTGCCGGGGCGTTGGTGGAATTCCGTAAGGGCCTAGACATCGCCGAGCGCCTCGCCGCCCACGATCCCGCCAATGCCCAATGGCAGCGTGACCTGTCGGTCAGCTACAACAATGTGGGCGGGATTCTTCAGGCCCAGGGCGATGTTACCGGAGCCCTGGCGCTCAATCGCAAGAGCTTGGCGATCCGTGAGCGCCTCGCCGCCCGCGCCCCCGCCAACACCCAGTGGCAACTCGACCTGTCGGTCAGCTACAACAATGTTGGTTTTATCCTCAAGTACCAGGGCGACCTCGCCGGGGCACTGGCGCTAAATCGGCAGAGCCTGGCGATCCGCGAGCGCCTTGTTGCCCACGACCCCGCCAATGCCCAATGGAAAAGTGACCTGGGCGATGCCCACAACTCCTTGGGATGGACTCTGATCCTGCAGGGCAATTTCGTCGAGGGGCGCATGGAAACGGGAGCCGCCCTCTCCTTGGTGCCGGACAGTCTCGCCAGTATGGTCAATCATGGTCACACCTACCTGCTGACGGGTGACGGCGCGACCGCGCGATCCTGGTACCTGAAGGCGCTGCCGAAGATCGCCAACGAGGCCGAGTTGAAATCCACCATCATCGATGATTTCGACATCTTCATCGGCAAGGGCTGGAAGGTGGCGGAATGCCGCCAGATGAAGGACTGGGTTGTCGCCGAGTT
>NZ_LWQT01000084.1 GCF_001650715.1 Paramagnetospirillum marisnigri | reverse complement strand
ATCATCACGGTTCAAGCGACTGCCGCAGAAGCTACCGAATCCGCTGGTCAGGTTGCTGATGCTGCATCGGAATTGTCGCGGCAGTCTGAAAATCTTAGCCGCGAGGTGGATGGTTTTATTGCCCGAATTGGCGGGCGGTAATCAGCGGAGTTCATGGAGATTTTGCTGAATGACGGAAGCGTGCCAAATCGCTGGGTGGTCAGACGCTTTCTCTGTAGGGAATGCTGCGATTGACAGCGATCACAAGGCATTCTTTGAAATTGCCAATTTGCTCAAGTGCGTCGATTTAGATGCAGCGGAAAGCAAATTCGTAATCGATAGTGCCTTGGCGATGCTCGAAGAATATGTCGCAGGGCACTTTCTCCGTGAAGAAAAGGCCATGGCTAAGGTTGGCTTTCAACACTTTGAAGATCATCGTGCAAAGCACTTTGCCTTCAATCGCAAAATTAATGAGGTTATCAGGCTGTATCGTGGCGGACGTTTGTCCGTTGCGGAGAAACTGCACGATCTTGTCCTTAAGTGGCTTGCAAGTCACATTATGAATGAGGACATGAAGTTCAGGTCACTGCTGACTGATGACGACGTTGATCAGAGGCCGCTTGCGTATCTTGCTCTCGACGCTCTTGAGAATGAAGAGCCTGAAAAAGTGGGAGTTCCTACTGTCATCGTGCCTGCCAAGGTGAAGATAGATTACGCTAAAATAACGGCATTAATTTGCGTTCCAAGCAGCACAATTCGATCTGGAATTAGATTCACACTAAATGAGATTGGTATTTCAAACATAGAGGAGTCAAATAACTTTATTGCCCTTGATGAATCATGCAGAAATGGCGGCTTCCAGATTGTTATCATGGACGCTGCGGTTGACGGAAATGATTCGACGTATTTCATTCGCCAAATCCGCTCTATACAAACAAATTGCGATCCATTCGTATTGACGGTATTGATCCTTTCAACAAGGGATGAAGTGGCGGTTCGTAGTGCCATGTCTTCAGGAACTGATTCTGTGCTTCTTATTCCATTCTCATCCGGCCAATTGAGAGATCAGATTGTTGGTCATGTAGAAAGGCGGAAGCCTTTTATCGTCACCCAAGATTATATTGGACCTGAACGCCGAAATGAGAATCGTCCTGGCTGTGCCTCAGCCCCACAAATCATAGTTCCGAATCCGGTCGAGGCGTTAGGGCGAGGCATTCCGATGGAGCAGTATGAATCCAAAAAAAGTGAAGCCATCCAAGTTATCGTAAATTACCGTTTAAAAAGTCTTGCTGGAGCCATAATTTTTGAATGTAACTCTTTGGCGGCTGGCGTGCGTGACGGACTGGCTACAAATGAAAGCACTTTTCGCAGCTTAACAAAGCTCGAAAATATTGCTGATGAGGTGGCAGAGAAAATTCGAAAATTTTCTGGAGCCAAATCCTACTCAGTTGAAACCTTCCGAGATAGATGTCGGGAATTGAAGGGTGGGGTGGACAAAATCACATACGCTGATGTGGAGGAACTTTCAGCATCTGGCAGGAAGGTGTCGGAAAGCTATATGTCACGCTGAATTATTAAAATACGACCGGAATAAATACGAATGACAATCGTAGCGTCACCCTCATTTGACGTTAAAGCACTCGTCGCTATCGAAAATGTAGCGACAAGAAAGCTTATTGTTTCTGTGATGCGTGAGTGTGGTTTTGTAGTTCAAGAAGAAACAAAAGACATAAGTCACACGATGCTTCACCTTGAGCATGGAAATGCATCAAACATAAATATTATCTTGTGCGATAAGCTTGGTGGAAGTGGGCACCTAAAGATTTTGAAGCATGTCCGTTGGGGGAAGGGGCAGCCACCTCAATCCCTTCCTATAATTGCCCTGGATAATCAGTGGACGGCAGATGAGCTAATCGTGGCAAGAGACGCGGGCATATCCGCCTCGCTTACGCTTCCCATCACCCGCCATACGCTGCAAATGGCGGTCACGGCGACGATGACCAAGCAGAAGGCATTTATTGCTTCGCCGATGTTCCATGGGCCGGACAGGCGTTCTGCCGTCATGAAGAGCTACAAGGGGCCGTTTAGACGGGCTGATGATGCCCAGACCCGCCGCCAAGAAGGCTCCCCGGTAATTGCCCAATCCGTAGCTCAGCGGCAAATCAAAAGTAGTGATCACCACCAAGATGTCGCTTCCAGTTCCTCTTCGGTGGATACGAAGACAGAGATGGGATGGTCTGCGGCGATTGCCACTGGCCGAGAAGATATCGATGAGCAACACCAAAAAATCATAGATTTTCTTAAAATACTTGGGGCTACTTCGAGTGCGGAATATGAAAGAAAGGCTGTGGATGACGTTCTTAATGGTCTTTCAAATTATGTAAAAATGCATTTTATGCACGAAGAGACTCTAATGGACTCCTTTGATTATGACGAGAGAGATAAGCACAAGCGGATTCATTCTGGCTTCGTTGAAAAGCTTGACAGAATAAAACGTGATGATTTTCATAATGGTGGCGGAAGCGAGAAACTGTTCTATATAATATACAATTGGCTTGTTACGCATATTGTTAGCATTGACCGCGTCATGATCGCCAAGATGAATGGTGAATTTGATGCTAATGGTGGTGGCGACCCCGTTCTTAAACAAACTGGCCTCGTAATTGAAAATGCCTACGAGTTGGCCGCAAAAATTATGAACGTTAACTTGCAAACAAGTGCAGTGGCCGATAAAAAACGGAAGACTGCATTGCTTCGTGATATTTCGAAATCTACAGAGAGGCTGATTAACCTTATGGAACTTGCTGATTCCAGGGTGCAGGTAAGTGGATGCTCTAATTTTCAGCTTAAACGGTTGGGCGAGATACGGCATGCACTGACGAAAAGTGCGGATTCTCTGGCCGTGACGGCTGCAAAAAAAATCATACGGCTTTGCGGTGATATTTTGTCCGGCAAGCAGGGCATCCCCCTTGGAATCGGGGATATCTTGCGGCGACAAATGGGCCGGGTGGCAAGCTTGACTGCGGTAATCGGTGGATTGGACGCTATGAGTTCCACCGCAAAGTCCGCAGCCATAGAGGCAAACGAGGCGGCCGGAAAAATCTTGGAAATGGAACTCGGATCAGCCGCGTCTTTGCAGGACTTTGATATTGTCGAAAAATAGCGAAACAGCAACACTGTGAATGAATGTATATTTATTATGCTAACGCCCTAATCCCCCTTTGGGCAAACCCAGTCTCTGTAGTTCATGTCAAACTTCATGATGTGATTAAATAGCCACATCCTTAAAAATTCGCTCATTTCGTTAAGGGATTGACGGTTTACCTTTCTCGACTTTGTGATGAAATAGGACGATGCCATTTCCTCAAGTTGAGCCTTTAAAACACGATGCTCTTTGGCGTGCATGTCGAAATATGGATACATGCACTCTCTTTGTATTTTTTCTTCTCTCTCAAAGTGCTCATGTGTGTAGGTGATTAGCTGCTTCAGCGTCACATGCATCGCAGCTTCATTTTGCCCATCAACTTCCCCCTCTAAGGTTTTGCATGTTTTTGCAGTTACCAAGAATTGATTTATTATGCTGATGAGCTTCTTGTGGTCGGCATCAATAATCGGGTGCCCGACCATCATATCTTGCGTGAGCTTAAGCATATCGTCCTCGCTGCCGATCAAGCCGACATTTTCTGCGGTATTCTATGCCCTACAGTTTTATCGATCACTTCCATTTTTAAAGGGGAGGCTACACCAGCATCTTTTGAGGTGTTTTGGTCAGGGCTTCAGCAATTCCGGCGGAAAGTGAGCGAAGTGACACGGGCTTCCTGACAAAAACGGTGACGCCTGCATCCAAAGCTGCTCTCTCGCATTCATCTTCTGTCCTGGCCGTAACCATAACGATTGGAACATCGGCATTAAAGCCGTCAAGCCCACCTGAACGGATCAGCTTGGTGCAGGCTATGCCGTCGAGCATGGGCATCATCCAGTCAAGAAAAACGATGTCAGTGCTGCCATCTGTCAAATCGCCGTCTTCAAGGCTGACGATATTGGCGGCACCGAATGCGAGTGTGCCATCCTCCACTTCGATTACATCGCGGCAATGGAAGGAACCCAGAGCGATTCTGATCAGTTCCCGCATCGGCTTAGCGTCATCAACGACCAATGCCCTTCGGATTCGTGGAAACATGGTTTTGACACTTTCATCTTGGTGTCGTTGATTTGCGGCCATCAATCGGCACTTACCATTAAGTACCACATGCCCCAGAACACAGCCAAGATATTCTACTATTGCTATTGAATGACTACAATTAGCGATGGACGCCCTGTTTCCTATTTCCCAGAACCTTTGCCATGGACGCCAGGATGAAGAGCCAGGGATTGACCGGCGGCGTGACCAGCTTCAAACGCACCAGCAGCGACCTTCTTCCCCGATGCCCGGCCACGACGCAGGTTTAGGTCCAGCTTGGCGAATTCTGATTCGACGATGGCGTGGCGGACCACCACCAGATCGCGACCACTGCTGACCCTGTTGGCTTCATCGCGTTCGGCCTTCATGGCGATCAGTTTCTCCCCAATCGACACCGCCATGCCGAACATGAACGATCCCTTTTCGTCCTTGCCATAGCGGAGAATTCGTTGGGCCAGAGCATATTGGACCCAAGCGGTCTGCATGGCCGTGGCGATCACGTCGTAAACGTAATGGGCCATCTCGATGCTGGGGCGAAGACCGAAGAAGACGTACCGGATGCCCTTGTCGTCTTTTTCCCTCCATACCTTGCAATCGCAATATTCGGCGATGGCCGGGATGCAGGCGGAGATCGGCTGTCGCTGCTTGCGGTTGGTTTCGATGGTGGACTTTTCACACTGCTCTTCGCGGATTTCCAGGTCCGTCATGGACAGGTCATGGCGATCCAATAGCTCGGCCACCTTCGCTGCCGCCGCCAAAGCTTCTTCCTCGGTGCAGCCATTGGCGATGGTCTTGGCCCGAAGTGCCTGGAGCCGGGTTTTCAGCTTGTCGAGATCAGTGGTCATGGCGTCCAGTCCACCTGCATTCCTGGAAGCTGGGAACGGGCGATCAGAATTGTTTCCAGGGCAACGCCTGCCGCCTGGGCCACCTTCTCGACGGTGATGTCCGATTCGAGGACAAAATCCAACACGGCTCCGAGGAAATCGGGATCGGTGATACGGGTGCGAAGTTCGTCGGCACCACTGCCGGTGAAGGACATGAACTGGGCCAGCAATTCGTCATCAGCGACAATTACCGAGACGGCGTGCAAGGCCAGTGTTTCGGCACCTTCACGTCCCAGTTTTGGAATTTTCGGCGGCATTGGGTCGGTGACCAGTTCGGAAAGCGGTTGGTGGCCGCAGTGTAGTTCCGCCGGTCGCCGGGGGAAACGCCGATGTCGTGATGAATTCAATCGGGGTGCTATGGTTGGCCCGGCATCATGAACGTTGACCAGGAAATTTCGGAAGGGTCTCCCCGTGAGCATGAAGTTCAGAAAGACCAATCCCCGGTTTGGCTATCTGGTCGTTTTGATCGTGTTGTGCCTGGGCGTTGCGGGCATCTCCAGCATGGTCACCATTCCCGCTGTCCAGGGGTGGTACAAGGATTTGGCTCACCCATCCTTCACGCCGCCTGATGCGGTCTTTGGCCCGGTCTGGACGGCTCTCTACATCATGATGACTGTGGCGGCCTGGAGGGCTTGGGGGCGTGATCAGTACCAGTGGGATAGCTCATGCATTCGGCTGTTCCTGATCCAGTTGGTGTTGAATTTCGCCTGGAGCTTCCTGTTCTTCAAGTTCCACCTGATCGGTGTGGCGGCGGTCGAGATTGTGGTTCTGGAGATCGCCATCATCGTCACTACGGTGGCATTCTTGATGCGAGACAAGATCGCCGGAATGCTCATGGTTCCATATCTGCTTTGGGTCGGCTTTGCATCGGCTTTAAATATTGGGTTCTGGAGCCTAAATTAATAACCTTTTTGCAAATGAAAGTTCTTATGATGAACTCATCCGCCATCGCCCCAATAATCTTATTAGTAATATCCAATATTTTCATGACTTTTGCGTGGTACGGGCATTTGAAATTTACAGACAGAGCTTTGTGGATTGCCATTGTCGTTAGCTGGCTTATTGCATTTGTGGAATATTGCTTTGCAGTTCCTGCGAACAGAATCGGCCATGGAACCTATTCGACCGCAGAGCTTAAAACGATGCAGGAGGTTATTACCCTCACCGTGTTTGCCGGTTTCTCCGTCTTGTACCTGGGGGAGCGACTGACCATAAATCATGCCATCGGCTTTGCCCTGATCTGTGCAGGTGCGTTCTTTGTATTCAAGAGCCCGATCCAGGTGTAATTCGGAGGTATAAAATAATACGGCATCGTTGTTGAACGTTTCCACTCCGACGAAGAATGGCCGGCCCATGTCGGTTTCTCGGACATACAGTTGCGTTTGAAGTAATCCGAGGTCATGGCGTCCAATTATGCTGATGGTCAGTCAGTTTCGAACCCGCTCCACCCAGCCTGGGTCTTCTGGGTATTTCTCCAATAATTTCTGCATCCGCATGATCGCAAATGCGGCAACGTCATCACAATGCTGGATTCTGGCTCCATCGTGCTTGATGTACCTGATGTCGCGAAATGCGACTTGTGCATAGGTCAGGATGTCACGCGATTCCGACATCACGATTCCATGAGAAATGTATCCAAATGACGGAGAAAACCACAAATCGTGATCGCTTAACCATTGCATGGAAATCTCGGCAAAACGGCTGATCTTGGCCTCTTGGGCTGAGCAGTACACTCCACGATCATGCAAGTTCATGCCGTTGGAATCCTTGCCCAGGACGGCCACTTGCTCACGGTGCCAGTATCCTGGATCGTTGATTTCTCTGTATGTGATGGGCGGCGGCGAGGGCTTCGAGCCGAGGGAATAATAATTGGGCAGGTTGGGATCGCGTGGATACACGGGGGGAGGGGCGACCTTCACCAAACCGGCGGAACCCTTGTCCGTCGTAAAAAAGACGCCTTCCTGGGCATTCGCGGTGGCTGTCGTTGCCATTAGAAAGAAGACCGATATCAGCGACATAGTGCAGATGTTATGAAGACTCATAATTACCTCCGCACGGGGCGAGGTGATGCTGTTGTCTATTTTATATTTGTTTTTGAATTTTCGCAAATTTGGTTGACGATTTGCAAGTTGCGGTCCAAATCATTGAAATCGACATCGCCCGATCTCGGATCAACCCGAGTGACGCGATTGACCCTGATGGTCGAATTCTCGACCACCCCGTCAATTTGACCACTTTGAATCCAGATCGAGGAATCGAGAAACTGGTCGATTGCTGTGTCCTGGCCGACTACGCCACCACGGCCCCATGCCAGGACGGTTCCGGTCACAACCACGCTGGCATAGCAACGGTCTGGATACTCATCCACCGAGCCATCGGCGACGGTTACCACCCCATCAGAAACCGTGTGGCCCAAGGCCATCAGGGTGAACGGAAGATTGGTCTTGATGGTCATGATGCTTCCTCCCATTCTGGCCGAATAAGATCATAACAGGAACATTGAGATTGGGCAAATTGGGGTGGTCTGTGCCGCCAGCCCCACCAGCCTCCTGGGCGGGCTGGCCCATTTCAGGGGTGATTTTGTCAATTTACTTATCTGCGTTCATGCTGAATTTAGAAATTGGCCGCGACGGTGCGGCCCAGGTATACGGGTTTGGCACCCATTTCATATGGAGTCAGCGAATTATCGCTATTGATAAATAGATGTACTGATCGAGCCGCCAACAGATCACAACAATCAAACGCCCGGTTAGGTTCGGGTGATAACCCTCGACAGGAGCTTGGCGGCTCGCACTGTCGAGGGTTTTGTTTTTGGTGATATTATGGAGATCAAGGGAAAACGAATTTTCACGGTTTCAAGTCCTGCAAGTGCAGGCAAAACCGATGCAGCAGTTACCTATGCGGTGGATATGGCAGCCAAGGGCCACAAGGTCATCATCGCCCAGCCCACGAAAACCTGCATCGACGAATGGTTTGCCAAGGCTCAGGAACGGGCCAGATCACTGCGAAAAAGGGCGGTTCCGGTCTATCGGTTCGATAGCAGCACCTGCGAAGATGGGCAGGTGATCTCCACGATCATGGGGCACCTTAAGTGCCCAGGTGAAGAGGGCCAGGTACTGTTTTTGACCCAGCAGGCGTTGCTGCGGCTGCCATATCTCCACCGGCCTGAACATTGGCATGTGATCGTCGATGAGATTCCTGCCCCCGACGTGATGTTCTGTCGGCATCTTCCACACAACCACGAGATCATCACCTCGGCCATATCGTGGCAGGATTTTTCCGCCGATAACGTTAAGGTGGCGGCAACAGACAATGCCAAGCTTCGCCGTCTTGCTGATGGTGATGATGCCGTTGATGCCGAATTTAGAACCATAGCCCGAGCCATTCTGGACCCGGATTATGATGTCTTCGCGATCAGGGAGAACATCGAACGCACCGTGGCCGGTGACACGGAGAACGGGAAATATCCCCTCTACCTGTTTGGAGTTCTGAAGCCATCGGCATTCACCAAGTTCGCATCGGCGATCATCATGGGGGCACACTTTGAGGAGTCGCTGCTTCATCACCTATGGGCAGTCCAGGGGGCGGTGTTCGAACCACATCGCCAGTTGATCAATGCCCTTCGGTTCCAGCAGCACCAGAACGGTCATCGGGTCTCCTTTCATTATCTGGCCGAAGATAGCTGGTCCAAAAAGCTGGGCGGCAAGAAGGTCAATGTCGATGGAACGGAGATCAGCAACACCATCCTCGGCCTGACCAAGGCCGCCGAACTTGTTGGGGATCAGCCATTCCTCTATCAGGTGAACAAGGACGTAGAGGATGCCGCCGAGGAATTATTCGCCCAGTTGTCACTGCCGCCTGAATACTCCCCAGAAGGGGCGACTGAAAATTCCCCACCTTGACGCACTCGCCCGGCCCTGGGG
>NZ_LWQT01000083.1 GCF_001650715.1 Paramagnetospirillum marisnigri | reverse complement strand
TCGCGCTCAAGCTCCTTGAGCCGCTTGGCCTGTGAGACCTTCATCCCACCGTATTCCTGGCGCCAGCGGTAGTACGTAACCTCCGTTACCGCCAAAGCCTTGGCGACGTCGGCCACCTTCCGGCCTTGCGCCAGAAGCACGTCCGCTTCACGCAGCTTGCCGATGATCTCTTCGGCGGTATGTCTCTTCTTCGGCATGGAATGTCCCCTTCATGGTCAGTTGAATTATTACATTCAACCTGGAGCCATTCACGGGGGGAGGGTCACTGCGACATGCCTCGCCGGCTATGACTGCTTTGATCAAAAGCCGCCATCTACAGGGTTCCTACCCACCGGCCCTTCGTGACCCTTCCCAGCCGTTCACCTAGCCGAAACATCAAAATCGTGCTCCACTCCCTTTGGCTCGGGACTGGTGGATAGGTTGTTGGGAGCGGTGACATGAAGGAACCCCTGATCCCCGAGAATGAAAGCTCTCGGATTGCGGCTCTTCGTCGTTTGGGCGTTCTGGATACCCAGGCGGAAGAACGTTTCGACCGGATCACCCGGATTGCCAAGACCCATTTCGGCGTGGCCATTGCCCTGGTCAGTCTGGTGGATGCCGACCGTCAGTGGTTCAAGTCCTGCCAAGGCATTGATGCATCGGAAACCCCCAGGAACATTTCCTTCTGCGGCCATGCAATCCTTCGGGAAGAGGTCTTGGTTGTCACCAACGCCATCGAGCATCCGGATTTCGCCGACAATCCCCTGGTGATTGGCCCACCCAACATCCGCTTCTACGCTGGTGCGCCCCTTCATGCCCCGGATGGCGAGCGGGTCGGCACCCTTTGCGTCATCGATCCCAATCCTCGGGATTTCAGCGCCGAAGATGGCGATGTTCTGCGCGATCTGGCTAACTGCGTCGAAGGCGAGTTGTCCCTCGCCCACATCCGCAAGAGCGAACGCTTCCTGAAGGCCATCTCCGATGCCATGCCGGGCTTGGTGGCCTATTGGGACAAGGATCTGGTGTGCCGCTTCGCGAACACGCCCTATCTGGAATGGTTCGGCAAGTCCGCCGATGCCATCGTTGGCATCTCGATGTCCGATCTGCTGGGCGAGCGTCTGTTCGCCATGAACCAGCCTTACATCCAAGGGGTTTTGGCGGGGCAGCCGCAGCACTTTGAACGGACGCTGACCAAGGCCGATGGCAGCACCGGATATACCTGGGCCAACTACGTTCCCGATATGGATAGCTACGGCAAGGTGGCGGGATTCTTCGTTCTGGTCACCGATGTCACGCCCATGAAGGAGGCCGAACGGCAGATCAGAGATGCCGAGAACCGGATGCGGACCATTCTGAACAATGTGATGGACGGCATTATCACCATCGACGGCAAAGGCATCATCGCCTCGGTCAATCCGGCAGCGGTGAGCTTGTTTGGCTATTCCGTCGAAGAGTTAGTCAGCCAGAACGTCAAGATGCTGATGCCCGAACCGAACCGCAGCCATCATGACGGATATCTCGCCCGCTACCAATCGACGGGACAAAGCCGGGTCTTGGGTGTTGGCCGTGAACTGGAGGGCCTGACCAAGGACGGACGCGTGTTCCCCATGGAATTGACGATCACCGAAGTGGAGATCGAAGGGCAGCGGATGTTTGTCGGCTTGGTTCGAGATATCACAGAGCGCAAAAGTATCGCCTCAATTCAGGCGCGGTACATGTCGATCATCGAGGCCTCTTCCGATGCCATCATGAGCAAGACCTTGGAAGGGATCGTCACCAGTTGGAACCCCGCCGCCGAGGCCCTGTTCGGATACTCCGCCGAAGAAATGATCGGGACACCCATGTTGCGGCTCATCCCTCCAGGCAATGAGGATGAAGAGGCGCAAATTCTCGCTCGCATCCGACGTGGCGAGCACATCGATCATTTCGAGACGTTCCGTCAAAGGAAGAACGGCCAGATATTCCCGATCTCGGTCACCCTCTCACCAATCAGGGATGAGAGCGGAACCCTGATGGGGGCATCGAAGATCGCCAGGGACATCTCGGCCCGCAAGACGGCCGAGGCCGAAGTTCGCGACCTCACCTTCCGTCTGGGCTTGGCGCTTGAATCCGCCCAACTCGGGACATGGGACTGGGATATCGTCAACAACGTCCTGGCATGGGACGAGCGCATGTTTGCCCTTTATGGGGGGCAGGAAGGCCAGTTCGGCGGTGCCTACGAGGCTTGGCTGCAAGGCCTGCATCCCGACGAGCGCGATCGCTGCGATGGCGCAATTCAGGCGGCACTTTCCGGCGAGAGGCCCTACGATATCCAGTTCAGGGTCCTGTGGAAGGACGGAACCATTCGCTGGATCAAGGCGCACGGCAAGGTGATCCGGGACAATGCGGGGCGGCCCCTCCGTATGGTGGGCATCAATTACGACGTTACTGAACAGCATCAGGCGGAAGTATCGATCATCGAGGCGCGTCTGGCCGCCGATGAGGCCAATCAAACCAAGTCCGACTTCCTGGCCAATATGAGCCACGAGATCAGGACGCCCATGAACGCCATCATCGGCATGACCCATCTGGCCCAGCGCACCAACCCGACGCCGAAACAAAAGGGGTATCTGACCAAGATCGGCAATGCCGCCGAATCCCTGTTGGGCATCATCAACGACATCCTGGATTTCTCCAAGATCGAAGCGGGCAAGCTTGATCTGGAAAGCATTCCGTTTTCCTTGGACGACGTGCTGGGCAATCTGGTGGATATGGTCGGGGTCAAGGCTGGGCAGAAGGGCGTTGAAGTTGTCTTGGCGGTCGCGCCCGACGTGCCGCGTACTTTGATCGGTGATCCTCTGCGGCTTGGCCAAATTCTAATCAATCTGGTCAACAACGCGGTCAAATTCACCGACAAGGGCGAGATCATCATCAGGGTGGTCAACGCCCCTGACGTTCCAACCGCTGGACGGCTCATGGTATCGGTCCGTGATACCGGCATCGGCATGACCTCCGAGCAGGTCTCTAACCTCTTCCAATCCTTCAATCAGGCTGACACTTCCATCACCCGCAAATATGGCGGCACCGGATTGGGCTTAGTCATCAGCAAGCAACTCTGCGAGATGATGGGCGGAACCGTCTGTGTGGAGAGCGAACCCGGCAAGGGCAGTACCTTCATCTTCACGGCGCAGTTCGGCGTTTCCAATGAGGCATTGCCGGTAACGGCTCGCGCCCGTCTTGCCGATATCCAGAGCAAACGGGTTCTGATCGTTGATGACAGTGACAGTGCACGAGATGTACTGCTCGCCATGCTCTGCGCCAACGGCATCAACGCCATCGCCACCAAGTCGGGTGAAGAAGCTATGGCCGTTCTGGCCGAAGCCTCCCAGGCGGGAACACCGTTCGATCTGGTCCTGATGGATTGGCGGATGCCGGGGATGGATGGGATAGAGGCTTCACATCGCATCAAGGCGGATGCAACTCTCTCGCAAATTCCATCCATCCTGATGGTTTCGGCCTTCGGTCGGGAAGAAATGGCCGAGGGATCGCTCGGCGGCGATCTGGATGGTTTTCTCATCAAGCCGGTGAATGAGTCCGTCCTGATCGATACCATCTCAGAGATGTTCGGTGGGGCACCCCGAACCGTCGATGCTGGACCTCACCAAGCGGCCGATGATCACTCCCCAAGTTTGGCCGGTCGCAAGGTGCTGCTGGTGGAAGACAACGAAATCAACCGTGATCTCGCCACCGAACTTCTGGGGGACCTTGGCCTTTTGGTCACCATTGCAGAGAACGGCCAAGAAGGCGTCGAGCGGGTCAGGGTGGAGCCGTTCGATCTGGTCCTGATGGACATCCAGATGCCGGTGATGGACGGCTTGACCGCCACCAAGCTGATCCGAGCCGACCAACGCTTCCGTGATCTGCCCATCATTGCCATGACCGCCCATGCCATGAGCGGCGACCGTGAGTGCAGCCTTGACGCGGGGATGAATGACCATGTCACCAAGCCGATCAACCCTGGCCACCTGACGGATACCCTGATCCGCTGGATGCCTGTGCAGCCCGTGAAAGCCCCAGAGCAGCCACCAGCAACGGCAAAGCCCGCCCCCACTCAGGATACGTTTCCCGATCAACTGCCGCCCTTCGACATTCCCGCCGCCCTGGTTCGGACCAATGGCAAGCCCAAGCTGCTGCGCAAGATGATGCTGGGGTTCAGAGACAAATACGCCAATGCGGCAGCCGATCTGCGGAGGCATCTCGGTGAGGGCCGGGATGAGGAGGCCCAAAGGCTGGCGCATTCTTTGAAAGGGATTGCCGCGACCCTGGAGGCCAAGGACCTCGCCGAGGCCGCTGCTGCCCTGGAACACGCCCTTCGTGCTGGACAGAAGGATGATCTGATCCCGCTAGTGGATGCGGTGGAACTGTTCCTCTGCCCTGCCATTGCAGCCGTTGCTTCGCTGGATGGCACGGCCATTGCTGCCCCGATCTTGCCTGCGTCTCAGGCTGTCGAGGTGGGAGCTGTCAAGTCACGTCCCCGCATCCTGGTAATTGATGACGAGCCATCCAACATCGATCTGCTGGCCGACATCTTCTCCGGCACCTACGAGGTTCTGACTGCTGAAGAAGGCATGGGTGGTTTGGAGATTGCCGCGACCTCCATGCCTGACCTAATCCTGTTGGACGTGATGATGCCGGGGATTGATGGCTACGAAGTCTGCCGACGATTGAAAGCCGAACCATTGACCAGCGCCATCCCGGTGATCTTCATCACGGGACTGGACGATGATGCCTCTGAAACACAGGGGCTTGAACTGGGAGCTGTGGACTTTGTCACCAAGCCCATTTGCCCGGCAACGGTGAGGGCGCGGGTAAGCAACCACATCGCTCTCAAACTGGCACAGGACCAGTTGACTCGTATGGCGACCACGGATGGCTTGACCGGGCTGGCCAATCGCCGCCGCTTCGACGAGGTCCTGGAGATGGAGTATTCCAGACACACAAGGTCGGGCGATGATCTGTCCCTGATCTTGATGGATGTCGACCACTTCAAGCTGTTCAACGATACCTACGGCCATGTGGCCGGTGACGACTGCCTACGTCAGGTGGCCAAGGCCATCGGTGGATCGGTGATCCGGGTCACCGATATAGCTGCTCGCTATGGCGGTGAAGAGTTTGCCTGTATCCTGCCCATGACGAACCAGGACGGCGCTGTCGCCATTGCCGAGAAGGTGCGTCAATCGGTCAGCCAGCTTGGCATTACGCATGGCCATTCCAGTGCAGCGGACCATGTCACCGTTAGCCTCGGCGTGGTCACTACCAAGTGCATCTCAGGACGCTCGGCGATGAACATCGTCGCTCTGGCCGATGAACAACTCTATGCTGCCAAACAAAGTGGACGAAACCGCTACTGTGCCACGCGAGTGGAATGAACAAGGGGATAGACGATGGCAGACATTCTCGTGGTCGATGACGATGAACTGATGATCGAGTTGATCTCGGACCTGCTCATTGATGAGGGTCATGATGTCCGGTCCGCCATGGATGGTCATGCTGGGTTGGATGCCATCGCCAAGGCGGTGCCGGCCCTTCTCATCCTGGATATGAGTATGCCTGGCATGGATGGCTACAAGGTCGCACAGACCCTTCGTGCCGATCCCAGGACGGCAGAATTGCCCATCATTGCCTTCACCGGCATGGACACATCAGGCGACTATGATGCTGCCTACAAGGCTGGTTGCAACGCCTTCATTTCCAAGCCTTTGAACCCAGCCCAGTTGATCGAGGTAGTGGAACGTTTGGTTCTGAAGGCGGCTTCTTAGCCAGGAGGAAATCTCAATTATTGTCCGGCAGGATATGGCACTGACCCGGCATAGCGGACGTTTCAGCTGACTTGCAGTTGCCGCATGCCGGGGGTACTGCGGTCGCCTGCCGCGTCGAGGCCAGCTCTGAACGCTCTGGCGTGTTTATCGTCCGTTTACTCTGCCACAGCATCTTCGTTATATCGACATGATATGAGGTTCGTATTGGGCGAGCCTATCTCCTGAGACGCGTTATGAATGAAGTCATTCGCATCCGCAATACCACGAACTCGAGCATCAGCCGCGCTCATTGCGATGATTGCCGTCGCCTCCAACTCTTTCCCGCCAGGGCATGATGGTCGAGATGGACCGGGAACTCGTCGATTCAAGTGGCAACCAGGACGCTGCCCGCATTGCCACGAACGCCCCACTCCCCGCCTTCAAATTAGCCAAATACTTCTCCCTGTTGTCGATGATTCTGCTGCTGATATTTGGCGGGTTTTTAGCCACCTTCCTCCGCAACAGCGCGATCGACGAGATGAAGCGGCAGGCAGAGGAACGCAATGCCTCCATGACCCAGTTGCTGGGCAACCTTCTGCTGCAGGACATCGAAAGTCTGCTTGCCGGGGCGGTCGGCAAGACCAAAGATGAACTGCATGCGCTGGCGTCGGTGCAGCAACTGAACACCCGCATCTCCGCAATTGTCCGTGGCTCCGAAATCGTCAAGGTCAAGATCTACGACCCGCAGGGACTGACGATTTTCTCGACTGAACTAGCGCAAATTGGCGAAGACAAAAGAGATAATCCTGGTTTCAATGCTGCCAGGACCGGCAGCATCTACAGCGAGCTTGTCCATCGCGAAAAGTTCAGCGCCACTGAAGGCTTGATTGTCAATGTCGATCTAGTGTCGAGCTACATTCCTTTTGTACGTGATGGCGAGGTTTTTGCTGTTTTCGAGCAGTACCAGCACGTCGACAAGCTTCTCCAGCAGGTGGAAAATTCGGTAATTAAGAAAGTAACAGTTATCGTTCTGGTATTCTTGATACTGTATATCCTGCTGTTCTGGGTGGTTCGCCATGCTGAAGGAATCGTCAAAGTCCAGGAGGCAAGGCTTGAATCCGCCAATCGCGACCTCGACCGGCGCGTCGATGAACGGACTAAGGCCCTGCAAGAAAGTGAGGCGCGGTTTCGCAGCCTGACGGAAATGTCCTCCGACTTTTATTGGGAAACCGACGTCAACCATCGCTTCACTTTGCGTAGCTGCAGCCGCCGCGAAGCTGAGGATCCGATTTTCCTGCAGAACACTTTTATCGGCCAGTTGCGCTGGGAGGTGCCTCACGTCAGCCCCGACGAAGCTGGATGGCGAGCCCACCGTGATATGCTCGAAGCGCATTTGCCCTTCCGGGACTTCGAAATTTCTCGCTACGGCATCAACGACAATGTCCTGATTGTTTCAGTCAGCGGTGATCCGCTCTTCGATGCAGACGGTCGCTTTCGCGGCTACCGTGGCGTCGGCCGCGACATCACCGATCAAAAGCAGTCTGAGCTAAGACTGAAGCTTTACGCCGACCTGTTTGAGCAGTCCAACGAGGCGATGCTCATCACCGACCGCGATAACAACATCATTCTTACCAACGCTGCGCTCACGCGGATCACCGGCTACAGCGCCGAGGAACTACTCGGGTGCAATCCACGCATCCTTTCGTCGGGACAAACGTCCGCAGAGGTCTACGATGAGATGTGGGCCGCACTGAGCAGCCACGGCTACTGGTCTGGCGAAGTGTTGGACCGTCGCAAGAATGGCGTCGTCTATCCAAAATGGCTGACCATCTCGGAGTTGCGGGATACGAACGGGGCTGTAACGCATTACATCGGCCTGTTCATCGACATCACCGAACGCAAACAGACCGAGGAGCTCATTGAGCACCTAGCGCACCACGACAATCTAACCAAGCTTTTCAACCGCCATAGCTTGCAGGAGCGGCTTGGTCAGGCGCTGGCTACCGCGCAGCGGAAGCATGCGCCGCTGGCGGTAATGTTCATCGACATAGACCGCTTCAAAAGGGTCAACGACACCCTCGGCCATCATGTCGGCGACCTTCTGCTCATTGATGTGGCGGAGCGGCTGCGCCATTGCGTGCGCGAGAGCGACATCGTGGCACGTCTCGGCGGTGACGAGTTCGTCGTCGTGCTCACCGGCATGGAAGATGTACGAGATGCCTTTCCGGTGGGAAGCAAGATTCTGCACGAGCTCGGTCATCCCTATCATCTGGCCAGCCAAGTGCTGCAGATAACTCCGAGCATCGGCATCAGCATTTACCCTGATGACGGCAGTTCTGTAGATGACTTGATGAAGAATGCCGACATGGCCATGTACCACGCCAAGTCGCAGGGCCGTAACAATCTGCAGTTCTTCACGGCCGCCATGAATGCCGCAGCGACCGAGCGGATGGAGATGGAGATCGAGCTGCGGCAGGCCATTGAAACCGGTCAGCTCGAACTGCATTACCAGCCGCAGATATGTGCACACAACGGTACGGCCTGCGGAGTTGAGGCGTTGGTGCGCTGGCGGCATCCGCAGCGTGGTCTGATTTCCCCGCTGTCCTTCATACCGTTGGCCGAAGAAACTGGCCTGATCGACCCGCTTGGAGCTTGGGTGCTGGAAGAGGCGTGTCGGCAGTTCGCCATCTGGCGCGCGGCGGATGCGCCGGTCCTGCGCATTGCGGTCAACTTATCCGCTCATCAGCTACGCTCACCGGGGCTAGTGGCGCAGGTAGAGGCCGTTATGACCCGGTATGAAATGATACCCGGTGAACTCGAGTTGGAAGTGACCGAATCGGTGGCGATGAGCGACCCTGAACATTCATTCGAGACACTGCGCGCCCTGCGCAACTTGGGCGTCCAACTTGCTATTGACGACTTCGGCACCGGCTACTCCTCACTGTCCTACCTTAAGCACCTACCAGTTCAAATACTCAAGATCGACCGATCCTTCGTCCAGGACATCGAGAGCGACGAGAACGATGCCTCCATCTGTGCCTCGATCCTCGCGCTGGCGCACAGCCAGGGTCTAAAAGTCGTAGCCGAAGGCGTGGAAACTGCGGCGCAGCGGGAGTTCCTTTCCGTCCACGCCTGCGAATACCTGCAGGGCTACCTGTTTGGGAAGCCAGAACCTCCGGAGGTTTGCCTCGGAAGGCTGCGGGAACTTAGTTCTGCCGCTGCGTCATCCTGAAAACTCGGCGCTGGTGGGGCGACTTCCCTCCAGCACGAATAAGTGGCAGGCCGGTTATGGCACAACGGGGCCATAGCGGACGTTCCCGCCGAACGGTGGATATCTGGGGTAGAGCGGACATACGCAACGCAGGGACAGTGCACGGCGTGGAAGTTGCCGGCCTCGAATCCCAGAGACTGGCACAAATTCAGGGATTCAGCTGTGCCGTCCAGTTATCAGTTTTTACCACTACGGCACGCCATTTCCGAGCAAAAGTAATAACCTCGGACGCAGAAGCGGACACGCCCTGCGCCGCGAGGCGCTCCAATACGG
>NZ_LWQT01000082.1 GCF_001650715.1 Paramagnetospirillum marisnigri | reverse complement strand
TGACGCCTCCGGGCGCTACGCACCCTACGCCATCATCCCCAGGCAAAAGCTGCTACACCACTCGACGGGACATGACCTTGTAGAGGGGCGCCTTCCTGCTCTTGAGCAGATTTCGTCATAATCGGGAGTGATCGCCCCAAACGATCAAGAACCGTCCCAATCAAACTACTCCAGGTCCTGGATTTCTCCAAGAGAAGTCATCTAATTTGGCATACCTTGGTCGGGTTGCATATATGAGTCATTGGCAGGTCGTCGTGACAATACGTCAATACTCCTCACTGCAGATGTCATGAAACGTTACGCTGATGACTCGGCGAAATGGCTAAAAATCATTCAAATTCACTGATATGGCGCTGAACTGCGAGGCAAGGTTTGGGTGAGTCGATGAACACAAAAAATCACAAATAGGCCGAATAATCGGGAATGAGTACTTTTGATGTAAATGAATTGTGATTGACTTGGTGGGGTAAGACTTGAGAGTCTTGGCGTCGGGATGGGCGCGAAGAATGATCAGGGCAGCCCAATGTCAGGCAAGCAGGGCGAGATACCGGGGGGCGTCCCGGTCGATAGGGTGGAGGCGGCGCGGCAGGTCAAAGCGGCGTTACGGGGGCCGGTCATGCGGGCCTTGGCCGAAGGAATTCCTGAAATACGCAACATGCCGGGAACCGTCGCCTATGAGAAGGTGATGGCCGATATCGGCCTGCTGGAACAATGCTTCGGTTATTTCCGCGCCAGCCGCGACAAGTTCATTCAGGTGCTGGTGGATGCCGAGCAGCGTCAGGTCAATGATGACAACGCCAAGTTGTCCTGTGGTCGCACCCTGAACGAGGTGGTGGCCATGATCGTTCGCTCCGCCGCCTTCCGCTATTTCCGCCTCCGGGTGGTGGAGCGAAAATCACCACAGCGCCCCAAGGAGCCCGTCGGGGTGTTGGCGCGTGCCCTGTCATCCCTGGGTCTGAGACGATCCATGCCTGCGCCCGAGGCCGCAAGCCGGGCCGAGCAACTCTACAAGGCCATCCGGCAATATCTGTTGTATGAGTGGCAGGTGCCGCTGGTCCCCGCCTATTCCCAATTGTCGCCCGCCGATGTTTCGCGACTGGGGCCGCGTATCGTGGAATTGCGCAGTCCCGAGGATCTGCTGGTGGCCGCCGGTCGGCGCGCCCCGCCCACGGTGGTTCCCGCCGCCACCGCCGCGCCTTGCGCGCCATCGCCGGTCGAGCAATGGTCGGTACGGCCCAAGACCGCCGAGCCCCCCACTAATCTCAGCGATCTGTTGACGCCGGATGGATCGCGTCTGCGGATGGAGGCACTGTCAGGCCTGCTCGGCGAGCCCGCGGTGCTCGAGGCTTCGGGCAATGCCGAACAGACGGCCGCCGTGACCAGTGCCTTGGCGGCGGTGGGGCGTGTGCTGGTCAAGTCCCTGGTCAGTGATCTCGGCCTCGACAAGCGTCAATTGGCGGTCTGTCTGTTGAGCGCCCAGAACGCCATGCCGCCTTCGGCCTTCGAGCAACTTGCGCGGGCTTCGGAAAACGATGCCGCCATGCTTCGCTTCATGCTGGCGGTGCGCCGGGCCAAGCTGACGGTGCAGTCCAGCCTGCCGGACTGCGCCGCCATCATCGCCGCGGCGGTCAAGCCGAAATAGGTCTCAGATCTCGGCCCCGGCGGAACGGCCGTTGATCATCAATCCCCCTTCGGCGGCGCTGACCTTGACGGTGTCGCCATCCTTGATCCCGCCTTCGAGGATTTGCGAGGCCAGCGGGTTCTGCAACGTGCGCTGGATGACCCGCTTCAGCGGTCGGGCGCCGTAGACCGGGTCATAGCCCTTTTCCGCCAGCCAGTGCATGGCGGTCTCGTCCAGCGCCAAAGTGACCTTGCGGTCCTCCAGCAGCTTGCGGAGCCGCGCCAGCTGGATATCGACGATGCCCGCCATGTCGCCGCGTCCCAGGCGGTGGAACAGCAGGATCTCGTCGAGGCGGTTGAGGAATTCCGGCCGGAAATTGGCGCGCACCACCTCCATGACCTCGGCGCGGACCTCGGCGGAATCGTGGCCGTCCTCCTGGTTGGCCAGGATATCCGAGCCCAGATTGGAGGTCAGCACGATCAAGGTGTTGCGGAAGTCGACGGTGCGGCCCTGACCATCGGTCAGGCGGCCGTCGTCGAGAACCTGCAGCAGCACGTTGAACACATCGGGATGGGCTTTTTCAACCTCGTCGAACAGGATCACCTGATAGGGGCGGCGCCGGACCGCCTCAGTGAGCGCCCCGCCTTCCTCGTAGCCCACATAGCCGGGCGGCGCGCCGATCAGCCGGGCCACGGAATGCTTTTCCATGTATTCCGACATGTCCATGCGGACCAGGGCGGTCTCGTCGTCGAACAGGAATTCCGCCAGGGCCTTGGTCAGCTCGGTCTTGCCGACGCCGGTGGGGCCGAGGAACAGGAACGAGCCGATGGGGCGGTTGGGGTCCTGCAGCCCGGCGCGGGAGCGCCGCACCGCGTTGGACACCGCCACCAGGGCTTCCTGTTGGCCCACCACCCGCGACCGCAGGCGGTTTTCCATGCCCAGCAGCTTGTCGCGCTCGCCCTGCAGCATCTTTTCCACCGGGATGCCGGTCCAGCGCGACACCACGCTGGCGATGTGCTCCTCGGTCACCGATTCGGTCAGCAGGCGCTGGCCTTCGCCGGCTCCGGCCTCGATCTGGCGTTCCAGTTCCGGAATAACGCCGAATTTCAGCTCGCCAGCCCGCGCCCAATTGGCGGCGCGCTCGGCATTGGCCAGTTCAATGCGGGCCTCCTCCAACTGTTCCTTGATCTTGGTGGACGACGCCAGATTGTTCTTCTCTGCGCGCCAGCGTTCCGACATGTCGGAGGATTCGCGCTCCAGCTGGGTCAGTTCCACCTCAAGCCGGGACAGGCGATCGCGGGACGCGGCGTCGCTTTCCCTCTTCAGGGCTTCACGCTCGATCTTCAACTGGATGATACGGCGGTCCAACTCGTCCAGGGCCTCGGGCTTGGAATCGATCTGCATGCGCAGGCGCGATCCCGCCTCGTCCACCAGATCGATGGCCTTGTCGGGCAGGAAACGATCGGTGATGTAGCGGTTGGACAGGGTGGCGGCGGCCACCAGGGCGCCGTCGGCGATGCGCACCCCATGGTGCAGCTCATACTTCTCCTTCAGGCCGCGCAGGATGGAGATGGTGTCCTCCACTCCCGGCTCGGAGACGAAGACCGGCTGGAAGCGCCGCGCCAGGGCGGCGTCCTTTTCCACATGCTTGCGGTATTCGTTCAAGGTGGTGGCGCCGATGCAATGCAACTCGCCGCGCGCCAGGGCGGGCTTGAGCAGATTGGAGGCATCCATGGAGCCCTCGGCGGCGCCTGCCCCGATCAGGGTGTGCATCTCGTCGATGAACAAGATCACCTCGCCCTCGGCGGCGGTGACCTCGGTCAGCACCGCCTTCAGGCGTTCCTCGAACTCGCCGCGGAACTTGGCGCCCGCCACC
The DNA here is from genome assembly GCF_001650715.1 of Paramagnetospirillum marisnigri. Taxonomy (GTDB): domain Bacteria; phylum Pseudomonadota; class Alphaproteobacteria; order Rhodospirillales; family Magnetospirillaceae; genus Phaeospirillum; species Phaeospirillum marisnigri. Next base: position 6,210 of record NZ_LWQT01000082.1, on the reverse strand, counting down.
AGGGCGCCGAGATCGAGCACCATCAGGCGCTTGTTCTTCAGGGTCTCGGGCACGTCGCCGTTGACGATGCGGTTGGCCAAGCCCTCGACGATGGCGGTCTTGCCGACGCCGGGCTCGCCGATCAGCACCGGGTTGTTCTTGGTGCGGCGGCTCAGCACCTGGATGGTGCGGCGGATTTCCTCGTCGCGGCCGATCACCGGGTCGAGCTTGCCATCGCGGGCCGCCTGGGTCAGATCGCGGGCGTATTTCTTCAAGGCGTCATAGCCGTCCTCGGCGGAGGCGCTGTTGGCCTTGCGGCCCTTGCGCACATCCTCGATGGCGTGGTTGAGGCCCTGGGGCGTGACGCCCGCATCCTTGAGCGCCTGGGCGGCGGGAGTGCCCGACGCCAGCGCCAGGGCCAGCAGCAGCCGTTCGGCGGTGACGAAGGAATCGCCCGCCTTCTCGGCCATCTGGCTGGCCTGGTCGAACAGCCGCGCCAGTTCCGGGGTCAGGTGGATGCCGCCGGCGCCGGGGCCTTCCACCTTGGGCAGCTTGTCCAAGGCGGCCTCGACGGCCTTCAGCGCCCGGGCGGGATCGCCTCCGGCGGCACGAATCAGATTGGCGGCCAGTCCATCCTTGTCGGCCAGCAGGACCTGGGCCAGATGTTCCGGGGTCAGGCGTTGATGGCCGGATCGCAACGCCAGGGTTTGCGCCGACTGGATGAATCCCTTGCAGCGCTCGGTAAATTTCTCGAAATCCATGTGTGCCCTCGGTGAGTGAGCGGCAGGAGAAAGGCGCCACAATGGCCGCCGTCCTCCCTGTCGGATGATCGCCCATTGATATGGCGTGGAATTCTAGACTCGCAAGCGAGGTTTATTCGGCCATTTCCGCAGGGGCGGCACGCAGCGTCACCTTGAAGGAGGAGCCCTTGCCGGGGACGGATTCGACGCTGATCCGGCCGCCGTGATGTTCGATGATCTTCTTGCAGATGGCCAGGCCGATGCCGGTGCCCTCGAACTCGCCCCGGCGGTGCAGGCGGTTGAAGATCAGGAAGATGCGGTCGAAATATTGCGGATCGATGCCGATGCCGTTGTCCTCGACCACCACGTCCCAATCGGTGCCCGAGCGCCGCGCCGATAGGCGCACCTTGGGGGGGCGCTGGTCATCGCGATACTTGATGGCGTTGCCGATCAGATTCTGGAACAGCCGTGACAGTTCCTCGCCATCGCCCCAGACCACCGGCAGCCCTTCGGCGGGGCGAATCACTTCGGCATTCGCTTCCTCGATCTTGAGGGTCAAGGCCCGCAAGGCCCGATCCACCGCCTTGTCCAGCGATATCGCCTCCATGGGGCGGGTCAGGCGGCCGATGCGGGAATATTCCAGCAGGTCGAGGACCAGGCGATCCATGCGCTTGGCGCCATCGCGGGCGAAGCCGATGAATTCGCGGGCCTGCTCGTCCAGCTTGTCGCAATAGCGGCGTTCCAGCAGGTCCACATAGGAACTGACCATGCGCAGGGGCTCGCGCAGGTCGTGGCTGGCAACATAGGCGAACTGCTCCAATTCGGTGTTGGAGCGGGTCAGTTCCTCGGCCTTGGCCTGGAGCTCGAGAGCGACCTCCTTCTGCTCGGTGATATCCTTGATGGTGCCCAGCAGGCGAATGGGCTTGCCCGATTCGTCCCGCTCCAGCCGACCCACTCCAGCCACCCAGCGCAATGCCCCATCGCTGCGCCGAAGGATCTGGTATTCGCGATCGAAGTCGTGGGTTCCCGCCTGGATTGCCCCAAGATACTCCGCCATGCTCCAGCGCATGCTGGGTGCCACCAGGCTCAGCCAGCCCACGCCGGTCCGCTCGAACCGGGCGTCGATGCCGAAGATCTCGTCGAGGACCGCCGAGCTTTCCCAACGATCCGCCACCATGTCGTAGACGTAATAGCCCAGCTTTGCCACCTGCTGTGCCTGGATCAGGTTGGCTTCGCTGGTCCTCAACTGCTCAAGTGCGGTGATCTCGGCGCGGCGGCGGCGCATCAGCAACAGCAGCAGTATGCTCAGCACCAGAATCGCGATGCCGACCACCAGCGCTATGCGCAGCTGATGAATCCGCCAGGGCGCCAGGACTTCGTCGATGGGGGTCGCGGCCAGCACCACCAGGCCATAGCGGTCCAGCCGCTTGAAGCTGGTGATGCGCGCCACGCCGTCCAGCGGCGAGACGGTGATCCTCGTGGCCGAAGGCCATCCCTCGGCGATCTCGGGGAAGGCGACCCGGTTGTCGACCTTGGAGCCCTCAGCGCCCTCCAGGCGGGGGTGGCGGACAAGGATGGTGCCATCGGTCCGCTGCAAGGTCACGATGCCGCCCGGTCCGACCCCAAGGGTGGCGAAAAAGTCGAACGGCACCTTGGGATCGATATTGGCGCCGATCAGCCCGGCGAAACGGCCGTCGGGATAGTCCACCCGTCGGCTGAGGATCAGGGTATTCCACCCCATCAGCAGCCCGACCAGCGGTTCGCTGACATAAGCCTCGGAGCCGGGAGTGTCCTTGAGGTGGCGGAAGTATTCGCGCTGGGACAGGTCCCTCTCGGGGGTGGGAAACTGTTTGGCGTGCAGGCGGAAGCGTCCGGCTTCATCCGCCATGAACATGGTCGGGATATTGGGCTGTGCCTCCCCCAGATCGCGCAGCAGCCGCCAGGAGTCCTGGTCGGTCATGACCCGATCCCAGTCGTGATCGCGGCTGAAGATCGGAATCGCCACCTTGACGGCGGCGTGGGCACTGTCGAACAGGTTCAGGACATGGGTGCCGGCCAGTTCGGCCATGCCCTGGACGCGCCGCTCCGCCGCCGCCATGGTCTCGTCATGATCGGAGGACAGGGTGGCATGGACCCAAAGCACGATGGCCAGCACCACGGCGGCCCACAGTCCCAGGGGCCACCACCGGGGGAGCATTGCTCCAATTCCCGATCCGCTCGACACGATATGGGGCCCCTCTCAGTTGGGCGGTCCTGGCGAATGGTGAAGCAGGTTCATCGACCGCAAGAATGGTAGAAGGCGCCCGCCCGGCCGTAAAGCTCTCATCTCGCGCATGTCCCATGCAAAAGGCCCCACCAGTGGTGGGGCCTTTCGTTGAAATGCGCCGGATTGGGTCAGCCGCGCGCCATCTTGGCCAGACGCATGCGCAGCGCGTTCAGCTTGATGAAGCCCTGGGCGTCGCGCTGGTCGTAGACCGAGTCTTCCTCAAAGGTGACATAGTCCAGGCGATAGAGCGACTTGGGCGACTTGCGGCCCACCACCGAGGCGACACCCTTGTACAGCTTCAGCCGCACGGTGCCGGTGACGTTCTCGCTGACCTTGTCGATCATGGTCTGGATGGCGATGCGCTCGGGGCTGAACCAGAATCCGTTGTAGATCAGCTCGGCATAGCGCGGCATCAACTCATCCTTCAGGTGGGACTCGCCGCGATCCAGCGTCAGGCTTTCCATGGCGCGGTGGGCCACGATCAGGACGGAACCGCCGGGGGTCTCGTAGACGCCGCGGCTCTTCATGCCGACGAAGCGGTTTTCCACCAGATCGAGGCGGCCGATGCCGTTGGCGCCGCCCAGTTCGTTCAGCTTGGTCAGCAGGGCGGCGGGGGACAGCCGCACGCCGTCGATGGCCACCGCGTCGCCTTTCTCGAACTCGATTTCCACATAAGTGGGGGTGTCCGGGGCCTTTTCCGGGCTGACCGAGCGGGTATACATGTCCTCGAAGGGCTCGACCCACGGATCCTCCAGCGCCTTGCCCTCATAGGAGATGTGCAGCAGATTGGCGTCGGTGGAGTAGGGGGCCTCGCCCCGCTTGTCCTTAGCGATGGGAATCTGGTGCTTCTCGGCGAATTCGAGCAGCTTGGTCCGCGATGTCAGGTCCCACAGCCGCCAGGGCGCGATCACCTTGATGTCGGGCTTCAGGGCGTAATAGCCCATCTCGAAACGGACCTGGTCATTGCCCTTGCCGGTGGCGCCATGGGACACCGCGTCGGCGCCCACCAGATTGGCGATCTCGATCTGGCGCTTGGAGATCAGCGGCCGCGCGATGGAGGTGCCCAGCAGGTAGACACCCTCGTACAGCGCGTTGGCGCGGAACATGGGGAAGACGAAGTCGCGGACGAATTCCTCGCGCAGGTCGTCGATGAAGATGTTCTCTTCCTTGATGCCCATCAGGCGCGCCTTGGCGCGGGCGGGCTCCAGTTCCTCGCCCTGGCCCAGATCGGCGGTGAAGGTCACCACCTCGCACTGGTACTGGTCCTGCAGCCAGCGCAGGATGATGGAGGTGTCGAGACCGCCGGAATAGGCCAGAACGACCTTCTTGACTTCGCCCTTCATGAGAGACGCCTTTCCGAGATGGAGGGGGGAAAATCGGCGGCGCAGTATAAGCCTCGCCGCGCAGGAGACAACAGTTTCCCGCTAATTCTTCTTCGGTCCCATCTTGGCCAGGGCGCTGACCGCCATATGGGTGGCCGAGGGGATCTGCGCCATCATCAGGTCGGTCTGGCGCTTGTGGCCCTGGAAGCGGTCGAGATCCTTGCCCGCCAGCTTGACGCCGGTGGGGACCTTGATGCTCATGGGATTGACCTGATTGTTGCCCTGCAGCACCTCGTAATGCAGATGCGGGCCGGTGGAGCGGCCGGTGGAGCCGACGAAGCCGATGATCTGGCCCTGCATCACCCGGCGCCCCGTGTGCACGCCCTGGGCGATGCGGCTCATATGGGCATAGGCGGTGGCGAAGCCGTTGCCGTGGCGCAGCCGCACATAATTGCCATAGGCGCCGTTGGGGCCCGCCATCTCGACGCTGCCGTCGCCCGCCGCCTGGATGGGGGTGCCGGGGGGGACGCCGAAATCGATGCCCTTGTGCATCTTGGAATAGCCCAGGATGGGATGGTTGCGCATGCCGAAGCCCGAGGTGATCTTGGCGCCGTCGACCGGGGTCTTCAGCAACGCCTTCTTGACGCTTTCGCCCTTGGCATTGAAATAGTCGGTAGCCCCCAGGGAATCCTCGTAGCGGTAGAGTTGGATTTCCGATCCCGACAGGTCCAGCCCTGCAAAAAGAATGTCGCCGGGACGGACCAGCTTGCCCTTGGTGTCGTACCAGCCCTCGAACATGACCTCGAAGCTGTCGCCCTGCTGGATGTCGCGCTGGAAATCGACGTCGTAGCTCAGCGCCTTGATCATGTTGATGATGACCTGCACCGGCACGCCGGCGGCCATGGCGCTTTCATACAGGCTGCTTTTGATGCTGCCGCTATAGTGGGCCACCTGCTTGCTGACCGGTCGGGTGGTCTGGTCGGCCTTGAAGCCGCCCTTGTCGGTGCGCCGGGCGAAGACATCGCGAATGGGGTCGGTGGCCAGGCTGACCTTGCTGAACTCACCCCGGCCAAAACCGTGGGGGGCGGGGGCATGGGTAACGGTCACCTTCTGCCCGGCCTTCAACTGGCGTGGGTCGAACAGAGTGATCAAGGCATCGATGGCTTGCGTGGCCTCGGCCGAGGCAACGCCCGCCCGGCCCAGCAGTTCCGTGAGCTTTTCGCCCGATCGCACCTGGACGATGGTTTCCACCGGGCGGCGGGCACGGTCCTCGATCTCGCTGTCGGACAGGTCCGCAAGAGTGATGGCGGTGACCTTGGCCTCGCCTTCCAGGTCCATATAGAGAGGCGGCGGGCCGCTCAGACGGTCATCGCCGCCGCCGAACGGCGTGAAGGGCACGAAGGGACGGGCGGCGAACAGGGCGGCGCCGCCGACCAGGATGACCACGGCCAGGGCCTTCAGGCTGCGCTTCACTTTGGCTGTGACGTGACCGGCCAATGGTCCTGCTCATCGGGTGTTGATCCGCGGTGGTTATGGCAGTGCCGCCCCGGGGGGCGCAACTCAAAACGCCCCGCCATCCCTTCCGACCCATTCCCATAAAGCCATTTTGCGATTGCGAAAGAAAAGTTACGGACAGGGGTTGACGCCACCCCGACAACCTTCTACAACCCGCCTCCCGCCGCGACGGATCGCAAGGTTCTGGTGGTGGGGACGGCCCGGTCAGCGGGGTTTGCCGCAAGGCAAAAACAAGTGTTGACGGGGCGGTCTGGGCGGCGTAGAAACCGCCTCCCGCCGCGACGGCCGACAGGCCGGGACGGAGGGAAACAGGCCCGGTCGACGGGGTTTACCTTCGGGTAAAAACAAGTGTTGACGGGGTTGTTTTGGCGGGGTAGAACCCGCCTCC
>NZ_LWQT01000081.1 GCF_001650715.1 Paramagnetospirillum marisnigri | reverse complement strand
TCGCGCTCAAGCTCCTTGAGCCGCTTGGCCTGTGAGACCTTCATCCCACCGTATTCCTGGCGCCAGCGGTAGTACGTAACCTCCGTTACCGCCAAAGCCTTGGCGACGTCGGCCACCTTCCGGCCTTGCGCCAGAAGCACGTCCGCTTCACGCAGCTTGCCGATGATCTCTTCGGCGGTATGTCTCTTCTTCGGCATGGAATGTCCCCTTCATGGTCAGTTGAATTATTACATTCAACCTGGAGCCATTCACGGGGGGAGGGTCAGTAGGCTGGCGCCTGATACCCATAGGACTGGCCCCCATAGAACCCGCTCATATACGCCGGATCGATCACACAACCGGTCAAGCTCGCGGCAAGCGCTGCGGCGGCAATGAACACATGAATCTTCACGGAAATACTCCTGCGCTCCATTTGGGAGCTTACGGAGTGTGATGGTGCTCTCGTCCAATGGTGCATTGGTGGCGGTAATGTGGCAATTTTGCCCTAAATAATGAATTCCATATTTTTTCGACATCGGCCAACCGGCTTGAGTAGGATTCCACAAAGTGAGGGAATCTCTGACACAGGTCGCGAATGTCCATAACGTTGACATGATTTGTTTCCACAAGATTGCATTCCCGCTGTCCCAGAGGGAACCAGGGACGCACAGGTATTCTTGCTAATCGCCACCGGCATCATCACCGTGACACATTGGGTCGTCATGAAAAAGGCAGGAACGGCCCCAACCGACCGCTTGACCCGCGAGGGAAAAATGACCAGGACGGCGTTGACGACCGCGATCAATCGGATACTTCGCGACGAGAGGCAATATGCTGGCAAGCTTCAGGCCGATGGCGAGTTTGGCCGGGCCAAACTCGCCTATGCCGCCATCGAGGGGATCACGGCCGCGCTGCGGATGGCGGGAAAGGGTGACGACGACGCTTATGGCGAACGACTGCTTGAAACCCTTGAGGCGCAGCGGAACAGCTACTGCGAATTTTGGAACGATGAAGATGGGGTCGGCACCTCCACCTTCTCGCGGGTCATCAACGAAGTCGAGTCATCGCAGTGAGCCCGTTCGGCGAGACGACATGGATCGAGAAGGCTGAGCTCGAGAACATGCCCTCCGCCAATTATGGCACGGCGAAGTGACGGCCCGATGCTGACGCGACTGCGGACATCCCGACACACACCGCGTCACCCGAGGATGTCGGTCCATGGTGGACTTTTCCTCGCCGCTGAATGATGCACCAACTTTGATTTGGGGAAGGCGATCATGAGCGTCACTCGATTCACCTTCGTCCTGGCTCTTGCCATTGGCGCGGCAGTCGCGCCCGCGCCGTCACGGGCCGACCTGCTCTTCGGCGGCGACCGTCGCCACGTGTCGGCGAGACCTATTTTTTTCACGATGAACAAGAACACCCTGGATCCCGACGCGCTGTTGCAGGCCGACTATGTGGTCGACCACCTGAAGGCCAATCCCGAGGCCAAGATCACCTTGGACGGGCACACCTGTGAGCCAGCCACCGATGACTACGCGTTGGCGCTGGGTGACAGACGCGCCAACAGCGTCAAGGACTACATGGTCGGCAAGGGGATCGCGCCGTCCCGGATCACGACACGATCCTTTGGCCACATGAAGACGCAAGGCGTCGGCCGGAACGATAAGATCAATTGCCGGGTCGATATCAAGTTCGACGAATAGAGCGGCGTGCCCTATATGTGAAACGCCCTGGCGGAGGTGTGATTTTACCGGAGGGCATGGTTCCGGCACGCCGAGGATGGCTGCGCATCCCCCAGGACTCCGCCGATCAGGCACAGCAGGATCGGCCACTCGATCCAGGCATGGACCCCCGCCGCCACGCCGTAGAGGCGGCGGGCATCGGGAAACGACCACAGGAAGCCCATGACCATCACCGCGGCGGCTGCCATGGCCGGCCCCCACCAGCCGCCACGCCGCCATTCAGCCCCGAAGCGCCTAGGCAGAATGCGCAATACCGCCACGTAATGCAGACACTGGGCGAGAACCAGCGCGGGAAAAAGATTCAGCGATGCGATGACCGGCTGCCCTTTCAGCCAACTCAGTTCGCCCGGGAACCAGGCGGGCAGAACACCGAAAACCTCCGGCTGCGGCAGTTGCGGAACCGCCAGCAGCAGCAGGGGCAGCGCCATCATCCAGCGCAGCCCGCTCCACGGATCGCCCGAGGGGCGCCCCAGGCGCTCAAGGCCTATGGGCGTGAAGTTGTGGGCAACCGACAGCGCCACCAGGAGTGCGGCCATGGCCTCCGGCGCCCCGGCCACGCCGATCGTCGCGAGCGCGACCGCCCCGGCCAAGGCCACCAGGGCCGTTCGGGTTGGCCGCCAGCCGTCGCGGATGCCCGGCAGTGTCGCCACCATCGCGAACGCCAATGCCAGGGTCAGCAGGTCCGCCAGCCCCGCCACCGAGTGGCCGATCTTGCCGGCGGCGAAGGCCAGCCGTGCCGATGCCTGCACCGACAAGATGGCGGCAAGCCCGCCCCACCACCAGCGGGGAAGGCGGTCGCCAGCGGTGCGCTTGATCCACGTCATCTCCCAGATCACATGAGGCAGGCCGAAGCACGCGATGGCGACCAGGTACAGTGGCATCGGCGCCCAGCAGGCCAGCAGGGCCAAGACTCCGGCGATGCCCCAGTCGCCTGGCGTCAATGCCGCCGCTTTCAAAATACGTACCTGCCGACCATGGCGGAAAAGCCATTGGCGGCAATTGACAAGGGCCAGGCCCGATGGGCGGACAGAAGCATGATCCGGCCGAGCACAACCGCCTCGACGCCGCATACGACGGCCTCGATGGCGTTAGCGCAACCGCAGTGCAAGAGCGCGATGTAACATGGCAATCCAAGTACAAGCGTCGATATAAAGTATAGCGATGAAATGATGGATGATAGTTCCATTTGACTAAAAACCATATCCCTCCCGGCAAATTCAAAAAACACAACCGCAAATACAACAACCGATGAGCATACCGGCGAGGCAAGCAGGCCAATAACGCTGGTGGCAAATCCTGCGTTAGGTTGCGATCTGTTCATTTCACTTCGCTGCCACGGCGCGTTGCTGGCAATCGGCCAGATCGGCAAACAAAATGCCAGTCATCAAGCTCCCCTTCGTGAACACGTCTATTCGCAGGTCATGGGGCTGAAGGATGCCGACCCATCCGCCTCGAAGCGGCCGACCGTCGCACTTTTGCCCCCCTGATAGATTGTCGCGAGGCCGCCCGCGAAGCGGGGCTCGCCGGGCTGGACGCGTTGGCCGTTGAACGCGATCAGTTCCTCGCCCTGGCTTTTCACCACCGCCAGCCTGGCCTCGAAGCAGGCGGTTCCGACGCAATAGGTCAGCGAGCGTCGACCGTAATCGATCACCAGGTTGGAGTGCAGCTCCTCGGGCGGCTCACACCCCGCCTTCCGGCACTGGAGCAGGATATCCGAGGTGCAATTGCGCGTTGCCGCCGCCAGGGATTGCGGCCAAGCAAGCGCTCCCAGCAAAGCAACGGCCACATACTTCGCTCGATGCGTCATCCCCCCTCCCCTGGTCGATCAAAGGCGCGGATCCGGACACCGGCAACTCCGTCGCCCATTGGTAACGGGTCGTCCGCCCAACCGGGAAACGCCGGATCAGTACCTTGCGGTTTCATTTGCCATGAAGCTAAAGCCATCATGATCGCGCCATCCGCTCCAGTTTGGCGATGGCGGCCAGAATGGCATCCCGATTCCGACGATCCTTCATCCATCGCGGCATTCGGCTGATCATGGCCTTATTCCGCCAAATCACGGGACCTTTAGGGTCGCGACGGATTGGACGGCGTTCCCGAAGGCTGGCGGCAATAAACTCCTTCAGATACAAAAGATGCTCCAGGTTATAAGCCCACAGCACATCTCCGCAGCATGGGGTTCTCAGCCAAAGGTCCACGGGCTTCCATGCCGCCAGTGACCAGGAAATCCGGGAGGCTGGAAAATCAACCCCCGGAATTCCGTTGGCAATGTCTGGGTCGCCTTCGGGGTTGGAAACACCCCCCATGCTCCGGCAGTACCCACACATCACACAGGCAAGCCGCACTTCTCCGTTCCGGTAGACCAGTTCAGCCCGCTTGCCACACTGCGGACAGGCGACCAGCTGGCTATGAAAAAACTCATCAAGCGGGCGACCATCGGATAGAAAACGGCGCATCATCTGCCCTTATGATCTGGTTCAACTTGAACAGAAGTCGCACCCCATCAGGGGAACTTCGGCACTCAGGGTATTCCTCATCGTGGTTTCCGTGGTCCAGTGGGCGGTCCCTCGGGCACCCGATGGATTCCAATCTGGGCGCGATTTGTGGCCTATTTGAGGCCTATTCGATCAGCCGTTGCAGCCAACTCGGCGGCGACGACGGCTTGATGTCGATCACCACCGGATTTTCCGGCAGGCAGGTCATGACTGTCCGCGTCATGAGGATGCGTGAATAAAAGGTCTCCTCCTGCCTTTCCATGCAGCGGCCGGGATAGGACGAAGCGGAGTTGCCCACCCGCACCTCCGCCGCACAGGCATCGCCCGTCGCCTTGTCGCGGCAGAACCGATCGGAAAGTGTCGATGTCGGGCCGCAGCCTGCCAGAACGGGCCTTGGAAACGCAGCATCTGGCGAGGCGGCATGCGCGATTGCATCTTTCCGATCCTTCTCGCAGTAGGCGTCGGAGGCTCTGTAATAACCATCCGGAATATCACGCTGGATTTCGTATTTTTCACGTCTGATGCAAAGGGAGTCGATGGTTGCCGTTCGCCTGTTTATAGACGTACGACACGTCCCTTCACCGCCGCCTTCAAAAGGACTTCCGGGAATGACGCAAGCGCTGTCGACCATTTTTCCCGCACAGAATTGATCCGCCCGGTCATAGTCATGAAACATCCGTTTCACAAGTTCGTCGTGCCCCGGAGGCAGGAGGTCGGCCAGTGCCAGCGACGGCAGGCAGCAGAACACCAGCCACACTATCGTTCTCATCGATCGATCCTCCTTCGGCGCGAGGAGCATTCTTCTCAGCCATTGCCAGGATAGGCTAGGCATTGTCCGACATCGTTCATGGATATCCAACATCTGCCCGCCATGGTCAATTGATGACGGCGAGGCCAACGGCGCAGGACGCAGCATTGGCCAGCATGGAAACCAGGAAGGCCGGCCTTATCGCCAGTTGAGCCATCCAGGATATGAGAAGCGCCTCGGCAATCGTCACCAATGTCTCCGCGCCCAAGGCGCTGGCCCAGAAGGGGAAATGCTGATAGGCCCAGGATGCGCCGGACCACAATTGTGGGTGGGTCGCAGCCGTCGCCACCGCCGCCGCCAAGCCGACATGCCGCGCGCCCCGGCACGCCCAGCCGAACCGGTGGGCGAGGGCATAAGCGGCAGGGGCCTCGATCGACACGCCCAGGAGCAGCGCTTCGAATTCCGTCATGGCCTGGCCTGCTCGCTCTCATGGTCAGGCGTCATTCACGCGCGCCGTGCTGCCTGAGCACTTCGGCGCATTCGTCGAATTTCTCGCGTTTTGCCCAGGACAGCCACGGTTCGTCCCGCCTGCCCTTTTTGTTCGGATCGATCCCGGCGTCAAGAAGGATGCCCAGAGCCTTCGGCCTGCAGGAAAGGAACAATGTCTCATAGATAAGGTCATTGCCGTTATTGTCGATATCGTTGATATCGGCCCCACGCTCCAGGAGATAAAGAACAAGCTCATCTGACTTGTTGTATTTCAGCGCCATTCGCAACGGGGTCCAGCCATTATCGCTGCGCGCCGACAGGTCGGCGCCGCGGTCGAGCAGAATCTTGGCGATTGCCGGATTGTCGGCCCGATGCAGGGCCGTCATGCCGTGATGATCCTTGTTGCCGACATTGGCGCCATGGCCGAGGAGAACCAAGACTACGTCGGTATGACCCCGACCCGCCGCCGATTGCAACAGGCCGCTTACGGAAGCAAGCGACGGCGGTCCATCGCCGAGCAGTTTCTCAACGCGAGCCACGTTGCCGCTCCATACCGCATCCTCGATGGGGTGTGGCGCGGGGAGAGGGTTCCCCAGAGCCGGGATGGCCTGTCCCAAGGACAGCATACAGACCAAGGTCCATGCCAAAAGCCTGGTATATGCACGAACACAATAATCCATTGCCGTACCTTTCATGTATCGAATGAAATCACCGCGCCCAACGGCGGAGACGATAGTGGGCGGGAGATTGGCCAGGTCGCCGCCAACCAACAGTCTGGACCGACCTATTCAGATGCCGCTGGTGGCTTGACCTCGAAAGTGCCGACGAGGACCGACTCACCCTTGCCGGACAGGCGGAGGACGACATTCTCCTCCTTCTGCTGGTCGGTGCCGAACCCGGTCGTGAATTTCAGCATCACAGTCGTATAGGGCGACAATATCTGCTGGCGATGGCCGTAGAATTTGGCCCGAACCTCATAGCTTCCCGGCTTGGCCTGCTTCAGCATGAACTCCTCCGGTCCGAGTCCTCCGGTGAAATCCCGCGACATGTGCCCGCCCTGGTAGGTCAGGCGGTTGCCGAAAAAGGCCCAGTCGCCGTTGGGATCCTTCACCCACAAATCCATGTCGGTATTGTCCGCGTCCCAGCTCAGCACCACCCGCATATCGACCGGCAGATTGCGCGCCAAACGGGGATCGACGCGCGACAGGTCCGCCGTCCTGGCGCGGGCTGCCAGGGTGTTCAGTTCTCCCAGCGAGATCAGGTCGATATCGGCGAAGCGGCGATCCCATCGGTGGGATGCGACCTGCCACAGAAAGTTGACGGCTTCCTGGACGTTGCCGGCGGCGGCATTGGCCAGGCCCAGGTCACGCCATGACTGGGGCTCGTCCGGCGCCAGATCGCGGACCCGCGTGAGTGCCGGCAGGGCCATGTCGGCCTGTCCCGCCTGCAGCAGCCGATAGGCCAGGATGCGCAGCAGCGAGCGGTTGCTCCAGCCGAGTTCCGCCACGTTGGACAGCACCTGCAGCGCGATTTCGCCTTGTCCCGCCTCGAAAAAGATGTCGGCGGCATCAATGAAGAAGGCGGTGCTGCTGGCATAGGCCGGACGCTCGGCGAGATAGGCGCCATAGCGCTGATCTGCGGGGGCGTCCTTGATGCTGCGGAGATAAGGGGCATCGGGAACCCATTTGCGCAGGCGAATTTCGATGTCGGCGGGCTTGGCCGTGTCCGAGGGGCCGCCGGATGCCACCGCCGATTTCGGGGATGGGGCGGCGGCGCCAGCGGTGGCGCGCGCGCCACTCTCCGGCTCAGGCTTCGGCATCGGCTTTTCGCCCTTGGGGAAGTCGCGTTCCCACCAGGAAGCCAACTCGTTGAAGCGTAGCACCAAGTCCTCGATCTGCGCCTTGTCTACCTGCGGGTCCAGGGGGGTCGGCTGTCGCCTGGCCATGAATTCACGACGCATATCGCGCCTGGGGGGCATTACGTCGTAGCGAAGGAAATCCTCCATCCGCTCCAGCGCCAAGAGCGACGTCTCGTCGGAAAGCACCCCGAATTCCTGACCCAGCCGCAGAATCTCGGCCCGATTCTGGTTGGCATCCCCCTGCAGGCTGGCGATCCGCAATCCGGCCCAGCGCTTGGCGGCAAACCCATCGGACTCGATTTCCTCCAGGGGGACAGACACTCGCCGTTGACTGTACTTGCCGGCGCCGTCCACGGTTTTCACCGTCACCGAGGCCTTCGGTTGGGTCACGCGGCCCGCCAGGACCAACCGGCCCCCTTCAGGGTGAATCGACGCCGAAACCAGATCGTCGACCCCGTCACCGCTCAAGGATACAAGGCGTGGACGAACGGTGGTCAGGTCGGCCAGCGCCTGCCCGGTGGACAACACCGTCAGGTCGAGATACTGGCCGTTGGTGGCCTCGGCCAAGTGCCGCAACCGACCGGCATCGGCCTGGGCCGAGGCATTGAGCGCGAACAAGGTTACCGGGAATTTCGGCGCCCCCCTCCCCCAATTGGCCAGCCCATCCGAAACCAGGAGGACCACGGCGTTGCCGCCGCCAAAACCCTCCGGCACCGTCCAGGCGGCCGGGTTTGTGGCTCCGTCATAGGGTACCGCCTCGACGGCCTTGCGCAGTTCCGACCAGTCACCGTTGGCGATGGTGAAGCGCCGGGGTGCTTCGGCCTGATCGCGAGCCACCACCAGCGTAACCTCGGTTCGGCCCAATTTGCGGAAATAGGCGTCGAGCACCGCAAACTCGCGGGAATAGTCGCGCGTGGCACCCGAGCCGGAAGCATCCCAGACCAGCGCCACGGCGTCCGGTTTCGGGCGCGGTACCGTCGCGCCCGAAACCGGTATGTCGGCGTACAAGTAGGGCTTGCCCTCGAACCACGAGCCGATGACAGTGTCGCCGCCGGGTGCCGTCCAGGCGATCGGCATGCCGGCGCGCGGCTTATTCAGCGGAAAGAAGCCGGAAAACGTGGTAACCCCGGCCGAGTGGCGCACGAAGCCGGTGCGCTTGTAGTTGGGGTCGAAGCGCATGGCCCCGGTCGGGATACCGACCGTTTCGCCCTCGACGGACAGCACCGTGTCCTTGGCGCCCCTGATCCCGGCGAAGGTCGCGGCCGGGTCGAAGTTGTTCATCCCCTTGGCATCGGCGATGATGGGCTCGGTGGTCTCGATGGTCACGATGCGCTTGACCTTGGGAAGCAGGGGGTAGACCCGCAGGGAATAGATGTTTCCCTCCGCCCGTTCCATCAGCGCGGGATCGGCATTGGCCCGTTCGATCGCCTCGAAAACCTTTGTCCCCTTGGCCTTCGGCACCGGCACCGCCCGCAATGCCGGACTTCCCGGAGCCGCAGGCGACAACGTGAAACCGGTAACCGTCTGGTTCTCCCGCAGTGGAAAGCGCAATTCGCCCTCCAGTGGGTTTGAATTGGAGTTTTCCAGGCAGATCTCGGTTTCCGTAACCACCATGCGTGCGTAGAGTCGGGGCTTGATCCAGATGCCGCAGACCCCGACGGGCGAGCTTTCCGGCAAGATCGGAGGTTGCGTCTGTGCCGCGACCGGCTGCCACAACGCCATCAGAACCACCAGGGCCCCGGCAAACCAAAGGCGCATCTTGATACCCCCCCCCGAGTCCAAGTGTCCCGCGTCCAACCTTGGATCCGCTCAATTGACGGCCTGGAGTTAGCAGCCTAGCCCGACTTAGGATCGAGGGGAAGCAATGTGCGGACCGCCACGCGGTATTCATCAAACGATTATCGTCGGAGCCGCTTTCCTGTTGGGCCGAAATCTGGCTACTCTGACATCAATAATGGGCATGGGCCGACCATCCGAGAGATATAGACTTCGCAGCACTTCGATTAATTCGAAGCCAACCCCAGCATTAGACGCAGCAGCGGGCGTCATTTACCTTGAATTGGAATATATATGAGAATTTCATTAATGGGCTTCGTATGGGCGGCATTTCTTCTCTGCGCCGCAGCGACTGAGGTACAAAGCTCGGAGGCCGAGAAGACCTGCCTGCGAAATTGCCGCCAGTCGACCCAAGAGGCGAAGAATGCGTGCTCTCAACAACATAACGGAAGAACCTGCAAGGAAATCACGGAAAAAAGTCAGTTTCATCAGTGCATGGAGAAAAATTACATTAAGAATGCAGCTTGCCAGGTGAATGCCCAAACTGATGAGAACACATGCGCCACAAAATGCTTCGCAATGGACCCCAATAGCCCTTACAGCAGAATCAAGACCGAGCAAGAGCGCGAGGAAAATAGTGACCCTCCCCCCGTGAATGGCTCCAGGTTGAATGTAATAATTCAACTGACCATGAAGGGGACATTCCATGCCGAAGAAGAGACATACCGCCGAAGAGATCATCGGCAAGCTGCGTGAAGCGGACGTGCTTCTGGCGCAAGGCCGGAAGGTGGCCGACGTCGCCAAGGCTTTGGCGGTAACGGAGGTTACGTACTACCGCTGGCGCCAGGAATACGGTGGGATGAAGGTCTCACAGGCCAAGCGGCTCAAGGAGCTTGAGCGCGA
>NZ_LWQT01000080.1 GCF_001650715.1 Paramagnetospirillum marisnigri | reverse complement strand
TCGCGCTCAAGCTCCTTGAGCCGCTTGGCCTGTGAGACCTTCATCCCACCGTATTCCTGGCGCCAGCGGTAGTACGTAACCTCCGTTACCGCCAAAGCCTTGGCGACGTCGGCCACCTTCCGGCCTTGCGCCAGAAGCACGTCCGCTTCACGCAGCTTGCCGATGATCTCTTCGGCGGTATGTCTCTTCTTCGGCATGGAATGTCCCCTTCATGGTCAGTTGAATTATTACATTCAACCTGGAGCCATTCACGGGGGGAGGGTCAGCCGAGGACAATGGCAGCGTCTCCGGCACGCTGACCACCAGTGATGTGGATGCCGGTCAGGACCATGTCCAGCCCGCCACCATCGCCACGGATGAGGGCACCTTCACCATCAATCAGGCGGGCGAGTGGAGCTTCGACGTCAATTCCGCCGCCGTCCAGTCGCTGGGCGCCGGGGAAAGCCTGACCAAGACGTTCGAGGTCAAGTCCGCCGACGGCACCGCCACCCAGACCGTCACCGTCACCATCGACGGCAGCAATGACGCCGCCACCATCACCGGCACCGCCTCCGGCCATGCCGCCGAGGACAATGGCAGCGTCTCCGGCACGCTGACCACCAGTGATGTGGATGCCGGTCAGGACCATGTCCAGCCCGCCACCATCGCCACGGATGAGGGCACCTTCACCATCAATCAGGCGGGCGAGTGGAGCTTCGACGTCAATTCCGCCGCCGTCCAGTCGCTGGGCGCCGGGGAAAGCCTGACCAAGACGTTCGAGGTCAAGTCCGCCGACGGCACCGCCACCCAGACCGTCACCGTCACCATCGACGGCAGCAATGACGGCCCCGTGGTGTCGGGCAATGTGTCACTGACTTCTGGCACCGAGGATCGTTCGGTGACCATCAAGGCCAGCGACCTGCTGGGCAATGCCTCGGACATGGATGGCGATACCCTGTCGGTGAGTGGCCTGACCGCCAACCACGGCACCCTCACCGACAATGGTGACGGCACCTTCACCTTCACCCCCGAGGCCAATTACAGCGGCGGCGTCGAGCTCAGCTACACCGTGTCCGATGGCCATGGTGGCACCACGGCCGGCTCTGCCAGCTTCGAATTGGCGGCGGATGCCGATGCGCCAGTGCTGGCGGCATCGAACATCACCGTGGATCTCGGCGCTGGCCAGGCCCAGACCATGACCGGCACCGCCAATGCCGACACCATGTCGGGTGGCGGTGGCAATGACGTGATCAACGGTGGCGCGGGCAATGACGTCATTTATGGTGATGGCACCGGCACCGTGACGGTTCCGCTGAACATCAGCGACCGCCTGAGCGATACCGATGGTTCGGAAAGCCTGAGCAGCGTCACCATCAGCGGCCTGCCCGCCGGAGCGACCCTGTCGGCCGGAACCCAGAATGCCGATGGCAGCTGGACTCTGTCCTCCGACCAGTTGTCGGGCCTGACCGTGACCAGCACCGAAGGCACCAACCTGCACCTGACGGTGTCGGCCGGTTCGGTGGAAGGCTCCAACGGTGATACCGCCACCTCCACCACCAGCTTCGACGTGACCTTTACCGGCACGGCGGTGGGCAACGACACCCTGGACGGCGGTACCGGGAGCGATCTGCTGGATGGCGGCGCGGGCAACGATGTCCTGAATTTCTCGACCGATGGCAGTTGGAGCGGCGGCTTCGTCGCCAAGAACGTGGGCGACCTGCAGCATGGCGGCACCAACGAGACCTTCGCCCTGAACGGCAGCAACCAGAGCCAGGACGTCTTCCGCGGCGGCGCCGGGACCGACACCATCGTCATGGGGTCCGGCAACGACTCGCTGTTCCTGGATGACGGCTACAGCGCCTCGCCCACCGGCGGCGCCCGTATCGACGGCGTCGAGAGCATCAATGCCGGTGACGGCAATGACGTGGTCGACCTGACCTCCAACCGCTACGCGGTGGGCGACACCGCTATTGACGGTGGTTCTGGCAACGACGTGCTGATGGCCAGCCAGGGCAACGACGTCATCGACGGTGGCACCGGCAACGACTACCTGTACGGCGCGTCGGGCAACGACACCCTGCGCGGTGGCGAGGGTGCCGATACCCTGAACGGCGGCTGGGGCAACGACGTGATCGACGGCGGTGTCGGCAATGATACCGGCGTGTTCGTGGCCGGTCAGGGCGGAGCCGATGTCTATGACGGCGGCGCGGGCACCGACAGCTTCAAGGTGCAGTTGACCTCGGCGCAGTACACGCCCGCGGTCCATGCCGAGTTGCAGCAGTTCGAGGCCTTCATCGCCAATCCGGCCAATCCGGGCCAGAACTTCCACTTCAATACCCTTGGCGTCGATGCCAAGAATTGGGAAAGCGTCAAGGTCGTGGTGGATGGCCGCGAGGTCAATCTGGAGAACGCGCCGACCATCACCAATGCCCCCTCCTCGACCACCGACGAGGATCACGCCAAGAGCGCGACTATCACGGCGGCCGATGTGGATCCGGGCGACACCGTCACCTATTCGCTGGTGGATGCGGCGGGCAATCATGTCAGCAGCCTGACCACCGAACACGGCACGGTCAGCCTGAACGCCAGCACCGGCGAATACACCTTCACCCCCAATGCCGATGCCCAGCATATGGGCGTGGGTGCCTCCGTCACCGACAGCTTCAAGGTTGTCGCCACCGATGATCACGGCGTGTCCAGCGCGGCCTCCACCGTGGGCGTCACCATCACCGGCGCCAATGACGGCCCGTCCGTCACCCTGACCGGCGGCAGCGGCACCGAGGATCATGTGGCGGCGGGACAAGTGGTCGGCACCGATATGGATACCGGCGATACCCTGGGCTACCATGTCGAAGGTGGCGTGTCCGATGGCCATGGCAATGAGTTGCTGACCACCGATCACGGCGTCGTCAGCCTGAATACCGCCACTGGCGAATACACCTTCACTCCCGCGGACCACTGGGCGGGTGACGACAGCTTCAGCGTCACCGTCTCGGATGGCAATGGCGGCAGCGTCACCCAGAGCGTGGCGGTGCATGTGGATCCGGCGGCGGATCAGGCCAGCCTGTCCCTGTCCATCGGCGCGGGCACCGTCACTCCTGGCGGCAGCTTCACCGTCACCAATCTGGATGCGACCGCGTCGGCCGGATACCACAACACCTACGGCTATTACGTCATGGACGATAATGGCAACCCGGTCAGCGGCGAGGTGATCTGGAAGGATGTCCACGACACCAACGGCCAGTCGGTGACCATCAGCGGTGTCGATCCCGACCGGGTTGGCTTCTTCATCATTCCGGATGGCGACCAGAATTTGTCGATTCGCGATGGCTCGGATATTCACTTCGCCAAGGATTCGTCGGGCAACTGGCAGGTTCTGAGCGAAAACAACACGTTGCTGAGCGGAACCGGCGCCAAGGTGCTGTTCGACAACCCGGCGCTGAACTCCGACCGCCTGGTCCATTCCGAGGATTCGAGCAGCGTCAGCGGCAACCAGAACTGGGAAGACCTCAACGGCGGCGGCGACCGCGACTACAACGACGTCAACTTGTCGGTGAACTGGAACGCGGCCGAGCCGACCTCGACCCATCCCATCAGCCTGGCGGCCAATTTCCCCGACATGGACGGCTCGGAAGCCCACACTGTCACCATCAGCGGCCTGCCCGCCGGAGCGGTGCTGAGCCAGGACGGCCACGCCCTGACCCCCGGCGCCGATGGCGGCTACACCATCGACCCGACCCATCTGAGCGGCCTGTCCGTGACCACGCCCGCTGGCTTCACCGGCACCCTGGCGCTGGACGTGGCGGCCAAGAGCGTCGATGGCTCGTCCATCGCCTCTTCCACCGCCCATGCCCAGGTCAGCCTGGATCTCGGCAATGACGGTCCCGAAGCGGGCGCGGCGGCATCGGTTTCGGGCTCGGCGGGATTCTCGGTGTCTGGAACGATCCAGGCCACCGATCCCGACGGGAACCAACTCGACTTCAGCCTGGCCACCGGCAATGATGGCGCGCAGCACGGCAGTGTCGTGCTGATGCCCGATGGCAGCTTCGTCTACACTCCCACCGGAAATTACGCAGGCAGTGACAGCTTCAAGGTGCTGATCAGCGACGGCCATGGCGGCACCAGCACCGAGACCGTCAATGTCGGCATGGTCAATGGCGCTCCCACCCTGAGCGTAGGCGACCTCGATGCCGCCAACGACCACAGCGCCGTCACCGGCCATGCCATCGGCAGCGATCCCAATATCGGCGACAGCGTCAGCTATGCGCTGGTCGACAGCGCGGGCAACCACGTCACCAGCCTGAGCACCGACCACGGCACCGTGACCATCAACGCCTCCACCGGCGACTATACCTTCACTCCCAATGCCGGAGCGGCATCCCTGGGCGCCGGAGCCTCGGCCCATGACAGCTTCCAGGTGGTGGCCACCGACAGCCATGGTGCTTCCAGCAGCGCCTCGACCGTCGATGTCAGCATCAGCGGCAGCAATGACGGCCCCACCGTCACCACCACCGTCAATGCCACCGCCAGCGACCATGCCGGGCTGACCACCGGCCATGTCACCGCCACCGATACGGACAGCAACGACGCCGGTCTGGTCAGCTATCACATCCAGGGTGGCGCCGCCGGAGCCCCGGGCTTCGAAACCCTGACCACCGATCACGGCACCGTCACCCTGAACACGGTGACCGGCGACTATACCTTCAGCCCCAATGCGGGGGCCGCCAGCATGGGCGCGGGCGCCACCGCCACCGACGCCTTCACCGTCAGGGTGTGCGATGGCCATGGCGGCAGCACCAGCGCCCAGGTCGGCGTCAGCATCACCGGGACCAATGACGGCCCCACCATCGCCACCGCCGTCAACGCCACCGCCAGCGACCATGCCGGGCTGACCACCGGCCATGTCACCGCCACCGATACGGACAGCAACGACGCCGGTCTGGTCAGCTATCACATCCAGGGCGGCGCCGCCGGAGCCCCGGGCTTCGAAACCCTGACCACCAGCCACGGCACCGTCTCCTTGAACACGGTGACCGGCGACTACACCTTCAGCCCCAATGAGGGGGCCGCCAGCATGGGGGCGGGCGCCACCGCCACCGATGCCTTCACCGTCCGGGTAAGCGACGGCCATGGCGGCAGCACCAGCGCCCAGGTCGGTGTCAGCATTACCGGAACCAATGACGGCCCCACCGTCACCTCCACCGTCAATGCCACCGCCAGCGACCATGCCGGGCTGACCACCGGCCATGTCACCGCCACGGATGCGGACAGCAACGACGCCGGTCTGGTCGGCTATCACATTCAGGGCGGCGCCGCCGGAGCCCCGGGCTTCGAAACCCTGACCACCAGCTACGGCACCGTCACCTTGAACACGGCCACCGGCGATTATACCTTTAGCCCCAATGCCGCCGCGGCCAGCATGGCCAAGGGGGCCACCGCCACCGATGCCTTCACCGTCACCGTCAGTGACGGCCATGGCGGCAGCACCAGCGCCCAGGTGGGTGTCAATCTCACCGGCACCAACGATGCCCCGATCATGACCTCCATCACCGGAGGCACCGGCCTGGAAAGCACCACCAGCGCGGCCACCGTCGTCACCGGCAAGATCAATGCCAGCGATGTGGACGCCGATACCCTCAGCTACCAGGTGGTCGCCGGAGGCAGCCATAACGGCACCTTGTCGGTGGATTCCAGCGGCAATTACACCTTCACCGCCAACAACAAGGACTGGCACGGCAGCGACAGCTTCACCGTGGCGGTTTCCGATGGCCAGGGCGGCAGCTTCAATCAGACCGTGAACATATCGGTGGCGGAACAGGCGGACTCCGCCACCATCACCGCCCCCGATGCGACCCTGGCGTCGCAGTCGGCCACGGTCAAGACCATGACCAGCACCTCCTTCGCGGGTGGCGCTGGCAGTGACACCATTGTCGGCACCAGCGGCGCCGACACCATCATCGGTGACAGCACCACCGGCGTGAAGGTCAATCTCAACATCAGCGCCACCGCCATCTCGGGCGAATCGGTGCAGTCCATCACCCTGTCCAACATCCCCGGCGGCGCCACCTTGGACAATTCCGCCCACGATCTGGTGCAAAACGATGACGGCTCCTGGACCCTGACCCCGTCGCAGTTGGCCGGTCTGTCCATCACCTCGGCCAACGGCATCGGCGGCGCCATCGACATCGACGTCACCACCGTGGACGGCAGCGATACCTCCAGCACCCATGGCAGCCTGAACGTCTCGTTCTCGGGCGGCTTCAACGACACCATGACCGGCGGTTTGGGCGCCGACACCATGGATGGCGGCGCCGGTAACGACGTCTTCAAGGTCAGCGGCGCCAGCGAGGGCACCGGCGATACCTATATCGGCGGTTCCGGCAACGACACCATCCTGGGCAGCTCGGGCAACGACGTCTTCACCGTCACCAACAACCTGGGCAATATGCAGTCCATCGAGTCGCTCAATGGCGGCGGCGGCACCGATACCATCCTGGCTTCGTCGGGGAACGACTACCTGAACTTCTCGGGCATGGCGTTGACTTCGGGCGCGAACAGGATCGCCCTGATCGATACCGGCGCGGGCAATGATACCATCATCGTCTCGAATGCGGCCGACAGCATCGTCACCGGCACGGGTGACGATACCGTCGTCGCCATTGGCGGCAAGACCGCTGGCGACGTCTATGACGCCGGGGCGGGCGGCACCGACACCTTGCAGATCAACCTGGACCCCAGCCAGTACACCGTTGATGTCCGCCGGGAAATGATGGCCTTCGCCGAGAATCCGACCCAGCCCTTCACATTCCAGTCGCTGGGCGGCCTCAAGGTCAGCAATTTCGAACAGTTCCGCGTGACCGTCGGCGGCGAGGAAGTCAACCTCAACAACCCGCCCGAGGTGCGCGACGTCACCGCCACCTACAGCGACAACAAGGTCGATGGCGCCATCGTTGGCGTGGATTCCGATGGCGATACCCTAACCTACGGCTTCGGCTTCAACGGCGATGGCTCGCCCATCACCTCGATGACCACCGCCCATGGAACGGTCACCATCGAGGCGGATACCGGCAAGTACCACTTCACCGCATCCGATCCCGACTATAAGGGCGGCGACACCTTCAGCGTCACCGTCAAGGACAGCCTGGGCGGCACCGCCAGCAAGCAGGTCAGCATCGACTTCAACCCGGGCGACGATGCCACCGTTATCACCGGCCATGTCACGCTCGAAACCGGCACCGAGGATACCCAGGTCTTCATCCGGGCCGACCAGTTGCTGTCCAACGCCACCGACGTGGACAACAAGCTGCATGTGGAGAACCTGGAGGCCCGGGATGCCAACGGCAATCTGGCGGGCACCTTCATCGCCGTCACCGATGCCGAAGGCCACGAGGGCTTCGCCTTCAATCCCAATGCCAATGTCAGCGGCGATATCACCCTGAGCTACAACGTCGTCACCGACGATCCGACCGCGCCACAGATGAAGGCCGATACCGCCACCCTGCATCTGGACAGCGTCGCCGACAAGGCGACGGGCGTGGACGTGGCCTTCCAGGTCACTGGCGCCACCGTCGACCATCTCGGCACCGTGTCCAGCGCCAATCTGACCGGTGGCCAAGTGGTGGTCCATGCCATGCAGAACAGCACCAATTCGTCACGCTCGACCACCTTCCAGGTGCAGATCAGCAATGCCGATCATACCCAGTGGACCACCTTGAATACCTCAACGGGGGCGAGCAGCGGCACCGTCAAGGGGGGCTATGCCTATCAGGATGTGAGTTTCAACCTGAGCGCCGCCCAGAACGACCTGTTGCTGAACGGCGCCGATCTGCGCGTGGTGGATAGCGGCAGCCGCTCGCTGAAGCTGGACTACATCACCGTGGATGGCCAGAAGGTCGAGGCCGAAAGCCTGCGGCTCGATTCGGACGCAGCATCCACCGTCCAGAGCACCAGCGCCACCAACTCCACATTCATCACCCTGAACGCGGCGACCAAGAATGTCCCCACCGCGGGCAACGCCGTGTTCAGCTTCGACAACTATATCGTTCACGATTCGCCCAACCAGACCCTGCATCTGTCCGGCGCCCTGGCCGATACCGATGGATCGGAAAACCTGGTCTTCCATATCGACAACCTGCCCACTGGCGTCACCATCAGCGCCAGCAATGAATCGCTGACCGAGGGAACCCTGACCAGCGATGGGGCGGGTGGCTATTACTTCACCACTGACTCCGACTACAACGGCTCGGTGGATCTGAACGTAACCGTCGGAGCCAACGCCCAGTCGGGCGAGGTGCATGTCACCGCCCTGACCACCGAAATCGACAATGGTGATCAGGCCCAGGTCATGGATACCTACGACTTCGTCACCAGCAATGCCCCCGGCGCCGTCGCGGGCGTTACCCTGTCGGGCAACCGGGGCGACGATATCCTGAGGGGCTCGGATGGCAACGACCTGCTGCTGGGCGGCAAGGGCGGCGCTTCTCACTACTACAGCGGTGGCAGCCATGGCGGCCGCTGCGGCGACCTGCGTAGCGCCGACACCAATGACAGCATCTCGGGTGGGGCGGGCGACGACATCATCTTCGGCGATGCCTATATCAACCGCAGCGGACAGGTCCTGGTCACGGGCAACGGCAACGATGTTCTCGACGGCGGTATCGGCAGCGACCAGATCCACGGCG
Source organism: Paramagnetospirillum marisnigri (assembly GCF_001650715.1). Taxonomy (GTDB): domain Bacteria; phylum Pseudomonadota; class Alphaproteobacteria; order Rhodospirillales; family Magnetospirillaceae; genus Phaeospirillum; species Phaeospirillum marisnigri. Next base: position 1,877 of record NZ_LWQT01000080.1, on the reverse strand, counting down.
GCGGCGGCAACGACACCATCATCGGTGGCGCGGGCGACGACCAGTTGTGGGGTGATGCCGGCAGTGACCTGTTCATCTTTGGCCCCAATTTCGGCCATGACGTGGTCGACGGCGGTTATGGAACGAAATGGACCGACACCATCGACCTGACTTCGGACACATCCGCGGTTTCAGTCAATGTGGAAGCCGCTGGCTGGGCCGTGACGGTGGATGCCACCGGCCATCATGTGGCCCAGGCCATCGACCCCAAGGCCCATGACGGCAGTGGCACCATCGTGGTCACCAATAACGACGGCAGCCAGGATGTCATCGAGTTCCACAATGTCGAGAAGGTGACATGGTAACCGCATCGTCCTTGCGATGACAGAACCGTCCGACGAGATGACGGAGCGGATCGGCCCTTACCGGGTGGTCCGCTTCCTCATCAAGACGGCGTTTTCGCGGCTATTCCTGGCGGATGACGATGGTCTTGGCCGCCGGGTGGTGATCAAGGTCTTCGATGTGGACCCGGTCACCCCCGAACCGCCCTTCCCCCTGGCGGAATGGCACCGCCGGTTTCTCCTGGAAGGCCGGATCATGGCCCGTCTCGACCATCCCAATCTGCTGGGGGTGCACGAGATGGGCATCACGGCATCGAATGCCCCCTATCTGGTGCTTCCCTTCATGCAGGCCAATCTGCCCCGTCTGATCGGTCTGGATCTTGGCCCCGGCCAGCGGGAGGGGGCGAGTGAGATCGAATTGCCCAAGGCCCTGCCCCAGGCCGAGGCCATCCGCATTCTGGGCCGAATTCTCGACGCCGTCGCCTATCTGCACGCCAAGGGCATGGTCCACCGCGATATCAAGCCCGCCAATATCTTGCTGAGCGTGCGCGAGAACGGCCAGCCCAAGCTCTGCGACTTCGGCATGGTCAAGCTTGGCTCGGCCCGTGATGTCCCGCCCGGGGCCTGGATCGGCACCCCTGCCTATCTCAGCCCGGAGCAGTTGGCGGATGCGGGGCTGGCCAGCAGCGCCAGCGATGTCTTCTCCATGGGGGTGCTGGCCTGGCGCATGCTGCTGGGTGAGCTGCCCCCGGTGGATGGGCCAATCCCGCCCGATGCTCTTGCCGCCCTGCCCTCCCATCTGGCCAAGGCCATCACCGCCGCCATGGCGCCCGATCCGGCGGCGCGGCCCACCGCCGCCGGGATGCGCCAGACCCTCCTCGGCCTGCCCGCCTTGGGATGAATCGGGCTCATCCGACCGGCTGGCCTTCTCGTTTGTCGTCATGCCCCCGCGACCCGTACCTGCTCCGGTTCCTGCGCTTGCCCCCCATCCCATTGGAACGCCTTTGGCGCCCACAGCCATTTTGCCAACAGTCGTGGTACTGCATTGCCCGAGGCCCAGCCCCGCCCCAGACCCGGCCTTTACACCAAGACCTTTTAAGGCAACAGCCTTGTCATAGGCTTTCTGTCGGCCGTGTCCTGAGCCAGACGCCGGGGAAGCCTTCCGCCAGCCATTACATCCCACTTTCCCGCAATATCACCGCCGCACCCCACCGTATGATGGAACTCTGCGGGCTTACGGGGGCGGCATCCAAGGTGATCCATCCACGGGCCTGCATGGCGGGGGCCGGGCCATGCCCGACGCAGCGAATCCGGTAAACGGCCTGGTCAGGTACCATGGCACGTTCTTTCAGCCTCACTGCGATTGCGCCTCCCGCCAGGGATGACAGGGCCGGGTCGGCCAGGACCCGCACCGCCCCCTTGTCCATCGAGGCAATTTGGCATGGAACGGCGTCGCGCCCAGGCTCCTCGGCAAGGAAGCTGTCACTGCCGCCTGAATACTCCCCAGAAGGGGCGACTGAAAATTCCCCACCTTGACGCACTCGCCCGGCCCTGGGG
>NZ_LWQT01000079.1 GCF_001650715.1 Paramagnetospirillum marisnigri | reverse complement strand
CCCCAGGGCCGGGCGAGTGCGTCAAGGTGGGGAATTTTCAGTCGCCCCTTCTGGGGAGTATTCAGGCGGCAGTGACACTTGAGGAAGAAGCCCCGGCCATAGCGGCCCGCCATGCCTTCTTCGCCGTGGCCTTGCAGAGCATTCATGACCTCCGCAGAGATGTCCGAATCGCGGCAGGCGTCCTCGAAGCTGTGACGGAAGCTGTGGAAGGCGTTCTTGCCGTGCTTGACCTTCACGGATTTCAGGAACCGGCTGAAATGCTTGGAATAGGGGGACGAGTAGTAGCCATCCGCCCCCAACTCCATCTCAGGGAACAGGCGCTTTTGCCCTTGTCGTTTGCGTAGGGCGACATGGTCCAGAAGCCCCGCTTTGATCAAGAAGGGATGGACGGGCATGAGGCGCTTGCTGTGCGGCGTCTTCAGCCGCTTGTCCTCGCCATCCTCGTTGATGTCGAAGAAGACGACACCCTGCTCTTCCCGGACGTCATCAACGTATAGCTGGATGATCTCGCCCGACCGTGCGCCGGTAAACAGGCCAATCAGCGGCACCCAGAAGATGCCCGCATCACGGGGGATCAACGGCCCTGGGGAAACCCATTCACGGACGGATTGGCAACCGGTGAAGATCGGGGCGTTGAAGATCGCCTTCAACTCGTCCAGGGTGAATGGGTCGCGTTCGTCACGGACGTTGTGGCCCTTCATCTTGATCTTCAGGCCCTTGAACGGGTTGGGCGGGCATTCGTCGTAATGGTCCGCCGCCCAGGTCCACAGCGACCCCACATAGCCCAGCAGCTTGTTGAGGTTCTTGTCCGACATGGGCGTCATGCCCGCCTGCCGCGCCTTCTCCGAGGCTTCGGCCAGGGACAGGCCCGCCAGGGCGTCGAACTTGTTCCAGTTGGCGGGCAGGTGCATGAGGATGGACTTGAAGGCGCGGGCATCGGCCTTGCCGTATTCCGTCCACGGCTTGTCCCCGGTGGCGGCGATGAAATGGCCCATCCACACCCGATGTTCATGCTCGGTCTTGGGAACCCAGGATGTGCGGGACTTCTCTGCGATCCATTCCTCGACCAGACGGGACAGCCTGGGGACGTTGGACGCAATAGACTTATGGGAAAGTGTGTCCACCGCTTCCACCGCAGGACTTGGCCGGGCCACAGCGACCGGGGAGGGCTGGGGTGTTTCCACCGGCTCGCCCTCGTTCCTGGCCCGCTTGGCCTTATAGGCGCGGATGGCGGCGGCCTGGAGTTCACGGGCCAGCTTGTGCCGGGACGGCGAGGCTTCGGCCAGACGGAGGTTCACGGTGTCCCAGGATAGAACCTCGTCCACTTCATGCAGGTAGAAAGCGCCGACCTCGCCACGGGCGAAGTCGTGACGGGTGGCCGCGTCGAAGAAGTCGATGTCCTCGGCCCATTCCGCGAAGCTGCGGTCCTCGAAGCCTTCGGTACGGATGTCGTCGTCTTCGTCCAGCAGGTGGGCGTAGTAGTTTTCGCCGATCCGCTTGATCTGCTCGTCCGTCAGCGTTTCCAGGGGTGGTTCGGCCTGAAGAGCCATGCGGCGGCGGTGGTCATCGAACAGGCGGTCCACCCGTGCCGCTTCGATGCGGACCTGCTTCAACGCCTCGCGGTGATCCTTGGTGCGAAGCGAGAAGGTCTCCTCGGCTTTGGGGTACGTGTCCTTGATGTCCACGGGCACGGCGGCGCGGTGCCAGTAGACGGCACCACGGCGATACAGGCGGGGATGTCCGGGCATCTTCTCCATTCTCCCACTGTAACAGTCCAGTGGAGCAGCGAGAAGATTTTGGTGAGGTTTCCCAACGCCTTGCAGGAAGATCAAGGCTTTAGGGGAAGTTGGCGGAGGGAAGGAGGCAGGAATCGAACCTCCTCTGCTGAAACAGCAAACACTTGAGTGTGATTCGGTCGTTGAGACATGTAGCGCACTACCTGCTGATCGGTAACGTGAAGGCTAGGCATCTACGTGCCCCACAACGGCCTTTCGGATCACCCAAATTTTCGCGATAAATTCTGATGTGTATTTTCTTTTGGTGAGTAATTTCTGTTTGAATACACAGAACAATTTATGGCGCCTGCCGCAAAGATGACCACCTTGGCCACCTCGGAGGTGGCCCGTCATCACTTGTTTGGCTTTCCCTGAGCGGGAGCCAAGGGCATCAGTTGCTGGTATATCTCAGGGGCGACAATGGGAGCATTGATTATCGCGGTACTTTCCTGATTTTGATGAAAATATTCCCGCTCTTTGAATCCGGCGGCCATGGCCAGATACTTCCACGGCATTTTCCTAATTTCAGCATTAAATTTTGCGGCGCTCTCATTGTACAAAATACGATTAACAGAAATTCTGTCTTCCATATCAACAAGTGACGACATCATTAATTTATATGATTTTACAGCCCTAATATCGGGGTACTTTTCCGAGTAAGCAATAATTTTCCCAAAAGCTGCGCCAAATCCTTCTCGAGACCACACCTGATCAAGCTTAAGGATTTCTCTTTTTTCGTTACTCCTCTCAATTCCCTCTGCGCGTTTGTCAGAGGCATGACCAAATACCGAATCCTCGAGAGCGGCATGGTTGATGGTAAGGTTAATAAGATTTCCGAACAAATTATTCCGTCTCTGTATCTCAACCTCAAAGTTAGACCGCTTTGATTGCGCATCCTCTCGCATTGCCAGGAATTCATTGTAGCGGAGCAAGCCAAATGCAAACACTACCGCGACAGAGATGGCGGATATGAATCTAAAAATATACATGGCATTGGTGTTCATTTGGCTCGATTGACCATAGAGGGCAAGGGTTCATAAATGGGGGTGAGCCATTTAGAGGGATCGGAAAGCCGAAGTTATGTCCCCATGAATCTTATGCCCCCTTGGCGCATTCCTATCCGATCTGAGACTTTGCCCCAGCGGCGGCGGGAGCCGGGCTGACGAACAGACGGATATCGCGGGCGTGGGGGATTTCCTCTTGGATGCGCTGGCGTACAGCCTCGGCCACCGCCGAGCTGTCCTTGACCCGCAGATTGGCGTCGACACGCAAGCGAATATCGAATTGCACATCCTCACCCACATGGCGTCCACGCAGAAAATAGATGCTGTGGACCATGGGCGTATCCGTGGCGATCTGCCAGGCCGATTGCAGCAGTTCGGTATCGACCGAGCTGTCCATCAGGCCATGAACGGAGGTGCCGATGAGTTCCAGGCCGATACGCCCCACCAAGGCCGACACGCCGATGGCGGCGATGGTGTCGGCGATGGGAAAACCGATCACCGAGGCGATGACGCCCACCATCACCGCCGCCGAGGAAATGGCGTCGGAGCGGTTGTCCCAGGCATTGGCGATGATAGCCGGACTGTTGTTCTCATTGCCGACACAAATCTGGTAGCGGTACATCAGCTCATTGACAATGACCGTCACCGACGCACCCAGGGCAGCGAAGATGCTGGGCGCTTCATAGCTGCCCGAAATGAGCTTCATCACCGATCCGTACATCAGGAAGCTGGCGCCGATCAGCAGCAACGTGCCCACGATTGACGACGAGATGTACTGGATGTTGCCGTAGCCGAAGGGATAGCGCTCATCCGCAGGTTTGTTCGAGATCTTCAAACTGAGCTGGGTGACGCCGCTGGCGACCACATCGGCGCCCGAATGCAGCGAATCAGCCACCAGGGCGACGCTGCCGCTCATGAGCCCCAGCACGCCCTTGAATAAGGTCATGCAGATGTCGGCGGTAAAAGCCCACCAAACAACTTCCTCGCGGCAATCTCTGCAGTTTTCGAACTTCATCGGTTCACCATAATCGTATTCGCCAATTTACCATATCTCCCAGCCGTCTCGGCATCACCGGGTCGGGAGGGGCTGAGTCGGCGGCACATTCGGTGCGGCCACCGGGGTCTTGAAGCGAATGATGTCCTGGAGGTGGGAGGTGATGACAGATGCAGGCACCGTAAAGCCCTCCACCTTGCCGGTGGGACCGGTGGCGGCGATATTGATGCCGACCAGGTCGCCCTGGGCATTGACCAGAGGACCGCCAGTCTGCTCCCAGCTGTAGACCGCGTCCGAGCGCAGCAGATGGGTGATCTGAGTGGTTCCCACCGCCAGCGGAGCATCCGAAGACTGAACCATGCCCTGACGCACCAGCGGCGCCCCGGCCATGTTCCGGCCAAAGGCGAAAACTTGCTGGCCGGGCACCACGGTCTGAATATTTGCCATGCGGAAATGCAGGAACTTCTCAGTGGTCTGCATCTTCAGCAGGGCGAGATCATGGGCCGGAATGGTCTTCACCACCTGAGCGGGGAAACGGCGGATGCCAGCCGAAGTGGACACCTGAACCGTAATATCCGGCATATTGGCGATGGAGTGCATGGTGGTGATGACATAGCCGTTGGCGCCGACGATGGCGCCGGAAGCCACGGGACCGGCATTGACGCCGTTGCCGCCGACACCCACCACCGCTGGCGGCACGGTGTAGTACAGCCGCTGCACATCGGGCATGGCGATATTGCGCGCCAGGAACTGGCCCACCGACAAGTCGTCGGCCCCATGGAAGAAGCCATCCTCATCATAATTGTCTAGGAGATAAGCCCCCCAAGCAAAGGTCACCAGGATCAGGAACGCCAGGATGGAGACAGGCGTCTTCCATGACCGTTCGCAAAAGACGATCTTGTTGGTGGGCAGATCGCCCATGGTTTCTCCAATTTCAATCATCGCTGGTTTCCACGTTCATTTGAGCCCTTGTCGTCATCCACCTTGGACAGCATGACCTCGTCGAAACTCAGTGGCTCCTCGGAGAAAATCGGCTTGCTGGTATCACCGGCTTCCCGCGCCTCGGCGCTGACATGCAGGGATTCGATGCGGCGGATCTTGCCACAGACGGCGGCCTGCACCGCCTCGCAAATGTCGTGCGCCTGTTCCACGGTGTTCTCGGGATCGACGCCGATGATCATGTCGGCCCAGATGTCTTGGCCCACATAGCGAGCCCGCAGATGGATGACGCCCCTGACCCCGGGAACGCGCTCCGCCGCCTCAACAATCCGGTTCTGCACCGCCTCACCCGCAGTGTGATCCATCAGCCCGCGATAGGCATCCATGAAGACGACCTTGCCCAGCAGAAGCAGGTCGACGGTCTCCCACAGGGCTACCGCCGGATCGATCCACGGCATCTTGAGATAATGGGCGCCAATGATGCCCAGCGCGACCGCGCCCGAGGCGGTGGCGTCGCCGTGATGATGCTTTGCCATGGTCTTGATGATGGGACTGTTGGTCTCGATGGCGACGCAGCGGGAGTAGAAATACATGCCCACATTGACGCCGACCGAGACCAGGGCCGCCCACAGCACGATCAGGTGTGGCGTCCGGTGCAGGCTCTCGTCCAGCAGGATCTGGACGGCATGGACCAGCAGGTAGCCGGTCAGCACGATGAAGACCACGCTGACCACCATGGACAGGATAAATTCCACCTTGCCATGTCCGTAGGGATGCTCGGCATCCAGCGGCTTGCTTGAAATGGTGGTCCCGATGATCACCATCAGGGCGTTCAGCATGTCCTTCAACGAATACATGGCATCGGCGAGCATGGCCTGCGATCCACCGATCAGGCCGACAAACGCCTTCATCACCATGAGCACGGTATTCACCGCCAGGCCAACCCAGCCGATGCTCCTGCTGCATACCGCGCAACCGCTCTTCCTCATCCTTACCTACTCCAAAGCCTGGTGCCCCAAAGAGGCTCAGTGCTTGATGACGATGCTCTTTCCCGGTGTCTTCCGCTGGCGCCGCTGGAGAGCGTTCATCAGCACCGAAACGATCCCGGTGGCAAAGCCGAGAAAGAACGTAATGCCAAGGACAACAAAGTGCGGCGCTTTCATCGCAATTGGTCCCAGACGTGTTTCCGCCATATGCGCGTTGGACGATGCCAACAGCACGATCAGGCCGCCAAACACCAGCAACCCCACCAGCCTTACCACGGCAACCGCCCATTCAATCGGCCCATGATTTCTTCCGGCTGTCCTTGGGTGCTGGAGGAAAAGGCCATATCACGCCAACTATTCACCGACCTTACTGCCTGCGTCGCAATTCTGCGCCGGCCGGATTCCGCAACGGTTCTTGATGGACTGGATCAGCTTCTGACCGTGGGCAGTCATTTGGGAAACCACGGAATTTCGATTCTTGACCAGGTCCGAAGACGCGTTGATGACGTCCCGCACCGCCGAGTTCGCAACATTGAAAATTCCAGTAAGCAGATCCTCTACCGGCACAGCTTTGACCAAGCTCTCATGTGGGGCCGCGCCAGCATCATCCTCAACCGCATCTGAAATCACGGCCTGCTCCGCAAGCAGTTGCGGCGCCTCGATTTCTTCTGCCGGCATTGAAACCTCGACCTCGGGCGCATCAATATCAGGCATAGGGAATGCTTCCGGCCCAACCACGGCGTCAGCGGCCCCCAACTCAGGCTCAGCCTCAACTGCTGCGGAAGCAGTAATTGTCTCCGGCTCCGGGCCAATTTCGACCTCGGAATGGACTGGAATCATCTCATCATCTCCCTCACGCTCGGTCATGGCATTGTCCTGAGCCACTTCGGGTTCAGGCTCGATTCTATCCGCGATGTCAATTTCAATGACCTCATGGTCCGGCGCAGGCTCGGCGTCAGCATCAGGAGGCGGTTCGTGCGCGCCCTCTGATCCATCCGGAATGCCCTCGGGTTCTGTCGGCACCCCGGCTTCAACATCAATGAACGCGTCAGAGACATCCGCTACGTTGTCATTGAACGGGCTCTCTGCGGGCTCAACATTGCTTTCTGCCGAGAGTTGCTCGCTGACAACTACACTCGGATTAAGCACGGCGGTATCCAGATCAATGGTGGGCTGGGAATGTGTCGGCTCAGGCTCTTGGTCTTCCACGGTTTCATCGGCCACCTGCTGAAAATCATTGCCAGTCTGGATTTGGCTCGGCACTCGCCAGACGGGCTGTGACCATCGCTTGATCAGATCACTGATCGGAGCGGATTCAAGCGGGGTGACTGAAACTGGCTCTGGCGCGGGTTGGGCCGCCAGTGGAGTAGGATCTTCCTGCTTATTTGCGGCCGTATTAGATGACCATGGAGAGCTTTTCAGCAACGACGCCCATAAGCTACCTTCCTTCGGCTTTACGATCGGTGCCGATGGAACTGCCTCAAGAGGTGAAGGCATTGCGCCATAGTCGTCAGCACCACCAACATTGTCATCGGTAGCCCCCTTGGCTTCGTTCTGTCGTTTCTTCACCATTTACGCTTCCACCCTCACAGAACGATCCAGAAGTCTTGGCCCTTGCGATTGACCTTCAGCAAAATTTGTTGACCCGCGGCCGTGGCCGCCTTGATGGCGGCGTCAAGGCGGGCGGGGCCGGTCACGGGTTGGCCATTGACCTCGATGATCAGGTCATTGACTTGCAATCCCCCGATCGCGGCGCGGGATCCCGCCAGAACCCCGCCCACCTGGACTCCCTTGGTGCTCTCGGCCGGAGGTCCAGCAGGCACTCCCGCCATCGGTGGCGGCGCTTGGAAGGTCTCGATCTCCATGCCCAGCCAGTTGAATTCCGTCGGGGGCTTGGGTGGCTTGATCACAGGGACACCAGGCATTATTGGAGCAGCGCCAGCCATTGGCGATATGGCCATCCCAGTCTGTCCTGTGTTCTGGCTGGGCATTGGCACAGCAGCAGCCAGCCCGGCGGGGCCGACAACCAAGTTCACGTCACGCACCTCACCGTCTCGCAGGACGCCTAGGCGAACGGTACGGCCGTTGGGCATTTCAGCCATGATGGCAACCACGTCCCGTGGTATAGCGACGGGACGGCCATCGACCTTGAGCAGGATATCACCGGGCCGCAATCCTGCGGTTGCCGCCGGCGTATTGGGAATAACGCCGGTAAGCAGTACACCCCGCCCGGCCGGTTGCCCAGTCTGCACACTCATCTGCTGAGACATGGACTCCATCATCGCACCGAGCAGATTGTGTTTCCCGGCGCCGGCCATCTTCGTTCCACGCGGGCCCTGGACATTGATCGCCAGGCTCCCCGGGGCTTGAGCAAATTGATACCCATTCATGCCGGGCTGACCGAAGGCGGCGGGCCCAGCCGTAGCCCCAATGATTGGATGACAGTTGGCGCAGTTCATATTCTGCCGGCCATCCGTATGAGGATTGGAGGCATTCGCCTGAATCGCTGGCGCCGGTGGTTGTTGCACGGCGATCGGCATCATCGGCTGACCAAAGGCCACCACACCGGCCGTGGTGCCAATGATCTGATGGCAGGTATTGCAGGCCATATTCTGTCGGCCATCCGTATGGGGCGGACTGGCATTGGCGGGAATCGACGGAGGCGGAAGGGGGGCAACCGCCGGGATCATGGGCCCCGCCGCAACCATGCCTGCGTTGCCCGGAATAATGTCATGGCAATTGGTGCAATCCATGTTCTGACGCCCGTCGGTATGCGGAGCGGGCACGCCAGCCATGATGGCCGGTCCAGCGGCGCCAACGCCAACGCGCGAAGGTCCCTGAAGTGCGACAAGGCCCATAGTGGGGCCCTCCAGTGTCGCGGTTGGCAACCATCCGGCTTCGTCCAGAACGAATAGGCGGGCCTTGTTGCTGGGAACGGCGAAGCCGATCCCAGCGAAGGCACCGTTCGGAGTATAGATGGCAGTATTGATGCCGACGACCGTTCCATTGGTGGCCACCAGCGGACCGCCGGAATTGCCTTGGTTGATGGCGGCGTCGGTCTGCAGCAGGTTGGAGTGGGTCACCCCCTCGATCACCATGGACTTGCCCTTGGCGGAAATGATGCCGCGACTGACGGACATATCCAAGCCGAAGGGCGTGCCGATGGCGATCACCTCGTCGGCGACCCGGACGGTGTCGCTGTCGCCCAGAACCGCTGCCGAAAGCGGTGCCTTGGGACTGATCTTAAGCAGGGCGAGATCTAGGGCCTCGTCCATCTTGACGATTTCGGCGGAATAGCGGGTCGAGCCCATATCGTCCAGCACGGTGACGAAGACCGAATTGGCGCCACGCACCACATGGTAGTTGGTGACGATGAAGCCATCGTTGCGGACGATCACGCCGGTGCCGATGTTCTCGACCGAACGGGTGGTCGGATTGGCGAAATGCGGGAGCCCGTCGGGATTGGCCAGCCCCAGGGGGGCGGGCATGCCCTGGCCGCCACGCGAGGAGGCGGTGACGCTGACGACACTGTTACGCAGCAGGGTGACGACGCTGGAGAACGGCCCGCCGTTCCCGACCGGAGCCGGTCCGAAATCCAACACCGGCGGCAGGGTCGCGATAGCCCCCATCGACGAAGGTGCGCCCACAAAACCTTTCGCCGGAACGGATACCGCCGGATTAGCTGCGCCAGACGTGGCCGGAACGTTCACCGCCGTGCGGCCACCGCGCATCTGCTCGATCATGGCGCCCAAGCGAAGACCCCCCGAGGATTGCCGATAGACGAATGCGCCAAACAGGACGATCAGGGCTACAACACCCATGAGCATCAGATAGCGCTTCAAATCCTTGCCGCAGGCGACATTGGAGCGGCCATCGGCTTCTTCATCACCATTGAACATGGCCGTTAACCGTCGATGTCAGGGGCTGATGTGAACCCTTTGCCGGTACGAGGCTGACGCACCGACTGGACCCCGGCTGCTACCGCGAGCATGCCAAGAAAGATCAGGGCCACGGGGGCCGCGCCGCGCAGGAACTCGGTCACCGACCACCACCATGACGTTATCCCTACCAATCCAAGGGCAAGCGCCAGCAAACCGAAAATCACGCTTGGCAAAGGGGCTTCTCCTGTCCTCACGCCGAGCAATAGGCCCAACGTAAGTCCACGGTTTTAGCATAATTACTCTAAAGTCATATAGGGAGAACGCTCTGTGTCGTGATCAGAATTATATGTCTAGCCCCTGAGGAGATAGGTCTGCTGAGAAACACCGCAATCCCGCATCAACATTGGATCTTACGCCTTGACGCGGCAGCAAGATTGAGAGGAAAATGCGCCGAATGAATCGCAACTCATTCGCAATTGCCTTCGATTATTGCAACATCAACAAATAAGGGGAAATTCCAGGATGGATCAGCAGGTCAAGATGGACACTCTCAGCCTTGCCGACCTTCGCCCCGAGCAGCAGGGTGAGATCGTCAAGATCGAAACCGAGGACGGCGTTTTCAAGCGCCGTATGCAGTCTCTTGGCGTCGTGGCCGGCACTCCCGTTACGCTGGATCGTTCTGCCCCGTTAGGTGATCCGCGCATCTACAGCCTGATGGGCTACAGCCTAGGCCTGCGCAATGCCGAGGCCCGGCAGATCCGCATCCGCGTGAAATAATCACCCCACCGACCTCGATCTAAGGGTAGCCGCACATGAAATCCCCCGTCACCGTGGCACTGGTGGGTAACCCCAATGCCGGTTCCACCAGCTTGTTCAATGCCCTGACGGGCGCCCAATCCGCCGTCGCCAATTATCAACGGGTGACGACCTCTTTGAATGTGCGCGAGATCACCCATGGCGGGGTTCCCTTACGCATCGTCGATGTGCCGGGCAT
>NZ_LWQT01000078.1 GCF_001650715.1 Paramagnetospirillum marisnigri | reverse complement strand
TCATATCCGCCCCCTGTTCCGTCATACGGATAGGGAATCACGAAACCCGAGCCGACGCCAGTTTCCGGAGGTGCCCATTTGCCTTTGTGAACCGGTCACCGACTTGGATGGGTGGAGTTTTTCGCCCGAATATCGCCATTGTCGCCCGAAATGATTGCCTGCGTTCGTCCTGCTGTATCTCGAATCGCTTGGATTTGTACAAAAAACTTTCGATCCTCTGACAGCGTGTGCTTTGCCACCAGGTCACAGGCCAGGAAATTGAACAGGGCGCCCAGGGCCAGTTCGCCCGCACGATCGAATAGGCTGAAATAATAGGCCACCGGCAAACGACACATCCATCCAAGCCCCCTGTCGGGCTGAAACTGTCATTTGCGCCACATCCAGCCCTTCAATCGCGCGGACATTGCCAGCGGCATCCGCAACCGAATCCGGGTTCCCGGCCCCATGGCGCGCTGGACCGCATGATGAACGAAAAGTATGCACAGCGCCCCCACCGCGATCGCGACGAAAAGATGCACGAACAAGATCGCAACCGTCAGGCCAATGGCCACGACCAAAAGCAGCCGAAGCCATCCTGCGGAATTTACCGCCCGGCGAATCTCCTCGAAGCCGAAAGCATTATTATGCGCCACACTCCTCCCCTTTCGATTGCGAGCCCCGATCAAAGCCGCATGCCCCCATGATTGGGCCCCATACGGGCGGGGCTCGTCAAACGATTGTTGCATCCTTGGAGATATGTTGCCGCTCATCAGATATTGCGACTTATTTTTACTCTCTGTCCTTAGGCCGATTTATGCTAGAGTCAGTGATCGAATTCGAGATGATTCGCCCTGCGGGAGACGCCGCCGATGCCGCTTCCCCACGGCTCGGATCGTAAGCCTCGCGGCTTTGGAATGTAGCTTGAACTTTGGCCGGATTTGCCGGCGATCCCGGTTGACTTTTGGTCGCGCTGACTGACTAAGTAACTCTGGCATGGGGCATTGCCGTAGTTGGGCCGCCCGTTAAAGCAGGTCGTGAGACGAGGAAGAGGAATGAACCAGACCAATCCGCTCCCCGAATGGACCGATGATTTATCCGTGAACGTCGAAATCATCGACGAAGATCATCAGGCGTTCTTTCGCTTGGCGGCTCTGATGAATGACGTGACCGCCACGCCCGACAACGATCAGCTCTACCTCATCGAAACCTCCATCAATATCCTCGAGGAATATATCGAGGGGCATTTCCTGCGCGAGCAAAAGGCCATGGCCAAGGCCGACTACGCCTATCTGGTCGAGCATATCGCGGCGCACGACGCCTTTGCCGACCGGGTAACCCGCATCGTTCAGGACTACCGCCAGACGGGCAATATCGAACATATCGGCGCCCTGGCGCATTTGGTCACGGATTGGCTGAATATCCACATCCGGGGGGTAGATGCCCAATACAAAGGGATCTTGACCAACGCGAATGTGGATGACCGCCCCCTGGTGTATATGGCCGCAGGCCTGGACACCGAGCTTGCCTCATAGCCAAAGGCAAGAAAGCCCCCCGTCGGCATATGCTCCTCCTTCGGGCTTGGGGATAAGCCGGGCCGTCGTGCGCAAGGACGGCCCGCATGGGATTGCCGATCCCGACGGGTTCAGACAGAATGGGCCTGTCCGCGTCAGCACAAGGTCCTGAGAGATGGCGCATCCTTCGATACTGTCCGTAGCGCTGGCGAACCTGCAGAAATCCCATGAATTCCTGCTGAAAATTCTGGACGCCTGCGGCAACATCCCCGGAGCCCCCGGCGCCGCGTCCGATCAGGAAATGATGGCCGCTATCGCCCATTTGGCGCATTTGACCGAATCCGTGATTCAGGAGGGCAAATATGCCCGCGAGAACGGCGGCGACTTCGTGGCCGCCGACATCTTTTCCGAAACAGCCCCCGACACCCAGGCTTCCCTTCTCCAGGCGCCCCCTGCCGACGATAAAATGCTCCGCCTCCGGGTCATCTTGCAGATATGCCTTGAACAAAGCGACCGGAACTGGCTCCAGGCCAAGCGGCTGAAATCCGAAAACGCCGCCCTGCGGCGCGGCATGAAGCAGGTCGCCGCCGATGTGGCCGCCGCCCGCTCGATGCTGCCGCCGGTCGCTGCTGCCGCCCCCCGACCAGCCCCGGCCCCGACCCCCATCACGGTGGCAAGACCGTCGCCCGCGGCGATGCCCATGACGGTGACGCGACTGGCCGGACAGCAGAAGCTTCGGCTGAAATAGGGGTTCGGCGCCGAACTCGTCGAACGCCCCGCCCATGGCCCTGATCAGGGCTTCTTCCCCGCCCCACGCGAACGCAAAAGATCGGCAACCCCGTTCTGGCTTGCCACCCCGTCGATCGCCTCGGCGGGCGGATGAAACCGGCTCACCCCGCGCTTGCTGCGCTTGTTGCGCGTCAGATCGGCCAGTTCAAACTGTTCCGCCTCCATTTTCTGGAGCTTCCCGATTCCCTCCCAGGCGGAATCCAGCTTTCGCTTCATGGTTTCGTCGGCTTTGCGTCCGCCCAGGACCGCGACGATTTCCTCCACCGAGGCCAATCGCTCCTGCAGAAGGTCGCCGCCTCCCAGGGTGATTTCTCCGCCGTTCAGATACTTCTCCATATCGGCGATGATCGCATCCAGCCTACCGACGGACATTTGCCGCAAGATACCGATGAACAAAGCCTTCATCGTCCCGATTTTCTGCCGCAGCGGATTGTCCTGGCCGCGATGGGGACCTTTGTTCAAGTCCACCAGGGTGACGAGGTTCACCAGCCTATCTGCCGCCTCCATGATCTCTGCGCGCACGACCTTGCGCGTCCGTTCATCATCGGTGGCATGCAGGGCTTCCTTCAGATGCTCGATTCTGGCGGCGATTTCGCTCACGCCATTGAAGATAATGGATGCCTGGGAATTGGGATCCTCCCCCACGACGGCCGGCGCATGCGGTCGGCGCGGGGCCAGGCCCAGCTCCCCGGAATGGCCCGCGGCGGCAAGCTTGCGGGGGGCCGGAGACGGAGACGGCGATTGCGTCGCGCAGTCCTGGCGGTCGGCAGCGCGACGGAACGGCCCTTCGTAAAGGCCCGGAGCGGGATTGCGGCGGCAAGGCCCCCGAAAGGTCGGGTTGGCGATGAACTCGCGCTTTTCATTCAAGGCGCGATTGACGTTTTTCAGCATGCCGCGCGTGCTGATGGGCAGGGTCATGACGCAATTGGCCCCGGAATTGCGCATCATGGACAGATTGCCGACATCCATGTGACTGATGACGCAAATCATCGGCCCGGTCACGACGCCTTCGGGGGTTTCCATTCTGATGCGCCGAATCATGTCGAGCGGTTCGTCGATATCGGTACCGGCGCAAACGATCAGGTCATAGATGCCGGAAGCGGCGAACTTAATCGCTTCGGTCAGGATGCCCGACTTCAAAACGTCGGCAAATCCAATCTGATGCAAGGATGTCGCGATCAAGCTGCAAAGCGAATCGTCCGAGGCCACGACCATGCATGCCTTGCCTAAGAAGGAGGTATTCAATGACATTCCACGATCCTTGGCCCCACGCGCGCTCCGCATCTCAGGGAATAAAGAACCAGCCGATGAAAACGGAAAAAGCCATTCCGTGCTAGTCTGGATCCGATGAATAGGTATTGAAGCATGGTTATGACCGGGTTATCAAACCCCTTGCGAATTGAAGGGGGCATACGGCAACCTTAACGCCTGGGGCCGAGGCTTACGCCAAGTCCGGTATTCGGCCAAGACAGGAGACAAGGATGGGCACGGAAAAGGGGGTGCCTTCACCGGAAACGGACAGTGCGCGGGACGCCAATATGGCGGAAATTCTCGAAAAGATGCGCGTCCTGCTGACCGGGGAGCAGCCGCAGGCGGCACCGCGCGCGCCCGAACCGCCGAAGCCCACCCCCGTCGCCGAGCCCCCAAAGCCCTGCGCCCCCGCCGCCGTGAGCGATCGGGATCAGTTCCCCCACACGGTGGCGGACCGGTTGATGGCCGGGCAAAGCCCGGTCCAAGTCTATCGCGAATACCGCGGCATGACCCGCGAGTCCCTGGCTCGGACGGCGGGAATCAGCCTCGAAACGCTGGCCGCCCTGGAAGCCGGGTTTGACATGATCGTGCTGCGCAAGATCGCCGAAGCCCTGAAGATCGACGTCCGGCGGCTGCTTTAACGTCGGGCCTCAAATGCGAGGCACGACGCTCAGGCAAGCATTGAGCAAGCGGCCAAGCGGCCGGAGGGCCGTCCCCCCTCAAGACGGATTCTTGCGGTGCGGCACCACCGCCGTATTGGGGCGGCGCCGGATCATCAGGGCGAAACCATCGCGCACCCGGGTCAGGACGCGAACCGTCGCCCGCTCGGCCCCCGCCATCCGCTTGAAGACCTGATAGGCTCGCCGCCGTCCGCTGCCCGGCCCCACCTGGGCATAGGTTCTGAACCGTGCGTTCCGGACCACGCGACGCCCGAAACGGGTCCGGAGAAAGGCCAGCAGCAGGCCGTTCTTGGCCAACCAGGCGACGAGAATCACCATGGCGTGCGCGAACACGCCCTTGATGAGAACTCCGAACAGAAACAATAAAATACCGGCGATGATCGCTGTCAGCATAGCCGCTTTCCAAACCCATGGGCCGCGCCGAGATCCCCGGGCGAAAGCACCCGGTCTCCATAGGCCGGGGCAAACCGTCGGCAATCATAGCCGAAGGGGAAAAATACGTCATCTTCTATGGTTCGGAAACGGGGACGATCGCGCCGAATTCGGCGCCGAAACCAGATCAGCGGCCCGCAGGCCCAGAACGGCCGGACGTCTGCGACTTCGGCGAGCGGGCGGTGTCGAACTGCGGCAAGGGCAACACCCCTGCCTCGATTTCCTTCACCTGGGCCACGATGCCTTGGGCTTTCTTGACCGCGTCCTTGACCTCGCTGTCGAGCATGTCGATGCCGCCGCGGACATTGATCAGGAATTGGGCATAGCTCATGCGAGCCTGCATGGCGCGACCGATATTGAAAGACAGTCCGGCACGCCCGGACAAAATGTCCTCGCCGGACTTGATCAGCCGGGAAAGCTGGGCGCGCAGGAGCGATTCCGCGCTGGCATCCACCGATTTGCGGATAATGCGCAGACGCTCGATATCCGCCGCCGAGCAACCGTGCTGCTCGATGCGCATCTGCGCCAGCGCCATGAGGTTGATGAGGCGCTCTTCGGCATCTGCCACCGCCGTGGTCAGAGCCCCCTGCGCCTCGGCGCCGGTGGTGGTCACCAACCGCGCCAGAAGCTGCTCGATCAGGCGGGCGGTGACGAATGCCTTGTCGATCACCGCGCGGGTCTGGCGGTCGCCCCCTTCGTCCTCCTCGGCCTCATCCGCCCTGGGACGCGCTGGCGCCGCGAAAGAGCCCCTCTGCGGCGCGGCCGCCGCCATTCCGGGCACCGGCGGCAAGGAACGCTCTCCCTGCAATTCCTGCCGGATGGCCCGCCGTTCCGATTTCTCGACCGCCTGATTTAGCTGCTCGGCGATGCGGTCCTCGGCCCGGCGGAACGGTCCCTGGTGACCCTTGGATGACCGGCGACGACGACAGCCGCCGCGATAGGTGGCGGTGGAAATGAAAGGCCGCTTGCCGTCCATGGCGGATAAAAGCTTCGCCTGCACCGCCATCAGCGAGGTCGGCATGGCGATGACCTCGCAGATTCCGGCCTCGCGGGTTTCCTGAAGCAGTTCCGGCGTCCAGTCCCGGCCCAGGCTGATGATGGGCAGCGTATTGGCGGGAGCGGACATTTCCCAACGGACAAAGCGAGCGATGGCAATGCTCCCGCCGCCGGGTACGTCGTTTTGGGAGATGATCAGGTCGATAGAGGGATTGGCGCGAAGGGCATGCGCTACCCCACCGACATCGGAGAGAAACTCGACATCATGCATCTTCACCCCGAGCAACAACTCACGCAGCACCCTGCGCAGACCACCATCAGCGATAGCAACAAGGCCCTTACAGGCTGCAAATGGCTTCATCTTGAGGACCTACCCCTTTCGAACGCCACCGATCGAGTGTGTATCGAAGCATTGCCAAGGCCGCAGCACAACCCTCGAATTATGAGATTTACTGGCTATTTTTGCGCCGAGGTTGAGCTGGCCAGCCGGGCCATTCCATCTTTCGAACACGATTTCTTCGCCCCCCCATGGACTCGGCACATCTTAAGGCATAAGCTTGCCGCCAAGCGACACCTTCCTTCGGAGCACCGAGAGATGAGGGCGAGGGAATGGAGCAGACACACCGAGTTCTCCACTGTATCCACCACCCCATCATTAAATACAATCCCGGCATCTTATGAGTTAATGCATGTTGACTCTGCCATCATTTAAGAACATTGCATGCCTTCTGATTTCATCAGACAAGAAAAAGCGCCGCCTGCTGGCCGACGTTCTCAACCAGATTGGGATTGGTGTTATTCACGAAGCTGATACGGTTGAACATGCCACTTTACAGCTTCGTTACACAACCATCGATCTCGTCATTTGGGCAGAGGCCGGCGATGGTCACATCGACCTGCTGAAGCATATCCGGCGCGACTTGCCCCCCAGAGCCCGGGCGGTTCCCTTCCTGTGCGTCACGGAAGGATGGGATAATGAGCGTCTGACCCGAGCCAGGGATGCCGGTGCCTCCGGCTTTGCCACCCTCCCCCTCACTCTGCGGGGGATGCTGAAAGCCGTCTCGGCGCTTCTCACCGACTCGCGCGAATTCATCAATTGCGGCGGCTATGCCGGTCCCGACCGCAGACGGAACGATCTTCCCAACTATCAGGGACCGCGTCGCCGCGCCACCGATGGAACGGCCCCGCGCCCGGCGGCGGAAACCGCACCGCAGAAACCGTCCGCCGCCGCCCGGCCCGAAAATGCCGCCGAGGCGCCGAGCGGCGCGACCGCCGAGACGCCAAGTCGGCCGTCGCCCAAAGCCACGGCCGGAATCGGCATGGCCGCAACATCCGGTGGCGGCCGAGGCCCCGATATCGAGCATCTGCCACCGTCCAACCGCCGCGTCCAGGTCGTCCAAGAGGCCCTGCGCATCTCTCAAGAGCTTCAAGCCCTGCTTCACGACCCCGCCGCGGAAAACGCCAAGGCGAAGATCAGCGACCATTTCAATCGCCTGATGAACCTCATGGGGCTGGTCCACGGCTATTGCCGGGAGGAAGGCGAGGCAGGGTCCTTCTTCAAGAAGAAATATGCCGAGATCATGGCGACCGTCAGTAAGTTCTCGTTGGGAATCCTGGCCTCCGGCCTCGAACGGACCGTCCAGGAATCGTCTCGGATCGTCGATGGAACCACTCCCGCCGCATTGGGATCGTCATCGAAGATCTTTTACAAGATGTCCGAATTCGACACCTTGATCACAATGCTCGGCGGCTACCCCTCGCTCTCCCTCGACCTGTTGGAGATGATCAAGACCGGATGGCAGAACGTGCTGTCGCTGACGGCCCGAGACAATACCCTCAGCGAGCTGGAAAAGGATGACGCCGCACCGCTGAAGCTTGTGGCCGCCAAGCGACTGAACGATGCGGATCTAATCTTGCAAGAGCGCCGCGCAGCCGATTCCCAAGAGGCCGCCTTCCAGCGCCTCAACCGATCGCCGACGGTGTAGCGGCCCCGGTCCCTATAGCGGCGAGCGCCAAATCCGGCGCACGCCGCGATCAGCCGCCATTACGGCGGCGGCCAAGCGGCCGGAGGGCCGCAGGCGCCTCGACCAGATAGGCGAATTCATCCACCGCCGCCGCCGTCTCGATGACGGCGGTTTTTGCCGCATCCCCGGATTGGGGAATAAACCGGATGCGGATGTGACAGGCGTGCGGCTCTTCCCGGGCGATCCTGCTTTCCAGTTCCCGGGTCAGGGCATGGCACTCCTCGACCGTGACCTGGCTTGAAATGGAAAGCTGCAGATCCACTTCCCAGGTTTCCCCCATGCGGCGACCGCGCAGGTCCACAACGCTGACGCCGGGATGGTGGGCGGCCAGCAATTGCCGGATGCCGTCGATACGATGGGAGGGAACGCTGCCGTCCATCAAGCCGTGGATGCTGTCCCAGGCGATCACCGCGCCGATGCGCAAAACCAGCAGCGACACCAAGATGGCGGCCAGATGATCCGCCGCCACCCATCCCAGGATGGACAAAACGATGCCCGCCAGCACCGCCAGAGACGAATAGGCGTCGCCCCGATTGTCGGCGGCGGCGGCCATTATGGCGGGACTGTTGGTGTGTTCGGCCACGCAGCGCAGATAGCGATGCATCAGTTCGGCGGTTCCGGCGGAGATCAGGGCGCCGAACACGGCCCAGACCTCGGGGACCTGCACATGGCCGGAGCCGAGATGGGTGACGTTGTACCACAGCATGGCGGCGGCCCCGGCCATCAGGCTGATGCCGATGAAATTGGCCGACAGGAATTGAACCTTGCCGTAGCCGTAGGGAAAGGCGGAATTGGCCGGTCGGCTGGACAGCTTGACGCTGGCCAGATTGATGCCCTTGGTCAGAAAATCGCCGAAGGAATGTAGGGAATGGGCCTGAAGCGCCATGCTGCCGCTCAGCACCCCCAAAGCGGTCTTGAACACGGCGAGAGCCAGGGCGGTGAACATGTCCAGCCAAGCCGCTCGGTCACGACATTCCTGGCATTTGCTTGGTTTCATCGGCCTTCCCAGCATCGGCGACGCCAATGCGCACCGTGGTTTATTCTATAGCAGTTGCCTGCCGTCCATGGCAACCGCACCACCTTGCAAGGCCGCGATTATTTGGGCACCAGCATGGGTAGGACGCCGGGCAGGATGTCGAAGCGGAAGGGGGCTTCCATCTTTTCCACCTCGCCGTCGATGGAGACCAGCGACTTGCGCTGCCGGGTCCGGATTTCCAGCCAGGGCAAGGAGCCTCGGATGAGTGCCTCGTTGCTGGCCCAACGCCCCATGGCCACCTGCAGGCCCAGATCCATGAGGCTGATTGGCCCCGCCCCCTGCCCGATATAAACCCCCAGGGTAGCACCATCCATGCGCTCGCGCTCCAGCTGGAACGGATCGGAATCCCGGCACATATTGTTGGACACCATAAAAAAGGAAGTGGCGATCCGGGCTTGGACGTCGGGTCCGATCAACTCCGCTTCGATCAAGCGATGCCCCCGGGCCAGGCCGGTCAGCCCGGCCAGGGCTCCGTCCAGAAAGCTCCCTCCTTTGCGGCGGGCCTCGTCGCGAGAACGGATGAATTCAGGAAATGCGCCGAGACAGGCACGAATCAGGAAGAAACGGTCATTGACCCGACCCAAATCGGTGGGGGTGGGAACCGCATCGGCCAAGGCCACCGCCGCCCGGTCAAGGTCGAACGGCACTCCGAACTGGCGGGCGACATAATTCATGGTTCCCAGCGGCAGGACACCCAGGGACTTGCCGCTTCCCACCACATGCTTAAGCGATCGGGACAAGGACCCGTCGCCGCCGCCGATGATGACCGCATGGACGGCGGGATCACGGCACGCCTTGCGAATTGCGCGCCCCATGTCCTTTCCCTCGGCCAGGCTGACATGGGCCTGATGGCCCAGCGAGGTCCAGATGGCCGACAGCCGGGCGGCGACGACCGGGGGCGACAGGCAGGCGACGGTTCCCGCACGTTCATTGATGATCGCCGCGATGCGCATCGCTCCGCCCCTGGTCAGCGGGGAATGGCGCCCGCGATCATAATTGCCATCTCATGCCGCCTTTCTTGTCCACCGGCACCTTGACCACGATATCGTGGCATTTGATGCATCGTCCGGCCGGCGGATGCGGCTGGCGGGAGGTCGGCAGAATGGGCGGTCCCAGCTTGCGGACCCGCGAGAGATTTTCCAAAACGGCGCCATAGGGCGTCTTGAACTGGGAGCCGGCGGCCGGGCCGCCCACCATCAGGTGGCACTGGATGCAATCGCCTACATAGGGATGCGGCATTCCGGTTCCTGGCTTCACCGGCGGGATATGGCGGATGGTCATCAGCTTGTAGCGGAGCGGCGGTTCCAGCAGCCGCTCCAGCGGCGACAGCAGCGATGGCTCCATGGGCAGCGGTAGACGCCCCAGCAGCAGCCCCTCCGCCCGTCGGGGCGAGGTGGCGGGCGTTATGCCGGACGGCGTGGACAGCTGGTCCCAATAGAGTCCCAGCCCGATCGCCGCCAACAAGGCGATCATCCCCAAGCTTACCCAGCGACGGCCGCGCCGCGGCGCCTCCATGCTCACCTTCCCCGTCTCCTCGGACTCACTGCACCACCATCCACAGTGCCAGTCCCTCGTCATCGCGCAACTTGCAGGTCCGCCCGCCGACCTGTATCGACTTGACGTAAAGCTCGGCATTGGGCCGCCCCGGATCGAAGATGAATCCGACGCCGCTGACCCGCGCTCCGTCGAAGGACGGGCAGCCGATCTGGGTAAGATATGCCTGCGGCGCCACCGAAATCTCCTGCAGGGCGCCGGTGCCGTTGTCGATCCAGATATGGACCTGCCCCCAGCCGACATCGTTGCCGATGCTGGCCACCTGGGTGACACGGCCGCTGAACTGCAAAGGCGTCGCCGGGGTAAAGGGCGACAGACCCGGCAGGGCGGCGGGAAGCGACAATGCCTGGCTTTGGGCCGTGACGCCGCCGCCGGTTTTGCCGCCGCCTGTGAAGCGGTCGGGAAGCATGGCGCTCACAACCAGCCCCAGGATCAGGACGACCCCGAGGCCAAGCACCAGTTGGGGCGAGACGGCGCCTTCGGCCATCTGCCGAATACGGCTCAACATACGCTCTGGCCGGAAGTCCATGACGCCGCCCCTCTCTCGGTCAGGCCCGTGCCGCGGCGGCGGGTGCCGGGCTGACGAACAGGCGGATGTCGCGGGCGTGG
>NZ_LWQT01000077.1 GCF_001650715.1 Paramagnetospirillum marisnigri | reverse complement strand
TCACCTTCAGGCGGCTCGACTTTCCTGTTTACCTTGCTGACACCTGAGTAAACCCGTTTGGTTGACGATGCCTATTCATCGTGCCATTCGTTATGGCCATGCTTTTTGTAGGGGGGCACATGAACAAGACCGAATTGATCGCCGCCGTCGCCGATGGTGCCAACATGACCAAGGCCGACGCGGGCAATGCCATTGACGCTGTTTTTGCAGCCATCACTACCGCCATGAAGTCCGGCGATGATGTGCGTCTGGTTGGCTTTGGAACTTTCTCAGTTTCTGCCCGTCCTGCACGTGAAGGCAGGAATCCGCAGACTGGCAAGACCCTCACCATCGCGGCCAGCAAGTCTGCCAAATTCACCGCCGGAAAGAGCCTTAAGGACACCATCAATGGCCGATGACATCAAGGCTCTGACGACCAAGATCGTGGTCGCCTACTTGGGTGGCACCGCCTTGGCAGCCACTGAAATCCCAAGCCTGATCAAGTCCGTTTATTCGACTTTAGCCGCTACGGACAACCCTGCTTCAGCACCGGCTGAACGGCAGCAACCTGCCGTTTCTGTGAAGCGGTCGGTGACCCCAGATTACATTGTCTGTTTGGAATGCGGTGATCGGCAGAAGATGCTCAAGCGACACCTCACGACTGGGCATGGGCTGACCGCTGACGAGTACCGGGCCAAGTGGTCTTTGCCCAAGGATTACCCTCTCGTCGCCCCGGAATATGCTGCACGCCGATCCGAACTCGCCAAGGCAGCGGGGCTTGGCTTCACGCGGAAGAATCGTCGGCCCAAATCAGCCACCTGATGAACAGGGAAGGGATCGCCATGCCGCCACGTAAGAGTTCCAAGCCCGCAACCGCCCCCAAGCCTGCCAAGGTCGCCAAGAAGGCTGGCCGGTCTACCAGAGGTCGCTTGGACGATGGCAGTGCCAATCCCATTGATGTCCATGTCGGTGCCCGAATTCGGCTTCGCCGGACCCTGCTGGGCATGAGCCAGGAGAGGCTTGGTGAATGTCTGGGGCTGACCTTCCAGCAGGTCCAAAAATACGAGCGTGGAGCCAATCGGGTGGGGGCTTCGAGGCTGTTCGACCTGTCCCGCGTTCTGGATGTTCGCGTCGGCTATTTTTTCGAAGAAATCTCTGTGACTGCCCAGGCAGCATCGCCGGTCGAAGTGATCCGGGGCAATGTCACCAAGTCAGTTGATGTCCCCGACGATGATCCGATGACGAAGCGGGAAACTCTCGAATTGGTACGGGCCTATTTCAGCATCAATGACCACAAGGTCAGGGATCAGGTTCTGGCGATGGCAAAGGCTCTGGGCGGTGCCAAATAATGGGGGGCTTGGCGGAACATCATGCTGCTCTGGAAATTCCCTAAAGCTTCAGGACTATCTCGTCTGCAATCGCCCTGATCGACCGACCTTCCTTTTCGATCAACCCCGCAGCGGCCAGGGCGTCCACATCTTCATAGACGTTTTTATAATCTCGACCGAGTTGCCGGGCGAGTTCTGCAACTGATGTCGTGGGGTGCTCCCGAAGGAAGCGAACCATTTCCAATCGCTTCGGCGTAACGTGACGGAGAAAAGCCTCCATAGACTCGAATGTCACGTTGAGTTCGGGTTCACCGATTTTTCCATGTTCGGCGTTATGCCATGCCGCGATCACTCTCTTGCCCATGTCATCAAGAGGATCGCTATGCCCGTTGCCGATGGAAACATTGATCCGGTTCAATTTGCCCTCCGCCGTCTGACATCGGCCTTAAAATCCTCAATCAACTGCTCAATGGTGGAGAATGAGTACGCAGTCTCATCGCCATCAAGATGCCGGTGATCGCCCTTTCCAGCCTCGTTGTCGTAGCCGACGATCCGCCTTCCGTCTCGACCGTAGAACAGCGAGTACTTGAAACCATGGCCGCTGCCTTGAACCTGCATCGGCACTGCCCAGACTCTCATCTCAACGATGGACCCATCGTCGTAGACCGCCTTGGTGTGGAGAATAAGGGTCGCCTTCATCCGATCCTCAGAACCATATCAGATTTATGGTATCCACGGCCATAGATTGCTGCGGGCTGATGCATCTAATCGCCCATCATTGCAGATGCCAATCCTTCTGCAATGTCGTGATTCGCCTTGAGCTTGGTTTTCCGGGCAATCTTGTTGTAGTGGATTCTGGTGACCTCCGGGCTTGAGTGCCCAACTGCCTTCGAGACCGTCTCAAGGCTAATCTTCAAGTCATCAATGGCGAACGTAATCCATGATCGGCGAAGATCGTGGATGTTCACATGGGGCAAGCCAGCTTCCTTTCGGACATCACACCATACTTCGTCAACTGAGGTGATGTGTAATTCCGGGGCCGTGGAACGAGCAAAAAGCCACTTTGAGTTTTTCGGGATTCGGCCAAGCAGTTCCTGAACGGGTTCCGTGATCACGATTTGCTTGATCTTCGGCTTGCGACGCCGTGAATTTCCTTTGTCAGTCACATGAATATATCCATCTTTTATGGCATCCCACTGCATTGACAACACCTCCATTTTTCGGGCGGCTGTGAAAATAATCATTTCGATTGCCAGATACATTGATGGGTTGTTTTGAGGGTTTGCTGCTCGATGGGCAATGAGGGCTTTGTATAGCTCTCTATATTCATTTTCATCGATCACAACATCTCTTGATTTCTTCTCG
Organism: Paramagnetospirillum marisnigri; assembly: GCF_001650715.1. Lineage (GTDB taxonomy): Bacteria > Pseudomonadota > Alphaproteobacteria > Rhodospirillales > Magnetospirillaceae > Phaeospirillum > Phaeospirillum marisnigri. The sequence goes on along the minus strand of NZ_LWQT01000077.1, from coordinate 267,664 downwards.
TTCATCTCAACTTTAAATGTTGGGTTGCTGTTCATCGGCAGAATTTTTGGGATACACCAGTTCCAGGCGGATCGAAGGTAGCCAACGGCATTGTTGCCATTCCCTTCTCCCGATGTCTCCGTCACATGATCGAGTAGCTTCTGGCAGTCATCTTGGGTGACATCCTTCCATGGCTTAGTTCCCATGAATGGACGCACATAATTTTTATACATTGCTCTGTAGGAACGCTGCGTGTTTGCTCCTTTTTTCTCAATATGATTTGCCATGTACAAATCAAGTATATCATTTATAGTGATACACTTTCTGTCATCCTGCTTATCTTTAGCGGGGTCGCCGCCCAGAGTTACTTTCGCCAACACTTCTTTCGCTCTGGTTCGAGCTTGCTCAATGGTCAGCACTCGCACATCTGAAAGTGTCATGCGTCGATCTACGCCATACGAGTTGCGGTACTGAACGACATAGCTCCTGTGCCCATTGGGGGTGACCTTGACGCCAAACCCCGGCAGAGTTTCATCCCAGTAGATTCTGTCAGTGCATTGCGGCACGAGGTTGCGAAGAGCGGTGGTGGTTAGGCGAATTTTAGGCACAGTGGATTCCTTCGACGTGTTAGGCTTTGCTCATCCAAAGAAATGGCGGATTTCCGCCTTTCTTATTCGAATGTCGGCAGCCTTTTCGGGAAAGCAACCGGTAAGCAGCGAAGTACACTCGTGTACGTTATGTTGGTGTTGTGTTCTGTATGCATTCTCAGTTAAGCCCCCCGTTAGGACATTGAAATTGAGAAAAAAACAATAAAATCAATGGTGTGCGATTGGGGTTGACGAAATCATCCGCCAATGCCAATTGTCACCCTCCATGGTGTCCTGGGTGCTGCTGGAACTGGAATTGGCAGGCCGTCTGGATCGCCATCCCGGCAATCGGGTCTCGCTGCTGATGGGCTGAGATTGCCGAGAGTCAAAGATGTGATCGGAAGCGGATGAAAGTCGTCGTCGTCGAGTCTCCGGCCAAGGCCAAGACCATCAACAAATACCTGGGCAGCGACTTTCATGTGCTGGCCTCGTTCGGCCATATCCGCGATCTGCCGCCCAAGGACGGCTCGGTGAGGCCCGAGGAGGGCTTCGCCATGGACTGGGAGACCGACCCCAAGTCCGAACGCCACGTCAAGGAAATCGCCGCCGCCGTCAAGGGCGCGGAAAAACTGTTCCTGGCCACCGACCCGGATCGCGAGGGCGAGGCCATCTCCTGGCATGTGAAGAAGGTGCTGGAGGACCGCAAGGCGTTGAAGGGCGTCGAGGTCAAGCGGGTGGTGTTCAACGAGATCACCAAGACCGCCGTACTCGACGCCATGAAGAAGCCGCGCGACATCGACCAGGAACTGGTGGACGCCTATCTGGCGCGGCGCGCCCTGGACTATCTGGTGGGCTTCACTCTGTCGCCGGTACTGTGGCGCAAGCTGCCGGGCTCGCGCTCGGCCGGACGGGTGCAGTCGGTGGCGCTGCGCCTGATCTGCGAGCGCGAATCCGAGATCGAGGCCTTCCGGGCGCGGGAATACTGGACCATCGCCGCCGATTTCCAGACGCCCAAGGGCGCGGTGCTGGGGGCGTCGCTGACCCATCTCGACGGGGTCAAACTGGACAAGTTCGACTTAGGGAACGAGGCCGCCGCCCGCGACGCGGAGAAGAAGGTGGCCGCCGCCAGCTACTCCGTGTCCAAGGTCGAGCGCAAGCGCACCAAGCGCAATCCGTTTCCGCCCTTCACCACCTCGACCCTGCAGCAGGAAGCCAGCCGCAAGCTGTATTTCGGCGCCCAGCGCACCATGCAACTGGCCCAGCGCCTGTATGAAGGCGTCGATATCGGCGGCGAGACCGTGGGTCTGATCACCTATATGCGAACCGACGGCGTCCAGATGGCGGCCGAGGCCATCGCCGGGGCCAGGGACGTCATCGGCCGCGAATTCGGCAAGGCCTATGTGCCGGAAGCGCCGCGCCTGTACAAGACCAAGGCCAAGAACGCCCAGGAGGCCCACGAGGCCATCCGCCCCACCGATCTGGCCCGCAAGCCCGAGGATGTGGCCCGCTATCTCGACAAGGACCATCTGCGGCTGTACGAACTGATCTGGAAGCGCACCATCGCCAGCCAGATGGCCTCGGCCGAGCTGGATCAGGTGGCGGTGGACATCGCCAGCGCCGACCGCCAGATCATCCTGCGCGCCACCGGCTCGGTGGTGGTGTTCGACGGCTTCATGAAGGTCTACCAGGAAGACCGCGACGATTCCGACGACGACGAGGCCGAGAAGCTGCTGCCCGACGTGGCCGAGGCCGACGCCATGCTCCGCCGCTCGCTCAAGGCCGAGCAGCACTTCACCCAGCCGCCGCCGCGTTTTTCGGAAGCCAGCCTGGTCAAGCGCATGGAAGAGCTGGGCATCGGCCGCCCTTCCACCTATGCCTCCATCCTGGGCGTGCTGCAGGACCGCAATTACGTCAAGTTGGACGCAAGGCGCTTCATCCCCGAGGATCGCGGCCGTCTGGTCACCGCCTTCCTGGAAAGCTTCTTCGGCCGCTACGTGGAATACAATTTCACCGCCGAGCTGGAAAACCAGCTCGACGATATTTCCGGCGGCCGCATCGACTGGAAGACGGTGCTGGATCAGTTCTGGAAGGCGTTTTCCGGCTCGGTGGACGAGACCAAGGACCTGCGGGTGACCCAGGTGCTGGATGCGCTCGATCAGTTGCTGGGGCCGCATTTCTTCCCCGATGACGGTTCGGGCAAGGACCCGCGCGTCTGCCCCACCTGCTCGTCGGGGCGGCTGTCGCTGAAGCTGGGCAAGTTCGGCGCCTTCATCGGCTGCTCGGCCTATCCCGAATGCCGCTTCACCCGGCCGCTGACCACCGGCGAATCGGGGGGCGAGGACGAGGTTCGCGAAGGCCCCAAGGAGCTGGGCAACGATCCGGTGTCCGGCCATCCCGTGACGCTACGCAAGGGGCCTTACGGCTATTACGTCCAGTTGGGCGACGAGAGCACCCTGAAGGCCGAGCCGGTTCCCGAGCCCCAGCCCGAGGCGCCGCCCGCCAAGGGCAAGAAACCGGCCAAGCCCAAGGCGCCGAAGGCTCCCAAGGCGCCCAAGCCCAAGCGGGTCTCGCTCTACAAGGGGCTGGAACCCGCCGATGTCACCCTGGACGTGGCCTGCCAGTTGCTGGCCTTGCCGCGCGAGGTGGGGCCGCATCCCGAGACCAAGCTGATGATCAAGGCCGGTGTCGGCAAGTTCGGCCCCTATCTGATGTATGATGGCGGCTACAAGTCGCTGGCCAAGGGCGACGACGTGCTGACCATCGGCATGAACCGGGCGGTGGAACTGCTGGCCCAGGCCAAGGGCCGCTCGGCCGCCGCGCCGCTCAAGACCCTGGGCGAGGTGGACGGCAAGCCGGTGACTGTGCACGAGGGCAAGTACGGCCCCTATGTCTCGCGCGACGGCGTCCACGCCACCCTGCCCAAGGATACCACCCCCGATAGCGTGACCCTGGAAGCGGCCATGGCCCTGATCACGGCGCGGGCCGCCGCCAAGGGCGGCAAGGCCCCGGCCAGGAAGACCTCCGCCGCCAAGACAACGGCAGCCAAGAAGCCTGCCGCCAAGAAACCCGCTGCCAAGAAGGCTCCGGCGAAGACCAAGGCGGCAAAATAGGTCCGATGGCCCCCCTCCCGACCTCCCCCCATGCGGGGCACGGGGGGAGGGGTCGTTACGAGCGAGACAAAGATGAAGCCCGCCAATTCCATCCTGTCCTCCTTCGGCACCACCATCTTCGAAACCATGTCGCGCCTCGCCCAGGCCCATGGCGCCGTCAATCTGGGCCAGGGCTTCCCCGAAGGTCTGGAATCGTCCGAGGTCATCGCCAAGGCGGCCGAGGCGCTGGTGAACGGCCCCAACCAGTATCCCTCCATGATGGGGACGCCCGAACTGCGCCAGGCCATCGCCGCCCATGACAAGCGGTTCTACGGCCTGGAGCTCGACCCCATGGCCGAGGTGATGGTGACCTCGGGCGCCACCGAGGCGCTGGCATCGTGCCTGTTCGGCCTGATCGAGCCGGGCGACGAGGTGGTGTTGATCGAGCCGCTGTATGATTCCTACCTGCCCATCATCCGCCGCGCCGGGGGTATCCCAAAGCTGGTGCGCGTCGCGCCGCCCCATTGGGACTTGCCGCGCGAGGCCCTGGCCGCCGCCTTTTCCCATAAGACCAAGCTGATCATCATCAACAGCCCGATGAATCCGGCGGGCAAGGTGTGGGATGCCGAGGAACTGGCCTTCCTGGCCGGGCTGCTGGAGCGCCATGACGCCTATGCCGTCTGTGACGAGGTCTACGAGCATCTGGTCTATGACCAGCGCCGCCATATCCCGCTGATGACCCTGCCCGGCATGCGGGAGCGCTGCCTGAAGATCGGCTCGGCGGGCAAGATATTCTCGCTGACGGGCTGGAAGGTGGGCTGGGTGATCGCCGCGCCCGCCTTGCTGCAGCCGGTGGCCAAGGCCCATCAGTACCTCACCTTCACCACGCCGCCCAATCTCCAGACGGCGGTGGCCTTCGGACTGGGGTTGGGCGACGACTATTATGGCGGATTGCGGGCGCTGTTGCAGGCCAGGCGCGACCATCTCGCCGAGGGTCTGTCCCGGGTGGGGTTCGAGGTACTGGCCACCGGGGGCAGCTACTTCATCTCGGCCGATTTCCGCCCGCTGGGCTATAACGGCTCGGACGAGGATTTCTGCCGCATGATCACCGAGAAGGCCGGAGTGGCGGCCATTCCGGTCAGCGCCTTCTACCAGGCCAAGGATGTCAGCCATTTCGCCCGCTTCTGCTTCGCCAAGACCGATGCCGCCATCGATCAGGCGGTGGATCGGCTGGGGCGATACTTCGGCACTTGACGGGACCACCGGGTATTCGCTAAAAGTGCGCCCTCCGGTGGCGGGTGTAGCTCAGTTGGTTAGAGCGCCAGTTTGTGGTACTGGATGTCGTCGGTTCGATTCCGATCACTCGCCCCATCCCCCTTCTTTTGAAATATTCAATGTCGGTGTGGCGTCCGCCTGCCCGGACCGTTAGTATCCGGCGCGCAACGGTTCAGGACCCAGGCGCATGAGTTATCCCGACATCCATGCCCCCAATTCCATCTGGAAGGGGCGGCGCAATACCCTGAAAAGCCATCTGAAATTCGAATACCGCGCCTGGTTCGGCGAGACCTTCCTCAAGGACTTTCCCCCCGAACCGCCGATTCCCGGGCCGAGATACCTGAATATCGGCAGCGGCGAGAAGCCGACCGAGGGCTTCGTCAATGCCGACTTCTACAAGACCCGCCTGTTCGCCAAGTGGCGGCGCAAGGACAAGAAGTTCGATCCCAACTGGATGGTGGATCTGCGTCGGCCGTTGAAATGTGGCGATGGCCATTTCGACGGCATCTTCACCGAACATGTGATCGAGCACATGCAGCCCATGGAAGCCCTGGTCCTGCTGCGGGAGCTGCATCGCATCCTGAAGCCGGGCGGGGTGCTGCGCCTGATCGTGCCCGATGCTGATATCTATGTGCGGGCCTATCTGGGCGAGGTGCCCCAGGACTTTCCCTTCGCCGACGTGCAGGACCGCACTGACATCCTGGCCCAGCTCACCCAGGAACACGGCCATCAAAGCATCTGGAATGCCGAGATCATGGCCAAGGTGCTGGCGGCGGCGGGGTTCGCCCAGGTGGAGAAGGCGGCCTTCCGCCAGGGACGTAATCCCGACCTGCTGCGCGACAACCAGATGTACGAATGCCATTCGCTCTACATGGAAGCGGTGAAATAGCCCCCATGAAGCGTGTGCTGACCATCCTGGCGGTCAATCTGGGCCTGTTGCTGCTGGCGGCCCTGGCGGCCGAGCTGATCTTCGGCTCCTGGCTGTCCTCGGATCCCATCCATAAGCTGGCCCTGGCCCGTGACACCCGCCACGACGTGACCGCCGAGGGCCTGTATCCCGGCGGAACGAAATTCGTCTATCGCCGCGATCATTGGGGCTTTCGCGGTCCCGACTTCGACCCGAAGACAGTGGAGGTGGTCAGCCTGGGCGGCAGCACCACCAACCAGCTCTATCTGCCCGAGGAGGCCACCTGGCAGGCGGTGATGGCCAGCGCCTTCGCTGCCAGCGGCCGGTCGCTGGCCATCGTCAATGCGGGCATCGACGGCCAAAGCACGGTGGGCCATCTGGTGGCGGTGGAGTCCTGGCTGGCCCATGTGCCGGGGCTGAGGCCCAGGCTGGTGCTGGTCTATGTCGGCATCAACGACACCTTTGTCGGCGGCAATGTCATCGACCAGATGAAGCATTCCAGCCGCTTCAAGTGGCTGTCGCAGAACAGTGCCCTGCTGCGGCTGTGGCAGTCGGCGCTGGGGGCGGTCAAGGCGCGCAAGGCCCGCCTCAACCATCACGCCTTCGATTTCGCCGCCGCCAGTTGGACTACCGAAGGCGCCTCGCGGCCCGAGCTTGATCCCGACCCAGCCGCCTATCCCGGCCGCCTGCGCCTGCTGGCCGAACGTATCCGCGCCTTGGGGGCCGAGCCGGTCTTCGTCACCCAGGCGCGCGGCGACTGGCGGGTCAGGGATGGCCGGGGCGAGGGCGTGGCCGCCAGCCACGACGTCAACGGCGTCCTGCTCAACGGTGTCGACCATCACCGCCGTCTGGCCCGGATCAACGCCCTGACCCTTGAGGTTTGCCGCGAGACCGGCACCACCTGCCTGGATATGGCCGGCGAGATCGGCTTCCAGGACGGGGATTTCTACGACGGCGCCCATAACACGCCCCAGGGCGCCGAGCGTATCGGCCGCTATCTGTTCGAGAAGCTACGGTCACACCCCGCCCTGGCGCGCTGATCAGCCGCCATGGGTGCTCTTGGCCCGCTGCGCCGCCCGGGCATCCTCGGGGGAGTAGGCGCTTCCCTGCCACAGCAGGGTATAGGCGATCTCCTCGTTGCCGTTCTCGCACAGCTCCAGCACCTGCTGGAACAGCGGCTGGAAGGTGGGGCTGCGATGCGAGGCCTCATGCTCCTCGAAGCTGCGCCAGAAGGTGACGATCAGCGCCTCGCGCCCGGCCAGCGGGCTGGCCACCGCCTGGCCCACGGTGGAGCCCTCGTTGGAGATGCGCCCCGAATTCAGGCAGACGAACCCACCGATGAAGCCGGTCTCGGAATGCCAGGTCTTGACGTTCTCGCACAGCATCGCCACCCGCTCCTCCAGATCATCGACGGTATAGCCTTGGCGCAGCACCACCCGGTTTACCGTGATCACGCCATCGGAATTGAACCCTTCGATCATCATGGCCGCTCTCCACTCTAAATATTCGTTGATTCTAATATGTGTGCGACCGTGACGGTTTCAAGGGTGCAACGCGCCCATGACAGGTGGTGCCGAGCCTGCTAGGCTTCATGGGGGGAGAGATGCGGTAGTGGAGGACGAGATGACGGAAGCGGGTTGTCGGCAACCGGGAACGGTCTGGGCAGGGCATCCGTTGCTGACGGCGCGGCTGCGGCTGCGGCCGCTGACCATCCACGATGCCGAGCCGCTGGTGGCCCTGCTCAATGATTGGGACGTGGTGCGGCTGACCGCCGCCATTCCCCATCCCTATGGCCTGGACGACGCCAAGCGTTTCATCAATGACCAGGAAGTCCGCCGCATCGAGGGCAAGGGCGTCGCCCTGGGCCTGGAGCGAACCACCGACAATCTGCTGGTCGGCGTGATCGGCTTCGGGCTGGAGCGTAATGGCGAGCCGGAACTGGGCTATTGGCTCGGCAAGGCCTTCTGGAACCAGGGCTATGCCACCGAGGCCATCCGCCGACTGCTCCGCCATCTGTTCGACACCCTGGGCTTCCACCGGGTCTGGGCCTCGTTCCATCCCGACAACGAGGCATCCAAGCGGGTGCTGGAAAAGGCCGGGCTGAACTATTACGGCGTCGATACCTGCCCCATGCCCGCCCGTGGCCAAAGCGTCATCGCCCCGGTCTTTCACCTGAAAAAGGCGGAATGGCAGATGGCGCGTTCCACCCGGACCACGCTGCTGGTGGTGGCCGCCGCCCTGGTGGACCATGACGGCCGGGTGCTGATGGCGTCGCGGCCCACCGGCAAGGACATGGCCGGGCTGTGGGAGTTTCCCGGCGGCAAGGTCCATGAGGGTGAAACCCCCGAGGCCGCGCTGATCCGTGAATTGCAGGAGGAACTGGGCATCGATGTCACCGAAAGCTGCCTGGCGCCGGTGGCCTTCGCTTCCCACGACTATGACACCTTCCATCTGCTGATGCCGCTTTACGTGGTGCGGGTATGGAAAGGCACCCCCGCCGCCCGCGAGGGCCAGGAGTTGCGCTGGGTGCGGGCCGCCCGGCTGGCCGACCTGCCCACGCCGCCCGCCGATATTCCGCTGTTCGCGCTGTTGCGGGAATGGGTATGAGCACCGCCGCCGTCCTGGTCATCGGCAATGAAATCCTCTCGGGCCGCACCCGCGACGCCAATGTCGCCTATCTGGGGGCGGAACTGGCGGGGCTGGGCATCACCCTGGCCGAGGTCCGCATGGTCCGGGACGATACCGACGCCATTGTCGAGGCGTTGAACCATCTGCGGCGGACCTTCACCTATGTCTTCACCAGCGGCGGCATCGGTCCCACCCATGACGACATCACCGCCGCCGCCGTGGCGGCCGCCTTCGGCGTGGCGTTGGAGCGCGACCCCGAGGCGGTCGGTCTGCTGGCCGTCCGTTACGGCGCCGAGGATCTCAACGCGGCGCGGCTCAAGATGGCGGATGTCCCCAAGGGGGCCACGCTCATTGCCAACCCGGTCAGCCAGGCCCCCGGCTTCCGGGTCGAGAACGTCTTCGTGCTGGCCGGGGTGCCGCGCATCCTCCAGGCCATGTTCGACGGGCTGAAGGGCAGCCTGGTGGGCGGGCCGCCGCAACAGTCGCGCTCCATCACCCTGGCCGTGCGGGAAGGCGATCTGGCCGATGGTCTGGCCCTGATCCAGGCCGCCCATCCCGAGACCGAGATCGGCTCCTACCCCTCGTTCACCGAAGGGCGTTCACTGGTGACGGTGGTGGCACGCGGCATCCATGGCACACGACTGGACGAGGCCCTGGCCGAGACCCGGGCCTTGGCCAAACGTCTGGGTGCCCCCGTGCTTGATCCCTGAATCCTCGATCCCTGAGGGCCATGATGACGCCGCAGGAAAAGGAACCGCTGAAATTCCTGGGGCAGCACCTGATCTACGGCGTGGCAGCCGCCATCGCCTTTGGCCTTGCCGTTTTGGCCACCGATCTGTCCCATATCCGCACCATGCTGATGGAAACCAATAATCCCGGCCTGGTGCTGGCCCTGATGTTCTTCGGCCTGATCGTGACCTTCGGCAGCGTCGCCATGGGCGTCGGCATCATGAGCCTGGCCAGCGATGATGATGAAGGGGACCAGGATTCCGGTCCGTCATGATCCGAGCTTGCCCGGCAGGCTTTTCCTCCGGCCCGGCAGAAATTGCCGCCATCGTCCCGGGGATGCCTCCTCTCCCCAGCGGCCTCTGGAAAATTTTCATTTAATATCAGTGACGTAGTTAGGTTGGCCCGAGTTGGCCCGGCCCTTGCTGAGGGTAAGGCGCAACCATCCCATTCGCGGGGACCTGACCATGACCGTGCAATCCATCGACAAGCGCCTGGTAGCCGAGGCCAACATGACCTCCGTCACCACCGACAAGACCCAGCCGACGGTTTCGGTGGAGGACGCATTCGTCTCCCTGCTGGCGCAGACCAACCAGCGCTATGGCGCCAAGACCGCCGATGCCTCGACGCCCGGCAAGGTCCTGGCCCAGCACTTCAATCGCAAGGCGGCCGAGACCAAGGCCGACAAGGCGCAGCCGACCCGTGACGAGGCTCCGGCCGAGCGCGCCCCCGCCGCCAAGGAAACCCGTGCCGCCGCCAAGGCCGACAAGGCGCGTCCGGCCCAGGCCGCCGCGCCTGCCGCCAAGCCCGCGCCCAAGGATGATGCCCCCACCGCCAGCGCGCCGGTTTCCGATGAGGACGGCAAGACCGTTGCCGCCGCCGACGACAACGCCCCGCGCTCCGATGCCGATCAGGGTGATGCCCAGACCGCCGGTCAGGGCAATGCCAAGGCCGAGGCCCAGCAGGTGGAAGCCAGTGCCGTGGCGGTGCAGCAGCAGGTGGTGGTCGAAATCGACATTACGGTCGAGGAGACGGTCGAGGTGGTTGCCCTCGATGCGTCCGCTCCCGTGGCGGCCGATGCCGACGCCGATGCCGGTGATGATGGCCTGGACCTCGACGCCGTCACCAAGGGTCCGCTGGCCGGACTGAGCAAGGATGACCGCAAGCGCGTCCACGATCTGGAAAAGCGCATCGTCGCCGATCTGGACAGCGGCGACGTGAACGATGCCCTGGATGCCGCCACCGAACTGGTCAGCCAGTTGATCGACAAGGCCGGGCAGCAGAAGACCGCCGACGCCCAGGTCGTGCAGCAGGATCGCGACCTGTTCGACACCATGCGCGAGCAGATCAATGACCTGTCCCAGCGCCTGGCCGGAACCGACTCCCATCTCGACATTAAGGTCCAGGTCAACCAGACCGCGACCGATGCCGGTGCCGAGGTTTCCGCCGTGGACTCCACCTTGTTCCAGGTGGCGGCCGAGACCGAGCAGATGGCGGGCGACGCCGCCCGGCACGGCCCCCAGCAGCAGGGACCCCGTCTGGCCGATACCGCCGCCACCGCCCAGCTTGCCACCCAGGCCAATACTGCCGTCGAGCAGACGGTCGACGATCTGCGCACCTTCAGCGCCGTGCTGGCCGCCCAGGTGGAAGCCGCCGCCCAGGATACCAAGGCGGCGCCGGAACAGCGTTCGGTGACTGGCCTGGCCGCCATCGGCCAGACCCAGGCCGCCGAGAAGAGCTCATCCGCCCAGGCGGCCCAGGCGCCGCGCGCGCCGAGGGTTCCCCTGCAGCAGCAGGTGATGGAACAGGTCAGCGTCCAGATCGACAAGGCGGTCAAGGACGGCGCCGACACCGTCAAGATCCAGCTCAAGCCGCTGGAACTGGGCCGCATCGAGATCAAGCTGGAAGTGGTCGACGGCCGGGTTTCCGCCACCGTCACCGCCGACAAGCCCGAAACCCTGGCCCTGCTCCAGAAGGACTCCAAGGGCCTGGAAAAGGCGCTGGAAGATGCCGGTCTCAGCCCCGAGGCCAATGCCACCAGCTTCTCATTGCGCAACGGCGAACAGCAGAACACGGCTGATCGCGGTCAGCAGGGTCGTCGCGGGCGTGGCCACGCACAGGGCGGCAGTGATGCCGACCTGCCGGTGATCGACTCCGCCCAGGCTGCCCAGCCGCGCCGCTCCGGCGGTCGCGTCGGCGTCGATATTTCGGTTTAAGGAGAGCTGCCATGACCACCGTCGATACCAGCGCCTCCGCCGCCGCCTCCGCCGCCGCCGCTTCGTCCACCAGCAAGTCCACGGCCGCCAAGGCGACGCTTGGGACCAACTTCAACACCTTCCTGAACATGCTCACCACCCAGTTGAAGCATCAGGACCCGTTGTCGCCCATGGACTCGACCCAGTTCACCAACCAGCTGGTGCAGTTCTCCAGCGTCGAGCAGCAGATCAATGCCAATTCCAACCTGGAAAAGCTGATCAGCCTGCAGACCGCCACCCAGACCGCCCAGGCCATCGCCTATGTGGGCCAGACGGTGGAAGTGGCCGGATCGACCCTGCCCATGCAGGGTGGCACGGCGCCGTTCTCCTATACCCTGGACGGCAACGCCTCCAGCGTTGAAATCCAGATCAAGAATTCGTCCGGCAACGTGGTCTTCAAGACCAATGGCGATACCGCCTCGGGCCGCCACGACCTGAAGTGGGACGGCACCAACAGCTCGGGCGAGGCCCAGGGCGACGGGTTGTACACCATCGCCGTGGTGGCCAAGGACAAGGAAGGCAAGGCCATGGCCGCCTCCACCACCGTGACCGGCCTGGTGACCAAGCTGACCAACGACGCCACCAACGGCGCCACCCTCGAACTGGGGGCGGGCGACAAGGGCGCCAAGATCACCGTCACTCCCGACAAGGTTCTTTCGGTGGTGTCCGACACCACCCTGGCCAGCAGCCAGATGGCTGCGGCCAATGCCCAATACCAGGCCGCCATGGCAGCACTGCAGGCGGCTCAGTCCAACACTTCCTCGTCGTCCTCGACGACGACGGCGCAGTAGTTCCTAGGAGGCTGTCATGAGCTTGTACGGCGCATTATTCTCGGGTGTCTCCGGCCTGGCCTCCCAGTCCAGCGCCATGGGTGCCATCTCCGACAACATCACCAACGTCAACACCACCGGCTACAAGGGTGCCAAGGTCAATTTCCAGACCCTGGTCACCAAGCAGGTCTCCATCACCCAGTATTCACCGGGTGGTGTGCAGTCCAAGCCGCGCGCGGGCATCGACGTGCAGGGATTGTTGCAGGCGACCTCGTCCTCCACCGACATCGCGCTGTCGGGCCAGGGCATGTTCGTGGTCAACACCGCCCCCGACTCGGCCACCAGCGGCACCGGCATGTTCGCCTATACCCGCGCCGGGTCGTTCAAGACCGACAATCAGGGCTATTTGACCAATGTGTCCGGCTTCTATCTGCAGGGCTGGCCCCTGGCCGCCACCGATAACAGCTCGAGCGCCCGGCCGACCGAGACCGTGATCGACGGCAACACCTATATGAAGGCCTACAAGGACACTACCGGCAACTACCACTACGTCAACCAGAACACCATCAACGCCACCGAGATGAAGTCGCTGAACCTCAAGACCATCGGCGGCACGGCGGACCCCACTACCCAGGTCAAGATGGGCGCCAACCTGCCGTCCGGCGACGATATCTTCGATCCGTCGGTGGCGGGATCGGGCGGTCTGCATGAATCCAGCGTGCTGATCTATGACTCGCTGGGTGACAGCCACTCCATCAACACCACCTGGATGAAGACCAACGCCAATCAGTGGGATGTGGCCAACAAGACCAATTTCTTCGGTGTCGGCATGTCCATCGCCGATACCACCGCCACCCCGGAAACCTCGGCCACCTTCTCCATCGCCGGCCAGGCCACGGGCGGCAGCTCCACCGTCATCACCGGCAGCAGCTATGCCGGTGGTAACTCCATGGCCTTCTTCGCCAACGGTGTCATCGCCTTCCAGGCCGCCGCCGACGCCGCCGATCTTCCGGCAGGCACCTCCTTCACCGTGGCGGGCGCCGAGGATGCGGCCAATAACGGCACCTTCCTGGTGGATACCGCCTCGACCGCTTCGGGCGCGCCCACCACCATGACGGCGGGCAACATCACCGTGACCCGCAACGGCACCAGCACCACCTATCCCGGCGTCACCCTGGCGGCCGGTTCCTTCACCTTCGGCGGTGCCACCACGCCCACCCTGAACGCGGGCGACATTGTCAAGGTGACCGACTCCACCGGCGTCACCGGCTATTATCAGGTGACCGCCTACGCCGCCACCGTGGCCAGCGTCACCGCCTTGAACTATGTCACCATCGATACCACGCCGTTCCAGATGCAGCGCGGCATCAAGCCGCCATCGGGTGCCGCGGTGCTCGATATCTATGATCCCAGCGGCAATTCCAACGCGGTCTATGCCTCGCAGGCGCGGCTCGACTTCACCGCCGCGTCGCGGGCCGACATCACTGCCATGGACGGCAAGACCTTCACCATCACCCCGTCGGGCACCAGCGTCGCGGTGAAGATCGAGTTCGACACCGATGGCACCAACGACCTGTACGACGCCGGTACCAACCCCACCGGCACCACCAATATCGTCATCGACCTGTCCACCACCTCCTTCACCTCGGGCTCCGACGTGGCCGATCTGGTGGCCAAGGCGCTGAACAACGCCGCCAACTGGGACTCCACCACCAACACCCACCTGGCCAGCACGGCGGTGTCGACCTCCACCAGCGCGGCGATCCCCATGTTCCGCGCCAATGGCGGCACCCTGGAAATCGTGCAGCAGACCTCGGTGGCCGACAGCTACACCTTCGACGTCTCCGGCCTGGGGACCTCCTGCACCCAGTCCCAGACCCGCCAGTGGAACTCGTCCATCCCGTCGGTGGACCGGGTTACCGGCCTGTTCACCCTGCAGCACATCTCCACCTCGCTGGCCACCACCCCCGCCATCAAGTTCAACGGCGACGGCACGCCGCAGACCGTCATGGGCTATGGCAGCACCTCGGGCAGCTCCAGCACCGCGCCGACTCCGCGTATTTCGGTGACCTGGGCCAATGGCGCGCAAAGCATGACCTCGGTGCCCAACGGTACCGGCGCCGACCATCGCATCACCTGGTTCCTGGGCAATACCTCCCAGGCCGACGGCATGACCCAGCTGGGCGGCAACTACCAGATCTCCTACCTGACCCAGAACGGCGCCAAGTTCGGCAATTTCTCGGGTGTTTCGGTGGGCAGCGACGGCGTCGTCACCGCCTTGTTCGACAACGGCGTTCGGCGTCCGGTGTTCCAGATCCCGGTGGCGACCTTCACCAATGTCAACGGCATGGAATCCCTGACAGGCAATTCCTGGATCGAGACCAACTCGTCTGGCACCTACACGCTGCGTGAAGCCAACAAGGCCGGTGCCGGTTCGGTGGCCTCGGCCTCGCTGGAAGCCTCCACGGTGGATATCGGTGCCGAGTTCACCACCATGATCGTGACCCAGCGGGCCTATTCCGCCGCGGCCAAGATCATCACCACCGCCGACCAGATGCTGGACGAACTGGTCCAGATCAAGCGCTAAGTCCTGACATGACCGAACCGCCGATGGCCAGAACGGCCATCGGCGGTTTCGTTTTTGCTATACCCTGCCGCCAGGTGTTGCGCATAATCCCGCCATGGTTACGCATATCCGGTTCAGGAACGGCGCGGCGGCGGCCCTGGTCTTCTGGGCCTGGGGGCTGGGCTGCGCCTCGGCGGCGGACTGGTCTGCGGCCGAGGCCGAGCGTGTCATCGCCTTTGGTTTCGATGCGGTGGTGGAACGTCATCTTCAACCGGTGACGGCGGCTTCCATCGCGCTCGACGGCATGCGCGGCCTGGCCGATATCGATCCGCAACTGGCCGTGGCCTCCCAGGACGGGGCCGTGCGGCTGTCCACCGCCGAGGCGGTGGTGGCGGAATTCGCGGCGCCCGCCGCGACGGACACCCAGGGTTGGGCGCGCGTGACCGTGGCGGCGGTGAGCGAGGCCCGGCGGGTGTCCGAGCCCATCCGCACCGCCGATGACGAGAAGCTCTATCAGGCGGTGTTCGAGGGCGCGCTGGGCAAGGCCGATGTCTATTCCCGCTATGCCAGTGCCCGCGAGGCGCGCGAGCATCGGGCCAGCCGCAACGGTTTTGGCGGCATCGGCATCAAGTTCGATCTGGTGGATGGCGAGCCCCGGGTGGTGGAGGTGGTCGAGGACACCCCGGCCCATCGCGCGGGCATGAAGGCGGGCGACATCATCTTGAGCATCGATGACCAGTCGGTGCGGGGATTGGACCGGAACGCCATTTCCAGCCTGCTGCGGGGGCAGGTGGCCAGCGATCTGTCGGTTCGGCTGCGCCGGGGTGGCGACGCCCTGCAATTGAGCCTGCGCCGTTCGCGCATCATTCCCAAGACCGTGACCATGACCCTGACCGGCGGCATCGCCGCCTTCAAGATCAGCAGTTTCAACCAGGGCACCGCCCACAGCCTGGAAGGCCTGCTGCAGGATGCCCGTGCCAGGCTTGGCGCCGGTCTGGTGGGGGTGGTCCTGGACCTGCGCGGCAATCCCGGCGGGTTGCTGGACAAGGCGGTGGCGGTGGTGGATCTGTTCGTGGACAAGGGCACCATCGTCTTCACCAAGGGGCGCCATCCCGAGGCGGGCAATTCCTTCGACGCCCATCCCGGGGATATCGGAGAGACTCTGCCGGTGGTGGTGGTGGTGGACGGGCGCTCCGCCTCGGCCGCCGAGATCGTCGCCTCCGCTCTTCAGGATGCCGGGCGGGCGGTGGTGGTGGGGACCAACTCCTATGGCAAGGGCACGGTTCAGACCGTCATCGCCCTGCCCAATGACGGCGAGATCACCCTGACCTGGTCGCGCTTCCATACGCCGTCGGGCTATGCCCTGCATGGCCTGGGCGTGCTGCCCGCCATCTGCACCGGTTCCAATCCCAATCCCGCCGCCGTGGTGGATGGGTTGGCGCGGGGCAGCCAGGCGAGCCGCCTGCCCGAGACCCTGGCTGTGTGGCGCCATGCCGGTTTCGAGGAAACCGGACTGCGCCAGCGGTTGCGGGACGGGTGTCCTCCGGCTCGCCGTTCCGAGGCGCGGCTGGACATGGACATCGCGGAGCGCTTGCTGCTGAACCGCGCTGCCCATATGCGGGCCATCGCCCTGTCGGGGCCTGGACGGACGCTGGAAACCTCGCAGCGCCGGGCCTTGGAGCCGGAAAGCAGCCCGCACTGACAAGGCAGTCCTGCATATTTTCGACTTCCGATTCAGGCCTCGGAGAGGCCACAATGCAAAAGCAAGGGGTTACAATCGGAAGTTCAATGGACGCAGTCATCACGCCGGAATCGGTCCTGTCCTCCGTGGTCAGGATCACCGAGCAGCGCAGCCAGCAGCATCTCGAGGACAGTCTGGTCGCCACCTTGGCCGATCTGGCGGACCTTCCCTTTTGCGCCATCTGCCGTCCCACCCAGACGGCGGCGGGCATCTTCATCGATTACGTGGCGATCAAGGCGGCGCCAGGGCAGGACGTGCCCGAGTCCATGGCTGAAATCGGCAATGACATGTTGCTGCTGCAATGCATGGCCACCGGTGGCAGCCACGATATGGTGCTGCCCGACGGGGCGATTCGCCGGGCCCAGGCGGTGGTGGACGACCGCGGCACGGTCTGCGCCTTCCTGGTCACGGTCTCGGCGCCCGAGCAGGCGGGCAAGCAGGCGCTGGTGGATGGTTTCGCCGCCATCTATCGCAACTATCTCGCCATCCTGCGCGATGCCGCCCGCGACACCCTGACCGGGCTGAAGAACCGCAAGACCTTCGACGAGAATTTCAGCCGGATCGTCGCCAGTTCCCGTCATTTCGAGCTTCCCTATGCGGGTGACCGCCGCAACAGCCATCTCGACGGCGACCATCACTGGTTGGGTATGATCGACATCGACCACTTCAAGCGGGTCAATGACAGCTTCGGCCATGTGTTCGGCGACGAGGTGCTGTTGCTGCTGGCGGCGCTGATGCGCAAGGCCTTCCGGGGCGAGGACCTGCTGTTCCGCTTCGGCGGCGAGGAATTCGTGGTGATGCTGGCGCCGACCACCTTCGCCAATGCCCAGGCGGTGTTCGATCGTTTCCGCGCCACCGTCGCGTCCTTCCCGTTTCCCCAGGTGGGCAAGGTCACGGTCAGCATCGGCTTCGTGCGCATCCAGTCCGACGATTTGCCCTCGGTGGTGATCGGCAATGCCGACAAGGCGCTGTATTACGCCAAGGAGCATGGCCGCGACCAGGTGTGCTCGTACGAGCAGTTGATTGACGAGGGCGGGCTGTCGGTGGAGCGGCGGGCGGGTGACGATATCGAGCTGTTCGCCTGAAACGGAAAGGGCGCCCGATGGGCGCCCTCGCAACATAAATTCCTCAGGAGCGGCAAGACTACTTGATCTTGGCTTCCTTGAACTGGACATGCTTGCGCACGACAGGGTCGTACTTGCGGAATTCCAGCTTTTCAGTCGTCTTGCGCGGGTTCTTCTTCGCCACGTAGAAGAAGCCCGTCCCCGCGGTGCTCAGCAGCTTGATGAGAATGGTGGCAGGCTTGGCCATGACGAAAATCCCGACAAACGTTGGTGATCGAAACTCAGGGGGCGCACCATACTGATCCCGACGCCAGAGTCAAGTACAAGTGTGAGGGCTGCCCACCAGGATGATCTGGAGGTCGCAGACATTGGTTCCGGTGGGGCCGGTTCGCAGCAGTCCCCCTAAGCGATCGAAGAAGCCGTAGGAATCGTTATTGCCAAGGAAATGGGTCGGCGACAGCCCCAGGGCGCGGGCGCGGACCAGCACTTCCGGGGTAGCGAAGGCGCCTGCCGCGTCGGTGGGGCCATCACCGCCATCGGTGGCGGCGGACAGGAAGGCGATGTCGCGCCCGCCTTGGGGATCCCCCGCCATTTCCGCCAGGAAGGCCAGGGCCATTTCCTGGTTGCGGCCGCCGGAGCCGGTACCGCTCACCGTGACCACGCTTTCGCCACCCGCGATCAGGCAGGCCGGGGCGGGGGCCAGCAAGCCGCCGTCGCGGCAGTCCCGCGCTATGGCGAACAGCAGCTTGGCCACCTCGCGGGCCTCGCCCGTCAGGCTCGAGGTCAGCGCCAGCGTGTCGTAGCCCAGGGATCGGGCCTTGTCGCGGGCGGCCAGAACGGCGGCGCGGTTGCTGCCGATCACGGCATTGGTGACACGGGCCAGGGCGGCATCCCCGGGCTTGGCGGTTTCGGGCTCGTGGCCCTCGTCACCCCGGCGCAGCAGCGCCATCACCGAGGCGGGCAGGCTTTGGTCCAGACCGTACCGGCTGATCACCGCCAGGGCGTCGGCGAAGGTGGTGGGATCGGCGGCGGTTAGTCCCGAGGAGATGCTGTCCAGCCGGTCGCCCACCACGTCGGACAGGATTAGCGCCAGGCAGCGGGCGGGGGCCAGAAGCCGGGCCAACCCGCCGCCCTTCAGGGCCGACAGATGCTTGCGCACGCAATTGACCTCGTGAATGTCGGCGCCGCAGGCCAGCAGCGCCGCGGTGGTCGCCTGCTTGTCGGCCAGGCTCAGCGGCGGCCGGGGAGCGGGAAGCAGCGCCGAGCCGCCCCCCGAGATGAGCAGGATCGCCAGGCAGCGTTCGTCCAGCCCCCCGGCGTAATCCGCCAATTGGCGCGCCGCCTCGACCCCGGCATCGTCGGGCGTGGGGTGCGAGGCTTCCAGGACCCGGATATGCCGCAGGGGCAGGGCATGGCCGGTCTTGACAACCACCAGCCCGTCACCAATCCGGTCGCCCAGCACCTGTTCCAAACCCTGTGCCATGCGGGCCGAGGCCTTGCCCGCGCCCAGCACCGCGATGCGGTCGAACACTGTCAGGTCGATCTCCTCGTCGCCCTGGTCGCGGCTGAGCCTCAGCCGATCGCCCGCGAGTCTCACATGGTCCAGGATCATCCCCAGCGGATCGACCCGCTGCAATCCGGCTGTAAGGATGGCTTTCAAATCGTTTGGTGCCGTCACCTCGCCCTCCGGACTCCGTCGCGTCTTACGCAAGAATAGCGGCGCTGGAGTCCCCCCGCCACCAGCATGGGGATGCGCCAAAGACGCTCGGTCATGGTCACGGGCGGCACTGGGAAATAGGTTGATAGTATGGGGCAAGTACTATAGCGTCGGTATTAGAAGCCAGTTTGGGGTGCTTCTTGATTGCGTCTGGGTCATCTAGCTGACACAGTCGCAACAAAGGTATGGGGTACTGGGGAATACGAATAATGGCAGAAAAGAGAATTACCCCTTCGGGTAAGGAGCGGAGTTTCGCCGCCCATGAATTGATCGTCAGCAAGACCGACCCGAAGGGGCGGCTGACCTATGTCAACGACGTCTTCATGGCGGTCAGCGGCTACACCGAGCCCGAACTGATCGGCCAGCCCCATTCGCTGATCCGTCATCCCGATATGCCCCGCGCGGTGTTCAAGTTGCTGTGGGACACCATCTCGGCGGGGCGGGAGCTGTTCGCCTATGTCAACAACATGGCGAAGAATGGTGACAATTACTGGGTCCTCGCCCATGTCACCCCGAGTTTCGATTCGGCCGGGCAGATCATCGGCTTTCATTCCAACCGCCGTGTCCCCGACGCCGAGGCCTTGGCGGTCATCAAGCCGCTCTATGCAAACCTGCTGGGCGAAGAGGGCCGGCACGCCGATCGCAAGGCCGGGCTGGAATCCTCGTGGGCCATGCTGAACCGGGCCGTGGCCGATGCCGGGTTCGACAGCTATGACCGCTTCATTTTCGCCATCACCCCCGATCGTTGAGCGGAGCCAGTCCCATGCAGAAGACTCTTCACTCCGAGGCGCGGGCGGTGATGCTCGCCGTCCTGATTCCCGCCGTCATCTGCCTGCTGGCCGGTGTGGGCGGGATCTGGGCTGGAATCGTCGGGATCGGCAATGTGGCCGACATGGCCAGCCGTTTCCGCACTCAGGTGTTCGGCATCGCCCAGGCGTCCAAGGATCTGCGTTTCGACGTGGTGCAGGTCCAGCAATGGCTGACCGACGTGTCGGCTACCCGCGGCCTCGACGGCCTGGATGACGGTTTCGCCAAGGCCAAGGATTTCGCCGAGCGCTTCGATAAGGACGCCGCCCGTCTGGCGGAACTGGCCGGGCAGATGGGCAATGCCGACCTGACCGGGGCCTTGACCGCCGCCAAGAGCCATTTTCCCGCCTATGTCGCCGCCGGGCGGACCATGGCCGAGGCCTATGTCGCCCATGGCCCCGAGGGGGGCAATAAGCGGATGGCGGAATTCGACGCCAAGTCGGAGCAACTGCAAAAGGATCTGGAGAAGATCGACGCGACCGTCGCCCTGCTGATTCAGCGCAGCCAGGAAGACGAAGCCGCCACACTCGGCAGCAGCCGGGGCACCGCCATCGTCTTCATGATCGTCGCCGCCCTGTGCTCGCTGATCGGGGTCGGCGTCGCGGTCTATATTGGCCGCGGCGTCGGAGCGGTGGCCGAGGATCTGTCCGGCGCCAACAAGATCCTGGCGCGGAGTTCGGCCGGTGATCTCAATGCCCGCGTCATGGGAATTCGCCGCAACGACGAGATCGGCGAGTTGCTGCGCAACATTAACCGCCTGCTCGACGTGGCGGAAGCCTTTGGCAAGGAAGCCTTCGCGGCGGTGGAATCGGCCAATGGCCGCCGCTATTTCCGCCGCATCCTGCTGACCGGGCTCAGGGGTGACTATCTGGTCTACGCCAAGAGCATCAATCGCTCGCTGAAGCTGATGGAAAGCCGCGATGCCGAGTTCATCGCCTTCGCCAATGATCAGGTCAAGCCGGTGGTCAATGCCGTGGCCGCCGCCGCGACCGAGCTGGAAGCCTCGTCCGGCGCCATGTCGGCCCAGGCCACCGATACCACCCAGCAGGCCATGACGGTGGCTGCCGCCGCCGAACAGGCCTCGGTCAATGTTCAGGCCGTCGCCTCGGCGGTGGAGGAATTCTCCGCCTCGATCCAGGAGATCAGCGCCCAGGTCAACCGGGCCGCCGTGGTGGCGTCCGAGGCGGCGGGCGTGGCCGCCCGGACCGATTCCACCGTCCGCGGCCTGAGCGAGGCGGCCCAGCGCATCGGCGCCATCGTCAGCCTGATCAACGACATCGCGTCCCAGACCAATCTGCTGGCGCTCAACGCCACTATCGAGGCGGCGCGCGCGGGCGAGGCCGGCAAGGGCTTCGCCGTGGTGGCGGGCGAGGTCAAGAACCTGGCCAACCAGACGGCCAGGGCCACCGAGGACATCACCAATCAGGTCGCGCAGATCCAAGGCGTGGCCGCCGAGGCCATCTCGGCCATCCAGGATATCTCCCGCACCGTGTCCGAGATCGAGCAGGCCTCCTCGGCGGTGGCGGGCGCCGTCGAGGAACAGAACGCCGTCACCCTGGAAATCGCCCGCAACGTGGCCGAGGCCGCCTCGGGGGCGGCGTCGGTCTCGGCGGCCATCGTCACCGTCCAGGCGACGGCGGCCGAGGCGACCGAATCCTCCGGGCAGGTCGCGGCGGCCGCGGCGGAATTGTCCCTGCAATCGGAAACCCTCAGCCGCGAGGTGGATGGCTTCGTTGCCCGCATCGGCGGCAGTTAACTTGACGGTCGGACGACAGGTTTCTACAGTGGTCAGGTTGTCCCCGGGGAAACCCGGGCGGGCGGACAAAACCGTCTTTCGAATTCGACAAGGAACTTACCTATGAAGAACGTGACCGACTCCTCGTTCGAGGCCGATGTGCTCAAGGCCAGCGGTCCGGTTCTGGTTGATTTCTGGGCCGAATGGTGCGGTCCGTGTCGCCAGATCGCTCCGGCGCTGGAGGAACTGGCCAAGGAACTGGGGGCCAAGATCACCGTCGCCAAGATCAATATCGACGAGAATCCCGGCACCCCCGGCAAGTACGGCGTGCGGGGCATTCCCACCCTGATGATCTTCAAGGACGGCCAGGTGGCCGCCACCAAGATCGGGGCCCTGCCCAAGAGCAAGCTCTACGAGTGGGTCGAGGCCAGCATCTAGGCCGAGCATCCAAGGTCAGGAGCGAGCCCCGCCGGTGTGCGGGGCTCGTCGTTTTTGTGAACCGGGAGAGGGGCATGGCAGTCTTCGCCGAAGAGGATCGCAAACGGCTGTTCGATTTCATGGTGGCGTCCATGGACGAGGACAATGCCGCCACCATGGATGCATTCGCTCAGAACTTTCTGCACAATGGAAAAGTCTGGGATCTGTTGGCCGAGCACTTCCCAACAGCATCGCCGTCGGCCGTGAAGGCCATCATGCTGGACGCCTATGCGAGCAGGAAGTCCGCAGTCTAGCGTTACATTCTATTCATATAAGGTTGACTTGGTTTTCACAATATTTTGTGACGCTGTTCTAATAGTCACAAATGTATTGTGGGAACTATTGCCTTGCGGCCCGATTTTGCCGGGGTATACTATCGTCATGGATAAGCCTCGGGTTTGGGGAGGGGCGTTTGGACGGAAGGATGGCCCGGAGGGAACCGCATGGACGCCGCGACGCTTGAGATGGTTTTGACCGCCTATGACGAAACCGTCCAGGACGCCCTGGCCGGGGGGCGTCCCGACGATATCGCCCATACCGAGGGACTCGCCGCAGCGGCCATGTTGCTGGCGGCTGTAACCGGGGTGGAGGACGCCGCCGCCCGAGCCGAGGTGGAGCACGTCAATCCGCGTGCCCGTCTCGCGGCCTGAAAGCGGCGCCATGGTCCAGTCCTTGATTGCCGCCCTCAGGGAGGAAAAGAAGCGCCTCGATGCCCAATTGGACGAGGCGCTGCATACCTTTGCCGAATACGAGGAAGGCATGAACATCCGCTGGCAGACCGCCGACCCCGCCGCCCGGCAAGAGCTGATGGCGGAGCGTTCCCGGGTCGAGGAGGAACTGGGTATTGTCGCCCTGGTTCTTCGCCTGGACGAAATTCGCGAGGAACTGGAAGCCGCCGAGGCATCCCGGGTCGCCTGAGACCGCCGGGACCGCACCCTGCCGAGTCTGTGTCCTTGGCCTGAAGGCCGGGACGTGGCACAGTGCCCATCTCCCCGGTTGGAGATCATGGCACGATGATTGCCGAAATTCTTCCCCCCGATTCCTCATTTTCCCGGGCGGTCTATACCGAAATCCGTCCGGCCATTCCCCGGGGGCAATGGCCGATGGATGCCCTGCGCGCCACCTTCATGGTCGCGCCCGATGGCCTGTCGCTGCAGGCCAGCTTCGAGGGGCTGCCCGGTCCGGCCGCCGCCATCGCCACCCAGGTCGTCGCCCGCGCCAAGGTGAACCTGGTCCTGGCGTCGCCGGTGGCCTATCTGGCGGGGTCGGTGGTGCGGGCGCGGCGCTGGCGCGATACCTTCCTCTACGCCTTGCTGCCGGTACTGTTCGCCATTCCGCTGATGGCGCCCCTGGGCGAGACGGTGATGCGCCTGACCATGGGGCTGTTCGCTCTCGACGCTCTCGCCTTGATCCTGTCCCACGGCGCCTTGATGCAGGCGCGCGGACGCGCCATCGAGGGCCGCTTCATCGCCTTGATCCCCACGCCGGGTCTGCGGATCAAGGTGCCGGTCGGGACGCCGCTGCATCCTCAGGGCTGACGGAGCTTTTCAGGGCCTGGCGCTTGGCCTGTTCCCAGACCTCTTCGTGGCGGCGCTGCACCTTGGCGCCGCACGACACCAGGAATCCCACCTTGGCCGGCCATGGCGCCACCAGTTCCGGCGCCGCGAGAACCGGCGCCAGCATATGGGCTTCACTGCCCCGGATCATATTGGCCGAGCGGTTGAAATTGGACTGCAGGGCCGCGTTCTCCGGCTTCAGCATGAAGGTCAGGAACTTCAGGGCATTGGCGCGGTTGGGAGGATTGCGCGGCACCGCGATCACGTCGGTCCACACCAGATTGCCCTCGCGCGGATAGGCGTAAGCCAGGCTGGGGCGGCTGTCGCGAGCCCGCATGGCATCGCCGCTGCGAACCACCGCCAGGGCCAGATCGCCTCCTCCCAGGGACTGGACCATGTCGGCGGGGCGGACCAGCCGGGCCCGGGCCAGCAGGGGGTGCACTTCCTTCAAGGCCTTGTCCAGGCGGCCGGTATCGGGGGTGCAGCGGGCTTCTCCGAGATAAAGCAAAGCCAATTGCACGATATCGGCGCCGTCCAGTATGCCGACCCGGCCCGCCACTTCTGGTGGCGGGTCGAACAACAGGCGCAAGGTGTCGATGTCGCCCTTGTGGATGGAGGTATCCACGGCGAAGGAGGTGGTGCCCCACTGGTTGGGGATGGTGTATTCGTTGCGGGGGTCGAAGGAGCGCGACCGCCAGGGATCCTCGATATTCCAGAAACCGGGCAGGCGGTCGGCCCAGACCCGCTCCAGCAATCCGGCCTCGATCAGGTCTGCCACGTGATGATCGGGGGGGAAGGCGATGTCGAATCCTGATTGCCCGCCCTTGAGGCGGGCCACCATTTCGCCGGAATCGCCCACCTCTTCCCCGATGGCGCGGATGCCGGTCTCGCGTTCGAACTTGGTCAGCACCTCGGGGGCGATGGTCCTCGCCCTGGCCAGGACCCGCAAGTCGCCCGCCGCCAGGGACGGGCAGGGTGCGAGGGCAATGATCAGGGCCAGGATGGCCATGGCCACGCCTGCGGACCGTGGTTGCCAGCGGCGGGGCGCCGAGGAGGGCATCACGCCTCGTCCTCGATTCGCTCCATGTCGTCGTCCGACAGGCCGAAATGGTGTCCGATCTCATGGATCAGCACATGCTTGACCACCGAGGACAGATCCTCGCCGGTTTCGCACCAGTAATCCAGGATCGGCCGACGGTAGAGAAAGATCATGTCCACCGAGGAGGGCGCGCCACCAAAGGCCATGATGTCCTGGGCGGTGCCGCGATACAGCCCCAGCAGGTCGAACGGGCTTTCCAGATCCATCTCGCGCTCGACCTCCTCGTCGGGGAAGTCCTCGACGCGAATGACCACGTCGGCGGCGTAGCGGCGCAATTCCTCCGGGATATCGGCGAAAGCGGCGGCGGCGATGGTTTCCAGGTCGGCGCAGCTGGGTGGCGTGCTGTGGTGCGGGATGACTCTGCTCATGATGGATTGAATTTAGCCTGTCCTTGTCGCGGGCGCCAGAGAAGCCCATTTGGGGAAGGGGGGCCGCAGAAACAATCCGAGGATACCGCCATGTCCGCCGCTCTCACCGGTCCCCTGCGCGCCGCCGCCCTTGCCGAATTGCCGGAATGGCTGGAATGCGAGGGGCGCGACGCCATCACCCGGAGTTTCCGCTTCAAGGATTTTGTCGAGGCCTTCGCCTTCATGACCAAGGTAGCCCTGGCGGCCGAGCGGATGAATCACCACCCCGAATGGGCCAATGTGTGGAATCGGGTGGATGTCACCCTGACAACCCATGACGCGGGGGGCGTGACGGAACGCGACATCGCGCTGGCCCGCATCATGGAAGGGGCCGCGACATGACAAAGCCCATCCGCCACGCGGGGCGGCGGGCGAGCGGGAGATGATGGATGGCGTGCCCGTTAAAGGGCACCCCATGCCGGGTGGCGACGCAGGCCTAGCGGGAAAAAACCAACATTTGCATCACTCGCAAATTTTGGATTTGTTTCCGCGTTTCAATCAGTCGGTGTGTCGATTCACCTGACGCTTAGGGATCTAAGCGTCAGAATCGGACCGCTGTCTAGGCCTGGACGTCCAGAAGCTGACCCACCGCCGACTTGCCCACATCGGAGGGCTTCGCGGCCTGGGGCTGCTGCTGTTGTTGAAGCTGTTGCGCGCTTTGCGACAGGCTCAGCGCGATGGCCTGGGCGGCCTGCTCTTCCTGCTTGATAGCGCTCAGCGGAGCCTGCTGGCCGGTAGCGGCCTTTTGCAGGTATTGCGCCGAGTTCGCGACGCCGACGGATGATACGTCCATGGTCCTGCCTTTCTGGCTGAACATAAGTAAGCCAACGTTAACTCATTCTTTAGCAAATGTCACGAACTGGATTCGCCGTGCCGCCGTCTCACGGAGGCTGGCCGATCAGGTCGCGGGCAAGCTGGCCGATCAGCAGGCCGAACCGGCGGTCATCGGGGCCGTCCAGCCGGGCGACCCAGCCGCGTGACGAGGACAGCGGCGCGTCGCCCTCGCAAAACGAGGCCACCACCTCCAATCGTCCCTGGCCCACCGGGGCGGACCCGCCCTTGGCGCCGCCGGCGCAGGCGGCTCGCTCGTCGGCCCCGGCGGCGGCGCCCAGGATCATCACGATGCGGTATTTGGCTTGGGCGGCGGAGGCGGGGTCGAGGGTGACCTGGAAGGGGCGGCCGGGAACGGCCCCGGCGACCGCCGTGGACACGGCCCGAGCCAGGGTCGCGGCTCCGCCGCCGAACGGGTCGCCGCGCAGATCCAGCAGCAGCGGCCCTGACGAGGTGGCGTAGATGAACGAACTCCAGGTCGCCGGACTGCGATAGGTGCCGGGAACCGTGGAGGGGCCGTCGCCGCAGCCGCTGACCAGGGTGGCCAAAGCGGCGGCGCCGAGCGAGAGGAAGCGCTTGATCATGGGCGTTGTGTCCGGGGAGGGGGCGAAGGTCAGGCCAGGCCGGTCTTGCGGAGGAATTCGGGCGGCGCGGGAGCGGGTTTGCGGGCGGCGTAATCGAAGAACAGGATGCCGGTCTTGCCCTGGGCGACCTCGCGGCCGTCCTCCTTGGCGCGGGCGCGCCAGACCAGATCGCAGCCGTATTTGTTGAGGTCGGCGGCGGCCATCTCGAACACCAGGATCTCGCCGTGGAAGGCCTCGGAGCGATAGCGGATGGCGGCATCGGCCACGATGATGCCCAATCCCTCCACGTCCAGTTCCCCATAGCCCAGCGATTTGAGGAAGCGGACCCGGGCCTCTGAGACCAGCGACAGCAAGGCCGCGTTATCCAGGTGGTGGCCGTAATTGATCTGGCCGATGCAGATGGTAATCTCGGTGGCAAACTGGAAATCTGGGGGTATCTCGATGGTGACCCGCGGCATGACGGTGTATCCTGACGCTCTGTCCTGGGGCGGCTGACTGGCAGGCTAAGCGCTGGCGGAGGGAGGGTCAATGCCGCCGCGTCTCGGCTGAATCCCCTAATCCGTCAAAGGGCTTGCATTTCGCTGGAATATCTCCTAGGCTACAGTCAGTAGGGATCGAAATCTGGTCCTTGCCCAGGCCGTTGAGGCCGCTAGAATTGGCGCAGCCTCAAAGGCCTGCGATTGTCAAACGGCTTAATCCAGAAAGGATATCGCCATGGCCGACGTCACACTCTCTGCCACGATCCGCAACAACCTGCTGTCGCTGCAAAATACCGGCGACCTCGTTGCTCGTACCAATACCCGCCTGTCCACCGGCAAGAACGTCAGCTCCGCCATCGACGACGCGGTTGCGTTCTTCCAGGACAAGTCCCTGAAGGATCGCGCGGGCGACATGTCGACCCGCAAGTCCGAAATCGATCAGGGTATCAGCAATCTGTCGACCGCTCTTAATGCGGTGACGAAGGTTGAAAACCTGATGGTCCAGATGAAAGGTATCGTGCTCTCCGCCAAGTCTGCGTCCGAAGCGGACCGTAAGACCCTCGGCGACCAGCTGAATACCCTGGCCTCTCAGATGAACTACCTTGCGAACGACGCGTCCTATCAGGGCCTGAACCTGATCAACGCGACCGCTTCGAACATCAAGGTGCAGTTCTCGGAAAAGACCGCCAACGTTCTGCAGGTGGACGGCGCCAACGTCACAGTGTCCGGTGGCCTGGTCATGACCGCCTTCACCCTGGGCGCCTCCGTCATCGCTACCTCGGCCGGTATCTCCCGTATCGCCGGTGTGTCGATGTTCGCCGGCTTCTCCTCGGTGTCCTCGTCGGTGTCGGTGTTCGACGCCTACATCGCCATGTTCGAATCGGGCATCACCTCGGTTCGTACCACTGCGAAGACCCTGGGTGCCAACGTGGCTCTGCTCCAGACCCGTCTGGACTTCACCAAGGAATACATCAATACCCTGAAGATCGGCGGCGACAAGCTGGTGCTGACCGATCTGAACGAAGAAGGCGCCAACCTGGTGTCGCTGCAGACACGTCAGCAGCTCGGCATTCAGGCGCTCTCCGGGGCCGCCCAGGCCGAGCAGGGCGTTCTGTCGCTCTTCCGGTAAGTCGCGGGCTCGTTAGAGCTTGGTAGAATTGAGCGGACGGCGTTTATCGCCGTCCGCTTTTTCTTTCGTGACGCGCGACTGGCTTTTGGTGAGCCATCAACCCAAACTTAACCAATCCAGGCTCATTGTTACGGGATCATCGCCTGTGAAGCCGGAGGTTCGCTCAAATGGCCTATCCCAAAACCGATCAAGGCCGCTATCGGTCTATTCCTGCCGGGGGAAACCCGCGTGAGACCGAGGCCTGGGCGCTGACCGAGACGGCACGGCGCATGTCGGAAGGGCAATCGGAATCGGTGGATATCGAGGATTTCCTGGGGGCTGTGCGTCTCAACTGGAAGCTGTGGACGATCTATCAGTCGGAGCTGTCTTCACCCGAATGCGACCTGCCGCTGGAGTTGCGCCAGAACTGGCTGTCGCTATCCAATTTCGTCGATAAGCGCACGGTCGATATCATCGCCACCCGCGAACGCAGCAAGGCCGACGTCCTGATCAATATCAACCGGCAGTTGGCTGGTGGCCTGTTCACGGTCATCCCCCCCAAGGAAGGGACGGAGCCACAGCCCCAGGCCAATCTAACCACCAATGAAGTGATCTGATCGGCGGTATTTATCGTCGGGACGCAAGACCAGGGGGTGATCCGTGTCCAATTCCAACAGCCAGGCGGCGGCCGGGGCCGTCCAAGATTTCCGCAGCAAGATGATGGAGCTGGTCCGAGCCGGGGACGACAAGGCGGCTCTGGCTCTCGCCGAGACCTCAATTTCCGAGCCGGGTTTGGTCGCCGACGTCACCTGCGCCCTGGCCGCCATCTATTACCGTGCCGGTGGCATCGGTTATGCCATCAAGCTGCTGCGGTCCCAGGTGGACAGCGTGTCCTATCCGGCGGAGGTGCCGGAAATCCTGGCGGTGCTCTACGGTCTGGCCGGTTGCCTGGCCGACGCCATCTACTATGCCAAGCTGGCCACCACCGAAGAGGCCGCCAATGAAGTAACTCCCTATTTCGGGCCGGACTTCCCCAAGTTCACCGAAATCCTGACGCAGATCACCGCCAAGCCCTTGCTGGCCCGTGGCATCGCCGCCATGAACATGGGGGATCTGGAACAGGCCAAATTCCATGTGGAGCAGCATCTCAGCGTCACCTCCAATGATGTGGAAGCCCTGGACACCTATGCCCAGATCCAGTTGCTGCGGGGTGATACCGCCGAAGCCATCGGCATGCTGCGCTCCATCGCCACCCTGGCGGGTCCCAGCGCCACCCTGCTCAGCCGCCTCGCCCATTGCCTGATCAAGTCCGGCACGGCCCGCGAGGGTCTGGCCTGCCATCAGGAAGCCATCGCCCGCGCCCCGACCTCGGCCGCCATTCTTGGCGCGGCCATGGCCGATTTCCGCTATTTCGACGGTGCCGAGATCAAGGCGACCGGTATCGCCGAGGCTTGGGCGGCGCAACTGGCCGCCGCCGCGCCGAAGACGGTGCGCCCGGCGCCCAAATATGCCGGGGCCTCGCCCATCCGCATCTGCTATCTCTGCTCCTCCCTCGACACCCCCGAACTGCGGGCCATGGTTGGCGCCGTCGCCAAGGCCCATGACCGCTCCAAGGTCAATGTCATCGGCTTCGGCAAGGGCGAAGCCGACAGTCCCGCCAATTATTGGACCCGTGGCGCCTTCGAGCTGTGGCGTGACGTATCCGCCCTGGACGTCACCACCATGGGTGCCCTGATCCGTGGCGAGGGCGTGCATGTGGTGATCGACGCCGATGGTCTGTTGGCCCCCGCCAAGAGTGGGCTGTTCCAGCGCAATACCGCGCCCTTGCAGATCAATTGGCTGCATCTCCCGGTGGCCGGGCGCGCGCCCGGCAATTACCTGGCCTGTGTCGTGGGTCGTGAAGCGGGCGAGGGCGAGATCGCGCTCGCCTCGGGTCGCTATTGCCTGGGTGACCCCTTGGGGGCGGCGCCGGTGGCGACGCCTGCTCCCGCCGTCGAGGCGGGAACCATCACCTTCGGGACCGAACTGTCCCGGGCGGAACTCACCCCGCGACTGGCCATGGTCTGGGGGCGTATCCTGCAGGCGGTTCCGGGCTCGACCCTGTTGTTCCGTGATACCGGCCTGTTCCAGGACCCGCCGATGGTGGACGAGGTGGTGGCCCTGTTCGGCAATGCCGGTGTCTCCCACCGTATCGACGTGGTCCGGGGTGGCAGCCGCGCCGAATTCGCCGCCAGCATCGATGTGGCCCTGATGCCGTTCCCCTCCGCCGATAACCTTGCCTTTGGCGAGTTCCTCCGCGGTGGCGCTCCGGTGATTGCCCTGGCCAGCGAGGGCGTCGGCGCCGATATGGGGGCCTTCCTGGCCGCGGCCGGTTTGGGCGAGAGCCTGGTGGCGTCCGATGTGGCCGCCTATGTGGCGGCGGCGAGCGCCCTGGCGGGGAATGTGGCGGCGCTGTCGGCCATGCGGGCGGCGTTGCCCGAGCGGCTTGCCGCGGTTCCGGCCTTCTCGCCCAAGGGCTTCGCCGCCATGATCGAGGACGCGGTGACCCAGGCCCTTGGACGCCTGCAGGCGTGATGACCGAGGCCGCCGACGGATCGCCGGGACTGTTCGAACGTAACCTGGAACTGTTCCGGCGTCGGTTTCCCGAGGTGCATGAGCGGCTGACGGCCATCCGGACGCCGCTCAGCAGCATCATCCGCGACCAAGGCGTGCCGGTGGATATCGACCTGGGCAGCGGTCGGCTCTATAAGTGCGACGGCCGCGAACTGGCGCTGGCACAGGCGCGGGACTTCATCGAGACCCCGCGCCGGGTGGGCTATCAGGTCGTCAACGCCATGTCCGGCGACAGCCCCAGTTCGGCTCGGCTGTTCAACAGCATGCTCGACAGTGTCGTCCGCCATAAGGCCACCGTCCTGACCGGGGCGCCGGTCTGCCGGGCCGGTTTCCTGTTCGTCTTCGGCCTCGGTCTTGGCCATCACCTGCCCACCCTGGTGGAGAGCCTGACGGTGGATTGGGTGGTGGTGGTGGAAGCCATCGACGAATTCGTTCTGCATTCCCTGGCGACCATCGACTGGAGTGCCATTGCCGACCGCTGCGATCAGACCGGGACCAAGCTGTCCTTCGTCCTGGGCGAGTTGCCGGTCCAGCTGGTGCGCGATCTGGCGGTGTTGGTGGAGGAGCAGGGCGATCTGGGCATCGACGGCTCGTACTACTATCGCCATTACCCGTCCTGGGCGTTGGACAAGGCCTTCGAGGATCTCGTCAACAATGTTCCGCTGAAGATGATCCAGCGCGGATATTTCGAGGACGAGCGCAAGATGCTGTGGAACACCATAGCCAATCTGCAGAAATACGACTGTCATATGCTGTCGGGAGACTTTCAGCTTCCCATCAGCGCGCCCGCCTTCCTGATCACCTCGGGACCGTCGGTGGACAACGACATCGAATACATCAAGAAGTGGCGCGATCACGCGGTGATCTTCTCGGGCGGATCGTCACTGCAGATCCTGCTGGCCCATGGCATCGTGCCCGACTACCACGTGGAACTGGAAAACGTGGTCCAGGTCTGGGACTTTTTCGAGCACATGCTGGACCTGAATGCCGAGCGCTTCCCCGAGCGGCGCTTCACCGGCATCAAGCTGGTGGCCTCGGCGACGGTCAATCCCCGCATTTCCGCCCTGTTCGACGAGTCCTACTACTTCTTCCGCGACAGCGTGGTCTCGACCCGCTGCTTCAAGGGCGACTTCCCCGAAATGACCGCCATCGGCCCCAACGTGGCCAACACCATCGTGGCGGTGGCGGCGCGCATGGGGTTCCGCCACGTCTATCTGTTCGGCATGGATTGCGGCTGGCGCGACGGCGAGTCCCATCACTCCAAGAACACCGCCTATTACACCTCGAAGACCTTCAAGACCGGCAAGATGGTTGGGGATTACAGCTTTCCCGGCAATTTCGGCGGCACCATCCAGTCCAACCTGGTGCTGTCCTGGACCCGTGACATGCTGGAAGGCAAGGTCACCAAGTTCGGCCTGCGCGCCTTCAATTGCAGCGATGGCGGCTTCATCAAGGGCACCGTGCCCAAGCTGTCCGAGGCGCTGGAATTCGAAGGCCAGCCGTTGGACCGCGAGGCCATCTATGCCCGGGTCCGCAAGGATGCCACCTTCCTGGCCAAGGGCAGCTATCTGCCCCGCTTCGACTTTCCGGCCTATATCGCCGAGATCGACGCCTTCGAGGCAGCTATTGACGGACTGTACGCCGCCATCCAGCGCGAAGGCCACGACTTCCGCTGGATGCTGCATCGGCTGACCGAGATCAACCGGAACTGGGTGACCAGTCCCTATTCCCATGTCTATGCCATGTTCGTCGGCCCGACCATCGGCATGGCCAAGTGCGGCTGCGTCTTCCTCAACCGCATCGAGGATCCGGACGAACTGGCGGCGGTGTTCGCCGATTTCCTGGCCACCTACCACGCCTTGCTCAAGGAAATGGTCGACGAAACCCGCGCCATCTTCCAGGAGGGCAAGGCCTGGATCGACGGCGGGCCGGAGCCGCAATGGGCCAAGGGGTTGCAGACCACGCCCGGCTACACCTTCTGACCGGGTCCTTCCATGTGCGGCTTCGCCGGATTCCTCGACATCACCGGAACAACCCCCGAGCGGGCGCGGGTGGTGGCGGCCATGGCCGCCACCCTGATCCATCGCGGCCCCGATGACGACGGCGCCTGGGTGGATGAGCAAGCCGGGTTGGCGCTGGGTTTCCGCCGCCTCGCCATCCTTGATCTCAGCCCCCAGGGGCATCAGCCCATGGACTCCCATGATGGCCGCTGGGTCATCAGCTTCAACGGCGAAATCTACAATCACGCGGCGCTGAAGGCGCGGCTCGACCCCGCCATCGCCTGGCGCGGCCATTCCGACACCGAGGTGCTGCTGGAAGCGGTTTCCGCCTGGGGGGTGGAGGCGGCGGTGGCCGCCTTCGACGGCATGTTCGCCTTCGCCCTGTGGGACCGCCGCGACCGGGTGCTGTATCTGGCCCGCGACCGTTTCGGCGAGAAGCCGCTGTATTGGGCGCGGTGCGGCGGCAGCCTGCTGTTCGGTTCCGAGTTGAAGGCCCTGGCCGCCCATCCCGCCTGGGACGGCACCCTGGACCGCGACACAATGGGGCTGTATCTGCGGCTGGGCTGGATTCCGGCGCCGCACACCATCTACGCCCAGGCCCGCAAGCTGGAACCCGGCACGGTGATGACGGTGCGGGGCGGCGAGGCGTCGCTTGCGCCCTATTGGTCGGCGGTGGCGACGGCGCGGGCGGTGGAGGGCCGCTTCACCGGCACGGCGGATCAGGCCGCCGACCGGCTGGAGGAGTTGCTGCGGGCCTCGGTGGGCTTGCGCATGCAGGCCGATGTGCCGGTGGGGCTGTTCCTGTCGGGCGGCATCGATTCGTCCATCACCGCCGCCCTGATGCGTCAGCTGTCCGGCGCGCCGGTGCACAGCTTCACCATCGGCTTCGACCAGGACGGGCTGGACGAAAGCCGCCATGCCCGCGCCGTGGCCGACCATCTCGGCACCCTTCATACCGAAGTGCGCATCACCGATGCCGAAGCGTTGGAGCAGGTGCCGCGCCTGGCCTGGATGTATGACGAGCCCTTCGCCGACCAAGCCGCCCTGCCCACCGCCCTGCTGGCCCAGGTCACCCGGCGGCAGGTGACGGTGGCGCTGTCGGGCGATGGCGCCGACGAATTGTTCGGCGGCTACGGCATTTACCGTTCCATCCCCAGGGACTGGCGCGGGCTGGCCGCCACCCCCCGGCCGCTGCGGCGCCTGGGGGCGCTGGGGGCGCGATGGCTGGCGGCCCCGGCCGAGGGGCTTGCCGCCCTGGCCGCGCCCTTGTCCAAGCGACGCAGCCATCCCGGCTACCGCCTGGGCCGCGCCGCCGAGCGGCTGGGGGCCGACAGCCTAGCCAAGCTGCTGGGGCTGCATTATTCCCGCTGGCGCGGCATGCCCGACCTGGTGCCAAGCGCTGGCGCCAAGCCCTGCCTGTTCGACGCGCCGACCCCGGCGGTGACGGACCCCGCCCTGGCCACCATGCTGCTCGACGTGCTGGGCTATCTGCCCGACGATCTGTGCGTCAAGACCGACCGCGCCACCATGGCCGCCTCGCTGGAGGCGCGGCTGCCCTTCCTTGACCCCGCCGTGGCCGAATTGGCCTGGAGCCTGCCCACCGGCCTCAAGATCGACGGCGGCACCGGCAAGGCAGTGCTGCGGCGGGTTCTGTATCGCCATGTTCCCCGCGCCCTGGTCGACCGGCCCAAGATGGGCTTCGAGGTGCCGCTGCGCCGCTGGCTAGGCGGGCGGCTGAAGGACTGGGCCGACGACCTGCTGGCCGAGGACCGGCTGCGCCGCCAGGGTTGGCTGAACGCGTCGCTGGTGGCGCGCTGCTGGAGCGAGCAGCGCTCGGGCGCCAAGAACTGGCAAAGCGAAATCTGGCAGGTCCTCATGCTTCAGGCCTGGCTGGAGCAGGGGCGCCGGGCCTGATAGACTTGAGCCCAAGCATATAAGATCGCTGGGGGAAATCATGATCCATCCGGAAGACGAGACCAAGTCCGCCGCTGCCGCCGTCGTCGAGGCTTCGGCCCAGGAAACGGCGCCCGCGCCCAAGCCCGCCGCCCCGAAAGCCGCCACCAAGACGACCAAGCCGACGCCGCGGGCCAAGCCCCCCGCCGCGCCGTCCACTCCCACCGCCCAGGCGCTGCACGAACTGGCCGAGATGCGCCATGACCCCGAGGCCATTCGCCACGCCTTCGAAACCGGCGCCTATCCCTACAAGTCCAGGATGGGCCGGGCGGAATACGAGGAGAAGAAGGCGGCGCTGCAGGCCGAACTGCTGAAGGTGCAGTTGTGGGCCAAGGAAAGCGGCCAGAAATTCGTGCTGCTGTTCGAGGGCCGCGACGCGGCGGGCAAGGGCGGCACCATCAAGCGCTTTACCGAACACCTCAATCCGCGCGGCGCCCGCGTGGTGGCGCTGGAAAAGCCCAGCGAGGTCGAGCGCGGCCAATGGTTCTTCCAGCGCTACATCCAGCACCTGCCCACCGCGGGCGAGATGGTGCTGTTCGACCGCTCCTGGTACAACCGCGCCGGGGTCGAGCGGGTGATGGGATTCTGTAGTCCAGCGGAATATCTGGAATTCATGCGCCAGACCCCCGAGATGGAGCGCATGCTGGTGCGCTCGGGCATCAAGCTCTACAAATACTGGTTCTCGGTCACCCAGGACGAGCAGCGCCGCCGCTTCAAGTCGCGCGAGAACGACCCGCTGAAGCAATGGAAGCTGTCGCCCATCGACAAGGCGTCGCTGGGCAAGTGGGCGGAATACACCGAGGCCAAGGAGGCCATGTTCTTCTA
Source organism: Paramagnetospirillum marisnigri (assembly GCF_001650715.1). Taxonomy (GTDB): domain Bacteria; phylum Pseudomonadota; class Alphaproteobacteria; order Rhodospirillales; family Magnetospirillaceae; genus Phaeospirillum; species Phaeospirillum marisnigri. The sequence goes on along the minus strand of NZ_LWQT01000077.1, from coordinate 231,886 downwards.
CACCGACACCGCCGACGCGCCGTGGACCATCATCAAGTCCGACGACAAGAAGCGGGCGCGGCTGAACTGCATGCTTCACTTTCTCAACTCGGTGGATTATCCCGGCAAGGACCGCTCCCTGGTGCACGCCCCCGACCCGCTGATCGTCGGCAAGGGCGCCCATGTGGTGCATAAGAGCGAGCATATCCTGGGTGGCACCCTGTAGAAGGGGCGCCCGCAACATAGAGGATGGAATGAAACAGGCCCTTCGGATCGTCACGGCGGCGATTGTCGTCTCCCTTCTTCCCGTCGCCGGGGCGGCAATGGCCGCGGATACCACCAAGCGCATCGGCACCCATGGTACCTGGGACGTCCTGACCTTCGCCGATGGCAAAGCTTTGACCTGCTATCTCGCCGCGCCGGCCGCCAAGGTCCAGGGCGGCGAGAAGGGGGCCAAGACCGCCACCTTCCTGACCGTGACCCATCGTTCGGGCGGCAAGAGCACCGACGAGGTCAGCATCAGCGGCGCCTATGGCTTCAAGAAGGACACCAAGGTGGAATTGCGGGTGGGCACCAAGCCGCACAGCCTGTTCACCAAGGGCGACCGCGCCTGGGGCGAGGACGCCAAGGCCGACAAGGCGATCGTCGCCTCGCTGAAGGGGGGCAAGGAAGCGGTGATGCATGCCACTCCCGTCAAGGGGGCCGATATCACCGCCACCTTCCCGCTGGCCGGGTTCTCCGATGCCCTGGCCGCCGCCGACAAGGCCTGCGGCGTCAAGCGCTGATCCGCGTGGGTGGCCGGGACAAGGCCCGGCCATGACGAAAGAGTGGCCGGATCAAGCCCAAAACGGGGCTTCGATTCGACCAAATCCAGATGAATTCTATCGCCGCCCCATGAAGGGCAGGAATTCCATGTCGCTGCCGGTGATGTGACCGAGCAGCCAGGTGGCCAGGGAATCGCCCAGGGTGCGGACGATGCCCGCCCTGACCTCGTCGTCGCCGTCGCGATAATGGCCCAGGGTCGATTCCAGCCGCTGCTGCAGCATGGCATGGGCAATCCTATGGCTGTCCAGTTCGGGAAAGCCGATGCGGCGCTGAAGATCTTCCTCGCGGGCGAAATGCTCGCGGCAGAGTTCGGTCAAGTCGTCCAGCACCCGGCCGGTGGCGTCCAGACCGAGCTCGCCCCGCGCCGCCGCTTCCAGCAGGGCGATCAGGCCGATCATGCGGCGGTGGTCGTCATCGATGACCGGGTCGCCGAGTGCGAGAGACTCATCCCAGGCGATAGACATCCTACTCCTCCCACCCGCGAGCTTACCCGAGGACGGCCGCCGGGGAAACGGTGGATGCATGCTTCCCTGCCCGGGCGATTTTCCGCTACGCTTGCCCGGTCAATTCCAGCCCAAGGAAACAGATCGCATGTTCGCCGTTCACTGCAAGGACAAGCCCGGCCACCTTCAGGTCCGCCTGGACAACCGCGCCGCCCATCTTGAGTTCATCAAGGCCCATATCGACAAGGTGGTGCTGGCCGGGCCGCTGCAGACCGAGGATCGCCAGGGCATGGTCGGCAGCCTGCTGGTGATCGACTTCCCCGACCGCGCCAGCCTCGACGCCTTCCTGGCCGCCGACCCCTATGCCAAGGCCGGACTGTTCGAAAGCGTCACCATCACGCCGTTTAAGAAGGTCTTCCCCTGATGGCCTTCTGGCTGGTCAAGTCCGAGCCCACCGCATGGTCCTGGGATGATCACGTCAAGAAGGGTGTCCAGTACTGGGACGGGGTGCGCAATCATCAGGCGGCGGCCAATTTGAAGGCCATGCGCCGGGGCGACCGCGCCTTCTTCTATCACTCGGTGGAAGAAAAGCGCATCGTCGGGGTGGTGGAGGTGGTGGGAGAATCCTACCCCGATCCCACCGATCCCGAGGGCAAATGGGTGGTGGTGGATTTCAAGGCGCTGATGCCTGTGAAGACACCGGTCACCCTGGCCCAGATCAAGGGCGATCCCCGGCTGGACCATCTGGCGCTGGTGCGCCAGTCGCGCCTGTCGGTGACGCCGGTGGACGAGGAGTCGTGGCGGATCATCTGCGGCCTGGCGGGGGTCGAGGCTTGAAGACCCTCTGTCCCCTGGATTCCATTCCCGATCCCGGCGCCCGCGAATTCAAGGTCATGCTCGGCGGCGAGAAGCGGCGGATCTTCGTGGTCCGCCAGGGAGACGAGGTGTTCGGCTATGTCAATTCCTGTCCCCATGTGGGGGCGCCGCTGAACATCGAGGACGACGCCTTCCTCGACATCTTCAAGACCTCGATCCTGTGCGCCAATCATTTCGCCCTGTTCGAAATCGAGACGGGGCTGTGCGTGCGCGGTCCCTGCAACGGCCGCAGGCTGGAGGCGGTTCCGCTCGAGGTGGTGGACGGCGAGATCAGGACCCTGGGTTGATGATCATTCCGTGACAGCGTACCTCCTACCCATTCGAGCGGGCTTGTGTCCCTCGCCCGAGTCGAACATAATCGTCACCCGCAGTAATGGGGAACACCCCGTGCCGGCCGCCGCCGAGCTTGGGTCAAATCAGAAAAGGGAGACACCCCCGAAATGTCCGAGGTTTATCCGATTCCCGCTGAAACCGCCAAGAGTGCCCTGATCGACGAGAAGACCTACCATGAATGGTATGACCGGTCGATCAAGGATCCCGAGGGCTTTTGGGCCGAGCACGGCAAGCGTATCGACTGGATCAAGCCCTTCACCAAGGTGAAGGACGTGTCCTATAACGGCGATGTGCACATCAAGTGGTACGAGGACGGCACCCTGAACGTGGCCGCCAACTGCCTGGACCGCCACTTGGCCAAGCGCGGCGACCAGACCGCCATCATCTGGGAAGGCGACGATCCCAGCGAATCCGCCCATATCACCTATCGTGACCTGCACGAGCGGGTGTGCCGTCTGGCCAATGCCCTGACCGATCTGGGCGTCAAGGCCGGTGACCGCATCACCATCTACCTGCCCATGATTCCCGAGGCCGCCGTGGCCATGCTGGCCTCCGCCCGCATCGGCGCGGTGCATTCCATCGTGTTCGGCGGCTTCTCGCCCGACGCCCTGGCCGGCCGCATCCAGGATTGCGATTCCTCCATCGTCATCACCGCCGACGAAGGTCTGCGCGGCGGCCGCAAGGTGCCGCTGAAGGCCAATGTGGACAAGGCGCTGGAGACCTGCTGGTCGGTGAAGAACGTGGTCGTGGTCAAGCGGACCGGCGGCAACGTTCACATGGTGACCGGCCGCGACAGCTGGTACGAGGATCTGGTGGCCAAGGCCGCTCCGACCCATACCCCGGTCGAGATGAGCGCCGAAGCTCCGCTGTTCCTGCTCTACACCTCCGGCTCCACCGGCAAGCCCAAGGGTGTGCTGCACACCTCCGGCGGCTATCTGGTCTATGCCTCCATGACCCACCAGTACGTCTTCGACTATCATGACGGCGACATCTACTGGTGCACTGCCGACGTGGGTTGGGTGACGGGCCACTCCTACATCGTCTATGGCCCGCTGGCCAACGGCGCCACGACCCTGATGTTCGAGGGCATCCCCAACTACCCGACCGTGTCGCGGTTCTGGGACGTGGTGGACAAGCACAAGGTCAACATCTTCTACACCGCGCCCACCGCCATTCGTTCGCTGATGCGCGAAGGCGAGGAGCCGGTGAAGAAGACCAGCCGCGCCTCGCTGCGCCTGCTGGGTTCGGTGGGCGAGCCCATCAATCCGGAAGCCTGGACCTGGTATCACCGCGTGGTCGGCGACGGCCGTTGCCCCATCGTCGATACCTGGTGGCAGACCGAGACCGGCGGCATCCTGATCACCCCGCTGCCCGGCGCCACTCCGCTGAAGCCCGGTTCGGCCACTCGTCCGTTCTTCGGCGTGGTTCCGCTGATGGTGGATGCCGAGGGCAAGGAGCTGTTGGGCGCCACCGAGGGCAATCTGTGCATCGCCGATTCGTGGCCGGGCCAGATGCGCACCCTGTGGGGCGATCACGAGCGCTTCAAGCAGTCCTACTTCACCACCTATCCCGGCCGCTACTTCACCGGTGACGGTGCCCGTCGTGACGAGGACGGCTACTACTGGATCACCGGCCGCGTCGACGACGTGATCAACGTATCCGGTCACCGCATGGGCACCGCCGAGGTGGAATCCGCCCTGGTCGCCCATCCCAAGGTGGCCGAGGCCGCCGTGGTCGGCTATCCGCACGAGATCAAGGGCCAGGGCATCTATGCCTATGTCACCCTGATCCAGGGCGAGGAGCCGACCGAGGAACTGCGCAAGGAGCTGGTCAACTGGGTCCGCAAGGAAATCGGCCCCATCGCCAGCCCCGACCTGATCCAGTGGTCGCCGGGCCTGCCCAAGACCCGTTCGGGCAAGATCATGCGCCGCATCCTGCGCAAGATCGCCGAGAACGATTACGGCGCGCTGGGCGATACCTCCACCCTGGCCGATCCCACGGTGGTTGACGATCTGGTCGAAAACCGCATGAATCGGGTCTGATCGGCGTGTAGAGGCTCAGGGGGCCCGTGGAGCGATCCGCGGGCCCCTTTCTCTTTGATGGGGACAGTATGGCCTTCAAGATCATCCTTCTGGCTTTCGCGGCATTCGGCGGGCTGTACCTGCTGTTCGTCCTTTTGCTCGCGCTCAACCAGCGTGGCATGATCTACCATCCGGAGCAGACCCGTTCCGACCCGGCCGAGGCCGATGTCCCGGAGATGGTGCCGGTGCCCTTGAAGGCCGAGGATGGCTGGCCGGTCGGCGGCTGGTATGCGCCGCCCAAGCAGTCGGGCAATCCCACGGTGGTGTTCTTCCACGGAAATTCCGGAACCATCGCGTCGCGCGCCTTCAAGGCCCGCTCCCTGCTGGATGCCGGGTTTGGGGTCTTCCTGGCCGAGTATCGCGGCTATGGCGGCATGCCGGGGCGGCCCAGCGAGAAGGGGCTCTATGCCGATGGCCGCGCCGTGGTCCAGTGGCTGCTGTCGCGCGGCGTGCCCGCCTCGAAGATCGTGCTTTACGGAGAATCCCTGGGGGCCGGGGTGGCCATGGAGATGGCCGGGCTGATGGACCCCATGCTGGTGGTGCTGGAATGCCCCTTCACCTCCATTCCCGATCTGGCGCCTCCTTACGTGGTGCCGCCGCTGCCGCATCTGCTGATCTCCGACCGCTTCGACAATCTGTCCAAGATGGCGGGGCTCAGGGTGCCGCTGCTCATCGTCCATGGCGAGCGCGACGAGACCGTGCCGGTGGAGATGGCGCGCCGACTGCTGGCCGCGACATCCACCGAGGCGAAGGAAGGCCTGTTTATTCCGACCGCCCATCACAATGACCTGTGGGACCACGGCGCGGGCGAGAAGGTCATCGACTTCATCGCCCGCCGAGGCCAGTAGGGTTATCCCTTGGTCCGCACCCGGTAGCGCAGCACCGCCTCGCCCTTGGCGGGCACGTCCACCCGCCAACGGACGGTGGCGGCGGAGTCGCGGGAATGCTTCTGGCTTTCCTCAAGGATCGTCCAGTCGGCGCGCAGCGCCTCGATGACCGTCACCGGGGCGGCATGGTCGCCGCCATTGGCGAGGCGGACTTCCTGGGCGGTTTCGGTGCTGTCGGGGGACAGGCGCTGGAAATCGGTCTGCACCCGGCGCGCGGTGACATCGAAGGCTTGCCCCAGGGAGATGCGGCCGTTGCGCCCCTCGGGCAGCGGGGGCAAAAGGTCCTCGCCTAGCGGCACCAGACGGCCATCGCGGCCGCGCTCGCCCACCCGGATGACGCCGCCCGGCAAGGGCTTGCCCAAGCCATTGGCGGAGGTATTGGCGAATTCGATCACCTGCACCGGGTGAAGGTCGCGGCTGTCGGACTGGCGCGCCTGATGGACCGGGACCGGCTGGGGCTCCAGCACCAGTTCCCGCGTGATGGGCACCGAGCGGGCGCTCAGCAGCGGCACCTGCCGGGTCTCGCCGTCTCTCAGGGTCAGCGGTCGCTCTACGGTATAGAGGTGATAGGGCCCCACCGCCTCGCGGACCGGTTCGGCCGCTGGAGCGGCGGTCATGGCCATGGCGCGCATCACCTTGGGCTGGGCGCGGTCGGGCTCGGGGGCCTGGTTGGGGCTGCCGGCCAGCAGCCGCAACCGGGCGTCGGTGTAATCGGCGCCGCTGGCATTGGTAATGCTGGCCCACAGGGTCAGGGTCATGCGGTCTGCGGACAGTTCGGCGCTGGCGTCGCTGCTCCAGCCCAGGCCGGTGGTGCGATAGGTCAGCTCCACCTCTCGTGGTCCCGCCGCTTCCGCTTCGATGGCGGCACGGAAGGCTGGGCCGGGGCGCAGCCCGGCGGGCAGGGCGTCGAACAGGATGCGGGCCGGGGTGCCGCTGACCACCTTGCCCGCCACCAGGAACAGCGGTTGCGGCCGGGCCGCCAGGACCTTGGCCCGTTCATTCCGCTCCGCTCCGCCGCCATCCTGCCAGACCAGGGTGACCTCGCGTCCCACCGACGCGGCCAGCAGCCGTTCGGGGGAAAGTCCGTCCAGGTCGAAGCCCTGCTCCAGGACCCGGAGGCCGGTGCCGGTCAGCATGGCGCTGCTGGCAAGGGCATCGCGCGCCACCGCCTCGAAGACCAGCGTGCCGGCTCCTCGTTCTGCCGTGATAGGGCGGCGGTCCTGGACCAGGGCGCTGCCGTTCTGGGACACGGTCAGGACGATGGACCCGGGCGAGGGGGCCATCTCGGCGGCATGGACGCCCAGGGGCAGGACAAGGCAAATGGCAACAACGGGCAGGATGCGCATGGCGGCCTCACCGGAAGGGATGGGGCATCATGGTGCACCGGGAATCGGGCGGGAAAAAGGCCGATCCGTCGCCCGGGTCGGGGTCAGGGGGCGGCGGAGAAGGTCATGGTGATGCGCCGCCCGCCCAGGCCGAAGCCGACCTTGCTGCAGCAACGGTGAATGATCACCAGGCCCAAGCCGCCCGCCGCTACCGGCGGTGGTCGGGTGGGACGGGTCAGCGGGGGGCTGAAGCCCCGGCCCCGGTCCTCGATGGAAACCTCCAACTCGGTCCCGCGCGTGCGGGTGATGATGGTGACCGGCAGGCAGGCCCGTGCCGGATCACCGCGGCGTTTCTCCATGGCCTCGGCGAAAATCCGCAGTCCCGCCAGATCGGCCCGCATGGACCCGTCCAGGCCAAGATTGCCGTGGATGACCGCATTGCCGATGGCTTCCTGCACGGCGCAGCGGATGTCCATGTCGGTGCTGTGCAGGCGTTGGTCGCCACGGGCATTGACCGCCGCCACCAGGGCGTCGGACAGATCGGTATCGATGGCGGTCAGGGTGGAGACCCGGATCACCAGATCGGCCGGGGTGGGAAGTTCGAATGCGGCATGGCCGTCGCAAGAGGCGTCGATGAAGATATCGGCGGTCTGCGTCAGGCTGGCGGCGGGGCCGCCGGGGGCGCGGCCATCGAACACCGCCACCATGCGGCGGCCGGAGAGGCTGCGGTTGAGATCGAGCATACGGCGGCGGATTCGGTCGAATTCCGCCTCGGCCACGCCTAGATTGAGGAAGTCGAGGCCGCTCACTTGAACTCGAACAAGGTGTCGAAGCTGGCGCGCCGCAAGGTATCGGCCACCATGCCCTGGGCATTGCGAACCACCACCTTCAGGCCGGACTCCTGGGCGGCATCGTAGACGTGGACGAACAGGCTCATACCGGTGGAGTCGATGAAGGTCAGGCCGGCCAGGTCGAGTTCGCACACCGTGGCGCCCTTGGCGACCTGATCGACGAATTGCGGAAACTGGGCGGCATCGGCAAAGGTCAGTCGCCCCGACAGGGAGGCCTGGATCTGGCTGCCATTGCGTTTGGTGGTGTATTGCATCTGACGAATCTCCCCACGAAGTCTTAGCGCATCCGGTCGATCCGGTCGATCCCCCGAAGGGTCAGGCGGCGCGAATATTTGATAGGAAGGTATCCACCTGCTGGCGCAGGGTGGTGGCCCGTTCCGCGACCGTCCGCGCCGCTTCCAGCACGTCCGAGGCGGCATGGCCGGTCTCGCCCGCCGCCTGGTTGACCCCGACCACGTTGGAACTGACTTCGTCGACGCCCTGGGAGACCTGCGACACATTGTTGGCGATTTCCGACGTGGCGGCATCCTGTTCGGAAACCGATGAGGAAATACCCGATGACAGCTCGCTCATCTGCTCGATGATGCCGGTGATCTCGGTGATGGCGTTCACCGCCGCGCGGGTTTCGTTCTGAACCGAATTGATCTGGGCGGTGATCTCGTCGGTGGCCCGCGCCGTCTGGTTGGCCAGGTTCTTGACCTCGTTGGCGACCACGGCGAAGCCCTTGCCGGCATCCCCCGCCCGCGCGGCCTCGATTGTGGCGTTCAATGCCAGCAGATTGGTCTGGGCGGCGATGTCGTTGATCAGGGTCACCACCTCGCCGATCTTGGTCACCGCATGGGACAAGCCGCGCACCGAGACATTGGTCTCCTGGGCGCGATGACGGGCGCTTTCGGCGATATGGACCGAATCGGCGACCCGATGGTTGATGGCTTCAACCGAGGCCGACAGATGATCGGCGGCCGAGGCGACGGTGCGCATGTTGACCGCCATCTCCTCGACCGCGGCGGCCACCACGGTCGCCTGGTTGGAGGTTTCCTCGGCGGTGGCCGACATGGTCTGCGAGGTGGCCTCCAGCTCGGTGGCCGAGGCGGCCATGGTTTCCAGGACCTCGGCGACCTCGAAGTTGAACTGGCCCAGGATGCCGTCGATCACTTTGGCGCGGCGGTCCTTGGCCTCCTGCTCGGCCTTCTGTTGGCGGGTCAGGTCCTCGGCGCGCAGCAGTCCCTGGCGGAAGGTTTCCACCGCCCGGGCCATGTCGCCGATTTCGTCATGGCGGTCCCCCCCCTCGATCTCATGGTCGAGATCGCCCTTGGAGAGGATTTTCATGCCCGTGATGATCTTGCTGAGCGGCCCCGAGATATCGGCGGCGATCATCCAGGCGATACCAATACCGGCGGCCAGCAGCACCACCGTGGCGATCAGATAGGTGGTCAGCGCCCGTTCGGTCTCGGCGCGGATGGAGCCCGCCAGGGCGATCAGCTCGGAGGCCACCTTGTCTTCGACCGCCTTGAGCAGATCGATCTTCTTGGTGATGGTATCGAACCAGACCGGGGCTTCGACCTCGCCGGTGGAGCCGGTGAACGGGCTGTCCATGGCGATGGTCCGCATGCGGTCCACCTCCTTGGTGATGGGGTCGGCCAGGGCGGTGGTCAGGGCCTGGCGCTGGTCATCATTGGCATAGATGGCATAGGTGGCAAAATAGGTGTCCTGCTGGGCGATCAACTGGGTGAAGCGGCGATGGATGGCGGCTTCGAACTTCTTGCCGCCGAAGCCGCCCGAGGCGGTGGCGCGCTCCTGGCCCGCCCGCTCCTTGCCGTGCAACAGCTGGGTATAGGCGGTGATGGCCTTGGACAGCCGCACATCCGATCCCATCACCGCCATCTGCTCGACCACCGCCAGCAGCTTGCCGATGGTGGCGGTGTAGTAGGCGGCGGTTTCGGCCTGGGAGAGGCCCAGTCCATCCACCGCCGAGCGCCGGGCGGCCAGAGTTTCCAGTCCGGCCGTGGCGGCGGTGATGGCCGCCTTCAGCCCGGCACCGGTTTCCGGCGAATCGAACTTGCGCAGGGCCGAGGTCAAGGCGCCGAGGCGGAGATCGGATTCCTTGCGCTGGCCGGGCAGCCGGTCGCCGAACTTGGCGCCCTTGCTGCCGACGAAGCCCACCGACATGCCGCGTTCCTTCTGCAGTTCATGGACCAGGGTGCCAATGGTGGGGCCAAGGGCGGCCAGGTCCTCCAACTGCTCCATCTTCTGGGCGAAGCCGATCTTTTCGGTCAGGCCGATGCCGGAAAAGACCAGCATGCCCAGAACTGGCAATAAGATCGCCAGTCCAATCCGCGAGCTGAGACGAAGATTTCTTAGAAGAGAATGCATCGTGGACCCCGTATCGCAGACGGCCAAGTTGTTTTGTATTTGTCCCGCGATCGAAGTCTTGGCGCAAGTCAAAAAGAGGCTTTGCGCATACCTCTTTAGAAGTAGCGAAATCCGAAATTTCCCCACCCTGCGACGCATGTGCCAATGCGAAGGAATAGGCCTGTCATTGAGACGAGGCGTTGACGCATTCGACCCGCCACCCCTCACCGGTGAAATCCAGCCGGGTCAGGGAGAGGGGGTGGACCGAAAAGCGCAGGGCTTGGGCGGCGGACAGCTCCAGGGCCTGGGCCAGGGCGGCACGGATGGTCCCGGCATGGACGATGGCCAGCAGGTCGCGGCCGGGATGGGCGGCGGAGAGGCCCAGAAGCGCCGGCGTCACCCGCTCGATCACGGCGGCGAAGCTCTCTCCCCCGGGCGGGGTCGCGGTGGCCGGGTCGCGCCAGAAGGCGGCAAGGTCCGGGTCCTTGGCGGCCTCCAGGTCGCTCCAGCTGCGGCCCTGCCAGCGGCCGAAATCCTGCTCGGCCAGATCGGGCTCGACGATGGGCGGCGGCAGCAGCAGGCCGGCGGCTTCAAGGGCGCCCGCCGTCTGGCGGCAGCGGATCAGGCCGCTTTCCACCAAGACCGGGTTGATGGGAAGGATGCGGGCGAGGGCGCGAAAGACCTCGTCCTCCGACGTGTCGCAGGCCACGTCCAGCCGACCGTGGATGCGGCCGAATGGGCAAGGGACCGGCGCGTGCCGCAGCAGCCACCAGCGGGTCGCGGTCTGGGTCACGGCCGCACCATCCCGGCCACGGCCAGCAGGATGGAGAGTTCCGCCACCTGCTGCACCGCGCCCAGCACGTCGCCGGTATATCCGCCGATGGCGCGTCGCGCCACCTGGACCACCGCCAGACTGCCCAGCACCGCCGCCAGTGCCGCCGCCAAGGCGCCGCCCAACCCGAGACAGAGGATACAAAGGCCGAGGCCGATGGCGGCCGCCGTGGCGGCAACCGTGGCATCGGGCGATCCCGCTCCGGCGCCCAGTCCATCGGGCCGGGCGGGCGGCAGAATCTGCATGGCCGCCGGAATCATCGCCCGCGACAGGGCGGCGGAGGCCACCAGCGCGGTTGCCATGGCCCAGCCGCCACCCAGGGCGGCCAGGGCGGCGGCGCGCAGCCCCACCGAGAACAGCAGGGCCAGCACGCCATAGGCGCCGGTGCGGGAATCGCGCATGACCTCCAGGCGGCGCTGGGTGTCGCCTCGCGCGCCTAGCCCATCGGCCAGATCGGCCAATCCGTCCTCGTGCAGCGCTCCGGTGATCAGGACCCCGGCCAGCACCGCCAGCAGGGCGGCGGCCAGGGGTGGCAACAGCGCGGCCGACGCCGCCCCCACCAGTCCGGCGGCCAGCCCCACTCCGGCTCCCACCAGCGGGAAGGTCCGCATGGCGGGCGCCAGGCCGCCCGGGACATAGCCGGGATCGGGCAGGGGCAGCCGGGTCATGAAACTGGCGGCGAGATGAAGCTCGGCCAGCCAGTTCCCAGGGGGCGGCGGCGGTGGCGAAGAGATGTTGACAGGTGACTCGCTCATCATCCTGGTTTATAGGACGAGCCTGACGGTGACGCAATATCTGGTGGAGCGCTCCCTTGAATTTATCTATTTCTAGCGTATCGTCCTTGCGGACCGTCCTGGCCGACCTGCCCGGACCCGATGCCGCCGCCCAGGCTCTGTGGGCGGCGCGCGAGCCGCAACTGACCAAGCCCGGCGGCTCGCTGGGACGATTGGAAGAGTTATCCTCCTGGCTGTGCGCCTGGCAGGGGTGCCACCCGCCCCGCCTTGAGCGGCCGGTCGCCCGCGTCTATGCCGGGAATCACGGCGTGGCGGCGCTGGGGGTTTCGGCCTTTCCCGCCGAGGTGACGGTGCAGATGGTCGCCAATTTCCAGCGCGGCGGCGCCGCCATCAACCAGTTGTGCGGCGCTTTCGGCGTGCAGTTGGAGGTGCTGTCCCTCGATCTCGACCGCCCCACCGCCGACTTCACACAAGCACCGGCCATGGACGAGGCCGAGTTCGTGGCGGCGGTCCAGGCGGGCATGGACTCGGTTCCCGCCGATGCCGACCTGTTGGTGATCGGCGAGATGGGCATCGGCAACACCACCCCGGCGGCGGCGGTGTCCTGCGCCCTGTTCGGCGGCGAGGCGGCGGACTGGACCGGGCGCGGCACCGGTGTCGAGGGCGGCGCCCTGGCGCGCAAGATCCAGGTGGTGGCCGAGGGCGTCGCCCGCCATGGCGGGCAGTCGGCGCTGGACATCCTGCGCTGCCTCGGCGGCCGTGAACTGGCGGCCATGGCGGGGGCCGTTCTGGCGGCGCGGCTGCGGCGGGTGCCGGTGCTGCTGGACGGCTATGTCACCACGGCGGCGGTGGCGGCCCTGGCGGTGGAACGCCCAGGGGCGCTCGATCATTGCATGGTGGGGCATGTCTCGGTGGAGCCCGGCCATCGCCGCCTGATCGAGCGGCTGGGCAAGGCGGCGCTGCTGGACCTGGGCATGCGCCTGGGCGAGGGCTCGGGCGCGGCGGTGGCGGTGGGGCTGGTGCGGGCGGCGGTGGCCTGCCACACCGGCATGGCCACCTTCGCCGAGGCCGGGGTCAGCGACGCCGGAGAAAAGTGACAAAGCCGGGGACGGCGGCCATAATGGATGCCGACCATCAGACGCGAGGCCGACATGCAAAGCCAAAACCCCTTCTTCGACGACCTGGCCCGGGTGGCTGGCGGCGCCATGGGCGCCCTGTCCGGCCTCAAGGCCGAAATGGAAGCCATGGTCCGCCAGCAGTTCGAGCGTGTCACCGCCAGCCTGGATCTGGTGACCCGCGAGGAGTTCGAGGTGGTCCGCGCCATGGCCGCCAAGGCGCGCGAGGAGCAGGAGGCTTTGGAGGCGCGGGTCGCGGCGCTGGAGGCCCTGTTGGCCGAAGCCGCCGCCGCGCCCAAGGGGACGGCGCCCAAGGCCAAGGCACCGCCCAAGCCAAAGACCTGATCTGGTTATCCACAAAAATTCACAAATACAGACTCAATAATGCCTTGCGCCGAATCGGGGCGTGTGGTTGGCTAGCCCTTGTGTGAACGCTTGTGAACCAAACACAAGGGTTTGATTCAGGTCCGGCACCGGACGGTAGCCATGCCAAGGAGGGCTCAGGCATGACCTTAACCGCCGCTTATGGGGACGACGACCCGGCTGCCAATCCCGTCGATATGGTCGAACGGATCGTTTCCGCCAATGACTGGGCTTTCGATCGCCGCAGCGATGAAGAACTGGCCGCCGAGGTTCCCGGCCAGTGGTGCAATTACTCCCTATACTTCGCCTGGCGCGAGGATATGGGGGCCATGCACTTCACCTGCGCCTTCGACATGAAGGTGCCCACGCCCAAGCGCACCGCCATCTGCGAATTGCTGGCCCTGATCAACGAGAAGCTGTGGCTGGGCCATTTCGGTCTATGGGACGAGGACTGCGTGCCCATGTTCCGCCATACCTCGCTGCTGGCCGGTGGTGCCGGCCTGTCGCCGGAACAGGTGGAGGATCTGATGGATCTGGCCGTCGCCGAGTGCGAGCGGTTCTATCCCGCCTTCCAGTTCGTGATCTGGGGCGGCAAGTCCGCCCGCGAGGCGGTCGCCGCCTCGCTGCTGGAAACCGCCGGCGAGGCGTGATCCCGGAGTTTTCGACATGACCAAGATTCTGCTGGTGGGCTGCGGCAAGATGGGCTCGGCCCTGCTGTCGGGCTGGCTGGACCAGGGCATCGCCGCCGCCGACATGGTGGTGGTGGAACCCGCCCTGCCCGCGCTCGGCGTCGCCGTGATGGCCGACCAGGCCGCCATTCCGGCCGGGTTCAATCCCGATGTGGTGGTGCTGGCGGTCAAGCCCCAGGTCATGGCCCAGGTCCTGCCCCCCTATGCGCGCTTCCAGGGCGCGGTGTTCCTGTCCATCGCGGCGGGCAAGCCCATCGACTTCTTCCGGACCCATCTCGGCCCGTCGGCCGCCATTATCCGCGCCATGCCCAATACTCCGGCGGCGGTGCGGCGCGGCATCACCGTCTGTTGTGCCGGTTCCGGCATCGGCGACGCCCAGCGCCTCTTGGCCGAAACGCTGCTCTCGGCCGTGGGCGAGGTCGGCTGGATCGAGGACGAGAGCCTGATGGACGCGGTCACCGCCGTTTCGGGGTCCGGCCCGGCCTACCTGTTCCTGCTGGCCGAGGTCATGGCCCAAGCGGGGGTGGCCCAGGGCCTGCCCGAGGATCTGGCGGTGCGTCTGGCCCGTGCCACCGTGGCGGGATCGGGCGAGTTGCTGCGGCAATCATCGGAAAGCGCTGCGCAGCTTCGCCAGAATGTCACCAGCCCGGGTGGTACGACCGCTGCCGCCCTGGGGGTGCTGATGGCCGACAGTAACGGCCTGCCCGGCCTGATGAATCAAGCGGTGGAGGCTGCCGTCCGGCGAGGGCGGGAACTTGCCGGATGACAGTATAAATATGCATCCTTAGTATATTTCGTCACAAAGCGGTTGAGTCTGATTGACTCTTTCGCACCTGCGAGATTATGTTCGCTGCACCGCACAAAACCCTCTCGGTTGGAGACGCCACAATGGCCGCCAAGCAGACTGAACAGTTTTTCGATTTCGACGTCAGCAAGTACCTGGGTGACTTCAAGGTCCCCGGCGTGGATGTCGAGACCATCGTTGCCAATCAGCGCAAGAACATCGAAGCGCTGACCCAGGCCAACAAGCTGGCCTTCGAGGGCCTGCAGAACGTGGTGAAGCGTCAGGTCGAGATCCTGCGCCAGACCATGGACGAAGTGGCCCAGGTTTCCAAGGATTTCGCCGAGCCCGGCACCCCCCAGGACAAGGCCGCCAAGCAGGCCGAGTTCGCCAAGGACGCCTTCGAGCGCGCCCTGGGCAATGCCCGCGAGCTGGCCGAGATGATCGCCAAGGCCAATTCCGAGGCCTTCGACCTGCTGAACAAGCGCTTCACCCAGAGCCTCGACGAGGCCCGTGAGGTGTTCGTGAAGGCCGGCAAGAAGTAATCTTCGCCGCTTTCCGGTGAACGAACGGATGGCCGCCCCGGTAACGGGGCGGCCATTTTATTTTCCCCCCATCCGCTGCAGCAGGTGGAAGGCGGGTGGCGCCAGCATGATCACCAGCACCACCCGGATCATGTGATGGGTGGAGACGAAGGCCACGTCCTGGCCCAGCGCCAGGGCCACCAGGCACATCTCGGCGATGCCGCCGGGCACGAAGGCCAGCAGCAGGGCGGGAAAGGGCAGGTCGGACACCGCCGCCAGCCCGGCCGCCGCCGCCGCCGACACTACCAGCATCACTGCGGTGGCCCCCAGTGCCGGGCGAACCATCGCCGCCACCTCGGACCATCCCAGGCCGCGAAAGCGCGCGCCGATGGAGGCGCCGGTCACCACCTGGGCGACGATCACCAGTTCCGCCGGGGGTCTGGCGGCGCTGAGGGCGGCCAGATGCAGCCCGGCGCTCATGAGCATGGGGCCGGTCAGCGGCCAGGCGGGCAGTCGGATCAGCTTCGCGATCAGGGCGCCCGAGATGGCGCTGGCCAGCAGCGCCAGGGCGTCGGTGCCCGCCAGATCGGCCAGGCTTCCCATGCTTTGCGCCATGGGGATGGATTGGACATGGGCGATCAGGCGATAGCCGAACGGCACGGTGAACACGATCAGCAGAATGCGCAGGGAATGGGACAAGGCGATGGTGCGTTCATCGCCGCCCAGAGCGGTGCCGGTGATCACCATCTCGTTGATGCCGCCGGGGGCTCCGGAAAAATAGGCGGTGACCGGGTCCATGGCGGCGGCGCGGCGCAGATAGGCCACCACCAGGGCGGTGGTGGCCACCATGGCAAGGAACAGGACGACCAGGCTGGTGCTCCAGCGTGCCGCCCGCTCGGGCAGGTCGGGGGTGAAGGCGCTGCCCAGCATCAGGCCCAGCACCCCGATCATGGTGGCGCGCAGCGGCGGGGGCACCGCCGGTCCCAGGCCCGACAGCGAGGCGGCGGTGGTGACGGCGAGCGCGCCCAGCATCCAGGGCAGCGGCAGGTCGAGGGCGGCGAACAGCGCTCCGCCCGCGCCGCCGAGGCCGAGCCCCAGCAGCCATTGCCGCCAAGGGGCGGCCATCACGGCAGGAACTGCTCGGCGATGATGCGCTCTTCCAGGTTATGCTCGGGATCGAACAGCAGGGTCAGGTGCGAGGAGCGGTCCTCGCTGACCTCCACCTCGACCACGTCGCGCACCTCGGTATAGTCGGCCACGGCGCTGACCGGCCGCTTTCCCGCTTCCTGGATCTCGAACAGCACCTTGGCGGTATGGGGCAGCAGGGCGCCGCGCCAGCGCCGGGGTCTGAACGGGCTGATGGGGGTCAGCGCGGTGATGCCCGCCCCCAGCGGGATGATGGGGCCATGGGCCGACAGGTTGTAGGCGGTGCTGCCCGCCGGGGTCGACAGCAGGATGCCGTCGCAGATCAACTCGTCGAGGCGCACCTTGTGATCGACGCGAATGCGCAGCTTGGCGGCCTGGCGGGTTTCGCGCAGCAGCGATACCTCGTTCATGGCCAGGGCTTCCACCACCTCGCCCGCGCCGGTCCTGGCCTTCATGCGCAAGGGATGCAGGGTGACGGTCTGGGCCTTGGACAGCCGCTCGATCAGGCCGTGCTCGCGGAAGGCATTCATCAGGAAGCCCACCGATCCCCGGTTGATTCCGTAGATGGGAACCTTGCGGGCGATGAAGCGGTGCAGGGTTTCCAGCATGAAACCATCGCCCCCCAGGGCGACGATCAGGTCGGCCTCCTCGGGCGCCACATGGGGATAGCGGTCCTTCAGCCGACCCAGCGCCGCCTTGGCGGCCTCGGTCTCGGCGCCGACGAAGGCGATGGAGGAGAAATTCATGACAGCCTCGAAGGCGGGAAGCGAAAGGCGAGTATACAGCCTTTATCAGCCGCCGGTCACGCTCATGTGGCGGCTGACCGCCGGATGGGCGTTGCGATCGATGATGAAGTCGTGGCCCTTGGGCTTGCGGGTGATGGCCTCGGCGATGGCGGCTTCCAGCAGATGGTCGGATTCGCTGGCCCGCAGGGGGGCGCGCAGATCGGCGGCGTCGTTCTGGCCCAGGCACATGTAAAGCGTGCCGGTGCAGGTGACGCGGACCCGGTTGCAGCTTTCGCAGAAATTATGGGTCAGTGGGGTGATGAAGCCGATACGCCGCCCGGTCTCCTCCACCCGCACATAGGTGGCGGGGCCGCCGGTACGATAGTCGATGTCGGTCAGGGTCCAGCGGCTTTCCAGGCGGGAACGCACCAGCGACAGCGGCAGATACTGCTCGGTGCGGTCGGCATGGATCTCACCCATGGGCATGGTTTCGATGAAGGTGAGGTCGAAGCCATGGCTGCCGCACCAGTCCACCAGATGGTCGTGCTCGTCCTCGTTGCCGTCCTTGAGGGCGACGGTGTTGATCTTGACCGCCAGCCCGGCCGCCTTGGCCGCCATGATGCCCTCGATCACCTGATCGAGCTTGCCCCAGCGGGTGATGGCCTGGAACCGCTCGGGGTCCAGGCTGTCCAGCGAGATGTTGATGCGCTTGACCCCGGCCTGGGCCAGTCCATCGGCGTATTTCGCCAGCTGGGTGGCGTTGGTGGTCAGCGTCAGTTCGTCGAGATCGCCCGATTTCACCAGTCCGCCCAGATTGTCCACCAGGCTCATGATGCCGCGCCGGACCAGGGGCTCGCCGCCGGTCAGGCGGATCTTGCGCACACCGGCCCGCACGAAGGCGCCGCACAGACGCTCCAGCTCTTCCAGTGACAGGATGTCCGCCTTGGGCAGGAAGTGCATATCCTCGCCCATGCAATAGACGCAGCGCAGGTCACAGCGGTCGGTGACCGAGACGCGCAGATAGGTGACGCGGCGTCCGAACGGATCGATCATGACGGTTCCTCCATGCCCCTCGGCGGGGGCTTGCCGAGATGATATATAGGAAGCCTTGTGAAGAACAGGAATGGCTTTGATCAAGGACCCGCCCATGACCGTCACCGCCCAACCCGGTGTGCCCCCCATCGGCGCCGTCATATACGCCCCAGGCAACCCGCCCGAACGGCTGCTGGCCGATTTCGCCGCCGATCTGCTGGCGCGCGGCTTCAAGGTGGGCGGGCTGATCCAGCACACCCAGCGGGCCGAGGATGGCCGCAAGACCGACATGACGGTGACCGAACTGGATACCGGCCGCACGCTCTCCATCGGCCAGAGCCTGGGCAAGGCCTCCAAGGCCTGCATCCTGGACAGCCAGGCGCTGGCCGAGGCCTCGGGCGCCATGCGTCGCGCCGTGGAAGGCCGCGCCGACCTGGTCTTCGTCAACAAATTCTCCAAGTCGGAATGCGAGGGCCAGGGGCTGGCCTCCGACATGCTGGCCGCCGTGGCGGAAGGCCTGCCGGTGCTGACCGCAGTGCCCGGCGTGCTGATCGGTGAATGGGTGGACTTCACCGGCGGGCGCACCGACCTGCTGCCGCCCACCTGGGCGGCGCTGTGGCGCTGGTGGGGGCCGAAGCACCTTTATGCCGACATGGCCCAGGGCGTGGGCGAGGCCAAGGTGAAGCGGGTGGTCGTGGGGCTCAACTGGACCATGGTGGAAACGGAGGATGGCGTCGGCCTGGCCCAGACGCCGGAACGGGGGACACCCGCCTGTCTCGCCGCCCCCCAGGCGGGGGACCGGGCGGGCGGAGCACTGTCGGAACTGGCGGCCCTGGTGCGCTCCAACAATCCCTTCGACGTGGCCCTGGGCGTCGCCGCCTGCAACGCCCATTACAACCGTTTCGACCTGGAGGCCGAGCGCGACAACGGCCTCGACAGCTTTGGCCGTCCCGAGGGCGAGGCGGTGGTGATCGGCGCCTTTCCATCGGTGGAACAGCGCCTGCCCGGCATCAAGGTCATCGACCGCCGCCCCGGTCCCGGCCAGTATCCGGAAGAGGCGGCGGAAACCCTGCTTCCGGCGGCCGAAACGGTGATCATCACCTCGGCCACCCTGGCCAACCGCTCGCTGCCGCGCCTGCTGACCCTGGCCCGCGATTCCCGCGTCGCCCTGGTGGGGCCGGGGGCGCCGCTGACGCCCCGGCTGTTCTCCTACGGCATCGAGGTGCTGTCCGGCCTGATCGCCGAGGATATGGACGGGCTTGCCCGGGTGGTGGCCGAAGGTGGCGGCGCCAAGGACCTGAAGCGCTTCTGTCGCCCGGCCACCTTGCGCGCCCCTATCCCATGACCGACGTGACGCCCCCGCGCGTGCTGGTCAATGCCGTCCATTCCAAGAGCGGCGGCGGATTGACCTATCTGCGCAACGTACTGCCCTTGCTGGCCCGCGACTGGGATGTGCATGTGGCGATCCAGGCCGACCAGCAGGCCGATCTCGGCCCGGTCTGCGCCGAGGCGGGGGCAGTGCTTCACGTCCTGCCGACCTGGGGTAAGCTGGCCACCGTGCTGGTGCAGGAACAGGTGACGGTGCCGTTGCTGGCGCGGCGGATCGGGGCGCAAGTGGTGTTCTCGCCCGCCAATTACGGCCCCATCCTCGGCCCGCCCACGGTGATCCTGTTGCGCAATGCCTTCGAGGTCACCGATCTGGAGGCGCGCCTCGCCAAGCGGGTCTATTGGGCGGCGGTCAAGGCGCTCACCTGGGCCTGCTTCAAGACCTGCCGCCGCGCCATGGTGGTGTCCGAGCATGCCGGGCGGACCTTCCTCAGGGTGTTCGGGCTGGCCGACGATCCCCGCCTGTCGGTGGTGCATCACGGGGTCGGCGCCGCCTTCCATCCTCCGGCCGAGGGCGAGGCTCGCATTCCCCAGCGCCTGCTGGCGGTGTCCGACATCTATGTGCAGAAGAATTTCGAGACCCTGCTGCGGGCCATGGCGCTGCTGGCGCCGGACTATCCCCATCTGGAGCTGGACATCGCCGGGCGCGAGCTGGACCCTGGTTATGCCGCGACCCTGCGCGCGCTGTGCGACAAGCGGATGATCGGCGAGCGGGTTCATTTCCTGGGCGGCCAAGGCCCGGCCCAGGTGGCCGCGCTCTACCGCCGCGCCGCTGTCTTTGTCTTCCCCTCGCTGGTGGAGACCTTCGGCAATCCCCTGGTGGAGGCCATGGCGTCGGGCATTCCGGTGGTGTGCTCGGACGCCGCCGCCCTGCCCGAGGTGACGGGCGGCGCCGCCCTGCTGGCGCGGCCCCGCGACCATGTCCATATGGCGGAACAGATCCGCCGCCTGCTGGACGACCCTGCCCTGTGGGCGGAGGTCTCGGCCAAGGGACTGGCGCGGGCGGCGGAATTCTCGTGGGAGCGGACCGCCGATCGGGTGGCCGAGGTGCTGCGGCAAGCGGCCGGACGTTGAACCCGGTCCTGGGGCGTGGCACCATGCCGCCGAATTTTAAAGGCCGAGCGAGGCGAAGCCGAAGCGCGGGAGCGTTGAGCGACCCGGAGCTTTAGCGGAGGAGCCAAAGGCGCGCGAGCGCCCGCCCGGCGATTGAGGGGCACTGAATACCTTGCGCATATCCTGGTCCCTGGGCCATTGGCGGCCGGTGCTGCGGCACCTGGACGATCCGACATCGGTGGCATTGACGGTGGACGACGCCCCCATGCCCGACACCATGCCGGAAATGCTCGACCTGCTGGACCGTTTTGGCGCCAAGGCCACCTTCTTCATGAGCGGCTGCCGCGCCGTCCATGCCGATGCGCTGGTGGCCGAGACGGTGCGGCGCGGCCATGCCGTCTACGCCCATGGCTGGGACCATGTCCGGCTCGACCGAGAAAGTCCGGCGCGGTTGATGGAGGATATGGAGCGCTGCGAGGCGCTGCTGGCCCGCCACCGCCCGACGCCCAGCCCCTATCTGGTGCGGCTGCCCTATAACGGCGGCTGGCGCAACGCCTCGGTTCATCGGACGCTGGCGCGCTGGCGGCCCGGCTGCGCCGTGGTCCATTGGGGACCCAGCACCGAGGACCACCTGATCCCCACCCGCATTGAGCGGCCCGAGGATGTGGAGCCCCAGTGCCGCCGCGAGGTGGAGCGCATGCTGAACGATCCCCGCCTGCCCGGCGGCATCCTGCTGATGCATGACCAGCCCATCAACGAGCGTCCCGGCGGTCCATTCAAGCCCGCCGTCACCGTCACCCTGATGCGGCTGCTGCTGGAAGGCCTGACCGCCCGGGGGCTCAAATCCGTCGTCCTGCCGCCGCCACCGCCGCAAGCCTGGTGGCGGCGCTTCGCCCTGGTCTGAAGGAGTCGACCGCTTGCGCATCCTGCACACCATACCCGGTCGCAACTGGGGCGGCATGGAACATCGCACCATCGAGCAGGTGCGCTGGCTGACATCCCATGGCCACGAGGTCTGGCTGGCCTCGCCCGCCGATGGCCAGTCCTACAAGAAGGCCGAGGCCGCCGGGTTGCCAGTGGTGGATTTCGACTTCGACCGCCCCTGGAAGCCCGCCACGGTGCGCGCCTTCCGCAAGCTGGTGCGCCAGCTGCGGCCCGAGGTGATCGACACCCATGTCACCCGCGACGCCAAGGCCGCCAGCGCCTGTCTCGACCTCTGCGCCGTGGTGCGCTCGCGCCATGTCAACCAGCCGCTCAAGCCCTCGCTGATCCGCCGCGCCCAGTGGCGGCTGGGGGCGGACCACATCATCACCGTGGCCGAATGCACCCGGAGCCACCTGATGGAGATCGGACTGGCCGATCCCAAACGCTCGGTCTCCATCGGCGGCTGGGCCGACGAGCGCTTCTTCGACCTGCCCGACCCCATCGCCACCCGTGCCCGGCTGCGGGCCGAACTGACGCTGCCCGAGTCGGCCTATGCCTGGGTCTGTGTCGGCATGATCCGGCCCGACAAGGGCCAGGACCATCTGCTGAACGCCCTGGCGCTGCTGCGGCAGCGAGGGCTGGAGCCCTCGCTGGTGGTGGTGGGCTCGGCCACCGAGGAATGCGCCGACTATGAATCCGGCCTGTATCGCCAGGCCGAGTCCCTGGGCTTGTCGGGGCGGGTGGTGTTCACCGGCTATCGCGACGACGTCTCGGAGCTGATGCAGATGGCCGACGCGGTGGTGATCCCGTCGCTGACCGAGGCCCAGCCCCGCGTCGCGGTGCAGGCCTTCGCCGTGGGCAAGCCGGTGGTGGCCTCGGCGGTGGGCGGCGTGCCGGAGATCGTCTTCGATGGGAAGACCGGCCGTCTGGTCCCGCCCGCCGACCCCCAGGCCTTGGCCGATGCCATGGCCCAGGTGATGACCGATGGCGAGGGCACCGCCCGCATGGCGGCCAATGCCCGCAAGATGGCGGAAGAGACCATGCGTTTCGACCACCGCATGGCCCAGACCCTGGAGACCTATCGCACCGCCATGGCCCATGCCCGCACCCGCAAACTGCCCCGGTTCAAGGGGATCGGACCATGAGCGGGGTTACACTGAGCGCCCTGGTGGTGGTCTATAACGAGGAGAAGCGGCTGCCGTCTTGCCTGGAGAAGCTGGGCTTCGTCGACGAGTTGGTGGTGGTGCTGGACAAATGCACCGACCGCTCCAAGGAGATCGCGCTGGAATTCGGCGCCCGCATCGTCGAGGGAAGTTGGGACCGGGAAGGCGAGCGGCGCAATACCGGCATCGCGGCGTGTCGCACCGACTGGGTGCTGGAGGTGGACGCCGACGAGCATGTGCCGCCCGCCCTGGCCGAGGAAATCCGCCGCGTCATCGCCGGTTCCACTTTCGCCTGGCACGAAATCCCGGTGGACAATTTCATCGGTGAAAAGCTGGTGCGCCACGGTTGGGGCGCCAGCTATGGCAAGGCCGCCTATCCCGGCCTGTTCCGCAAGGAGGCCAAGACCTGGGGCAACGACCGGGTGCATCCCTCGCTGGTCTGGCGCGGCACCAAGGGGCCGATGCTGGAGAATCGCCTGCTGCACTACGTGGACAAGAACATCTCGGACATGATCCGCAGGCTGGATTCCTACTCCACCGCCCGGGCGAAAGATCTGCGCGAACGGGGCGAGACCTGGGGCGGCACCGCGTCCAATGTGCGGCGCATGGCGTCGCGCTTCTTCAAGTGCTATGTCCGGCGCGGCGGCTGGAAGGAAGGCGGCTACGGCTTCATCATCGCCACCTGCGCCGCGCTCTACCCGATGCTGTCGCACCTGAAAGCCAAGCACGAGAAGGAGTAGGACGCTGGTTTGCGTCGTGATACCATGTATGACGCCGCATCCCAGGAGATACCGCCATGGACGAGCCCGCCGCCAAGATTCAAGTGTCGCTGCGCGTTCCCGCCGATCTGGTGGAGGCCTACGACACCATGGCCAAGGCTATGGAGCGTGACCGCAGCTGGATGATGCTGCGCGCCCTGAAGCAGTATCTGGAAAGCGAGGAGGGGTCGGACACCCTGGCCGAGGCAGAGGGCATCGCCGCCCTGGACCGGGGTGAAGGGGTCGATTTCGACACGGTGATGGATGAGGCCGACGCCATCATCGCCGCCGCCGAGGCCCGGCTGGCCAGGAAGGCCGGATGACTCCTACCCGTTTGGCCAGGATGTCGCCTGCCGCTCAGGCGTGGTATCTGGCCGAGATCGCCTATATTTCCGAGCGCAATCCCGATGCCGCCGCCAAGATTTCCCGCATGATCCGCGCCGCCCGCCAGACCCTGGCCGACTATCCCAAGATTGGGCCGCCGGGCCGTTCTCCGGGGACGCGGCGGATGGTGGTCGGCCCCTATGTTCTGACCGTGCGCCTGCGCCGGGGAGAAACCGAAACCATCCATATCCGCCACGGTCGCCAGACCGACAAGAGCAAGGAATAAGGCATGGCCCGCATCGTCATGACCGACGACGGCATCAGCTTCGACGGCGCCACCCTGGAGGAGCGCCCGCTGGGCGGTGCCGAGACCTCGTTCATCGAGATGGCCAATGCCCTGGCGGCGCGCGGTCACGATGTGCTGGTCTGTAACAAATGCGAGGCGGAGAAGACCCATCGCGGCGTCACCTGGCGGCCCATCGCCCAAGGCGTGCCCGACACCGCCGACCTCTACATCCCCAATCGCGGCGACAAGCTGATCCGGCTGTGTCCCGCCGCGAAAAAGACCATCTTCTGGATTCACAATCCGGCCGGATACCTGATGAAGTGGCGCTATCAATGGAAGCTGGCGTTGCGCCGTCCGGTGATCGTGTTCTCGGGGGCCAGCCACGCCTCCACCTATCCCGGCTGGGGCTTCGCCGGTGGGCGGGAAACCGTGCCCTACGGCCTGACCGACATCTTCTGCCATGCCGTCGAGCGGGCCGAGCCGCCGCCCCCCCGGGTGGTGTTCACCTCGAACCCCATGCGCTCGCTGGACTGGCTGCTGGACCTGTGGGAGGCCCGCATCCGCCCGGCGGTGCCAACGGCCGAGCTGCATATCTTCGCCGGAATCGCCACCTATGGCGCGGCCGGGGCAGCCAAGGCCGGACGCATGGGGCCGGTGCTGGAGCGTGCCGCCACCCTGGGCGATGCGGGGGTCATCCTGCGCGGCCCCGTCCCCAAGACCCAACTGGTGGAGGAACTGGCCCAGGCCCGCACCCTGCTCTATCGCGGCGATATCGGCGAGACCTTCTGTTCCGCCGTGGCCGAGGCCCAGGCCATGGGCGTGCCCGCCGTGCTGGGCGATATCGCCTGCATGAACGAGCGGGTGGTCCAGGGCGAGACCGGCTGGTGCGTCAAGGGCGACGACGCCTTCGTCGAGGCGGCGCTGCCGCTGCTGACCGATGATCAAGTCTGGCGCCGCTTCCATCGTGCCTGCCTGGACAAGCAGCGCTCCTGGCGCTGGGATCACGCGGCGGCGGAGTTCGAGCGCATCGGCGGTCTGGCCTGATGCGGATTCTGTTCGTCACCGCCAGCCGCATCGGCGACGCCGTGCTGTCTTCCGGCCTGCTGGCCCATCTGGCGGAACGCTACCCCCAGGACCGCTTCACCGTCGCCTGCGGCGCCCCGGCGGCGCCGCTGTTCAAAGCCGCGCCCTTCGTGGACGAGGTCATCCCCATGGTCAAGCGCAAGCGGGCCGGGCACTGGCTCGACCTGTGGACGCGCACGGTGACGCGGCCGTGGCGGCTGGTGGTGGATTTGCGCGGCTCGGCCATCGGCTGGCTGGTGCCCGCCTTGAGCCGCCGGGTGCTGAAATCCTCGTGGGAACCCAAGCACCGGCTGGAACATCTGTCCTCGGTGCTGGGGCTGGACCGGCCCCTGGCGCCGCGCCTATGGGCGACGGCGGAGCAGCGGGCGCGAGCCGCCGAGTTGATCCCCCCGGGCGGCCCGGTCCTCGCCATCGGCCCCACCGCCAATTGGGGCGCCAAGCAATGGCCGGGCGAGAGCTTCGCCCAGGTGATCCAGGCCCTTACCGCGCCAGGGGCCATACTGCCCGGCGCAATGCTGGCGGTCTTCGCCTCCGCCGACGAGCGCGCCAAGGCGCAAGCGGTGCTGGACTCGGTACCGCCCGAACGGCTGATCGACCTAGCGGGCGGGGTGGACCTGCCCACCGCCTTTGCCTGCCTGGAACGATGTTCCTTCTATCTCGGCAATGATTCCGGGCTGATGCACATGGCCGCCGCCTCGGGCATTCCCACTTTGGGCCTGTTCGGCCCGTCGTCGGAGGTGTTCTACGGCCCCTTCGGCCGCCATTGCGCCAGCGTGCGCGGCCCGCGCTCGTTCGAGGATATCTGCCACGCGCCCGACTACGATTACCGCAGCCAGGACTGCATGATGCGCGACCTTCTTCCCGAGCGGGTGATCGCCGCCGCCGAAAGCCTGTGGATTCGGCGCCAAGGCTGCGCTACATCTCCGGGACTTTTTTGAAGAATCGGGTCGCGCCATGAATTCCACCAGGATCGTCGTCATCGGATTGGGCTATGTGGGCCTGCCGCTCGCCGTGGCGCTGGCGCGGCATTTCCCCACCACCGGCTTCGACATTTCCACCGATCGCATCAAGGAGCTGCACAAGGGCTTCGACCGCACCGACGAGGTGGAGCCGGCCAAATTGCGCGCCAGCACCTTGAAGCTGACCGCCGATGCCGCCGCCATCAAGGGCGCCGACGTCTATATCGTCACGGTGCCCACCCCGGTGGACGAGAAGAACGAGCCCGACCTGCGCCCGGTGCTGGCCGCCAGCGGCACGGTGGGGCGCGTCCTGGCCAAGGGCGCGGTGGTGGTGTTCGAATCCACCGTCTATCCCGGCGTCACCGAGGATATCTGTGGCCCCGAGCTGGAGCGCATCTCGGGCCTTGAATGCGGCGTCGACTTCTTCCTGGGCTATTCGCCCGAGCGCATCAATCCCGGCGACCGCGAGCATACGGTGGACCGCATCACCAAGGTGATCGCGGGCCAGACCCCCGAGGTCACTGCTTTGCTGGCCAAGGTCTATGGTGCCGTCACTACCGGCGGCGTGTTCAAGGCCGCTTCCATCAAGGTGGCCGAGGCCGCCAAGGTGATCGAGAACTCCCAGCGCGACATCAATATCGCCTTCATCAATGAAATCACCCAGATATTCCAGAAGCTGGGCATTTCCATCTATGACGTGCTGGACGCCTCGGCCACCAAGTGGAATTTCCTGAAATTCATGCCCGGTCTGGTGGGCGGCCACTGCATCGGCGTCGATCCGTTCTATCTGGCCCGCTGCGCCCAGGATCACGGTCTCAATCCGGAAATCATCCTGGCGGGGCGGCGCATCAATGACGGCATGGGTCCCTGGATCGCCGGGCAGATTTCCGCCCAGTTGCCCCCCGCCTCGCGCATCCTGGTGCTGGGCCTGACCTTCAAGGAAAACGTGCCCGACCTGCGCAATTCCAAGGTGGTGGACGTGATCCGCACGCTGCGCGATCTCGGCCATGCGGTGGAGGTTCACGATCCCCTGGCCGACCCGGCCGAGGCCGCCCATGAATACGACGAGACCCTGATGCCGTCCCTGGACGGCGCGGGCGGCTATGACTGCCTGATCGGGGCGGTTCCCCATGCCCCCTATCTCGGCTTCACCGACGAGACCTTCTCGGTTCTGGTGCGGCCGGGCGGTCTGGTGGCCGACGTCAAGGGCATGTGGCGGGCCATGGACGTGCCCGAGGGCCTTCGGCTGTGGCGGCTGTAGCGGCGCCTGATTCCACACTGCGTATCGACAAGTGGCTGTTCTTCGCCCGCTTCTTCAAGTCCCGTTCCCTGGCGGCCGCGGTGGCCGAATCCGGCGAGACCCTGGTCAACGGAAGGGTGGTGGCCAAGGCGTCGCAGCCGGTCAGGGTGGGTGACGAACTGGTGTTCCCCACCGGGCCGAGGCGGCGCCGCGTCCGCGTCCTCGCCCTGGGGGAGGCCCGACGCCCCGCCCCGGAAGCCCGGGCCTTGTACCAGGAGCTTGCCGAGGGGTAATCTCGCATAAGCTTCCCCCAGTATGGATGTTTCGCCATGAAGCCCCTTCTTGCCGCCTGTGCCCTCGCCCTGCTGACCGCCGTCCCGGCTTTGGCCGGGGACAAGGACGTCACCATGTGGAAGTCGCCCAGCTGCGGCTGCTGCGGCGGCTGGGCAGCCCATATGGAGAAGAACGGCTATCGGGTGAAATCCGTGGACGTGGATGATATCGACCGTATCAAGAAGGGCCTGGGCGTGCCCCCGGCCCTGGCCTCCTGCCACACCGCCAAGGTGGGTGGCTATGTGGTGGAAGGCCATGTCCCGGCCGAGGCGGTGGACCGTCTGCTGAAGGAAAAACCCAAGGTGGGCGGCTTGGCCTCGCCCGGCATGCCCTCGGGCTCTCCCGGCATGGAGGGACCGAAGGAGGACAATGTGGTGCGGGTCATCGGCGGCGCCAATCCCGGTTCCGTCTTCGCCACCTATTGAGGCCGATCATGGCCGCGCCGCTGCTTCGCCATCGCACCTTGCGCCTCGCCCGTCCGGCCGAGGCCGAGCGTCTGGCGGCGCTGCTGGGCGAGGGCATCGTGGCGCTGGAACCTGTATCGGACGGGCGGCGGCTGCGGCTCACCTACGATCTGGACCGCGTCACCCTCGCCCAGGTGGTCCAGCGGCTGGAAGCCGCCGGGCTGGCGCCGCGATCGGGCCTGCTGGCCCGCTGGTGGCTGGCCTGGGCCGGTTTCCAGGACGACAACCGCCGCGACCAGTCCCGCATCGAACATCAGTGCTGCAACCGGCCGCCCGGCGGCTCGTGACGGTTCGGTGTCAAATGGCGATATCGCTTTCCCGCCTTCGGGTGTAGCCTAAACCAAAGGCATGGTTGGGCGAGGGGAAGCGCCATGAAGACTTCGCGGTCCGAAACCCTGGTGGGTGATATCTGGGGCGGCACCGCCGCCATGCTGGTGGCGCTGCCCTCGGCCATCGCCTTCGGCGTCACCATCTTCGCCGCCCTGGGCAGCCAATACGGCGCCCAAGGGGCGGTGGCGGGCATTCTCGGCACCGTGGCCATGGGGCTGCTGGCGCCGCTGTTCGGCGGCACCAATCGGCTGATCAGCGCGCCTTGCGCCCCGGCGGCCGCCGTGCTGTCGGCCTTCGCCATCGACCACATGGCCCGGGGCGGCGATCCCCGCCTCGGCCTGCTGTTGCTGGCCCTGCTCGGGCTGATGGCGGGCGGCCTCCAGGTGCTGATGGGGGCGCTCAAGCTGGGCCGCCTGATCAAATACATGCCCTATCCGGTGGTCAGCGGCTATCTGTCCGGTGTCGGCATGATCATCATCGCCAGCCAGTTGCCCCGCTTCCTGGGAACCCCCAAGGGCACCAGCTTCTGGAACGCGCTGGCCTCGCCCAATCTGTGGCGCTGGCAGGGCATGGCGGTGGGCGGCGCCACCATTGCCGTCATGCTGCTGGCCCCCAGGGTGACCAAGAAGGTCCCCGCCCCGGTGCTGGGCCTGGCGGCGGGCATCCTGACCTATCTCGGCCTGGGATTGATGGACCCCGCCCTGCTGACCCTGGCGGGCAACAGTTTCGTGGTGGGGACACTGGGCGGCGGCGAGGGTAGCGTGCTCGACGCCCTGGCGGCGCGCGGCGCCTCGCTGGGCCAGTTGGGTTTCGGCGTGCTGCGCGATCTGCTGGTGCCGGCCCTGACCCTGGCGGTGCTGCTGTCCATCGACACCCTGAAGACCTGCGTGGTGCTCGATGCCCTGACGCGCACCCGCCACGATTCCAATCGTGAGCTGATGGGCCAGGGCATCGGGAATCTGGCCGCCGCCGCCCTGGGGGGCGTGCCCGGCGCGGGGACCATGGGCGCCACCCTGGTCAACATGTCCAGCGGCGCCGCCACCCGGCTGTCGGGCATGGTGGAAGGCATCGCCGCCCTGATCGCCTTCGTGCTGCTGGCGCCGCTGATCTCGTGGGTGCCGGTGGCGTCGTTGTCGGGCATCTTGCTGGTGATCGGCGTGCGCATGATCAACTGGAGCAGCCTCGCCTTCCTGAAGTCGCGCTCCACCGTGCTGGATTTCTGCGTCATCGCCGCGGTGGTGGCCTGCGCCTTGTCGGTCAGCCTGATCGTGGCGTCGGGGGTGGGGGTGCTGCTGGCGGTGCTGCTGTTCCTGCGCGAACAGGTTCACGGCTCGGTGGTGCGCCGCGTCACCAGCGGCGAGGTCACCCATTCCAAGCGGGTCCGGGTCCACGAGGAAATGGACATCCTGGCGGAAAAGGGCGGTCAGTTCGCGGTGGCCGAGTTGCAGGGCAGCCTGTTCTTCGGCACCACCAGCCAATTGTTCCATTCCCTGGAAGCCGATCTCAAGCTGCGGCGCTACCTGATCCTGGACATGCGCCGGGTGCAGTCGGTGGACATCACCGCCGCCCATATGCTGGACCAGATCAAGGACATGCTGGGCGAACGCGGCGGCATGCTGATTTTCAGCCATATTCCGCGCTCGCTGCCCAGCGGCCGCGACATGCAGCACTATTTCGACCAGTTGGGGCTGGTGCGCTCGGGCCATCCGGTCAAGGTGTTCGGCGAGGTGGACGAGGCGGTGGAATGGGCCGAGGACCACATCATCGCCGAGGCGGCCCTGGTGGCGCCCGAGGAAAGCCCCCTGGAACTGGCCGAGATCGAGCTGTTCAAGGGCCGCAAGAAGGAAACCCTGACCGAGCTGGAAGGCCATATGGAGGCCCGGGTGGTTCCGGCGGGCGAGAAGATCTTCTCGGTGGGCAACCAGGGCGACGAGTTGTTCCTGATCCGCAAGGGAGCGGTGCGCATCGTGCTGCCCCTGGCCGACGGTCAGGTGCGCCACCTCGCCACCTTCGGGCGCGGCTCGTTCTTCGGCGAGATGGCCTTCCTGGACGGCGAGACCCGCTCGGCCGACGCCATCGCCTTCACCGACGTTCACCTGTTCGTGCTGTCACGCCGGAATTTCGACGGCTTCGCCGACAGCCACAAGAAGGTCGGCCTGGTGCTGATGGAGGGCCTCGCCAGCATCCTGGCCGGTCGGCTACGCTACACCAACGCCGAATTGCGCGCCTTGGAAGCCTGACGGGTTAGTCCGGGCAGATCAGTTCCACAGTGTCGTCGCCCACCGAAATCTCGGCGGGCAGGCGGGCGACGATGTCGCCGTCGCCCTGGACCGGCGCGCCGCGCGGCCCGGTGATCAGGATGGAGCGCGCCGAGACCACCTGGACCTCGGGCAGTTCCGACAGCCGCCCCATGGGCAGGGCCAGGCCATAGCGCACCACGCCGCCGATGCCTGAATTGGGCAGGATGCAGACATCCAGCTTGGGGGCTTCCAGGCTGGCATCGGGGGCGGCGACAAAGGGACCGCCATAGAAGCGTCCCTTGCAGGCCACCACCATGCGGCCCTCGTATTCGACGCCATCGGCGCGGATGCCCAGCACCGGGAAATCGTAGCCCACCGCCTGTTTCAGGCTTTCCACCACATAGGCCAGCTTGCCGGTGCGGCGCTTCAGGGCGATGTTGACCCCGGCCACCACATGGGCGTCGAGACCGGCGCCCGCCATCAGCAGGAAGCGGCGGCGATTGGCAACGCCCACATGGACGTGGCGGGCATGGCCGAAAGCGATGGTCCGTGCGATCTGGTCGCAATCCTTGGGGTCGAGGCCGATCTCGCAGGCCAGGACATTGGCGGTGCCCAGGGGGATGACCCCCAGGGCGACTCCGCCCGGCCCCCGGCCCAATCCGTTCAGGACCTCGTTGACGGTGCCGTCGCCCCCCGCCGCCACCACGGCGTCGCAGGTATCGGGCGATGCCAGGGCAGCGAAGTCCTCGGCGTCGCCCCGCATGCGGGTTTCGCGGCAGACCACGGCGGCGCCCAGGCGCTCCAGCCGGTCGATCACGTCTTGCAGGCGCTTGCGCTTGTGGCGCCCGGCGGTGGGATTGTGAATGACCAGCACCCGGCGCGGCGCGGCGGTCGGTTCGGCGATGGCGGTCGGGGCGCAGGAAATGGACATGAGGCCGTGTATATATCGGCGCGCCGCCGCATCAGCATTAAATAAATGTTACAGATATGAGGCTGAAACATTAAATGTAATGGCCGAGAATCAAAATATATGTACTTGTCACCCCTAGGGATACTAAAAGTCACGGAGAAACGTTACCGGAAATTAAGGTTGGACGCTTCATCATGAATGCCAGTCCAGAGACAAAGCGGCGTTACCGGACCATTTGGATTTCCGATATCCATCTCGGGACACGTGGCTGCAAGGCCGATGATCTGCTGGATTTCCTGAAGAACACCGAGTCCGACACCTTGTATCTGGTGGGCGACATCGTCGACGGCTGGCGCCTGCGCCGCTCGTGGTACTGGCCCCAGGCCCATAACGACGTGGTGCAGAAGATCCTGCGAAAAGCGCGCAAGGGCACCAGCGTCCTGTTCATTCCCGGCAATCACGACGAATTCGCCCGCGAATATCACGGCCTGCTGTTTGGCGATATCCGGGTCGAGACCACCGCCCTCCACCAGACCGCCGATGGCCGCACACTGCTGGTGCTGCACGGCGACGCCTTCGACGGGGTGGTCAAGCACGCCAAGTGGCTGGCCCATCTGGGCGACGGCGCCTATACCCTGGCCCTGGCCGCCAACCACTGGTTCAATGTGGTGCGCCGCCGCCTGGGCTTTCCCTATTGGTCGTTGTCGGCCTATCTCAAGCACAAGGTCAAGAACGCGGTGCAGTTCATGGCCAATTTCGAGCAGGCCATGGCCGAGGAAGCACGGCGCCACGGCGCCGACGGCGTGGTCTGCGGCCATATCCACCATGCGGAAATCCGCGACCACGGCGGCGTGCTCTACTGCAACGACGGCGACTGGGTCGAAAGCTGCACCGCCCTGGTGGAGGATTTCGACGGCCATCTGGAAATCGTCCACTGGCTCGGCCGTCCCGGCGTTTCCACCATCAGCGAAGAGCGTAAGGAGCAGGAATGCGCATACTCGTCGTCTCGGATGCTTGGCGTCCTCAGGTCAATGGTGTCGTCCGCACCCTCGACACGCTGAAGACCGAGCTGGAACGCACCGGCCACGACGTGGTGATGGTGACGCCGGACCGCTTCCGCAGCATTCCCTGTCCGACCTATCCGGAAATCCGCCTAGCGCTGCGTCCCGGCCCCAAAGTGGCCCGCATGATCGAGGAGGCGCAGCCCTGCGCCATCCACATCGCCACCGAAGGCCCGCTGGGCTGGGCGGCGCGACGCTATTGCATCCGCCGGGGCATCCCCTTCACCACCGCCTACCACACCCGCTTTCCCGAATACATCCAGGCCCGCTTCCGCCTGCCGCTGCGGCTGTCCTACGCGGTGATGCGCCGCTTCCACGGCGCGTCGTCGTCGGTGATGGTGGCGACCCAGGGCATCGAGACCGAACTGGCCCGGCGTGGCTTCGCCAGGATCAGCCGCTGGTCGCGCGGCGTCGATACCGAGCTGTTCCGGCCGCGCCCCGAGGCCAAGGGCGAGACCGGCCCCTTCGCCGGTCTGCCCGGTCCCATCTTCCTCTATGTGGGCCGGGTGGCGGTGGAGAAGAACATCAAGGCCTTCCTCGCCATCGACCTGCCCGGCACCAAGGTGGTGGTGGGCGACGGCCCCCAACTGGACGAGATGAAGCGCAAGCATCCCGAGGTGCATTTCACCGGCGCCAAGTTCGGCGAGGAACTGGCGGTGCATTACGCGGCGGGCGATGTCTTCGTCTTCCCGTCGCGCACCGACACTTTCGGCCTGGTGCTGCTGGAGGCGCTGGCCTCGGGCCTGCCGGTGGCGGCCTATCCGGTGCCCGGTCCCAACGATGTCATCGGCAGCCATCCGGCCGGAGTGCTGGACGAGGACCTGGGCAAGGCGGCTCGGGCGGCCCTGGTCATCGACCCGGCCCTGTGCCGCGCCCATGCCCTGGAATTCTCGTGGGGGGCGGCGGCGCGCCAGTTCGTGGACAATCTGGCGCCGTTCGAGACCTTTCCCGCCCCCGGGCGTCCGGCTCGGCGCTTGTCGGCGGCCTGATCGGGGACTAGACTCAGGGTCTTAGTCCGGCAACGGGGGATGACTCCATGACCAATCCAACCCGGCTTCCCGCCTGGGGCGCCCTGGAAGCGCGCGCCCGCACGGTGGGCGAGCGCCCCATGCGCGAGATGTTCGCCGCCGATCCCGACCGCTTCCGCTCCTTCTCGGTAAGCCTGGGCGATCTGCTGTTGGACTATTCCAAGAACCGGGTCGACGGCGACACTATGGGGCTGCTGGAAGCCCTGGCCCGCGAGGCCGGGGTGGAAGCTGCCCGCGACGCCATGTTCAGCGGCGAGCGCATCAATGCCACCGAGCATCGTTCGGTGCTGCATGTGGCGCTCAGGAACCGCTCGGCGCGGCCAATGCCGGTGGACGGCGTCGATGTGATGCCCCAGATCCGCGCCGTGCTGGACAAGATGAAGGGCTTCACCGAGCGGGTGCGTTCGGGCGAATGGCTGGGCGCCACGGCCAAGCCCATGCGCACCGTGGTCAATATCGGCATCGGCGGTTCCGACCTGGGGCCGGTGATGGTGACCGAGGCCTTGAAGCCTTATCAGCGCCCCGACCTGGCGGTGCGCTTCATCTCCAATGTGGACGGCAGCCATGCCGCCGAGGTGCTGAAGGCCTGCGACCCCGAGACCACCTTGTTCATCGTCGCCTCCAAGACCTTCACCACCCAGGAAACCATCGCCAATGCCCGGACCTGCCGCGACTGGCTGGTGGGCAAGCTGGGCGAGGCGGCCATTCCCCGGCATTTCGTCGCCCTGTCCACCAATGGCAAGGCGGTGGCGGAATTCGGCATCGACACCGCCAATATGTTCGAGTTCTGGGACTGGGTCGGCGGGCGCTATTCCCTGTGGTCGGCCATCGGCCTGTCCATCGCCGTCGCCATCGGTTTCGAGCGGTTCGAGGAGTTGCTGGACGGCGGGTTCAGTATGGACGAGCATTTCCGCACCGCGCCGCTGGCCGCCAATATGCCGGTGATCCTGGCCCTGCTCGGCGTGTGGTACGGCAATTTCCTCGGCGCCCAGGCCTATGCCGTGCTGCCCTATGACCAGTATCTGCACCGGCTGCCCGCCTATCTGCAGCAGTTGGACATGGAGAGCAACGGCAAGGGCACCGCCAAGGACGGCAGTCCCGCCATCTGGCAGACCGGCCCCATCGTGTTCGGTGAGCCCGGCACCAATGGCCAGCACGCCTTCTACCAGTTGATCCACCAGGGCACCAAGCTGATCCCCTGCGACTTCCTGGCCGCCGCCGAAACCCATAATCCGCTGGGCGAGCACCATCTGATGCTGTTGTCCAACTTCCTGGCCCAGCCGGAAGCGCTGATGCGCGGCAAGTCCGAGGCCGAGGTCAGGGCCGAACTGGCCGCCGCCGGGATGGGCGAGGCCGAGATTGCCATCCAGGCGCCGCACCGGGTGTTTTCCGGCAACCGTCCCACCAATACCCTGCTGTATCGCCAACTGGATCCCCGCACGCTGGGCATGCTGATCGCGCTCTACGAGCACAAGGTCTTCGTCCAGGGCGTGATCTGGGACGTCCATAGCTTCGACCAGTGGGGGGTGGAACTGGGCAAGGTACTGGCCAAGACCATCCTTGCCGAACTGTCGGGGGCAAAGCCAGTGACGGGGCATGACGGCTCCACCGCCGGGTTGATCGAGAAAATCCGCGACTGGCGGAGTAATCACTAACTAAATAGACGCCGCGGTCACAATTCGTTTCAATTCGCCCTGAGAAACCCTGTAAGTCATGAGGCTTTCGGATTATACCTAGACGTGAAGGGTGATCCGTCTTGCTGGGGGAAACGGCCGGGCGGACTTGGGGCAGGTGGATTGGGCATGACGGTTATCGATACTCATGGCGCGGCGGCCGAACGTCGGCGCCGGGGGCCGCGCTTCGGCTCGAATTTCATGGCGGTGCTGGAAGTCTCGCGTGACTTGGTATGCCTATGCGAGGATGGCATCATTCTCGACATCAATAGCGCCGGTATCGACCTGCTGGCGGCCAAGGACAGCTCCGCCCTGGTGGGGCGGACCTTCTGCGACCTGGTCGGCGGCGACTATGTCCAGGTGCTGGAAGAGCTGCTGCTGCTCAACGAAATCGAAAGCCAGGCCATCCCGGTGGCGGTGCGCGGCCTGAACGGCGCCACCTTGGACGTGGAATTGCAGATTCACCCCGCCCGCGAACTGGGGGCGGGGCATGCGGTGGTGATCGCCCGCGACATCAGCCGTCAGGGCCATCTGGCCCGCACCGCCCGGGCCAGCGAGGACCGTTTCCGGGTGCTGGTGGAGAAGTCCATGCATCTGATCGCCCAGTGCCATGGCGGTCGGGTGGTCTATATCAACGATGCCGGAGCCGCCATGCTGGGCGCCCTGCGTGCCGCCGAGCTGCAGGGCATGGCGGTGGCCGACATGTTCCATGGCGATTACCGGGAAATCTTCGCCTCCGATCTGACCATGCTGCTGTCCGAGGAAGGCATGATGCCGGTGCGCATGGCCGATCGCGACGGTGACGCCTTCGACGCCCAGATTCTGGTGACGCCGCTGCCATCGGTGGGCTCGGTGCCGGAATACATGATCGAGGCCCGCGACATTTCCGACCATCTGCGCGCGGTGGCGGCGCTGCGCCACATGAACGAGACGCTGGAACATCAGGTGGCGGAACGCACCCGCGAACTGGCGGAAGAGCGTTCCAAGGCAGTGGAAGCCCGCCTGTTCGTGGAAAGCCTGCTGGAGGCGGTGCCCAACCCGCTGTGGTGGAAAGGGATCGACGGCCAGTATCGCGGCTATAACCGCGCCTTCCGCGAGATGCATGCCATCGGCGCCGAGGAATGGATCGGGCGGACCATGGGCGAGTTGCTGGACCCGGACTTCGTCAAGACCTCCCATGCCGCCGACCTCCAGGCCCTGGGCGCCGACAAGCGGGTGCAGTTCGAGGGGCGCCTGACCCTGGCCGACGGCCTCGCCCACGACGTGGTGGTCAGCAAGATCGCCTGGCGGTCCCGTGCCGACCAGCCCGAAGGGGTGATCGGCGTCATGATGGACATCACCGAGCGCAAGGCCATGGAAGCCGAATTGCGCCGCCTCGCCACCACCGACGCCCTGACCGGCGTGTTCAATCGCCGCTATTTCATGACCACGCTGGGCACCGAGGTCGAACGGGTGCATCGCCATCCCCGGCCGCTGTCGGCCCTGATGCTCGATATCGACCATTTCAAGCGCATCAACGACACTTTCGGCCATCCGGTGGGCGACAAGGCCATCAAGGCCATGGCCGATGCCTGCACCGATGCCATCCGTACCGTCGATGCCCTGGGCCGGTTGGGCGGCGAGGAATTCGCCATCCTGCTGCCCGACACCGATCTGGAAGCCGCCATGATGGTGGCCGAGCGCATCCGAGTGGCCGTCAGCCGCATCTGCATCAATACCGGGATCGGCGACGTGGTCTTTACCGCCAGCATCGGCGTCGCCCAACTGATCGAGGCGGATGTCTCGGCCGAGGCGCTGCTGTCGCGGGCCGATGCCGCGCTGTATACCGCCAAGAACAGCGGTCGCAATCGGGTGGTGGCGGCTTAGCCGTCCCCAAGATGCCGCGCCGTCTTTCGTTTGCTCGGAAACCGGGATAAGCTGGCGGGGAAACTCGTTTCAGCGCGCCAGGACCCCATGAGCACCACACTCCGATCCGGTTCATCCGCCCTGTTGAGGCTGGTGGGTCTGGCTATTGTCCTGGGTGGTCTGGCCCTGGGCGGCGCCGCGCTGATGGTGGATGCCGATGCCTCCATCCAGGCCCTGATGGGGATCATCGCCCTGGGCGGCCTGGTCATCGCCCTGGGGGGTGGCGCGGTCATGGCCGTGGGAGCTTTCCTGGGCCGGGGCAAGCCCCCTCCCACTCCACCCGCCCTCAGCCCCGAACAGCAGCAGTTGCGGGATTCCCGGGAATTCCTGGAGGCGAGTTCCAAGGATTAGGCTGTATCGACATTCAGAGAGTTTGTC
This sequence comes from Paramagnetospirillum marisnigri, assembly GCF_001650715.1. GTDB lineage: Bacteria > Pseudomonadota > Alphaproteobacteria > Rhodospirillales > Magnetospirillaceae > Phaeospirillum > Phaeospirillum marisnigri. The sequence goes on along the minus strand of NZ_LWQT01000077.1, from coordinate 194,495 downwards.
CGGTTTAGGTGGAAGCGTACTCTCTACCCGTCATGGCCGGGCTCGACCCGGCCATCCATGGACCCCCGGATCAAGTCCGGGGGTGACGACAGGGAAGGCCGGTTTCGCCAAACTCTGACAGTCTAATACGGCGTGCCGTCCTTGTGCAGCATGGCCCAGCCGTCCGGCCCCAGCACCGCCATCAGGTCCTCGTCGGGATAGATGACCGTGTCGCCGGGGGTCCGGTCGCCCACTTCCAGATAGAGCACCGCCTCGGCCCCCCGGTTGACCAGATGGTGGCCGTTACCGGTGCCTGCCGGAAAGCCGGCGCACATCCCCGGGCGCAGTTCGGTCTCGCCCTCGTCGGTGATCAGGATGGCGGTCCCTTCCAGGACATAGACGAATTCGTCCTGGGTCGCATGGGTGTGGCGCAGCGCCGATTGGCAACCGGGGGGCAGTCGGGTCAGGTTGACCCCGAAATTTTTCAGCCCGAAGGGATCGCCCAGGGCGCGCTTCTCGCGCCCCGCCACCCGCTGGGCGAATTGGGGGGGATAGATGGAGGGCCTGGCCCGGGGCGCCACGGCGAGGGCCTCCAGGGCGTTGGGACGGGGGGTATCGGTCATGGCGGTGTCCTCCTTTCGCGGGGGCCAGCATAGCCGGGAATCCTCCAGGTCGGGACGGGGTTTGTCGCAGGCGCGCCGACCCGCTACACTGCCCTCACCATGACCGTCCGCCTGCTTCCCCCCACCCTGGTCAACCAGATCGCCGCTGGCGAGGTGGTCGAACGCCCGGCCTCCGCCGTCAAGGAACTGGTGGAAAACGCCCTCGACGCCGGGGCCACCCGTATCGAGGTGGTGCTGGTGGAGGGCGGGCAGGCGCTGATCTCGGTGGCCGATGACGGCTGCGGCATGGCGCCCGACGAGATGAGTCTGGCGGTGGAGCGCCACGCCACCTCCAAGCTGCCCGACGACGATCTGGTGCGCATCCGCTTCCTCGGCTTCCGGGGCGAGGCGCTGCCCTCCATCGGCTCGGTGGCGCGCCTGTCCCTGACCAGCCGTCCCAAGGGCGCCGAGACCGCCTGGAGCCTGATGGTGGAAGGCGGCGCCAAGGGCGAGCCGGTTCCGGCGGCGCTGTCGGCGGGCACCAGGGTCGAGGTGCGCGACCTGTTCTATGCCACCCCCGCCCGGCTGAAATTCCTCAAATCGGTGCGCGCCGAGTTGGGGCAGGCGGTGGATGTGCTGGAACGCCTGGCCATGGCCCATCCGGCGGTGGCCTTCTCGCTGTCGGACGGCTCGCGCAAGCTGCTGGACCTGGCGGCCCGCCGCGGCGAGCCCCGCGCCGCCCGGCTGTCGCGCGTCGCCCAGGTGGTGGGCCGCGATTTCGAGGCCAATGCCCTGGAACTGGACGCCGAGCGCGACGGGGTGCGGCTGTCGGGCTGGGCCGGGCTGCCCACCTACAACCGCGCCACGGCCGCCGCCCAATACCTGTTCGTCAATGGCCGCCCGGTCAAGGACCGGCTGGTGGTGGGCGCGGTGCGTGGCGCCTATCAGGATGTGCTGGCCCGCGACCGCCACCCGGTGGTGGCGCTGTTCCTCGATCTCGATCCCGAGCAGGTGGACGTCAATGTCCACCCCGCCAAGGCCGAGGTCCGCTTTCGCGATTCCGGCAATGTGCGCGGCCTGATCGTCGGCGCCATCCGCCATGCCCTGGCCGGGGCCGGGCACCGCGCCAGCACCACGCTGACCGGCCACGCCCTGGGCGCCCTGGGCGGCAGTCTCGGCGAGCCGCCGTCGCCCACTCCTTATCGTCCCGGCTTCTCGTGGCAGGCACCGCCGCGCCCCAGCCTGCCGCTGATGCGCTCGGCCGATTCCGCCCAGGCGCCGTTGGGATTGGCCGAGGCCGTGCCCAGCGCACCGCCGGGAGCGGTGGCCGAGGACGAACCGGCCCAGGATTATCCCCTGGGGGCGGCGCGGGCGCAGTTGCACGACACCTATATCATCGCCCAGACCGCGTCGGGCATGGTGATCGTCGACCAGCACGCCGCCCATGAGCGGCTGGTGTTCGAGCGCCTGAAGCGGTCGCTGGAGGAGGGCGGCGTCGCCCGCCAGGGATTGCTGCTGCCCGAGGTGGTGGATCTGGGCGAAGCCGCCTGCGCCCGCCTCGCCGAGCATGCCGATGATCTGGCGCGCCTGGGGCTGGTGGTGGAAGGCTTCGGCCCCGGCGCCGTGGTGGTGCGGGAGGTTCCCGCCCTGCTGGGCGACGGCGATGTCCAGGGGCTGGTGCGCGACCTCGCCGACGAACTGGCGGAATGGGGCCAGGGCCACGCCCTCAAGGACCGGCTGCTGCATGTCTGCGCCACCATGGCCTGCCATGGTTCGGTGCGGGCGGGGCGCAGGCTGGGGGTGGGCGAGATGAACGCCCTGCTGCGCGCCATGGAGGCGACGCCGTTGTCGGGCCAATGCAATCACGGCCGCCCCACCCATGTCAGCCTCAGCCTGGCCGAAATCGAGAAGCTGTTCGGCCGGAGGTAGGTCTTGCCCCGGCACGGGGTTCGGCGTAACCCTTGAAGGCTTCCAATGATTGGGACGATGGCCATGATCTCCCTTAACGTGAATGGCGAGCGGCGCAAGGTGGATGCCGCGCCCGACATGCCGCTGCTCTGGGTCCTGCGCGATCATCTGGGTTTGAACGATATCCGCTTCGGCTGCGGCCAGTCCCTGTGCGGTGCCTGTACCGTGCTGGTGGACGGGGCGCCGATGCGGGCCTGTTCCACTCCGGTGGGCGAGGTGGCCGGACGCAAGATCACCACCCAGCAAGGCCTGGACGGGCCGGTGGGCAAGGCATTGAAGGCGGCGTGGATCGAGCTGGACGTGGCCCAGTGCGGCTATTGCCAGGGCGGGCAACTGCTGTCGGCCGCCGCCCTGTTGCGCCAGACGCCGCGTCCCAGTGACGCCGATATCGACACCGCCATGACCGGCAATCTGTGCCGCTGCGGCACCTATGGCCGCATCCGCGCCGCCATCCATCTTGCCGCCCGGCGGCTGGGAGGCGCGTCATGAATCGAATGATCCGCGAAGCCGCCAATCTGGATCGCCGCGATTTCTTCAAGGTCTGCGCCGCCGCCGGTCTGGCCCTGGCGGCGGGAAGCGCCTCGGCGGCCGAGGCGGGGGACTTCGTCGCCAACGCCTTCGTCACCATCGCTCCCGATGGCAAGGTGACGGTGACGGTCAAGCATCTGGAGATGGGGCAGGGGGTCGCCACCGGCCTGCCGGTGCTGGTGGCCGAGGAATTGGAAGTGGACCCCGCCGCCATCCGGGTCGACTACGCTCCCGCCGACGCCAAGCGCTACAACAACGTCTTCTGGGGCCCCATGCAGGGCACCGGCGGTTCCACCGCCACCGCCAATTCCTGGGAGCAGTTGCGTAAGGCCGGGGCGGCGGCCCGCGAGATGCTGATGGAGGCCTGCGCCCGTCGCCTCAAGGTGGATCGTTCCGGGCTGATGGCGGTCAATGGCGAGGTGGTGCACTGGTCTTCCGGGCGCAGGCTGGCCTATGGCGAACTGGTGGCCGAGGCGGCGAGGCTGACGCCGCCCGCCGATCCGCCGCTGAAGCCGGTGGCCGAGTTCCGCCTGATCGGCAGGCCGGGGGTGCGGCGTACCGATGGCCGCGCCAAGGCCGAGGGCAGCGTGGTGTTCGGTTCCGACATCCGCCTGCCCGGCATGGTCACCGCCCTGGTGGCTCGTCCCGCCGTGTTCGGCGCCACGCTGAAGACGGTGGATCGCCGTTCCGCCCTGTCCATCGCCGGGGTGACGGCGGTGGTGCCCATTTCCTCGGGCGTGGCGGTGGTGGCGAATGACTTCTGGGCCGCCCAGCGTGGCCGCGCCGCCTTGAAGCTGGACTGGACCCTGCCCGAACAGCGTCCCTCCACCGAGGATTTGCGCCGCGACTGGACGGCGCTGCTGGCGACGCCGGGGCTGTCGGCCCGCAGCCAGGGCGAGGGCGACTCCGCCCTGGGCAAGGCGGCGAAGCGGCTGTCGGCGGTCTACGAGACGCCCTATCTCGCCCATGCCCCCATGGAGCCGCTCAATTGCGTGGTCCGGTTGGGCCGCGACCTGTGCGAAATCTGGACCGGCTGCCAGTTCCAGACCCACGACCAGGCCATGGCGGCCAAGGCGGCGGGGCTGACCCCGGCCCTGGTGGTGATTCACACCCTGCCGGCGGGGGGCAGTTTCGGGCGCCGCGCCAATCCCGCCTCGGACTATATCGTCGAGGCGGTCGAGGTGGCCAAGGCGGTGGGCGCCCCGGTGCGGCTGATCTGGACCCGCGAGGACGATATCCGGGGCGGCTATTACCGGCCCATGACCCTGCACGGCTTCGAGGGCGGGCTGGACGCCGCCGGGCAGCCGCTGGCCTGGCGTCATCGCGTCTGCTGCCAGTCCATCATGGAGGGCGGCCCCTTCGCCGGAATGATCAAGGACGGCATCGACCCGGTATCGGTGGAAGGCGCCGCCAACCTGCCCTATGCCATTCCCAATCTGCAGGTGGAGTTGCATTCGCCGCGAAATCCGGTGCCGGTGCTGTGGTGGCGCTCGGTGGGCTCCAGTCATACCGCCTTCGCAACGGAATGTTTCCTGGACGAAATGGCCCATGCCGGGGGGCAGGACCCTCTGGCCCTGCGCCGGGCCTTGCTGGCCGCCCATCCCCGCCACCGGGCGGTGCTGGACCTGGCGGCGGCCAAGGCCGGATGGGGGGAGCCCATGGCGCCGGGCCGGGGCCGGGGGCTGGCGGTGCATGAAAGCTTCCACTCCTTCGTCGCCCAGGTGGCCGAGGTCACGGTGGCCGCCGATGGCCGTTTCACCGTGGACCGGGTGGTCTGCGCCGTGGATTGCGGCATCGCCGTCACCCCCGACGTGGTCAAGGCCCAGATGGAGGGCGGCATCGCCTTCGGCCTGTCCGCCGCCCTGTTCGGCGAGATCACCATCAAGGACGGCGCCGCCGAACAGTCCAACTTCCACGACTACCGCTGCCTGCGCATCTCCGAGATGCCCCGGGTCGAGGTCCATATCGTTCCCAGCACCGCCACCCCCACCGGGGTGGGCGAACCCGGGGTGCCGCCCATCGCGCCCGCCGTCGCCAATGCCCTGTTCGCCGCCAGCGGGAAGCGGGCCCGCAAATTGCCCCTGGGTGAAAAAATATAGACGGGGATGCGCGTGGAACGCGGGACTGGAAAATGAAGAATGTGTTAAGCTGCGATCATGGGCGGCACTAGGGAGGACGACATGCCGAACATTTTCGAGATGGGGGATCGCCCTGGCGAGCGTACCGGCGATCTCCGCGATCATGACGAGTTGGACTACATGGCTACCGAGGCCCGCGCCCGGTCGCTCGATCCGCGTCAGCGTTACGTTCCCAGCCTTCAGGTCCAGTCGACCGACGCTCTGATCGAGATCGGGCCAACCCGCAAGGGGTGAGTCGCTCTCGGGCGGGAATGATGAACGAACCGTAAGGGTCGCCGACGTCGCCATTTCTTGAGCCCGGCCGAAATCCGGGGTATGAAATGCGCCCATGCATCGTTTCGCCAATCCCGCCCGCTTCTTGCGCCTGGCCAAGGTGATCCTGCCGTATTCGTCGGGTGTCGCCGTGCTTTCCCTTGCCCTCGGCCTGTGGTTCGCCCTGGCCGCCTCACCCGCTGATTATCAGCAGGGTGACAGCGTCCGCATCATGTATGTCCATGTCCCCGCCGCCTGGATGGGCATGTTCTGCTATGTGGCCATGGCGGCCTTCTCGGCCATGGCCCTGATCTGGAAACATCCCCTGGCCGATCTGCTGGCCAAGGCCACCGCTCCGGTGGGCGCCGCCTTCACCTTCCTGTGCCTGGTGACCGGCAGTTTGTGGGGCAAGCCCATGTGGGGCACCTGGTGGGCCTGGGACGCCCGGCTGACCAGCATGCTGATCCTGCTGTTCCTCTATCTCGGCTATATGGCCCTGGTGAACGCCTTCGACGATCCCGAGCGCGGCCACAAGGCCGCCGCCATCCTGGCCCTGGTGGGCGCGGTCAATGTGCCGGTGATCAAGTGGTCGGTGGACTGGTGGAACACCCTGCACCAGCCAGCCTCGGTGGTGAAGATGGGCGGTCCCGCCATCGATTCCTCCATGCTGGTGCCGCTGCTGCTGATGGCGCTGGGCTTCAAGGCCTATTGGATCAGCATCCTGATCCTGCGCGGCCGGGCCGAGATCGCCGCCCAGAAGGTCCGGGTCATCCGCATGGCCCAGATCCACGCCGCATCCCGAGGGGAGTGACCAACGTCATGGAATCCATCTCGGCCCTGGCCCATATGGGCGGTTACGGCGGTTATGTCTGGCCCGCCTATGGCATCAGCATCCTGGTGCTGTTGGGCGTGCTGGTGGCATCGGTGATCGGCGCCCGCTCGGCCGAGGCCGAGCTTGACGCCATCCAGCGCGTCCGCCGGGCGAATCGCGGCACGGAGAGCACAGAGTGACCCGCAAGCAACGCAGGCTTTACTTCGTCCTTCTCGGCATGTTGGCGCTGGGCGCTGCCGTGGCGCTGGTGCTGACCGCCATTTCCGACAGCCTGGTCTATTTCTATTCCCCCACCGACATCGTGACGCAGCGCATTCCCGAGGGGCGGCGCATGCGCATCGGTGGTCTGGTGGAGGCCGACAGCGTCAAGAAGGACGGCAAGACCGTGACCTTCACGGTCACCGACGTCACCAACGCGCTGCCCGTGGTCTATTCCGGCATCCTGCCCGACCTGTTCCGCGAGGGCCAGGGCGTGGTGGTGGAAGGGCGCATGGACAAGGGCGTCTTCGCCGCCACCGAGGTGCTGGCCAAGCATGACGAGAACTACATGCCCAAGGAAGTGGCCGACGCTCTGAAGAAGTCGGGGCAGTGGAACGACGGCAAGTCGAAGTGATTTTTGTCCGTCATCGCCGGGCTTGACCCGGCGATCCATGGATGCACGGGTCAAGCCCGTGCATGACGGGATCGGGAAGAGGATATGACCCCATGATCGCCGAGATCGGCCATTTCGCCCTGGTGCTGGCGCTGTGCGTCGCCATGGTACAGGCAACGGTGCCGCTGATCGGCGCCGCCCGCGGGCGGGCTTCGTGGATGGCGGTGGCCGGGGCGGCCTCCGCCCTGCAATTCCTGTTCATCGCCGTGGCCTTCGCCGCCCTGACCAATGCCTTCGTCACCAGCGATTTCTCGGTGATGAACGTGGCGCAAAACAGCCATACCGACAAGCCGCTGCTCTACAAGGTGGCGGGCGTCTGGGGCAATCACGAGGGCTCGCTGCTGCTGTGGATCACCATCCTGGCGCTGTTCGGTTTCGCGGTGACCCTGTTCGGCGGCAATCTGCCGCCCGGCCTCAAGGCCCGGGCGCTGGCGGTGCAGGCCATGATCGCGGTGGGCTTCCTGCTGTTCATCCTGCTGACCTCAAACCCCTTCGCCCGGGTCGAGCCGCCGCCCTTCAACGGCAGCGGCCTCAACCCCATGCTGCAGGACCCTGGGCTGGCCTTCCATCCGCCCATGCTCTATCTCGGCTATGTCGGCTTTTCCATGGCCTTCTCCTTCGCCATCGCGGCGCTGCTGGAAGGCCGGGTCGACGCCGCCTGGGCGCGCTGGGTGCGGCCCTGGACCCTGGCCGCCTGGGTCTTCCTGACCGGCGGCATCATCCTGGGCTCGTGGTGGGCCTATTACACCCTGGGCTGGGGCGGCTGGTGGTACTGGGACCCGGTGGAAAACGCCTCGTTCATGCCCTGGCTGGCGGGCACTGCCCTGCTGCATTCCGCCGTGGTGGTGGAAAAGCGCGACGCCCTGAAAAGCTGGACCATCTTGCTGGCCATCGTCGCCTTCGGCCTGTCGCTGCTGGGCACCTTCCTGGTGCGCTCCGGCGTGTTGACCAGCGTGCACGCCTTCGCCACCGATCCGGCGCGCGGCGTCTTCATCCTGCTGCTGCTGGTGTTGGCGGTGGGCGGCTCCTTCGCCCTCTACGCCGTGCGGGCGCCGGCCATGAAGATGGGCGGGCTGTTCTCGCCCATCTCGCGGGAAGGCTCGCTGCTGCTCAACAATGTGCTGATGGCCACCGGCGCCGCCACCGTGCTGCTGGGCACCCTCTATCCCCTGATCGCCGACGCCTTGAACCTGGGCAAGGTCTCGGTGGGGCCGCCCTTCTTCAACGCCGTGTTCCTGCCGCTGATGGCGCCCATGGTGGTGGTGATGGCGATTGGGCCCATGATGGCCTGGAAGCGTGGCGACCTGCCCGGCGTGCTGTCGCGCCTCAAATTCGTCGGCGCGGCGGCCTTGGGCGTCGCCATGCTGGTGTGGTTTCTCCAGGGCGGATCATCCGGCCCCTGGTGGACCGGGGCGGGCTTCGCCCTGGCGGTGTGGCTGGGGCTCGGCACCCTGGTCGATCTGGCCGACCGCACGCGTCTGATTCAGGCCCCGGCCGAGGCCTGGGGCCGCGCCGCCCGCCTGCCGCGCTCGTTCTGGGGCATGGTGCTGGCCCATCTGGGGGTGGCGGTGTTCATCGTCGGCCTGACCGCGTCCTCGGCCTGGACCACCGAACATATCCAGACCCAGAAGATCGGCGAGACCGTCATGGTCGGCGGCTTCGGCGTCACCCTCAAATCGGTGGACGAGGTTCCCGGCCCCAACTATACCGCCAGCCGCGGCAGTTTCGAGATTTCCAGGGGCGGCACGGTGATCGATGTGATGCAGCCGGAAAAGCGCACCTATCGCCAGCCGCCGCGTCCCACCACCACGGCGGCCATCCGCTCGGGCTTCCTCGGCGATCTTTACGTGGTGATCGGCGATCCCGATCCGGGCAAGGGCGGCCATGTCACCCGGCTCTATTTCAATCCCTGCATTCCCTGGCTGTGGGCGGGCGCCTTGCTGCTGGTGATCGGCGGGCTGATCAGCCTGGCCGACCGCCGCCACCGGGTCGGCGCCCCGACCCGGGCGGGTGCGGTTCGGGGAGCAAAGGCATGAGACGGGCGCTGTTCCTGCTGCCGGTGATCGTGTTCGGCGTCATGGCGGCGCTGTTCGTCAAGGGTCTGACCATGGACCCCAAGGTCATTCCCTCGGTGCTGATCAACCGGCCGGTACCCGAGATGAGTCTGGCGGCGCTGCCGGGCCGGGGAGAGAACTCCGGCTTGGCCACCAAGGACCTCAAGGGCCGGGTGTCGCTGGTCAACATCTATGGCTCGTGGTGCATCGCCTGCGTCCAGGAGCATCCCTATCTGATGGAGTACAAGAAGCAGGGCATCGTGCCCATCCACGGCATCGACTGGCGCGACGACCCCGCCTTGGGCGCCGCCTGGCTGAAGAAGCACGGCGACCCCTATGAGCGGGTCGGCGTCGACCCCGCCCCCGGCCGGGCCGCCGTCGATTTCGGCGTCACCGGCGCACCGGAAAGCTTCATCGTCGATAAGGACGGCATCATCCGCTACAAGCATATCGGTCCCATTTCGCCCGAGGTCTGGACCAAGACCCTGCTGCCCATCATCCGGGAGTTGCAGAAATGAGATGGCTGTCCCTCAGTCGCCGGGCACTCGCTCCGCTCGCTTGGCTTTCGCGCCATGGGGCGCGCGCGCTCAACGCGCCAACTCCTCGCGCCCTTGGCGCTCGTCGGCTGTTCATGGCCTCGGCGATCATCCTGTTCGCCGCTCCCGCCCTGGCGGTCAATCCCGACGAGATGCTGAAGGACCCGGCCCAGGAGCACCGCGCCCGCGAGCTGGGCAAGGATCTGCGCTGCCTGGTCTGCCAGAACCAGTCCATCGACGATTCCGACGCCGATCTGGCCAAGGATCTGCGCGTCATCGTGCGCGAACGCATATCCGCCGGGGATTCCGACGATCAGGTGCGCAAATTCGTGGTCGACCGCTATGGCGATTACGTGCTGCTGAAGCCGCCGTTCAAGGGCACCACCCTGGTGCTGTGGGTGGGGCCCTTCGTGCTGTTCGCCGTCGCGCTGGCGGTGGTGTTCGGCTTCTATCGCCGCCGGGCCGGGGCCGCCGCCGCTCCGCCGCCGCCACCGCTGTCGGCCGATGAGAAGCGCAGGCTGGAAAAGCTGCTGAAGGAGACGTTGCCGAAGGAGAAGGGCAAGTGATCTGGTTCGTCTTCGCCGCCATGACCGCCCTGGCGGTGGGGGGCATCTTGCGCCCCCTGCTGCGCCCGACCGTCGCGTCCGCCTCGCGCGCCGATTATGACCTGACCGTCTATCGCGACCAGTTGGAGGAAATCACCCGCGACGTGGAGCGCGGCCTGCTGTCGGCCGACCAGGCCGAGGCGGCGCGGACCGAAATCCAGCGGCGCATGCTGGCCTCGGCCGAGGCAGAAAAATTCCTGGCCAAGCCGGACATCCGGGCGGGCCGCCGGATCGCCATGGCCATCGTGGTGGTGCTGCCGCTGTTCGCCCTGGGCTTCTATATGTCGCTGGGGGCGCCGGAACTGCCCGACCGTCCCTATGCCGGTCGCGCCGCCCAGATCGCCGAGATGAAGGAACGCAGCGCCACCATCCAGGGCATGGTCTCGCGTCTGGCCGAGCGACTGAAAGCCAGTCCCGACGACGGCAAGGGCTGGGCCATGCTGGGGCGCTCATACCGGGCGCTGGGCGATGTGGACGGCGCCATCGACGCCTATGGCAAGGCGGTCAAGCTATTGCCCGGAGACGTGCCGGTGCGGGTGGACTTCGCCGTGCTGCTGCTGGACCAGGCCGATGGCTCCGCCCTGCCGGAACGGGCCGTCGGCCTGCTGAAGGAGGTGCTGGTCCTCGATCCCAGCCAGCCCGACGCCCTGTATTTCGTCGGGCTCGACGCCGCCATGACCGGCGACAAGGCCAAGGCCGCTACGCTGTGGACCCGGTTGCTGGAGACGCTGCCGCCCGACTCGCCCGGTCGCGGTCAGGTGCAGCAGCAGATCGACGGTTTGAAATAGGGACGGTCGGGATCAACGGGGACGGCGCATGGTGCCGAACCAGTAGTCCTCGATGCCCTTGATCAGGTTGAACAGGCTGTCCACGTCCACCGGCTTGCTGACATAGCCCGAAGCCCCGGTCTGATAGGCCTTGGCCACGTCGCGATCGGCTTCCGACGTGGTCAGCATCACCACCGGGATGTCGCGCAGCGCCGCGTCGGCCTTGACCTCGGACAGCACCTCGATACCGTTCTTGCGGGGCATGTTGATGTCGAGCACCAGAAGATCGGGCAGGCGGGCGCCGGAGTCCAACGCGGACTTCAGCATGAGCATCAGTTCCGCACCGTCCCAGGCATGCTCGATCTGGCAGGAATAACCGCCTTCCTGAAAGGCGGTCTTCACCAGATTGGCGTCACCCGGATCGTCCTCGGCAAGGAAGACGAGGAAGGCCGACGATCCCTTCTCACTCATGTCTCAATGGGCCCTTGGGCTTGATGAAGGTCAGTCCGTCACGGAAACCTATCATCGCCGGGTAGGGGTGGTCCATATTCATGGCCTTGGGCCGGAAGAAAATTTCCGCGACGGAAAGCTTGACGTGGCTTCGCCGCCTGGGGCAGTGTGACGGCATGATGACTCGTTTCGCAACCGCCCTGCTGCTGCTTAAGAGCCCGGTGTCGTAATCACGGCGCCGGGGTGGACGTTTTTCCAGCGGTCTTTCGGTCGGGTTTGTTCAAGATGTCATCCTTCTCCTTCTCTTCCCTGCTGCTGCTGTCGCTGCGACTAACCACCGGTCGCCGGGCCTGATTTCGCGTGGCCGCCCGGCGGCCGCCAGACCGAGCCGCGCTCGAACCCGAGAGCCGCACCGAACAGACAAGGAGGACGAGGCCATGATGCCCGCCGCCCACACCAAGTACAAAGCCTACGACACCGTCCGCCCGGCCAACCGCACCTGGCCCGACCGCCGCATTTCCGCGCCGCCCGCCTGGTGCAGCGTCGATCTTCGCGACGGCAATCAGGCCCTGATCGACCCCATGGGCACCGAGCGCAAGATGCGCATGTGGACCACTTTGGTGGATATGGGCTTCAAGGAGATCGAGGTGGGCTTTCCCGCCGCCTCCCAGACCGATTTCGACTTCATCCGCACCCTGGTGGATGGTGGCCATATTCCCGACGACGTCACCATCCAGGTGCTGGTGCAGTCGCGGGAAGACCTGATCCGCCGCACCTTCGAGGCCCTGGCCGGGGCCAAGCGCTGTATCGTCCATATGTACAACTCCACCTCGGAGGCCCAGCGCCGCATCGTGTTCGGCATCGACCGCCGGGGCTGCATCGACCTCGCGCTGGGCGGCGTGCGCCTGATCCGCGATCTGTCCGCCGCCCGGCCCGAGGGCGAGGTGGTGTTGCAGTATTCACCCGAGAGCTTCACCGGCACCGAACCCGATTTCGCGGTGGAGATCGTCGAGGCGGTGGCGGCCGAGTGGGGCGCCAGCCCGTCGCGCAGGCTGATCTGCAACCTCCCCGCCACGGTGGAGATGTCGACCCCCAATCTCTATGCCGATGTCATCGAATGGTTCTGCACCACGGTGAGGAACCGCGAGTCGCTGATCGTCTCAGTCCATCCCCATAACGACCGGGGAACCGGCGTGGCGGCGGCGGAACTGGCGGTGATGGCGGGCGCCGACCGGGTGGAGGGCACCTTGTTCGGCAATGGCGAGCGCACCGGCAATGTGGATGTGGTGACCCTGGCGCTCAACCTCTACACCCAGGGGGTCGATCCCGGCCTCGACCTGTCCGACATCGATTCCATCCGCCGCACCGCCGAGCACTGTACCGGCCTGCCCGTGCATCCGCGTCATCCCTATGCCGGGGATCTGGTCTATACCGCCTTTTCCGGTTCGCACCAGGACGCCATCAAGAAGGGCTTCGCGGCGCGCAAGAACGCCAACGATCCCCATTGGGAGGTACCCTATCTCCCCATCGATCCCGCCGATGTGGGCCGCAGCTACGAAGCGGTGATCCGCATCAACTCGCAATCGGGCAAGGGCGGCATCGCCGCCGTGCTGGAACGCGACCACGGGCTTGAACTGCCCCGCCCGCTCCAGGTGGAATTCGCCCGCATCGTCCAGGCCATCGCCGACCGCGAGGGCCGCGAGCTGAATCCGGCGGAAATCATGGAGGCCTTCGCCGCCACCTATTTCCGCTCCGGCACCCTGGAACTGGTGGATTACTCCACCGTGCCGGTGGGCAAGGGCGCCCAGCGGGCACTCACCGCCACCTTGCTCCGGGATGGCCGCGAAGTGGTGGTCCAGGGCGTGGGCTCGGGTCCGCTCGATGCCTTCGTCCATGCCCTGGGCAAGGATCTCGGCCTGTCGGTGAAGATCCGGGACTACCACGAACACGCCATCGGCAGCGGTTCCGAGGCCCAGGCCGCCTGCTATGTCCAGGCGGTGGTGGGCTCGGGAGCGCCCGCCCACGGCGCGGCGGTGGATGCGGGCATCACCATGGCCTCGCTCAAGGCGGTGGTCAGCGCGCTGAACCGGGCGGGATAGTCTCTGAAGGCCAAGGCGGGTACACTCCCTGACCAATTTGGGGGTGCCGCCTTGGCCGAAGCCGAAATCCTGTTCGACGTCCTGTTCCTGCTGCTGGCCGCCGTGGTGGTGGTGCCGGTGCTGCAGCGGCTCGGCATTCCCTCGGTGCTGGGCTATCTGGCGGCGGGGGTGGTGCTGGGGCCTTATACGCCGGGGCCGGTGATCGATGCCGAAACCACCCGGCCGCTGGCCGAGTTCGGGGTGGTGTTCCTGCTGTTCGCCATCGGCCTGGAACTGCCGCTGTCCCGGTTGCGCACCATGCGGCGCTACATCTTCGGCCTGGGATTGCTGCAGGTGCTGGCCAGCGGTGCCCTGCTGGCGGGGCTGGCGGCGTGGTGGGGGCTGGTCCCGGCGGTGGCGCTGATGGTGGGGGCCACCCTGGCCTTGTCCTCCACCGCCACCGTGCTGGCGCTGCTGGTGGAGCGCAACGAGGCGGTCACCCATCACGGCCGCGTCGCGGTGGCGGTGCTGATCTTCCAGGATCTGGCGGTGATTCCCATCCTGGCGCTGCTGCCGCTGCTGGCGGGCAAGACCCACGACATCCTGCCCGCCCTGGGGCTGGCCGGGCTGAAGGCGGCGGGCGCCGTGGTGGTCATCTTCGCCCTGGGCCGTCTGGTGCTGCGGCCGGTCTATGCCTTCATGGCGGCGAGCCGCAGCCCCGAGGTCTTCACCGCCGCCACCCTGCTGCTGGTGGTGGCGGTGTCGTGGGGCACCGCCGAGGCGGGAATGTCCATGGCCCTGGGCGCCTTCCTGGCCGGGCTGATGCTGGCGGATTCCCCTTATCGCCATCAGGTGGAAGCGGATATCGAGCCGTTCCGGGGCCTGCTGCTGGGCCTGTTCTTCATGACAGTGGGCATGTCCATCAACCTGCCCTTCGTGGCGGCGCGCGGCGGTGAACTGTTGGGGCTGACCGTCCTGGTGATGGCGTCCAAGGTGGCGGTGATCCTGATCCTGTGCCGCCTGTTGGGCATCGGCATGGTCCAGGGCGTGCAGGTTGGGTTCCTGCTGGCCCAGACCGGCGAGTTCGCCTTCGTGATTCTTGATCGCGCCATGGGATTGAAGCTGCTTCCCGCCTCCGTCGGCCAGAGCCTGATGGCCATGACCGCGCTGTCCATGGTGTTGACGCCGGTGCTGGCCAAGCTGGGACGCATCCTGTCGCGCAGGCGCCAGCGGCGCGAGGGCGAGGCCTTGGAGCCCACCGGCATCGAGCATCTCAGCCAGCATGTCATCATCGCGGGCTATGGCCGCATGGGCCGCGCCATCGCCCGGCTGCTGACCCGCCACCATATCGACTTCATCGCCCTGGACGAGAACGCCGAGCGGGTGACCCAGGCCCGCAAGGACGGGCTGCCGGTCTATTTCGGCGATGCCAGCCTGCCCGGGGTGCTGCGCTCGGCCGGGATCGACGGGGCGCGGGCGGTGGTGGTCACCGTTGGCGCCCATCGCCAGACCGAGCGCACGGTGGCGACGGTGCGCCGGGTGGCCCCCGGCGTGCCGGTGGTGGTGCGCGCCACCGATCGCATCCACGAGGCCCAGATGCACAAGCTGGGCGCCACGGCGGTGATCCCGGAAACGGTGGAGGCCAGCCTGCAGATGGCCGCCGTGGTGCTGCGCTCGGCGGGCATCAAGGAGGACGAGGTGGAAGCCAGCCTCAACGCCTATCGCTCGTCACGCTACGGCAAGGGCAAGGCGGAGTAGGGTTGACGAGTGCTTGATTCCAACGTCCTTGTCATCCCGAGCGGCGCGAGGGATCTCCGCTTGGTATGGCCGTGCCGATTCTGAAACGCCAGATCAGGACGGGATCCCTCCGCCCAAGGGCGTCGGGATGACACGTCACTTCGAGTGAAAAGGCTGCTCGCCCTACTCGTCCTTGGGCACCTCGGCGCCGCGTTCGCTGGTGCGCAGATAGTTCACCATCTCGGGCTTCAGGGCGCGGACCTGGACCTTGTGCAGGTCGCGCATGGCGGCCACCAGGGCGCCGCCCCGGTCCAGCAGACGGTCGGCCATGCCGATCATGCGGGAATTGGGCCAGGCCTGGGGGCGGATCCCGGCCAGATGGGCGAAGGCCTCGGCCTCGCGCCCGGGATTGTGCTGGGCCATCAGGATCGCCGCCGTGGCGGTGGAGCGCGAGATGCCCATGTGACAGTGGACCAGCAGATGGGCCACCGCTTCGTCCTGCAGCGCGGTGCCGTAGTCCAGGATGGCGCGCACATTGCGCTCGGTGGGGTGCTGCTGGCCGTCATGCTCGTTGACGATGTCGTGGAAGCGCCAGATGGTGCGCTTATGCGGCTTGAACGCCCTGAAATGCTCGGGATCGGGCCAGTCGGGGTCGATGATGGTCAGGACATGGCTGACTCCGGCCTCGGCGTGCTCGGGCAATTCGTCGATGCCGCAGATGGTCAGCGGAAAGGGAAGAAGGGGAAGCATCCGCGCGTTCTCCATTGTCATCCCGAGCCCAAGCGAGGGATCTCGTCCTGGTACGATGGCGCCGGTCCTGGACCATCGGAACAAGTGGAGATCCCTCCGCTCCGGGGAGCGTCGGGATGACAGGTCTGAGTCTACCCCACGATCTTCTTGGACAGCATCTCGTTGACCATGGCCGGGTTGGCCTTGCCCTGGGTCGCCTTCATCACCTGGCCGGTGAACCAGCCCAGAAGCGCGGTCTTGCCGTCCTTCACCTGCTGGACCTTGTCGGGATTGGCGGCAATCACCGCATCCACCGCCGCCTCGATGGCGCCGGTATCGGTGACCTGCTTCATGCCCTTTTCCTCGACGATGACGGCGGGCGGTTTGCCGGTTTCCACCATCAGGGCGAAGACGTCCTTGGCCAGGCGGCCGGACAGGGTGCCATCCTTGATCAGGTCGATCAGGGCGCCCAGGTCGGCGGCGGTGACCGGCGGGCTCTCGATGGTCTTGCCGGTGGCGTTGAGGGACGCGAAGAAGTCGCCCATCACCCAGTTGCAGGCGATCTTGGCGTCGCGGCCCTTGGCCACGGTCTCGAAGAAGTCGGCCGAAACCCGCTCGGCCACCAGCACGCCCGCGTCATAGGCGTTGAGGCCGTATTCAGCCATGAAGCGGGCCTTCTTCTCGTCGGGCAGTTCGGGCAGGCCCGCCTTGATGCCATCGACGAAGTCCTGGCCGATCACCAGCGGCAGCAGGTCGGGATCGGGGAAATAGCGGTAGTCGTGGGCGTGTTCCTTGGACCGCATGGAGCGGGTCTCGCCCTTGACCGAATCGAACAGGCGGGTTTCCTGGTCGATGCCGCCGCCCGATTCGTAGACGTCGATATGGCGGCGGGCTTCGAACTCGATGGCCTGCTGCACGAAGCGGATGGAATTGACGTTCTTGATCTCGCAGCGGGTGCGCAGCTCGGTGGAGCCCACCGGCCGCACCGACACATTGGCGTCGCAGCGCATGGACCCTTCCTGCATGTTGCCATCGCAGGTGCCGAGATAGCGCAGGATGGAACGCAGCTTGGTCAGGTACAGGCCCGCCTCTTCCGGCGACCGCAGATCGGGCTTGGAGACGATTTCCATCAGCGCCACGCCAGAGCGGTTCAGGTCGATGAACGACTTGGACGGGTGCATGTCGTGGATGGATTTGCCCGCGTCCTGTTCCAGGTGCAGGCGCTCGATCCCCACCGTGCGGGTAGATCCGTCGGGCAGGTCCAGGATCAACTCGCCCTCGCCGACGATGGGCAGGTCGTACTGGCTGATCTGATAGCCCTGGGGCAGGTCGGCATAGAAGTAGTTCTTGCGCGCGAACACGCTGGTCAGGTTGATCTTGGCCTTCAGCCCCAGGCCGGTGCGCACCGCCTGTTCGACGCAGGTCTCGTTGATCACCGGCAGCATGCCGGGAAAGCCCGCGTCGACGAAGCTGACCTGGGTATTGGGCTCGGCGCCGAACTCGGTGGCGGCGCCGGAAAACAGCTTGGACTTGGAAATCACCTGGGCGTGGACTTCCAGGCCGATGACGATTTCCCAATCGCCGGTTTCACCCTGCAGGATATACGCCATTTCAGCAGCCCTCCGCCGTCATCATTCCACCACCTTGGGCACGGTGAAGAAGCCGTCCTCGGCCTCGGGGGCATTGGCCAGCACCGCGTCGGGCATGCCGCCATCGGTGATGGCGTCGACGCGCATGGGCAGCGTCACTGCCGCCGCCGCGGTCATGGGCGCGACACCGTCGGTGTTCACTTCCGACAATTGTTCGACGAAGGTGAGGATGTTGGACAATTCGCCCGCCAGATGGTCGAGCTCGTCGTCGCGAACCTCGATCCGCGCCAGATTGGCGATATTGCGCACGGTGGCTTTGTCGAGCGACATGGGCCTATGAAACTCCGGGAAAGACTTGCGATTCCAAGCGCCCGGACGTTATCACCCACGGCCCAGCCGTGCAACCGGGGAAGGGGCTGTCACCCCTTCCCCGATGGAAGGATCAGGCGGCGCGGACGCGGTACCACAGGCCATAGGCCCAGCAGGCGGCGCAAAAACCGGTGGCGGCATCGATGAAGGCGAAGATCAGGATGGCGGTGGCCGGGATATTGCCCACATCCGAGCCCAGCAGCCAGGTGGCGGCCATGGCGGTGCCGGCGACGAAGGCGATCTTGTCGGCGAACATCTTGGACCCGGCATTGACCTTCAGGGTCCAGCCCAGCTTTTCGGTCAGGGCGGCGAACAGGCGATAGCTCAGGCATTTGTGCGGCGAGACGAAGCCGCGGATCAGGCCGCCGAAAGCCAGAATGAAGGCCACCCACTTATACGGGGTGAACAGGTAGACGGCGGCGATGGCAAAGCTCATGGTGGCCTGGAAGCGATAGGCATTGGAGCAGACCGGAGCGATGTCGAAGCGGAGCATGGAAGCACCTCGGGGAATGAAGATTGTCATTAAATTAGACTGTTCTAATGTTGAAGTCAAGTGTTGCGTTGCGGGAGCGACCCCATGACCAGCCTTGCCTACCAGCTTCAGCGCGCCCCGGTCGGCGTCATCGTTCTCGATGGCGAGCGCCGGGTCATCGCCGCCAATGCCCTGGCGCGGCGGCTGCTGGAACCGGTGGGGGGCTCGATCCTGGGGGCCGATCTGGCCTCGCTGCATCCCGACGCCGCCCGCCCCAAGGTGCAATGGCTGTTGGATGCCGCCCGCGCCCGGCCCGGGGAACCGGCGGGCATGGCCATGACCCTGCCCTTTGGCACGCTGGTGGCCCGAGTTACGGTGATGGAGGGCGTGGACGGCACCGATGCGGGTTGGTGCATGATTTTCCATGTGCCGGAAGGATTCTCGGTGGTGCCGACGACGGTTCCGGCCTCGGGCGACATTCTGGTGAAGCTGCCGGTGGCATCGCGCTCCGGCGTGGTGCTGCTGGACGTGGCCGAGGTGGCCTATCTGGAGGCAGAGGGCCATTACACCAGGGTTCATTCCGAGGATGGCAGCCATTTCTGCTCGTTGTCCCTGGCGGAACTGGGGCGCAGACTGGACCCCTCGGTGTTCCTCCGGGTCCATCGCAGCTATGTGGTCAATCTGCGCCATGCCCAGGCCATCGATCGCCGCGACGGCCGCTGGAGCATCGTCATGGCGGCCCCCCATGCGCCGCTGGTGCCGGTCAGCCGTAGCCGCGTCGATCTGGTGCGGCGGCGGTTGGCGCTTTGAGGGTGCGGCTGGTGCGTGGGCAATCCCGTTCATGCAGCCGGGATTGCCATTGGTGCGCGCCTTGGCCAGGGTGGGGCCAGCCAGTCAGGAGCCCAGCATGACCGTTTCCGTTCCATCCGATCGCTATGCCTCGTTCCGGGGCATCGACTGCGAGGGCAATGCCCGGATCGTCATCGACCGTATCCTGGCGCTGGTGGAGGACCCCGCCAATGACAGCGTGTTGTGGCAGCGGTTCCGGGTGCGCCTGGCCGAGGCGGGCAAGCTGGGAGCGCGCCTGGCCGACGAACTGTGCCTGGCCTGCTCGCACACTTATTATATCGAGGAACTGTTCGAGGCGGCGGACGACCAGGACGGTCTGGCGGCGCTGCGCCGCCTGGAAGACGAGTGCTGCTGAATAGCCCCCCTCCCGACCTTGCCTACGGCGTCGGGCAGGGATGCTTGGCCGGGTCGTTGAGGTCGCACAGCGAGACGTTGCGCAGGAAGGCCGACCAGTCCTGCAACATGCCGGTGGGCACCGGCGCCGCCTCGTTGCGCTCGAACGGCTTGCCGCGCCAGATGCGCTGGACCACATAGACCGCCGAGCTTCCCCGGATGGCCTTCACCGCCACCAGCCCGCCCAATCCGCTCTGGCGGCCCTTGGTGCAGGTGACGGTCATGGTCGCCACCGGATAGCCGTTGCTCTGGCCCTCGGCCACCGGGCTGGGCCCGGAGGCCTCGCAATTGGACTGGCTGGCCTCGATCACCCGCTGGACATGGTCGCGGGGCGACAGCTTGGGATCGGCCAGCACCTGGATG
The DNA here is from genome assembly GCF_001650715.1 of Paramagnetospirillum marisnigri. GTDB lineage: Bacteria > Pseudomonadota > Alphaproteobacteria > Rhodospirillales > Magnetospirillaceae > Phaeospirillum > Phaeospirillum marisnigri. The sequence continues at coordinate 174,553 of NZ_LWQT01000077.1, read as the reverse complement.
GACAGCATCTCGCTCCAGCTGTCGGCGCTCTGACCCGGCGGGAACATCTGGCGGGTGACGGAATGCTGGCTGGCGGCCGACCCGCCCACCTGCCAGCCCTGGGGCGGCGCCATCACCAGCTGTTCCGAGGTTTCGGCGGTCTGCTGCTGGCGCGGCTGCGGCCGCATCTGGGCCTCGGCGGCCAGCGGAAAGGCGGCCAGCGCGGTCATCACGGCGAGACGAAGGACGGGACGCATGGGCTCTCCTTAAGTCAATAGGCCTTGGCCAGGGCGTGGCGCACCACCTTGCGCATCAGGGTGGGCAGGCCGTGCTCGTCCAGCCGGTCCAGCGGACACCACAGGCCGCGCGCCTGGGGGCTGGCGCCGGTACGGGCCACCGCCACTCCGAGGTCGAGGTGGAAGTGAGTGAAGGTATGGCGAACCGCGCCGGGTGCCAAGCGCCATCCGTCGCGCAATTGCGCGGGCGCCAGGGGCGCTTCGGCGGCGGCCTCGTCCAGGTTCCAGGGTTCGGTCCGCCAGGGGGTCGAGGGTATCTCCATCATGCCGCCCAGCAGGCCGGTGGGCGGGCGGCGGCGCAACAGCACCGAGCCGTCCTTGGCCAGCAGCCAGAAGGCGATGCCGAAGCGGGTGGGGCGCTCGGGCTTTTCCAATCGGGCAGGCAGCGAGGCCTCGATTCCTTTCGCGCGTCCGGCGCAGGCGTCGCGCCAGGGGCAGATGCCGCAGGCGGGGTTGCGGGGCGTGCAGATGGTGGCGCCCAGGTCCATCACCGCCTGGGCATAGTCGCCCGGCCGGGTCTCGGGCGTCAGTTGGGCGGCCAGGGCCTTGAGGCGCGGCTTGACCTTGGGCAGCGGCTCGGTGATGGCGCCGAGCCGTGCCATCACCCGCTCCACATTGCCGTCCACCACCACCGCCGGGCGGCCGAAGGCGATGGCGGCGATGGCGGCGGCGGTATAGTCGCCGATGCCGGGCAATTGGCGCAGGGCCGATTCCTCGTCGGGAAAGCGACCCTGGCGCCACTGAGCCACGGTCTTGGCGCATTGGTGCAGGTTGCGGGCCCGGGCGTAATAGCCCAGCCCGGCCCAGGCCTCCATCACCTGCTCTACCGGGGCGGCGGCCAGGGCGGTGATCGTGGGCCAGCGCTTGAGGAAAGCGGTGAAGTAGGGCTGCACCGCCGCCACCGTGGTCTGTTGCAGCATGACCTCGGACAGCCAGACCCGGTAGGGATCGGCCAGTTGCCCCGGCTCGGCCCGCCAGGGCAGCAGGCGGCGGTCGCGGTCGTACCAGGCGAGCAGGGCGGCGGCCAGGGCATCGGGGGCGGCGGGGGTCCACATGCGGCGAGGATAGTGCAAAACCGCCCTTCGCGGTATGCTGACCTGATGACGACACCGCGATCCCAGGCCGAGGACGACGACCGCCGCACCCGCGGCATGGTTTCCATCGCCGTGCCTTCGGGCAAGGTGACCCGGCCGGTGTTCGGCCGCCACGGTTTCGCGGGTGGCGCCCTGGTGGTGGACTGGCCCGCCATCGTCGGTTCGGCGGTGGCCAGCCACACCCTGCCGGTGCGCATCAAGTTTCCGCCGCAGGACCGCGCCGACGGCACCTTGGTGGTCAAGGTGGCGTCGGGGGCCTTCGCCCTGGAGATGCAGCATCTGGAACCGCTGATCCTGGAGCGCATCAACGGCTATTTCGGCTGGAAGGCGGTGGCCCGGCTCAAGTTGGTGCAAGGCCCGCTGCCCCAGCCGGTTCGCCGTCCCAAGACCGTGGCTCGGCCAGCGGTGACGACGGCTGCCCCGTCCACCCTGGCCGCACGGTTGGACTCGGTCGAGGATCCCGACCTGCGCGCGGTGCTGGAACGGCTGGGACGCAGGCTAACCAATTCCTAACCCCTGGCGTCGTAAACTGACGCGGGCAATTTTGAGGCAACTCGTATGGGTTCGTTGCGGGATCTGAACCAGATGTCCCGGGATTTCGGCCTGGGCAACCGATATTTCCTGCTGGTCGGCGCCATCCTGGCGGCGCTGCTCACCGCCTTGTTCGTCTGGGGGCACTCCGATGCCATGACGGATGCCCCGCCGCCCGTCCCGGCAAGCCCGGCGGCATCGACCCCGTCAAGCTACTGAGCTTGTGCGGCCGGGGCTCTGCCCCTAATATCCGCCTGGATTTCATGCCAGGGAGGATATTCGGGTGAAGCCGTTCAATCGTCTGCTTGCCGCCGCCGCTGCCCTGCTGATGTCGGCCGGGTTCGCCGCCGCCGCCGATCTCAGCTATCCCATCGACCATGTGCTGGGGCGCGCCGACGCGCCGATCACCATCGTCGAATACGCCTCCACCACCTGCGGCCACTGCGCCAATTTCCACAAGACCACCCTGCCGCGCCTCAAGACCGAATGGATCGAGACCGGCAAGGCCAAGCTGATCTATCGCGATTTCCCCACCGGGCCGCGCGGCCTGTCGGTGGGGGCGTCCATGATCGCCCATTGCGTCGGCGACGACCGCTATTTCGGCCTGTTGGGCCTGATCATGGACCAGCAGGAAAAGTGGATGAGCGCCAAGAACCCGCTGGACGAGTTGAAGAAGCTGGCCAAGCTGGCGGGCATGGGCGAGGACAAGGTGGACGAGTGCCTGAAGCGTCAGGACCTGGCCAACGCCCTTGATGCCCGCGCCAAGGACGCCCAGGAGAAGCTGGGCATCGAAAGCACGCCGTCCTTCGTCGTCGGCGGCAAGGTCCTGGTCGGCTCCCAGCCCTTCGAGGAGTTGGACAAGGCCCTGAAGGCCGTCAAGAAGTAGCTCCGGGGCCCCGCGCCCCGTGGGGCGCGCAAGCCAAGCGCGAGCGCCCGGCGCCTGAGGGACAAACAGGCGCCCCGTGGGGCGCCGATAATGGGATGGAAGACCAGGCTTGATCCAGTTCGCCAAGCTGCGGCTGTCGGGGTTCAAGTCCTTCGTGGACCCGGCGGAGCTTCTGATCGAACCCGGCATGACCGGGGTCGTCGGCCCCAACGGCTGCGGCAAGTCCAACCTGATCGAGGCGCTGCGCTGGGTGATGGGCGAGACCTCGGCCCGCCAGATGCGCGGCGGCGAGATGGACGACGTCATCTTCGGCGGCACCTCGTCCAGGCCCGCCCGCAATATCGCCGAGGTCGGGCTGGTGCTGGACAACACCGCCCGCACCGCGCCGCCCCAGTTCGACGGCGACGAGATCGAGGTCATGCGCCGCATCGAGCGGGGCAATGGTTCGCTCTATCGCATCAACGGGCTGGAAACCCGGGCGCGCGACGTGCAACTGCTGTTCGCCGACGCCGCCACCGGGGCGCGCTCCTCCGGTCTGGTCAGCCAGGGCCGGGTCGGCGCCCTGATCAACGCCAAGCCCGCCGACCGCCGCCTGTTGCTGGAAGAGGCGGCGGGTATCTCGGGGCTCTATTCCCGTCGCCACGAGGCCGAGCTGCGGCTGAAGAACGCCGAGCTCAACCTGTCGCGCCTCGACGACGTGCTCGCCACCCTGGACGAGCAGTTGAAATCGCTGCAAAAGCAGGCGCGTCAGGCCAACCGCTACCGCACCCTGTCGGACCAGATCCGCCGCATCGAGGCCCAGGTGCTCTATCTCGGCTGGCTGGAGGCCTTGGCGGTGGTCGATGCCGCCCGTTCCGCCTTCCGCGAGGCCGAGATGAAGGTGGAGGAGGCCGCCGAACTGGCCGCCGTCGCCGCCACCGCCCAGGCCGAGGCCGCTGCCGCCCTGCCCGAGTTGCGCCGCGCCGATGCCGAATCCCTGGCGGCCTTGCAGAAGGTGAGCGCCGAGCGTGAGCAGTTGGAGGCCGAGGAAGGCCGTCTCGCCGAACTGCGTCGCGACCTGGAAGCGCGTCTCGCCCAGGCCGGGGCCGATCTTCAGCGCGAACACGCCCGCGTCGCCGATGCCCAGCAGGCCGCCACCCGGCTGGAGGACGAGCGCCGCATGCTGGTTGAGGCTGCCGAGGGCGAGGCCGAGGCCCGGCTGGAGGCCGAAGCGGTGGTCGACCGGGCGGCCGAGGCGGTGGTGGCGGTGGAACACGACCTCGCCGCCCTGATGGAGGAGGTGGCCGCCGCCGACGCCGAGCGCGCCAGCGCGCTGCGTCGCCTGACCGAGACCGAGGGGCGCGGCCAGCGGCTGCGGGAACGGCTGGCCCAGGCCGAGGCCCAGAAGGCGGCGGTGGAAAGCGACAGCATCGACCGCGCCGATCTCACCGCCCTGGAAATGGACCTGGAAGGGGCGCTGGAATACCTCGACGAATCCCGGGACGCCGCCGAATCCGCCGATCGTGCCCGGGTCCAGGCCCAGGCCGCCCGCGACGCCGCCCGCGACGCCTTCCAGGCCAAGGTGGCGGCCCGCTCGCGGCTGCAGGCCGAGGCCGATGCCCTCAAGCAGGTGCTGGCCCAGGGCAAGGGCTCCGACCATCGCCCGGTGCTGGAAGACATCTCGGCCATGACCGGCTTCGAACCGGCCCTGGCCGCCGCCCTCGGCGATGATCTCGGCGCGCCCGCCGATGCGGCGGCACCGCTGCACTGGGACGATCTCGGGCCGCTGGACAGCCCGCCCGCCCTGCCCGCCGGGGTCGAGCCGCTGGCCCGTTTCGTCACCGCGCCCGCCGCCCTGGCGCGGCGCCTGTCCCAGGTGGGGGTGGTGGCCGATGCCGCCTCGGGCGGCACCCAGCGCCACGCCCTGGCGGTGGGGCAAAGACTGGTCAGCCGCGACGGCGATCTGTGGCGCTGGGACGGCTATACCGCCCGCGCCGGGGCGCCCAGCCCCATGGCGCTGCGTCTCGCCCAGCGCAACCGCCTGCGCGAGCTGGACGCCAGGCTGGAAGACGCCGATCTGGGGGTGGAGGAGGCGGAGGAAGCCGCCGGTGCCGCCACCCTGGCCGCCGAGGCGGCGGTGGAGGCCGAACGCCGGGCCAAGGAGGCGGTGCGCCAGGCCGAGGCCGAGACCGCCAAGGCCCGTGACGCCCACGCCAAGCTGTCGCAACGCTTCGCCGCCTTTGAATCCCGCCTGGACGCGGCACTGGCGCAGGTGACGGCGGTGAGTGCCGAGCTCATTCTGGCCGAGGCGGAATTGGACGAGGCCCGCCAGGCCGTGGCCGCCTTCCCCCAATCCACCGATGGCCGCGACCGTGTCGCCCTGTTGCGCGCCACCCTGGCCGAGCGGCGCTCGGAACTGGTGGAGGCCCGCTCCGGGCTCGACCGGCTGATCCGCGAGGGCGAGGAACGTCGCCGCCGCCTCGACGCCCTGGACAATGACATCCGCTCGTGGCGCAACCGTACCGAATCCGCCCGCTCCCACCTGGAGGAGTTGGAGGAGCGGCGCGAGACCCTGATGGCCGAGGTGGAACGGCTGTCGAGCCTGCCCGACACCATCGCCCGGCGCCGCGCCGAGTTGCTGGACCGGCTGGAGGAAGCCGAGGCCGCCCGCAAGGCGGCGGGCGACGCATTGGTGGCGGCCGAGCAGGGGCAGGCCGAGGCCGACCGGACCATGCGCGCCGCCGAGGGCTTGCTGGCCAGTGCCCGCGAGGAGCGCATCCGCCGCGAGGCCGCCGTCTCTGCTGCCGACCAGGCCTGCCGCACCGTCGCCGCCCGTATCGGCGAGCGCCTGGAGATGACGCCGGAGCAGTTGCGCGATGTGGCTGGGCTGGTGGAGACCGAACGCCCCGACCCCGAGGAGATGCAGCGCAAGCTCGACCGCCTGATGCGCGAGCGCGACAATATGGGGCCGGTCAATCTGCGCGCCGAGCAGGAAGTGGAAGAACTCGATGCCCGCATCACCGGCATGGTGGCGGAAAAGAATGACCTGTTGGGCGCCATCGCCAAGCTGCGCCACGCCATCGGAGAACTGAACCGCGAGGGCCGCGAGCGACTGCTGGCCAGCTTCCAGGCGGTTGACCAGCATTTCCGCGACCTGTTCGTCAAGCTGTTCGGCGGCGGCCGCGCCCATCTGGCGCTGACCGAATCCGCCGATCCGCTGCAGGCAGGCCTGGAAATCATGGCCAGCCCGCCGGGCAAGCGGCTGCAGCAATTGTCGCTGCTGTCGGGCGGCGAACAGGCCCTGACCGCCCTGGCCCTGCTGTTCGCGGTGTTCATGACCAATCCCGCCCCCATCTGCGTGCTGGACGAGGTCGACGCGCCGCTGGACGACGCCAATGTCGACCGCTTCTGCTCGCTGGTGGAAGGCATCGCCCGGACCACCAAGACCCGCTTCCTCATCGTCACCCATCACCGCATGTCCATGGCCCGCATGGATCGCCTCTACGGCGTCACCATGGCAGAACGCGGCGTATCGCAACTGGTCTCGGTCGACCTCGCCCAGGCCGAGGCCATCCGGGATAAAGCCCCGCTTGTCTGAGGCTGCCACCCCTTCGGGGAGGACGGTTTTTCTGGTGCGCCGCAGCATGTCTCCGGGGGAGGGCGGCGCAAAGTCACGGGAAACCCTGCAAAACAGCGGGCTGGTCCGGCGGGATTCCCACCTTGACACGGGTGGGTGCAGACCTTATGGTGCCCGCGCTTTTGGCACCTCAGGGCCAGAAGGGGGAATTTCGAGGATGCACGCTTATGGCTGAGCCCGAGACGCCCCCGTCGCTGGACGATCTCGATGCTCGTTTGCGCGCCGCGCGCGCAAGGGAGGAAGAGGACTCCGGACGCGGACCGGAAAGCCGGGGACGGCCGACCGGGATGGGTCTGGGCTTCCGCATCGGGGCCGAACTGGTGGCTGGTGTTATGGTGGGCGTGGGAATTGGTTGGGCCTTGGATGCCTGGCTGAAGACCGCCCCCTGGCTGATGGTGGTGTTCTTGCTCCTGGGTGGAGCGGCTGGTGTCATGAATGTCTATCGCTTGATGCGGGGCATGGATGACACGGTCGGTCTGGGGCAGGCGAGCCGAAGAGCGGAGCAGGCAAGGGACCATTGAAAGAGGCGCGCAGTGGCTAATCCGATCGAGCAATTCAAGATCCAGCCGTTTGTTCCGCTCAAGGTGGGGGGGCTGGACATTTCGTTCACCAACTCCTCGGCCATGATGGTGCTCTCCGTCTGTCTGATCACCTTGTTCCTGACCCTGTCGGTGCGGTCGCGCGCCCTGGTGCCGGGCCGGTGGCAGTCCATGGCGGAAATCTTCTACGAATTCATCGCGGGAATGCTGCGCGACAACGTGGGAGCCGAGGGGCGTAAATACTTCCCCTTCATCTTCTCCCTGTTCATGTTCGTGCTGTTCGGCAACCTGCTGGGCATGCTGCCCATCCCGGTGATCGGCTTCACCTATACCAGCCACGTCATCGTGACCTTCGCCATGGCGCTGGTGGTGTTCGTGGGCGTGACCGTCATCGGCTTCGCCCGCCACGGCACCCATTACCTCCGGATGTTCTTCCCGCATGGCGCGCCCATCGCGACCGCGGTCATCCTGATCCCCATCGAGCTGATCTCCTACTTCTCGCGTCCCTTCAGCCTCGCCGTCCGTCTGTTCGCCAACATGACGGTGGGTCACATCATCTTGAAGGTGATGGGCGGCTTCGTGGTGTCGCTGGGCGCGTTCTACATCGTTCCGGGCATCGTACCCTTCGCTTTCCTGGGCGCCATCACGGTGCTGGAATTCGGTATCGCCCTGTTGCAGGCCTATGTGTTCACGATCCTGTCGTGCATCTATCTGCACGATGCGATCCACATGCACTGAGTTTGAGTTCTTCGTTACTTCCCGTTTTGTCCTGAAGGAGTTGAGTAAATGGAAGCGAGCGCTGCTAAGTTGATCGGTGCCGGTCTGGCTGCCATCGGCATGATCGGTTCGGGTATCGGCGTGGGCAACATCTGGGCGAACCTGATCGCCACCGTTGGCCGCAACCCCTCCGCCAAGGCCAATGTCGAGCTGTACGGCTGGATCGGCTTCGCGGTGACCGAGGCGATCGCGCTGTTCGCCCTGGTCGTCGCCCTGATGATCCTCTTCGCCTAATCACGAAGAGAGTCTCCTTCGGAAGCGGTCGGTGCCGCGATCTGGCCTTAATCAGGGCCAGGTCGCGGGTCACCGGCCCGACCGACTGATTTTTCGGGTCCGAGTTCCTACCCGTCCAGGAGTCCTGGGATGCCTCAATTCGATCCCACCTTTTTCACGCCGCAGCTGTTCTGGCTGTTGCTGACCTTCGTCACCTTGTATTTCGTGATGACGACGGTGGCGCTGCCCAAGATTGGTGCCGTCCTGGACGAGCGCCAGCGCAAGATCGACGACAATCTCGACAAGGCCGCCCAATTGAAGGCCGAGGCCGAGGCTGCCGTGGCGGCATACGAGAAGGCCCTGGCCGAATCCCGCGCCCATGCCCATTCCGTCATCAAGGAAGCGTCTGATCGCCTCGCCGCCCAGGCGGAGGAGCGCAACAAGGCGCTGTCCGCCAAGCTGGCCGAGCAGATCAAGTCCGGCGAAGCCCGCATCGCGGAAGCCAAGGACAAGGCGCTGGCCAATGTCCGTGACGTGGCCATCGAGGTGGCCGGTTCCGTCTTCGACCGCCTGGTCGGCGCCTCCGCCGATGCGGCCAAGCTGGAAGCCGCCGTCGCCTCCGCCCTCAAGGAGCACGGCAAATGATCATTTCGACCGCTTATGCCGCCGGTGCCGCCGCCGCGCATGGTCCGTTCTACATGGAAGCCCATTTCTGGGTGGACGTGGCCTTCCTGCTGGTGGTCGCCCTGGCCTGGAAGCCGGTCTCGCGCGCCATCGCCGCCGGTCTCGACGCCCGTGCCGCCAAGATCAAGTCCCGCCTCGACGAGGCCCACAAGCTGCGCGAGGAGGCCCAGGAAATGCTGGCCACCTATCAGCGCAAGCAGCGTGACGCCATGAAGGAAGCCGAGGAGATCATCGCCCACGCCAAGGCCGAGGCCGAGCGCCTGGCCCAGCAGGCGGCCAAGGATCTCGACGCCGCCATCAAGCGTCGGGAACAGATGGCCATGGACCGGATTGCCCAGGCCGAAGCCCAGGCGACCCGCGAAGTGCAGAACCTCGCCGTCGATGTCGCCATCGGCGCGGCCCAGAAGGTGATCGGCGAAAGCCTGTCGCCCGCCCAGACCACCGCTCTGGTGGACAAGGCCATCACCGGCCTGTCAGGCAAGCTGCACTGATCCACGTGACGTTCCGGCAAACCCCCGTCGACCCCGGTCGGCGGGGGTTTTGTCATTCTTGCGACAGGATTTCCCCCAGACTCATGGGGGAGGTTGAATGTATATCAGATCGGCAGTAGGCTGAATTGAAGGATTATCCGCCTGAGACGCGGAATTGTCCTACGCGCATTTCGACCTATCAATTCCGGCGAAGAATTATCAGGAGGAACCATGTCTCAGCAGACTTCCCTCTCTCTGGCTGAGGAGCAGGCCTTTCAGTTGTCCCAGGCCGCCATTCAGCTGGATCAGGCCCGGGCCGAACGTGAAAAGAATATCGGTCCTTTCGCCGCCGCGCTGAAGGCCAATCTGGATACTTGGGTCGCTCTGTGCACCATCATTTCCCATGACGAGTGCACCTTGTCCGACGACGTGAAGCGCAATCTGCGCCGTCTGGCCCAGTTCGTCGCCGACAAGACCCTGGCCGGGGTCGAGACCATCAGCAACGAGACCATCGATTCCTTCATCAATATCAATCTCCAGATCTCGGAAGGCCTGCTGGAAGGCGCCAAGAACTGAGACCCGTTTCCCCCTCCCGTCCATTGGGGACGGAAGGGGGAACAGGCTTTGGGAATTCATCCGGTCGTTGCCCGGCGGCCAGGGCGCCATGACCCGCGCCAGCGAGGGAGTTCTCCGATGCTGCGCGAGCGGCCCAAGCCGGTCAGCGAGACTGACGCGGCCATTCTCGACATAATCGAGCGAGACAACCCCAGCCCCCAAGGGATGACGGGGGGATACATCCCGCCCGACCTTGTCCGCGCGCTGCAGAGCCTGGCCGAACAGAGCAAGGAAGTCGCGCCGTGGACCGTGCTGGCTGAAACCTTGGCGGCTCAGGGATTGAACGCCTCGGCCGTCGCCGCCTATCGCCGCCTGTCGGTGCTGGGCGACGACCCGGGCGAGCGGGCGGCGGTCTATACCACCCTGGCGGCACTGGAACGGCGCCTGCGCCTCGACTGGTCGGCCCAGATTGACGAGCGGGTGGCAAACCGCCTGCGCGGCATTCCCAACGCCTCGGCCATCATGCCCGAATTGGAAGAGGACGAGCTTTACGCCGAGGCCGCCATCAACAACCCCGAGGCCTTCCTGGAAACCATCGGCCAGTTGGGCGACTACTCCTTGTTGCACGACCCATTCCGGGACCCCTATCTCGCCAAGGCCAATTTCCTGCGGCCACCGCCCCTGGATGGATCGTTGGCGGTGGACGATTGTTCGTTCTTCATCCGGGACGGTGACGGAACGGTCCTGTTGCAGGTGGAGGCCGATGCCTATGGCGGCCGCCACCTGGGGTGTCGCGAAGCCGGCATCATCCTGACCCGGCTGGTGGACAGCCATCCGCGAATGGAGGTGGCGGAATACCTGGCGGTTCGCCAATTGCGGCTGGCGACGGAATGGGCGGGCTGTCCGGCGGCGCTGTTCGAGCGGCGGGAAAATGTCGCTTTGGCGCCGCCCCTGGCCATCTGGATCAACGACAGCAATGCCCACCCCATTCCCATCACCGCCGCCTGGATCGATCTGTCGTTGTCGCCCGATGAGATCGAGCGGGGCTATCGCGATGCCCATCGCCAAAGCCTGCGTTGGGGCAGGCGCAATATGCGGGTGGAATCTACCAAGGTGCCTGACCCGCGCATGATCGAGCTGTACAGCCAAGTCTATCTGGCCTGCTTCCGCACCCCCGGCACATTGGTGTCGGAGCTGGTGCATTTCATGGAAAAGGGGCTGTTCACCCTGTATATCGGCTGGCTGGGCGAGGATCCGGTGGTGGCGTTGCTGGCATCGCGACACGGCCGCACCACCTATTACTGGTCAAGCAGCAAGAAGATCGTCGGCAACAAGCCCCTGGGGCATGTGGTGCTGCATCAGGCGATCATGGATGCCCAGGCCGAGGGACAGAGCCGTTTCGACCTGGGTCATCTTCACACGGCCGACAGCTTCAATTCCAAGCTGCAGAATATCGCCCTCTACAAGAGGGGCTTCGCCAGCCATACCGAACAGATCTACCTGCATCCGGTTCGGCTGTGACCCATCCTACCCCTTGATCCCCAGAAGCATGTAGTTGACGTCCAGGCTCGGGGTTTCTCGCCAGCTGTCGGTCAGCGGCGAATAGGCCATGCCCGCCATCTGGCGGACCTCGATGCCTTCGTCGCGCAGCAGGGCGGCGAATTCGGACGGGCGCAGGAACTTCTTCCAGTCATGGGTGCCCTTGGGCAGCCAGCCCAGGACATATTCGGCCCCCACCACCGCCAGGGCATAGGCCTTCAGCGTGCGGTTCAGGGTGGCGCCCAGGAAGACGCCGCCCGGCTTCAGCCGCGCGGCGGCCTGATGCAGGAACTCGCCCACATCGGGGACGTGTTCCACCACTTCCATGCTCAGTACCACATCGAAACGGTCGGACTCCGGCATCTGTTCCGGGGTGGCGACGCGGTAATCCACATCCGCGCCAGTCTGCTCGGCATGCAGGCGGGCCACGGCGATGTTCTTGGCCCCGGCATCGATACCGGTGACGGCGAAGCCCATGCGCGACAGCGGTTCCGACAGCAAGCCGCCGCCGCAGCCAACATCCAGCAGCCGCAGGCCCTGGAAGGGCGCCATCTCCCGGGGATCGCGGCCGAAATGGGCGCATAGGTGGCGGCGCATGAAGTCGAGGCGCACGGGATTGAAGCGGTGCAGCGGCTTGAACTTGCCTTCCGGGTCCCACCAGGCCTCGGCCATGGCGGTGAAGCGGGCCACTTCCTCGGCCGATGCGGTGCCCTGATCTGAGTGCATGAAACCCTCTTTGTGGACGCGGCCCCCAAAGGGTGGGCCGCTCTTGCTTCCAAACTGGCGACAGAGTATGAATACGCGCCCTTCCGGCGGCAACCGGACATGCAATAGAATTTCGGAACCGACCGCAAGCGTCCTTCCTCCAGCGTCGGGCGCCCGGTCCAACAGGGTTTACTCATGGCTCGCATCGTTATGAAATTCGGCGGCACGTCCGTCGCCGATATCGAGCGGATCAAGAACGTCGCCAATCGCGTCAAGCGCGAGGTCGAGGCTGGCAACGAGGTGGCGGTGGTGGTTTCGGCCATGTCCGGCGCCACCAACCAGCTGGTGGCCTGGTGCTCGCAGATCGCGCCGTTGCATGATGCCCGCGAATATGACGCCGTGGTCGCCACCGGCGAACAGGTGACCATCGGCCTGCTGGCCATCGCGCTGCAGGAACTGGGGCAATCCGCCCGCTCCTGGTGCGGTTGGCAGTTGCCCATCCACACCGACGGTGTCCACGGCAAGGCCCGCATCATGTCCATCGAGACGGACGAGATGATCGCGCGCATGGCCAAGGGCGAGGTTGCGGTGGTGGCCGGGTTCCAGGGGCTTGGCCCCGACAACCGGATTTCGACCCTGGGCCGTGGCGGTTCGGATACCTCGGCGGTGGCGCTGGCGGCGGCCTTGAAGGCTGATCGTTGCGACATCTATACCGATGTGGACGGGGTCTATACCACCGACCCCCGGATCGTTGCCAAGGCGAAGAAGCTCGACAAGATCACCTATGAGGAAATGCTGGAGCTGGCCTCGGTTGGCGCCAAGGTGCTTCAGACCCGCTCGGTCGAGATGGCCATGAAGCACAGCGTGCGGGTGCAGGTTCTGTCCAGCTTCGAGGACAAGCCCGGGACTCTGGTTTGCGATGAGGATGAGATCGTGGAAAAGGAACTGGTAAGCGGTATCGCCTACAGCCGCGACGAGGCGAAGGTGACCCTGGTGCGCGTGTCGGACCGGCCCGGCGTGGCCGCCGCCATTTTCGGCCCGCTGGCCGAGGCCGCCGTCAATGTGGACATGATCGTCCAGAACGTGTCCGAGGACGGCAAGTCCACCGACCTGACCTTCACCGTCGGCAATGCCGACCTGGAGCGGGCCAAGAAGGTGCTGGACCAGCACAAGGCGACCCTAGGCTACGAGAAGCTGATCGCCGATCCCAACGTGGTCAAGGTTTCGGTCATCGGCGTGGGCATGCGCTCGCACGCGGGCATCGCCCAGAAGATGTTCCAGACCCTGGCGTCCGAGGGCATCAATATCCAGGTGATCTCTACCTCCGAGATCAAGATCAGCGTTCTGATCGAGGAGAAGTACACCGAATTGGCGCTCCGGGCTCTTCATACCGCCTACGGCCTCGACGCCGCCTGACCGCCCGGTCGCGCATTACAGGGGTATTTATGGACAAGGCCAGGCAAAGGCTTGAACACCTGTGGCGGCGGGGACGGGATTTTCTCGGCACCGAACTCGCCATCATGGGCGGGGCCATGTCTTGGATCTCCGAACGCCACCTTGTGGCCGCCATCTCCAATGGCGGCGGTTTCGGCGTGCTGGCCTGCGGCTCCATGTCGCCCGAACTGCTGGCCGAGGAAATCCACGCCACCCAGGAACGCACCTCCAAGCCGTTCGGCGTCAATCTGATCACGCTGCATCCCGAGCTGGATGCCCTGATCGATGTCTGCGGCGAGATGCAGGTGGGGCATATCGTGCTGGCCGGCGGCCTGCCCTCGGGCTCGGCCATCAAGCGGGCCAAGGATACCGGCGCCAAGGTAGTGTGCTTCGCCCCCGCCCTGGTGGCGGCCAAGAAGCTGCTGCGCTCGGGGGTTGACGCCCTGGTGATCGAGGGAACCGAGGCGGGCGGCCATATCGGCTCGGTCGCCACCAGCGTGCTGGCCCAGGAAATCCTGCCGGTGGTGGATCAGGTGCCGGTCTTCGTGGCGGGCGGCATCGGCCGCGGCGAGGCCATGCTGTCCTATCTGGAGATGGGGGCGGCGGGGTGCCAGTTGGGCACCCGCTTCGTCTGCGCCACCGAATGCATCGCGCACCCCAATTTCAAGCAGTCCTTCATCAAGGCCGCCGCCCGTGACGCGGTGCCATCGGTCCAGGTCGATCCGCAATTCCCGGTGATTCCGGTCCGCGCCCTCACCAACGCGGCGACCCGGAAATTCGTGCTGTTCCAGATGGACGTGATCGAAAAGGTCCGCTCCAGCCAACTGGACCAGAAGGAAGCGCAGCTTCAGATCGAGCATTACTGGGCGGGCGCGTTGCGCCGCGCCGTCATCGACGGTGATATCGAGAATGGCTCGCTGATGGCGGGCCAGAGCGTCGGCATGGTGACGCGCGAGCAGAGCACCGCCGAAATTCTGGGCGAACTGCTGGATCAGGCCCTGGCCGCCCTGGCGGCGCGGGACGAGTCCCGTTCGACGATGGCGCAATGCTGACGGCTGGGACTACCTCGGTTTCCCGGCGCCTGCTGGGGCGTCTGCGCGACGTCATGGCCGGGGGCGGATCGGCCCAGGAACGCCTGGACAAGGTGGTGACCCTGATCGCCGCCGACATGGTGGCCGAGGTGTGCTCGTGCTATGTCATGCGCGCGGGCGATATCCTGGAACTGTTCTCCACCGAGGGCCTGCGCAAGGACGCGGTGCACCAGACCCGGCTGCGGGTGGGCGAGGGCCTGGTGGGCGACATCGCCGCCCATGCCCGGCCCCTGGCCCTGGCCGATGCCCAATCCCATCCCAATTTCGCCTATCGCCCGGAAACCGGCGAAGAGATTTTCCATTCGCTGATGGGCGTGCCCATCATCCGGGGATCGCGCGTGGTCGGCGTCCTGGTGGTGCAGAACCGCACCATGCGCCACTACACCGACGAGGAGATCGAGACCCTCGAGACCGTCGCCATGGTGCTGGCGGAACTGGTGGCCTCGGGCGAGTTGGTCAACAAGTCCGAACTGGTGCCGGTGGACGGCAACGCCCTGCTGCCGCTCCGGCTCGAGGGGGTGCGGCTCAATGCCGGGGTGGGGCTTGGCGTCGCCGTGCTGCATCGCCCGCGCATCACCATCCGCAGGCTGGTGGCCGAGGACCCTGACGTGGAGACCGAGCGCCTGAAGAAGGCGCTGACCGGCATCAAGACCGCGCTGGAAGAGCTGTTCTCGCGTCCCGAGATGCGCGATGGCGAGCACCGCGACGTGCTCGAGACCTATCGCATGTTCACCGAGGACAAGGGCTGGATCAACCGCATCGGCGAGGCCATCCGTACCGGCCTCACCGCCGAGGCGGCGGTGCAGAAGGTCCACGACGACACCCGCGCCCGCATGAGCCAGATCACCGATCCGTATTTGCGCGAGCGCATGCATGATTTCGAGGATCTGGCCAACCGGCTGCTGCAATACCTGTCGGAAGGCGAGGGCGAGTCGGTGCGCGCCGAACTGCCCGAGAACGCCATCCTGATCGGCCGCAACATGGGGCCGATGGAACTGTTCGACTACGATCCCAAGCGCCTGCGTGGCCTGGTGCTGGAAGAAGGCTCGGCCACCGCCCATGTGGCCATCGTGGCCCGCGCCCTGGATATCCCGGTGGTGGGCCGCGTCAAGGATGTGCTCGACAAGATCGAGCCGCTGGACCCGGTGATCTGCGACGGCGACAACGGCCAAGTCTTCATCCGTCCGCCCGATGATATCCGGGAAAGCTTTGTCGAGGCCCTGTCCCAGCGGCAGTTGCGCCTGGCGGTCTATGCCCGGCTGCGCGACCTGCCCGCGGTGACCCGCGACGGGGTCAGGATTGCCATCCACATGAATGCGGGCCTGCTGCTGGATTTGCAGCATCTGCACGAGTCCGGCGCCGATGGGATCGGGCTGTATCGCACCGAGCTGCCGTTCATGGCCCGGTCCTCCCTGCCCGACGTGGCGGCCCAGACCCTGCTCTACAAGAAGATCCTGGATCAGGCCGAGGGCAAGCCGGTGGTGTTCCGCACCCTGGATGTGGGCGGCGACAAGGTTCTGCCCTACTGGAATCCCTATGAGGAAGACAACCCGGCCATGGGCTGGCGCTCCATCCGCATCACCCTGGACCGTCCGGCGGTGATGCGTCACCAACTGCGCGCCCTGCTGCGGGCGGCGGCGGGCCGCGAGCTGTCGGTGATGTTCCCCATGGTGGCCGAGGTGGCGGAACTGATCCATGCCCGCCAGATCCTGGACATGGAGATCGAGCGAGAAACCCGCTCCGGCCATCCCATGCCCACTCGGGTCAAGGTCGGTACCATGCTGGAAGTGCCCGCCCTGGCGCTGCAGCTCGATGCCTTGCTGCCCCGGGTCGATTTCGTCTCGGTGGGCACCAACGACCTGATGCAGTTCCTGTTCGCGGTGGACCGCGGCAATCCCCGTATCGCCGAGCGTTACGACCCCCTGGCCCCGACCATGATGCGCTTCATCCGCTATGTGGCGGCCAAGTGCCGGGAATACGATGTCCATCTGTCGGTGTGCGGCGAAATGGCCGGGCGGCCGCTGGAGGCCCTGGGCCTGATCGGTGTCGGCATCCGCTCGCTGTCGGTGTCGGCGCCCGCCATCGGGCCGGTCAAGACCATGCTGCGCAGTCTGGACGTGGCCGAGTTGCAGGCCTACATGGAATCGCTGCTGGAATCGCCCGATCATAGCCTGCGCCACAAACTGCGGTACTTTGCCCTCGACCACGGCGTCGCGCTCTGACCAGCCATCGGGCCGAGGTTGCCACCCGCCCGACGGATTTGATACACAGGGATGGCCTCTGACGGGGCGATCCGGTTTGCAGGAAAGGTTCACCCGCCGTGGATACCCCAGGCTCCGAGCCCAAGGCCGAAATCCCGGCCGACGACATCCCCGCCGCGCCCGCCGTGGAAGCGGCGCCGGAACCGTCCGCGCCGCCCCAGGCTCCGGCTCAGGAACCGGTGGCGCCGCTCGTCGAGCATGTGGCCCAGCCCTTCGGCGTCGGGCCGACGCTCCGCGCCGCCCGTGAACGCATGGGCAAGTCCCTGCCCGATTGCTCCAAGCAATTGCGCATCCGCCAGCCCTTCCTGGAAGCGCTGGAGGATGGCCGTCACCGCGACCTGCCGGGCGGCACCTATGCCGCCGGTTTCCTGCGCACCTATGCCGAATTCCTGCAGTTGGACGGCGAGGAAATGGTCCGCCGCTTCCGCCAGGAAGGGGCGGGGGGCTTCGCCACCCGCGCCGAGCTGTCCTTTCCCTCGCCGGTGACCGAGGGGCGGGTGCCCGGCGGCGCGGTGATCTTCCTGGGTATCCTGCTGGCCGCCGTGGCCTATGGCGGCTGGTATCTGCTGTCCACCCGCGAGTCCAAGGTGGCCGAGATCGTGCCGCCGCTGCCCGATCGCCTCTCCACCATCCTCAATCGCCAGGCGACCCTGACCGGCGACGCCAAGGATGCCGCCAAGCCGGGGGAAGAGCCGGTCAAGGCCAAGGAGGACGTGGTTCCGCCCCAGGAGACCGAGGAGGAAAAGCCCGCGCCGACCGCCGCCGCTCCCGCCGCGCCGCCCGAGCCGCCCAAGCCGGCGGAGCCCGCCAAGATCGCAGAGGCCTCCAAGCCCGAGCCGGTCAAGGTCGAGGCGCCCAAGCCGGTGGAACCGCCCAAGGTCGCCGAACCCGCCAAACCCGAACCCGCCAAGGTGGACATGGGCAATGACGGCAAGGTGTTCGGCACCGAACACGCCGATTCCCGCGTAGTGTTGAAGGCCGCCGGGGACGACTGCTGGATCCAGGTGCGCGAGATGGACGGATCGCTGCTCATGAGCCGTCTGCTGCGCAAGGGTGACAGCTATCGGGTCCCCAATCGGCCCGGTCTCAACCTGATGGTGGGAAATGCCGGATCGCTGGACGTCTCGGTGGATGGCCACAAGGCTCCCGCCCTGGGGGCGGTGGGACAGGTGCGCCGCGATATCCGCCTCGACCCCGACAAGCTGTCTTCGGGCGGCTGAGCGTTTCCCGCATAAGCCCCTGAAAAATGTGTCGCTTTCGGAGCTGCCGCCGGATGCGCTATAAACCCTCGCCGATGCCGGGACTGTCCCCGGTTTCGGCGAACCCGGTCCTGCCAGAGAGAGCATGTCCATGAGCCTGCGCCCTTATCGCGAAATCACCCGCCGCAAGTCCCGCCAGATTCATGTCGGTTCGGTGGCCGTTGGCGGCGACGCGCCCATTTCGGTGCAGACCATGACCAACACCCTGACCACGGATGTGGAGGGCACCCTGGCCCAGATCCGCCGCGCCGCCGACGCTGGCGCCGATCTGGTGCGGGTATCGTGCCCGGACGAGGACTCCACGGCGGCCTTCAAGGCCATCGCCAAGGGCTCGCCGGTGCCGCTGATCGCCGATATCCATTTCCACTACAAGCGCGCCATCGAGGCCGCCGCCGCCGGTGCCGCCTGCCTGCGCATCAATCCCGGCAATATCGGCTCGCACGAGCGGGTCAAGGAAGTGGTCAAGGCCGCCAAGGATCACGGCTGCTCCATGCGCATCGGCGTCAATGCCGGGTCGCTGGACAAGCATCTGCTGGACAAATACGGCGAACCCTGCCCGGAGGCGCTGGTGGAAAGCGCGCTGGAGCACGCCAAGCTTCTGGAAGACAACGACTTCTTCGAGTTCAAGATCGCGGTCAAGGCCTCGGACGTCTTCCTGGCGGTGGCGGCCTATCAGGGTCTGGCCAAGGCCTGCGACTATCCCCTGCATCTGGGTATCACCGAGGCGGGCGGCCTGATCGGCGGCACCGTGAAGTCGTCCATCGGCATCGGTTCGCTGTTGTGGCAGGGCATCGGCGATACCCTGCGGGTGTCCCTGTCGGCCGATGTGGCGGAAGAGGTCAAGGTCGGCTTCGAGATGCTGAAGGCCCTGGACCTGCGTCATCGCGGCGTTCGCATCGTGTCGTGCCCGTCCTGCGCCCGGCAGGGTTTCGACGTCATCAAGACGGTGGAGACCCTGGAAAATCGCCTGTCCCATATCCGCACCCCGGTGACGCTGTCCATCCTGGGCTGCGTGGTCAACGGCCCCGGTGAGGCGCGCGAGACCATGGTGGGCATCACCGGCGGCGGCAGCGACACTCACAAGGTCTATATCGGCGGCTCGCCCGACCACAATGTGGACGGCGGATCCATGATCGATCACATCGTCGAGCTGGTCGAGGCGCGCGCCGCCGAGATCGAGGCCGCCAAGCAGAAGGAAGGTTGATCCCGTGTCTTCGCTCCAGCCGGTACGCGGCACCCACGACCTGCTTCCCGAGGAATCCCGGCGTCATCGCTGGGTGGAGGAAGCCGCCTTCGCCGCCGCCCGGCGCTATGGCTTCGGCGAAGTGATGACCCCCATCTTCGAATTCACCGAGGTCTTCGCCCGCACCCTGGGCGAGACCTCGGACGTGGTCACCAAGGAGATGTACACCTTCGCCGACCGCTCGGGCGAGTCCATCACGCTCAGGCCCGAGGGCACCGCCGGGGTGGCGCGGGCCTTCATCTCGGGCGGGCTGGCGCAATCGCTGCCCCTGAAGCTGTTCTATCGTGGCCCCATGTTCCGCCACGAGCGCCCCCAAAAGGGGCGGCTGCGCCAGTTTCATCAGGTGGGCGTCGAGCTGCTGGGGGTGGAAAGCCCCCTGGCCGATATCGAGGTCATCGCCCTGGCCTGGCGGGTGCTGAGCGAGTTGGGGCTGGCGGGCAAGGTCCGCCTGGAGATCAATACCCTGGGCGATGCCGAAAGCCGCGAGGCCTACCGCAATACGCTCACCGCCTATCTGTCGCAGTTCCGCCTGTCGCTGTCCGAGGACAGCCGCAACCGGCTGGAGCGCAATCCGCTGCGCATCCTGGATTCCAAGGACGAGGGCGACAAGCGCATCGTCGAGGGCGCGCCGGTGATGACCGATTCGCTGACCCCGGCCGCGCGTGAATTCTTCCAGACCGTCACCAACGGCCTGGGCATGCTGGGCATTCCCTTCATCATCAATCCCCGGCTGGTGCGCGGCCTCGACTACTACTGCCATACCGCCTTCGAGTTCACCACCACCTCGCTCGGCGCCCAGGGCACCGTGCTGGCGGGCGGGCGCTATGACGAGCTGATCGCCACCATGGGCGGCCCGCGCACGCCCGGCATCGGCTGGGCGGCGGGGGTGGAACGGCTGTCCATGCTGGTGGACGAGCCCCCGGCCGCGGTGCGCCCCGTCGCCGTCATTCCCATGGGTGACGAGTTGGCGGCCATGCATGTGGCCGAACGCCTGCGCCGGGCGGGCCAGACGGTGGAGATGGGCTTTTCTGGCAATATGAAGAAGCGCATGGCGCGGGCCAACAAGGCCAATGCCCGCTTCGCCGTGATCCTGGGCGAGGAGGAGGCGCAGCGTCGCGCCGTCACCATCCGCGACCTGGATGGGGGCTCCCAGGAAGAGGTGCCGCTGGCGTCGCTGGAGGAACACCTCGGCCGCCTGCTGTAGCCGAGCCGAAGCCGTGGCGGCGTCCCATCACCGGCTGGTCATGGTCGGGGCCAATCACAAATCGGCCTCGCTGACCCTGCGTGACGCCCTGTTCGTGGACGATGCCGCCGCGCCCGCCTTCCTGGAAGGCTTGAAGCGGGCCGGTCTGGCCGAGGCCCTGGTGCTGTCCACCTGCGACCGGGTCGAGGTCTGGGCCATGGCCGGGGATGCCGACCATGCCGCCCAATTGGTGTGCGACGCCTGGGCCGCCCGCGCCGGTCTGGAGCCTGCCGCGGTGGCGGCCAATCTCACCACCCTGACGGGGGAGGACGCGGCGCGCCACGGCTTCGCCGTCACCGCCGCCCTCGACTCCCTGGTGATCGGCGAACCCCATGTGGCAGGTCAGGTCAAGGCCGCCCATCGTCTGGCCCGCGATGCCGGAACCCTGGGCAGTGGGCTTGACGCCTATGTCCAGGCCGCCTTCTCGGTGGCCAAGCGGGTCCGCACCGAGACCGCCATCGGCGAAGGTCCGGTCAGCATCGCCGCCGCCGCCGTGCAGGTGGCGCGCGACCTGCACGGTGATCCCGCCCGCCTGAAGGCGCTGCTGGTGGGGACCGGCGAGATGGGGGAACTGGTGGCGGAAAGCCTGCTGGCCGCCGGACTGAAGGACCTGTCGGTCACGGCGCCGCGCAGCAGCCGGGCCGAATCCCTGGCCAAGTCGCTGGGCTGCCACGTCCTGGCCTTCGAGGACATGAAGGAAGCCCTGGCCAGTGCCGATGTGGTGCTGACCTGTGTCGGCGGCCGCAATGTGGTGGTGGGGGCCGACGCCGTCGCCAACGCCATTCGGAAGCGCCGCCGCCGCCCCATCCTGCTGGTGGACGCGGGCATTCCCGGCGATGTGGAAACGGCGGTCAACCGGGTCGATGGCGCCTTCCTCTATGATCTGGCCGACCTGGAGAAGGTGGCCCTGGCCGGGCGCGCCACCCGCGAGACGGCGGCCCGTGCCGCCCGCGCCCTGGTCGAGGAGGAACTGGTCGCCTTTCTGCGGGGCCGGGCGGAGCGGGCGGCGGTGCCCGCCATCGTCGCGCTGCGCGCCCGTTTCGACGAGGCCCGCGAGGCGGTGCTGGCCGAACAGGGCCATGATGCCGCCGAGGCCACAAGGCTGCTGGTCAACCGGTTGCTGCACGCGCCTTCCGAGGTGCTGAAGGACAGCGCCGCCGACAGCCCCGACTGGCGCGCCATGGAAAAGACGCTGCGGACCCTGTTCCGCCTGGAGGACTAGAGTTTTTCCTTGTCATTCCGAGCAGAGCGAGGAATCTCCGCTTGGTGCCAAGGCATTGGTAATGGAACGACGGATCAGGACGAGATCCCTCCTCCCGATGATTGTCGGGATGACACTGTAAAGGCGGATTTATGAATCTCGACGCCCAATTCGACAAGGTGCTCTATCGCCACGACGAGATCGGAGCGCAACTGGCCTCGGGGGACGGCATCGACTCCCAGACCTTCCAGCGCCTGTCCAAGGAACTGGCCGAACTGGACCCGGTGGTGGCCGCCGTCCAGGCCTTCCGCAAGGCCCGGGAAGACATGGGCCAGGCCGCTGAGATGATGGCCGATCCCGACATGAAGGATCTGGCGGAAGAGGAATTCTACGCCCTGAAGGAACAGTTGCCGCTGCTGGAACGCCAGGTCCAGTTGATGCTGCTGCCCAAGGACGAAGCCGACGAGAAGAACGCCATCCTGGAAGTGCGCGCCGGGACCGGCGGCGACGAGGCCGCCCTGTTCGCCGCCGAGCTGTTCCGCATGTATGAGCGCTATGCCGGGCTGCATGGCTGGCGGTTCGAGGTGATGGACGTCAACGACACCGGCATCGGCGGCGTCAAGGAGGCCAGCGCCACCATCACGGGGCGCAACGTCTTCGCCCGCCTGAAATTCGAATCCGGCGTCCACCGGGTGCAGCGGGTGCCCGCCACCGAAAGCCAGGGCCGCATCCATACCTCGGCCGCCACCGTGGCCATCATGCCCGAGGCCGAGGAGGTGGACATCCAGATCGACGAGAAGGATCTGCGGGTCGATGTCTACCGCTCGCAGGGTTCGGGTGGCCAGAGCGTCAACACCACCGATTCGGCGGTGCGGGTCACTCATATTCCCACCGGCCTCGCCGTGGCCTGCCAGCAGGAAAAAAGCCAGCACAAGAACAAGGCCACCGCCATGAAGCTGCTGCGCGCCCGGCTCTACGAGCGGGAACGCTCGGCCAAGGACGCCGAGCGCGCCGCCAACCGCAAGAGCCAGGTCGGCTCCGGCGACCGCTCCGAACGCATCCGCACCTATAACTTCCCCCAGGGCCGCGTCACCGACCACCGCATCAATCTGACGCTGTACAAGATCGACGCGGTGATGACCGGCGATGCCCTGGACGAGGTGATCGAGGCGCTGATCGCTGCCCATCAGGCCGAGCGGCTGGCGGAAATGGAATGACGTTAACAGTTGGATCGGCCCTGCACCGGGCGGCCGAGCGGCTGGCGGCGGTGGGCATCGACACCGCCCGGCTCGACGCCCGGCTGCTGCTGGCCGAGGTGGTGGGGCTGTCGCCACAGGCGCTGTTCTCCAAGCCGCATCTGGAACTGACCGTCGGCGAGATCGAGCGCTTCGAAGGCCTGATGGCCCGGCGCGAAGCCCGCGAACCGGTGTCGCATCTGCTGGGGCGGCGCGGCTTCTGGACCCTGGACCTGACGGTCAGCGCCGCCGTGCTGGACCCGCGCCCCGATACCGAGACCCTGGTGGAGGCGGTGCTGGCCATGGTCCCCGACCGCGCCCGGCCGCTGCGGATCGTGGATTTCGGCACTGGATCGGGCTGCATCCTGCTGGCACTGCTGTCGGAATTGCGCTTCGCCACCGGCCTGGGCATCGACCGCAGTCCGGCGGCGCTGGCGGTGGCGCAGGCCAATGCCCATGCCGCCGGTCTCGCCGAACGGGCGGAGTTCCGCCAAGGCGATTGGGGGGAAGGACTGGACGGCAGCTTCGACGTGGTGGTGTCCAATCCGCCCTATATCCCCGAGGACGAGATCGACGGACTGGAACCCGAGGTCGCCCGGTTCGAGCCGCGTCTGGCCCTGGCGGGCGGCCCCGATGGGCTGGACTGCTACCGTGCCCTGGCGCCGCACATCTCTCGGCTGCTGGCGGCGGATGGGGTTGCCGCCCTGGAAGTGGGCATGGGACAGGCGGCGGATGTGGCCGCCATCCTGTCCGGGGCAGGGCTGGTGAATCAGGGTGTCCACCGCGATCTGGCGGGGGTGGAACGCTGCGTCTTGGCCGGTTCGCGAAAAAAGTAGTTGGAAAGAGGCGCTCGCCCGACTAGGGTGCAGGCCACACGCGCCATTTGAGCCGGGGATTCGCGTCGAGCCATTGGCTCCGCCTCGCGATCATGGGCCGTGACATCCCCCATCGCCGCCCGTCAGTCTGGCAGCGGATAGGCCGCACGATGGTGTCGGCGAACAGGATATTTCAACCATGCACATGAAGGCAGGTCCCGTGAATCCGAAGCAGCGCTCCCGCGGTCGTGGTCCCAATGGTGGTGGTGGTGGTGGCAAGAAGCACGGCGGTGGCGGCGGTGGTGGTGGTGGCGGAATTCCGCGCCCCAATCAGGTGTTCGATAGCAATGGCCCGGAAGGGCGCATTCGCGGCAATGCCCATCAGGTGCTGGAAAAGTACCTGTCCCTGGCCCGCGACGCCTCGTCCCAGGGCGACCGGGTGGCGGCCGAGAACTACTATCAGCACGCCGAGCACTATTTCCGGGTGATCAACGCCCAGAACCAGAACAACGGCCGCCCGCGCCAGCAACTGCCGACTCCCGCCGACGAACAGGGCATGTCCATGGACGGCGAGGACGGCAACAGCGGTGGCGGCGAGCACCAGGACCAGGATCAGGACCAGTCGGAGCAGTCGGATCAATCGGAACAGCCCCGGGCGGCGTCCGAGATGCCCGGCGAGGGACCGCAGCCGGTGATCGAACCGCAGGACGCCTGAGCCCATGCTGACCGGCCCGGCCCGTCTCGCGCTGCTGGGGCTGGGCTGGGTGTTCTTCGGCCTGGGCATGGTCGGCGTCTTCCTGCCGGTGATGCCCACCACGCCCTTCATGCTGGTGGCGCTGTGGTGCTTCGCCAAGAGCTCCGAGCGCTTCCACGCCTGGCTGTTCCATCATCGACTGTTCGGTCCGCCGCTGCGCCAGTGGGAACGGCACCGGGTGATCCCGCTTTACGCCAAGCTGGCGGCGCTGGGCTCCATGGCGGCCAGCATGGTCTATGTCATCGGCTTCACCGAGACCGCATGGCCGCTGCTGGCGGTGATGGCCACCAGTTGCACGGCGGGCGCCGTCTTCATCCTGACCAAGCCC
This sequence comes from Paramagnetospirillum marisnigri, assembly GCF_001650715.1. Lineage (GTDB taxonomy): Bacteria > Pseudomonadota > Alphaproteobacteria > Rhodospirillales > Magnetospirillaceae > Phaeospirillum > Phaeospirillum marisnigri. The sequence continues at coordinate 149,805 of NZ_LWQT01000077.1, read as the reverse complement.
AGCCGCGTGCGTGACCCTTGAAGCGCGACGCCTCTGCCGCTAGGTTTGGGGCGCCCGCTTGAACAACCCATAAGGTCCGACGATGCACGCAATCCTGTCCTCGCTGATCGACGTCGTGCTGCTGGCGTTGGAGATTTACTGGTACGTCATCCTGGCCTCGGTGATCATGAGCTGGCTGGTGACCTTCGGGGTCATCAACACCTACAACGCCACCGTGCGGACCATCATGGACGTGATCTACCGCCTGACCGAACCGGCGCTGCGCCCCATCCGGCGGGTGCTGCCCGATTTCGGCGCGGTTGACCTGTCGCCCATCGCGCTGTGGCTGATCATCTATTTCGCCATCAGCGTCCTGACCAAATTCAAATACGCCATTTGACCATGGTGACGGCCTCGCCCTTCGCCATCGCCGAGGGTGGGCTGCGGGTGATGGTGCGCCTGACGCCCAAGGCGTCGCGCGATCGCATCCAGGGGCTGGCAGATGAAGCCGACGGCAACAAGGTGGTCAAGGCCCAGGTGACGGCGGTGCCCGAGGATGGCAAGGCCAACGCGGCCCTGATCAAGCTGCTGTCCAAGCAGTGGCGGGTCCCCAAGACCGACATGGCGGTGGTGCAGGGCGCCGCCGACCGCCGCAAGGTGATTTTCATTTCCGGCGACGGGGCGGCCCTGGCCCTGCGCCTTGAGCAGTGGATGACGAGCAATCATGACTGACGCCCGCCTGATCGACGGCAACGCCTTTTCCGCCCGCCTGCGCGACACCATCGCCACCCATGTCCAGACCCTGCGCGACGAACACCACGTGGTGCCCGGCCTCGCCGTGGTGCTGGTGGGCGAGGACCCGGCCAGCCAGGTCTATGTGCGCACCAAGCACAAGCGCACCGTCGAGACGGGGATGAAGTCGTTCGAGCACAAGCTGCCCGCCGACACCCCGGAACGCGAGGTCCTGACCCTGATCGAGGGCCTGAACGACGATCCAGAGGTCCACGGCATCCTGGTGCAACTGCCGCTGCCCGGCCATATCGACAGCCAGAAGGTGATCGAGGCCATCGACCCGGCCAAGGATGTGGACGGTTTCCACCCGGTCAATGTGGGGCGGCTGTCCGCCGGTCTCGACGCCATGGTGCCCTGTACGCCGCTGGGCTCGCTGATGCTGCTGAAGGACGTTCTGGGCAAGCTCGACGGGTTGGACGCCGTGGTGGTGGGCCGCTCCAATATCGTCGGCAAGCCCATGGCGCAGCTGCTGATCAAGGAAAGCTGCACTGTCACCGTCGCCCATTCCCGCACCCGCGACCTGCCCGACGTGGTGCGCCGCGCCGATATCGTGGTGGCGGCGGTGGGACGGCCCGAGATGATCCGGGGCGACTGGCTGAAGCCGGGCTGCACCGTCATCGATGTGGGCATCAACCGGATCGAGGCCGCCGATGGCACCAAGAAGCTGGTGGGCGACGTCAATTTCGCCGAGGCGGTCAAGGTGGCGGGCGCCATCACTCCGGTGCCGGGCGGGGTCGGCCCCATGACCATCGCCTGCCTGCTGCGCAATACCCTGGTGGCCTGCGCCCGCCAGCACCGGCTGCCGGTGCCGCCGGTGTGAGGGACATCGCCGCCTGCTTGTCGTCATTCCCGCGCAAGCGGGAATCCACGTTGGAGGCAGGATCCATGGGTATCGGTAGCACCTCGTTGGGAAGTCCCATGGATCCCCGCATGCGCGGGGGTGACGGGTGGATAGAGATGTCGCGGCTTTCGCCATGACTCTGACCGGGACATACGGCCATCTGGTGGCGGCGGTGGTGGTGTTCCTGGTGGCCCACTCCCTGACCAATATCCGGCCCCTGCGCGAGGCGTCGCTGGCCCGGCTGGGCAAGGGCGGCTTCTACGGCGTCTATTCCGTCATCTCCACCGCCCTGCTGGTCTGGGTGGTGGCCGCCGCCCTGGCCGCCCCCATCATCCAGGTCTGGGAGCAGGCGCCCTGGATGCGCTGGGCGCCGTCCCTGGTCATGCCCTTGGCCTGCCTGCTGTGGGTGGCGGGCATGACCACTCCCAATCCGTTTTCCATCGGCCCCGGCGGCGCCCGGTTCGAGCCCGGCCGGCCGGGCATCCTGCGCCTGACCCGCCACCCCATCATCTGGGGGCTGGGGCTGTGGAGCGGCGCCCATCTGATTCCCAACGGCACCGTCGCCGGATTGCTGCTGTTCCTGCCGCTGTTCCTGCTGTGCCTGGTGGGCGGCCGGGTACTGGACGCCAAGCGCCAGCGCCAGTTGGGGCCCGAGCGCTGGCGGGAATTGGCCGAGGGGCTGGCCGGGCCGCTGGCCTGGACCCGGCTGCTGGCCGAGTTGGGGCCGTGGCGGATATTGGCCGGTCTGGGGCTGGTGCCGGTGCTGATGGCACTGCACCCCGTTGTGATCGGTCTGTCGCCCTACCCCTGATCCCCTCTTGTCCTGAGTCCGACTTCCGGGCTAGCCTTCTTGTCCCCTCAGGGCTGCTCAAGGAGCCTCCGCCATGCCCGGCCCGACTTCCCCTTCGCCGCTCGACCTCCTGGGCGATCTGGTCGCCAAGGCGCGCAAGGCCGGTGCCGAGGCCGCCGACGCGGTGCTGATCGATTCGGTGTCGCTGTCGGTGGGCATGCGGCTCGGCGAGCTGGAACGCCTGGAACGGGCCGAGGCCGGGGATGTGGGCCTTCGGGTGCTGATGGGCAAGCGCCAGGCCTTCGTCTCGTCGTCGGACCGTTCGCCCAAGGCCCTGGACGAGTTGGTGGAACGCTGCGTCGCCATGGCCCGCATCGTTCCCGAGGACCCCTGGTGCGGCCTGGCCGATCCCTCGCAACTGGCCACCGGCCTGCCCGATCTCGATGTCTGCGATCCCTCGGAACCCAGTGCCGACTGTCTGATCGACATGGTGCGGCGGGGCGAGGACGCCGCCCGCGCCGTTTCCGGCGTCACCAATTCCGATGGGTCGGAAGCGGGCTGGGGCCGCTCGGGCGTCGCCATCGTCGGCTCCAACGGCCAGTCCTTCAGCTATGGCGTCACCAGTTCCTCGCTGTCGGTGTCGGTGCTGGCGGGCGGCGGCAATCAGGGCATGGAACGCGATCACGACTATACCAGCGCCGTCTATCTGTCCGATCTGCGTCCCCCGGAGGATGTGGGGCACGAGGCGGGGCGCCGCGCCGTCCACCGGCTGGGCGGGCGCAAGGTGGCGACGCGCTCGGTGCCGGTGGTACTCGATCCCCGGGTGGCGCGCGGCCTGCTGTCCAGCCTGGCCGGGGCTATCAACGGCGCCGCCATCGCGCGCGGCACCAGCTTCCTCAAGGACCGCCTGGGCCAGCCGGTCTTCGCCAAGGGGGTGCGGGTGGTGGACGATCCCCACCGGCCGCGCGGCCTGCGCTCGCGCCCCTGCGACGGCGAGGGCCTCGCCACCATGCGCCGCGCCATCATCGAGGACGGGGTGCTGACCACCTGGCTGATGGATCTGCGCTCGGCCCGCCAACTGGGCCTGGCCTCCACCGGCCATGCCAGCCGCAGCACCGGCTCGCCGCCCTCGCCCTCGGCCAGCAATTTCTATCTGGAGGCGGGCGTGGTCACCCCGGCCGAGATGATCCACGACATCCCCGACGGCTTCTACATCACCGACCTGTTCGGCCAGGGCGTCAACGGCGTCACCGGCGACTATTCCCGGGGCGCCGCTGGATTCTGGATATCGGGGGGAGAGATCGCCTTCCCGGTGTCCGAGGTGACGGTGGCGGGCAATCTCAAGGACATGTTCCTCAACCTGACCCCGGCCAGCGACCTGGAACTGCGCCACGGCCTCGACAGCCCCACCGTGCGCATCGACGGCCTGACCGTGGCGGGGCGGTGATCGTTTCTCGTCGATGACTGATCCCACTCCCGCCGTGATGCTGCAAGGCACCGGCTCCGATGTCGGCAAGTCGTTGCTGGCCGCCGGGCTGTGCCGCCTGTTCGCCCGCCGCGGCCTCGCGGTGCGGCCGTTCAAGCCGCAGAACATGTCCAACAACGCCGCCGTGACCACGGACGGCGGCGAGATCGGTCGAGCCCAGGCGCTGCAGGCGCGCGCCTGCGGCGTGGCGGCCTGCTCCGACATGAATCCGGTGCTGCTCAAGCCGCAAAGCGAGACCGGCGCCCAGGTGGTGGTGCAGGGCAAGGTGCTGGCCAATGCCACGGCGCGGGATTACCACGCTCTGAAGCCAACCTTGCTGCCCCGGGTGCTGGAGAGCTATCGCCGCCTCGCCGCCGGGGCCGACCTGATGGTGGTGGAAGGGGCGGGCAGCGCTGCCGAGGTCAATCTGCGCGCCGCCGACATCGCCAATATGGGCTTCGCCGAGGCCGCCGACCTGCCGGTGGTGCTGGTGGCCGATATCGACCGGGGCGGCGTCATCGCCTCCGTCGTCGGGACGCACGCCCTGCTGCCCGAGGCCGAGCGGGCGCGTCTGGCCGGTTATGTCATCAACCGCTTTCGCGGCGACCCCGCCCTGTTCACTCCGGCCCTGGAGATCATCAAGGCCCATACCGGGCTCGACTGCCTGGGTATCGTGCCCTGGTTCGCCGATGCCGCGCTGCTGCCCGCCGAGGATGCCGCCTCGCTTAAGGGCCGGGCCAGTGCGGGCGAGGGCGTCAAGATCGCGGTGCCGCGGCTGTCGCGTATCGCCAATTTCGACGATTTCGACCCGCTGGCGGCGGAAAGTGATGTGCGGTTAGAGATGGTGGCGCCGGGACGCCCGCTGCCCGGCGATGCCGATCTGATCATCCTGCCCGGTTCGAAATCCACCATCGCCGATCTGGCCTTTCTGCGCGCCCAGGGCTGGGACATCGACATCCTGGCCCACTGGCGCCGGGGCGGCCGGGTGCTGGGCATCTGCGCCGGATACCAGATGCTGGGCAAGAGTGTCTCCGACCCGTTGGGGGTGGAGGGACCGGCGGGCGGCGTCGCCCCCGGCCTGGGGCTGCTCGACATCGAGACGGTGATGGCGGGCGACAAGGTGCTGACCGAGATCAGCGGCACCGACGCGGGCGGTTTGCCGGTGGCGGGCTATGAGATGCATATGGGCCGCACCACCGGCCCCGACACGGCGCGGCCCTTCCTGAGTCTGGACGGCCAGCCCGACGGCGCCGTGTCCGCCGATGGGCGGGTGATGGGCTGCTACCTGCACGGGCTGTTCGCCTCCGATCCCTTCCGCGCCGGGTTGCTGGAGAGCCTGCGGGCCGGGCGTGGGGCGGGTATCGCCTACGAGGCCCAGGTGGAGTCGGTGTTGGACCGCCTCGCCGACCATCTGTCGGCTCATCTGGACGTGGAGCGGCTGTGGCGGGTGGCGATCCGTCAAACCAGCCGCTTCAGCTCGTAGATCAGGTCCAGCGCCTGGCGGGCGGTGAGGTCGTCGGGATTGACGCCTTTCAGAGCGTCCTCCACCGCCGAGGGCTTGGGCGCGCTGGCCGGGGCGGGCTTGGGCCGGGGCGCCATGGCGGCGAACAACGGCAGATCGTCGGCGAGCCGCGCCATGCCCGAGGCCTGATCCGACTTTTCCAGGATGGCCAGCACCTCCTCGGCGCGGCCGACCACGGCGGGCGGCAGACCGGCGAGGCGGGCGACATGGATGCCGTAGGAGCGGTCGGCGGCGCCCGATCCCACCTCGTGCAGGAAGACCACGTCGCCCTGCCATTCCTTCACCTTCATCATGTGGCAGGACAGCGAGGGCAGCTTGGCCGAAAGGCGGGTCAGTTCGTGGTAATGGGTGGCGAACAGGGCGCGGCAGCGATTGACCTCGTGCAGGTGCTCCACCACCGCCCAGGCGATGGACAAGCCGTCGAAGGTGGCGGTGCCGCGCCCGATCTCGTCCAGGATCACCAGGGCGCGCGGGCCGGACTGGTTGAGGATGGCGGCGGTCTCTACCATCTCCACCATGAAGGTGGACCGCCCGCGCGCCAGATCGTCGGCGGCGCCGACCCGGGAGAACAGCCGGTCGACCACGCCGATGCGCGCCGACTCGGCGGGGACGTAGGAGCCCATCTGGGCCAGGATGGCCATGACGGCGTTCTGGCGCAGGAAGGTGCTCTTACCCGCCATGTTGGGGCCGGTGACCAGCCACAGCCGTTGGGCATCCGACAGGTCGCAGTCATTGGCGACGAAGGGGCCGGAACGAGCCGCCTCCAGCGCCGCTTCCACCACCGGATGGCGGCCGCCCCGGATGTCGAAGGCGTCGGTCTCGTCCACCTGGGGCCGGGTCCAGCGCTTCTCCTCCGCCAGATGGGCCAGCGACGCCGCCAGATCGAGCCGGGCCAGCGCCTCGGCCGTCCGGGCGATCTCGGGGGCGCGGGCCACCACCTCCTCCACCAGATCCTTGAACAGCTCGGCTTCCAGGGCCAGGGCGCGATCGGCGGCGCCGGTGATGCGCCCGGCCAGCTCGATCAGCTCCGGGGTGGTGTAGCGGGCGGATGTCGCCATGGTCTGGCGGTGGATGAAGCCGTCACCCAGCTTGTCGGCCTGCTTGCTCGGCACCTCGATGTGATAGCCGATGATGTTGTTATGGGCGATCTTCAGGTTGGTGACGCCGGTTTCCTCGGCGTAGCGCAGTTGCAGCCGGGCCAGCACGCCCTTGGTCTCCGAGCGCAGGCTCCGGGTCTCGTCCAGACCGGCGTGATAGCCCTCGGCGATGAAGCCGCCGTCCCTGGCCAGCAGCGGCAGGTCGGGGGCCAGGGCGCGGGCGAGGCGATCGGTCAGGGCCGAATGCTCGCCCAGATCGCGGGCGCAGTCGCCCAGGCCCGGCGGCGCGTCCAGGGCGGGCTCCGCCAGCAGGTTGCGCAAGCCCGGCACCTCGGCCAGGGCGTCCCGGATATTGGCGAGGTCGCGCGGCCCGCCGCGGCCCAAGGTCAGCCTTGAGAGGGCGCGTTCCACGTCGGGGCAGCGCTTCAGGGTCTCGCGCAGGGTCTCGCGCACGCCGTCGTGCTCCACCAGGAAGGACACCATGTCCAGGCGGTGGTCGATCTCGGCCGGGATGGTCAGCGGCGCCGCCAGATGGGCGGCCAGCAGTCGGGCGCCTGCCCCGGTGACGGTGCGGTCTATGGTGGCCAGCAGCGAGCCCCGGCGTTCGCCGGTCAGGGTCTCGGCCAGTTCCAGGTTGCGCCTCGTGGCGGCGTCGATCTCCATCACCGCGCCCTCGGCCAGGCGCTTTGGCGACGACAGGCGGGGCAGCCTGCCCTTCTGGGTCAGTTCGATGTAATCCACCAGGGCGCCACCGGCGGCCAGTTCCGGCCGGGTGAAGGCGCCGAACCCGTCCAGCGAGCCGACGCCGTACAGCGCCTCCAGCCGTCTGCGGCCATTCTCAGAATCGAAGCGGGCCGAGGGCAGCGGCGACAGCACCGGTTTCCACTCGGCCCAGACCTCGAACAGCGATTCGGTGCCCAGCAGGCGGTCGCCCGCCAGCAACTCACCGGGAGACAGCCGCGCCAGGGCGGCGCCCAGGGTCTTGGCGGCCACCGGCTGCATCCAGAACTCGCCGGTGGAGACGTCGACCCAGGCCAGGCCCAGCGCGCCTTGTGCCTCGGCCACCGCCGCCAGGTAGTTATGGGACCGTGCGTCGAGCAGGGTATCCTCGGTCAGGGTGCCGGCGGTGATGACCCGCACCACGTCCCGGGCCACCACCGATTTCGAGCCGCGCTTCTTGGCCTCGGCCGGGTCTTCCATCTGCTCGCCGATGGCGACCTTGAAGCCCTTGCGCACCAGCTTGGCCAGATAGGCCTCGTAGGCCCGCACCGGCACGCCGCACATGGAGATGTCCTCGCCCAGATGCTTGCCACGCTTGGTCAGGGCGATGTCCAGCGCCGCCGAGGCCTTGACCGCATCGTCGAAGAACAACTCGTAGAAATCGCCCATGCGGTAGAACAGCAGGCAGTCGGGATGGGCGTGCTTGATGGCCAGATACTGGGCCATCATGGGCGTGGCGTCGTCGGGAATGGAAGGCGGCTCGGCGGTCACGGACATTCGGGCACGGGCATTCGGGCGCGGGAATGAGGAAGCGGGCACAGTATCATGGGCGGCACTGGGCGCAAGGGCATCCATAGGCGTGTCCTCTGATCGGATGCAGACCATCGCGCCGAGCTCATGCTATATTCTTACGCAATACCTATCGATCAGGAGGCCGTAATGTCCGTCAAGGATACCGCCACGCTGTCCTCGAAGTTCCAGATTTCCATCCCCAAGGCGGTGAGAACCGCCAAGCAGTGGCAGGCCGGTCAGGTTTTCGCCTTCCTGCCCAAAGGGGATGGAGTCCTGCTGGTGCCGGTTCCCAGGCTGGAGGACCTGTCGGGATTGGCGCGCGGCGCCCGGGCCGAGGATTACCGCGACCGGACGGATAGGGTCTGATGCGGCTGGTGGATAGCTCGGCCTGGATCGAGTGGCTGATCGCCTCTCCCACCGGGCTAGGTCTGGCGCCCCACCTGCCCGAGCGCGACCAGTGGCTGGTGCCGACCATGGTGCAGTTGGAACTGGCCAAATGGTTGACCCGCGAGGTCGGCGAGGACAAGGCCGATCAGGTGATCGCCTTTACCCAGACCTGCGTCGTCGCCGATCTCGACACCGCCATCTCCCTTTCGGCGGCCGAGCTATGCGCCCGGCACAAGCTGGCGACCGCCGACGCCGTCATTTATGCGACCGCCCTGGCCTTCGGCGCCGACTTGCTGACCTGCGACAGCCATTTCGCCGGACTGCCCCGGGTCCATCTGATGCGCAAGGGCTGACACTGCCCCTAGCCAGACTCCCGGCCTTGGCGCACAATCACGGGCAGAGGATTTGTTCAGGAGACCATCATGACCGCCCAGACCAACCCGCACCCCGCCGCCCTGCGAGAGGTGGTGGGAACCTTCGCCGATCGCGGCCAGTTCGAGGCCGGGGTCAGCGCCCTGCTGGAGGCCGGTTTCGACCGGGGCCGCCTGTCGGTGCTGGCCTCCCATGACTCGCTGGATGCCGCCGGGGGCAAGGCCCAGAAGTGGCGCGACGGCCTGATCGCCCTGGTGGGCGAGGCCAAGTTCGAGGGGCCGCTGGTGGCCGCCGGGCTGATCGCCCTGGCCGCCGGGCCGGTGGGTGCCGTCATCGCCGGGCTGATCGCCGCCGGAGTGGGCGGCGTGGCGGTGAAGGAACTTCTGGACGAGGTGGCCGCCATTCCCGACACCGAGGATTTCACCCGTGCCCTGGCGGCGGGCAGCGTCATTCTTTGGGTCAGCGTCGAGACCCCCGCCGAGGAAGACCGGGCCAAGGCCGCCCTGGCCCAGGCTGGCGGGGCCAATATCCATATCTTCGAGCGGGCCAAGGGCAAGCGGCACGCCTGATAATCAAGAAACCAGGACAGGGATAGAAACGACATGGCTTCCACGTTCAATACCCCCGCCGCCCCTGGCGACGATGGCAAGGGTGTCAGCGCGCTCGAGCGCGACACCCTGCTGATGCATTCGTCGGGACGCCCCGGCAAGATCGAGATCGTCCCCACCAAGCCGCTGGCCACCCAGCGCGATCTGTCGCTGGCCTATTCGCCGGGCGTCGCCTTTCCTTGCCTGCACATCGCCCGCGATCCCTCGCTGGCCTATGACTATACCGCCAAGGGCAATCTGGTGGCGGTGATCTCCAACGGCACCGCCGTGCTGGGGCTGGGCGATCTCGGCGCCCTGGCCGGCAAGCCGGTGATGGAGGGCAAGGCGGTGCTGTTCAAGCGCTTCGCCGACGTGGATTCCATCGACCTGGAAGTGGATACCCGCGATGTCGAGGAATTCATCGGCGCGGTGCGCTATCTGGGGCCGAGCTTCGGCGGCATCAACCTGGAAGACATCAAGGCGCCGGAATGCTTCATCATCGAGCAGCGCCTGCGCGAGCTGATGCCGATCCCGGTCTTCCATGACGACCAACACGGCACCGCCATCATTTCCGCCGCCGGTCTGATCAACGCCCTGGAACTGACGGGCCGCGAGATGTCCAAGGTCAAGGTGGTGGTCAACGGCGCCGGGGCGGCGGGCATCGCCTGTATCGAGCTGGCCAAGTCCATGGGCGTGCGCCACGAGAACGTCATCCTGTGCGACACCAAGGGCGTCATCTTCCAGGGCCGCACCGAGGGCATGAACCAGTGGAAGTCGGCCCATGCCGTTCCCACCAAGGCCCGCACCCTGGCCGAGGCGCTGGACGGCGCCGACGTGTTTTACGGCCTGTCGGTCAAGGGGGCGGTGACGGCCGAGATGGTGGCCTCCATGGCGCCCAGGCCCATCATCTTCGCCATGGCCAATCCCGATCCGGAAATCACTCCCGAGGAGGTGAAGTCGGTGCGCGCCGACGCCATCGTCGCCACCGGCCGGTCCGACTATCCCAACCAGATCAACAATGTGCTGGGCTTCCCCTATATCTTCCGCGGCGCGCTGGACGTGCGGGCGTCGACCATCAACGACGCCATGAAGATCGCCGCCGCCCGGGCCATTGCCGCCCTGGCGCGGGAAGACGTGCCCGACGAGGTGGATGCCGCCTATTCCGGCCGCCGCCTGCGCTACGGCCCCGACTACATCATTCCGGTGCCGTTCGATCCCCGCCTGATTTCGTCGATTCCGCCCGCCGTGGCCAAGGCCGCCATGGACAGCGGCGTGGCCAGGAAGCCCATCATCGACATGGGCGCCTATAAGCGTGAACTGGCCGCCCGGCTCGATCCGGCTTCCGCCTCCATGGAGGCCATCACCGAGGCGGTGAAGGCCAACCCCAAGCGGGTGGTCTTCGCCGAGGGCGAGGAGGAAAAGCAGATCAGGGCCGCCGTCGCCTTCTCCAATGCCGGGCTGGGCCATCCTATCCTGATCGGCCGGGAAGAGCGCATCCGCGCCACCATGAAGAATATCGGCCTGCCCGCCGCCGAATCCCTGGAGATCATCAATTCCCGGCTGTCGCCGCGCACCGCCCATTACACCGAGATGCTGTACCAGCGCATGCAGCGCAAGGGCGCGCTGCTCCGCGATGCCCAGCGTCTGGTGAACCAAGAGCGCAATATCTTCGGCGCCCTGATGGTGCAGGCGGGCGACGCCGACGCCATGGTCACCGGCCTGACCCGCAACTACTGGCAGGCCTTCGAGGAAATCCAGAAGGTGATCGACCCCAAGCCGGGCGAGCTGATGTTCGGCATGACGGTGTTCATCGCCAAGGGCCGGGTGGTCTTCGTCGCCGATACCACGGTGATGGAGACGCCGACGCCGGAGCACCTGGCCGATATCGCGGTGCAGACCGCCCACAAGGCCCGCCAGATGGGCCACGAGCCCCGGGTGGCTATGATCAGCTATTCCACCTTCGGCAATCCCAGCAATGACCGCGCCGAGCGGGTGCGGGAAGCGGTCGAGATCCTGGATCACCGCAAGGTGGATTTCGTCTATGACGGCGAGATGGGCGCCGACGTGGCGCTGGACCCGGAACTGCTGGGGCATTATCCATTCTGTCGCCTGAAGGAACCCGCCAATGTGCTGGTGATGCCGGGCCTCTATTCCGCCACCATCGGCTCCAAGCTGTTGCAGAAACTGGGCGGCGCCAGTGTCATCGGTCCCATCCTGGTGGGCATGTCCAAGCCGGTGCAGATCACCTCCATGGACGCCTCGGCCAACGACATCGTCAACATGGCCGTTCTCGCCTGCTATGACGCGTTGAAGTAGAGATGCCCAAGCGCGCGGCCATCGCCCTCGGCCGGATCGTCTCGGTCACGGTCCTGTTGTCGGCCCCCACGGGGGTGGTGTTCATGATCCTGGCCGCCACCGGGCGGCTGGGGGCCGCCATGGCCTTTGGCGGCTGGGCGGTGGTGTCGTTCGCCCTGGCGGTGATCGTCCGCAACCATCTCGCCGATCTCGACGATCTCGCCGCCTGGATTCGCTCGCTGTCGCTGGGGGGCGAGGCGGGGCCGCCGCCGGGGCGCGACAATGCCGCCCTGGCCGAGACCGTGGCCTCGGTGGGCGGGCTTCGCCGGGCCTGGCAGCAGAAATCCACCGAACTGGCCGAATCCGCCCGGCGCAACGAAAGCCTGCTCGACAACCTGCCCGATCCGCTGCTGCTGCTCGATACCAGCCGCCGGGTGGTGCGGGCCAATCTGGCGGCTACCCGGCTGTTCGGCTCCGCCACGCCGGGGCGCGACCTGGCGTCCTTCCTGCGCGATCCCCAGGTGCTGGACGCGGTCCAGGCGGTGCTGGGCGGCGAGAAGGGGGCGCGGGAATGCGAATTCAGCGTCATGGTGCCGCTGGAACGGGTGTTCCTGGCCCGGGTCGAACGCCTGGACGGCCAGCCCAGCGAAGGCGGCACCGTTCTGCTGACCCTGCACGACCTCACCACCATCAAGCGCATGGAGCGCATGCGCGCCGACTTCGTCGCCAATGCCAGTCATGAGTTACGCACGCCGCTGGCGGCGCTGTCCGGCTTCATCGAGACCTTGCAAGGCCCCGCCCGCGACGACGACGAGGCGCGCGAGCGTTTCCTGGCCATCATGGCGGAACAGGCGGGACGCATGGGCCGTCTGGTGGCCGATCTGCTGTCGCTGTCGCGCATCGAACTGAACGAGCACACCCCGCCCAGCGAACGGGTGGATCTGGGCCATCTGCTGCGGCGGGCCGCCGCCGCCTTGAAGCCGCTGGCCCAGGCGCGCGGCATGGACATCACGGTCGAGGTCGTCGACGGCCTGCCCGAGGTGCTGGCCCAGCCCGACGAACTGGCCCAGTTGTTCCAGAACCTGATGGACAACGCCGTCAAATACGGCCGCGATGGCACCCAGGTGGAGGTCGCGGCCACCCTGGCCGGGACGCTGCCGCCCGCCGCCGGGCCTGCCTTGCGACGGGGCGGCGCCATTCGGGTCGCGGTGCGTGATCACGGCGAGGGCATCGCGCCCGAGCATCTGCCCCGGCTGACCGAGCGCTTCTACCGGGTGGACACCGCCCGGTCGCGCAAGATGGGCGGCACCGGGCTGGGACTGGCCATCGTCAAGCACATCGTCAATCGCCATCGCGGTTTGCTGACCATCGACAGCACGGTGGGCGAGGGTACCACCTTCACGGTTTGGCTGCCCTACGCACCAGAATGAGGAACAAGGCCCAAGCGGTCAGCCCCAGCACCGCCATGGCGGTGGCCATGGGCCGCGCCGTGCCGTCGAAGGCCAATCCGGCCAGCCAGCCGATACCCGCTCCCCCCGCCATCTGGGTGAAGCCGATACCGGCCGAGGCGGCGCCCGCCATGCGCGGAAACGGCGCGATGGCCCCGGCGGTAGCGTTGGGCAGGACCATGGCGGCGAAGACGAAGAAGATCAGCAAGGGGCCGAGCAGGGCGGCCAGCCCCAGCGGCCCCGGCGCCACCACGCCGGTCCAGGCCAGGGCCGCCATGACGGCTCCGGCTGCGGTACAGCCCATGGTGCCGATGCCGACCATGCGCTCGATGCCGACCCGGTGGGTGAGGCGCGCCGCCATGAAGCCACCGATGATATAGCCCACCGAGGCCATGGAGAAGGCGAAGCCGAAATGGCGCGGCTCCAGCTTCATGGTCTCGATCAGAAGGAACGAGGACGAGGACAGGTAGACGAACACCCCCGCGAAGATGACGGTCAGGGTCATGGTATAGCCGACGAATACCCGGTCCTTCAGCAAGGTGACGTAGTTGGCGAGCATGCGGCCGGGATCCAGGGCGGTGGGATCGGGATGCTGGTTGGTTTCCTCCAGCAAGCGCCAGACCATGGCCAGCAGGCCGACACCGAACAGGGCCAGCAGGATGAAGTTGGAGCGCCAGCCGAACCAGGTGTGGAACCAGCCACCGATGGTGGGCGCCACCAGCGGCGCCAGGGCCATGGCGCTGGCCATGTAGCTCATGACCTTGGCCGCCTGTTCGCGCGGATATATGTCGCGGACCACGGCCCGGCCGACCACCGGGCCGCAGCAGGCGCCGAGCGCCTGGACGAAGCGGCCGACGATCAGCGCCTCGATGCTGGGCGCGACGACGCAGAACAGGCTGGCCGCCACATAGACCACGATGCCGCCCACCAGGGTCCGCCTGCGGCCGAAGCGATCCGACAATGGCCCATAGCCCAGTTGCATCACCGCGAAACCGGCGACGAAGGCGGCCAGGGTCATCTGTACCTTGGCGGTGGTGGTGCCGAAATCGCGGGCCATGTCGGGCCAGGACGCCAGATAGAGATCGGTGCAGACCGGGCCGAAGGCCACCAGCAGGGTCAGCAGCACCGCCAGGGTGCGGGTGGGCTGGACGGGATGGGTCATGGCGCCGTCCCATAGCGGTGCAGTTCGGGACCATGGCGCTTCAGCCAGGATTTCGGCGTCTTGATGTCGGGAACCATGGCCTCCACCTGCCGCCAGAAATCGGGGCCGTGATTCATCTCGGCCAGATGGGCGACTTCGTGCGCCACCACATAGTCCAGCACGAAGCCCGGCGCCAGGATCAGCCGCCATGAAAACGACAGGCGGCCGTCGCTGGTGCAACTGCCCCAGCGCGACTTGGTGTCGCGCACCGTCACCGCCGCCACCTTGCGGCCGATGGCCCCGGCCAGGTCGCGGGCACGCTGGGCCAGCACCAGACGGGCCTCGGCGCGCAGGAATTCCTCGACCCGGCGGGGCACATGCTCCTCGCGCCCCGAGACGTTGATCTCGCCCGCCTCGGCCCAGACGCCGCGCCGTGCCTGGGGCTGGTGGCGGATGACATGGGGCAGGCCCATCAGCGGCACCGTGATTCCGGGCGACAGGGCGACGCGGCCGGGCAGGGCGCGCAGGCGCCCGGCGATCCAGGCCTCCTGGCTGCGGGCGAAGCGTTCGGCCTCGGCTTCCGGCACGCCGACGGGCAGCACCACCACCACGCCGCCATTGGGGGCCAGGCGCAGGCTCATGCGCGCCGCCGTCGCCGACCGCCGGACGGCGAGCGACAGGTCCTGCCCGGCGAGATGGAGAAGACGCGGCGTGCCCATGCCCCAGGTCATAGCGCGACGGCGGGCGAAAGTGAAGGAATTGACGGCTTGGTCTTGATGCTGTCATTGGTTGAGCATGACCGCGACACTCCTCACCCAGGACGCCGATCTCCGCCAGCGCCGCGCCGCCGACCCGACCGCCAGCGTCTGGGTGGCGGCCAGCGCCGGGACCGGCAAGACCAAGGTGCTGACCGACCGGGTGTTGACCCTGCTGCTGGCGGGGACGCCGCCCCACAAGATTCTGTGCCTGACCTTCACCAAGGCGGCGGCGGCCGAGATGTCCAACCGCATCCAGGGCCGCCTCGCCCGCTGGGCCATCGCCAGCGAGGAAAAGCTGGCCGGGGAACTGGCGGAGCTGCTGGGCCGGGCCCCAGAGGCGCCCGAAGCCTTGCGGGCGCGGCGCCTGTTCGCCCTGGTGCTGGATGCGGCGGGCGGCGCCATGCGCATCGAGACCATCCACGCCTTCTGCCAGTCGCTGCTGCGCCGCTTTCCCCTGGAAGCCGGGATCGCGCCGCATTTCCAGGTGATGGACGACCGCGACGCCGCCGAACTGCTCGACGCCGCCAAGCTGGAAACCCTGGCGCGTGCCCGCGACGGCGTCGATCCCGCCCTGGCCGACGCCCTGGCACTGGTCACCGGCCGGGTGCATGAAACCGCCTTTCCCGAGCTGATGGCCGAACTGGCCAGCGCGCGCGGCCGGTTGGACCGCCTGCTGATCCGCCATGGCGGCCTTGGCGGCGTGGAGGCGGCGTTGAGACGGCGGCTCGACCTCGCGCCCGACGACTCCGCGGCGTCCATCCTGGCCTGGGCCTGCGACGAGGCCCATTTCGACGGAGCCGGATTGCGGGCGGCGGCCTCGGCCCTGCTGGCGGGCGCCAAGACCGATCAGGAACGCGGCGGCCTGCTGGCGGCCTGGCTGGCCGATCTGGCCGGGCGCCCGGCCGGGTTCGCCGCCTGGCGGGCGGCCTTCTTGACCAAGGAGGGCGAGCCGCGCAAGACGCTCTGCACCAAGGCGGTGCGCGACGGCAGCCCGGGGGTGGAGGACGCGCTGCGGGCCGAGGCGGAGCGGTTGGTGCGGGTGTCCGAGCGTCTGAAATCGGCCAAGGTCGCGGAGGCCACCGAGGCGTTGCTGTGTCTGGGCTCGGCGCTTCTGGCCTCCTATAAGCGGGCCAAGGCCGCCCGCGCCCTGATGGATTACGACGACCTGATCCTGGCGGCCCGCGACCTGCTGGCGCGGCCCGGCACCGCACCCTGGGTGCTGTTCAAGCTGGACGGCGGCATCGACCATGTGCTGATCGACGAGGCCCAGGACACCAATCCCGACCAGTGGGCGGTGGTGGAGGCCCTGACCGGAGAGTTCTTCGCCGGGCGCGGCGCCCGCGAACTGGTGCGCACCGTCTTCGCGGTGGGCGACGCCAAGCAGTCCATCTACAGCTTCCAGCGCGCCGATCCGCGCGAGTTCGAGCGCATGCGCGCCAGCTTCGCCGAGCATGTCCCGGATTCGGGCGGGCGCTGGGAGGAAATCGCCCTCAACCTGTCCTTCCGCTCCACCCGCGCCGTGCTGGACGCGGTCAACGCCGTCTTCGCGCCGGGCCGCCCCGCCCGTGACGGCGTGGCCGGTCCCACGGACGACATCACCCATCTGGCCCATCGCTCCGGGGCGGCGGGGCGGGTGGAGGTGTGGCCGGTGGTGGAGCCCCGCGCCGCCGACGATGCGCCGCCCTGGAAGCCGCCGGTGGAGCGCATCCGGGGCGATTCGCCCCAGACCCGGCTGGCCCGGCTGGTGGCGGGGCGCATCCGCGCCATGATCTACACCGAGCGGCTGGAGTCCAAGGACCGGCCGGTGCGGGCGGGGGACGTGCTGGTGCTGGTGCGCCGCCGGGGCGGCTTCGTCGAGGATCTGGTGCGCGAACTGAAGACCCGCAAGGTCGAGGTGGCGGGTGCCGACCGCATGGTGCTGGCCGACCAGATGGCGGTGATGGACCTGATGGCGCTGGGCAATTTCCTGCTGCTGCCCGACGACGACCTGACCCTGGCGACAGTGCTGAAGGGGCCGCTGCTGGGCCTGTCGGAAGACCAACTCTTCGCCCTGGCCCATGGAAGGGGCGAGGCCGGGCTGTGGGAGACCCTGAAGCGCCGCATCCTGGATGATCCTGATTTCGAGCGCGCCTATCTGGAATTGTCCGACCTGCTGGGCCAGGTCGATCATCTGTCGCCCCACGGCCTGTATGCCCGGGTTCTGGGGCCGCTGGGGGGGCGGCGTCGTCTGCTGGCCCGCCTGGGCATGGAGGCCGAGGATCCCATCGACGAGTTCATGGCGCTGTCGCTGGCCTATGAGCGTGCCCATCCGCCCTCGCTGCAAGGCTTCCTGCACTGGCTGGAGGCGGGCGATGTGGAGATCAAGCGCGACCTGGAACAGGGCGGCCGCGACGCGGTGCGCATCATGACGGTGCATGGGTCAAAGGGATTGCAGGCGCCCGTGGTCTTCCTGCCCGACACCATGGCGGTGCCGACCCGGGCGCCGCGCCTGATGTGGCTGGGCGAAGGCGAGGAGGAACTGCCGGTATGGCCGCCGCGCACCGAGGACATGGACCGCCATTGCCGCGACGGCGCCGAAGCCCGCAAGCAGGCCACAAGGCGGGAATATCACCGCTTGCTGTATGTGGCCATGACCCGGGCCGAGGACCGGCTGGTGGTATGCGGTTGGAGTGGGCGCAAGGCGCCGCCCGAGGGCTGTTGGCACCAATTGGTCGGCGATGCCCTGGCGCCCCTGGCCGAGACGGTGGAGGACCCGGTGCTGGCCCAGGCCAAGGAGACCGCCGAGCCCGCCATCCTGCGCCTGAGCTCGCCCCAGACGGCTTCGCCCGAGTCTGCCCGCCAGCATGACGCCGCCCTGCCGCCGCCCACCGCCCTGCCGCCCTGGGTCTGGCGGCCCGCCCCCGACGAGCCTTCGCCGCCGCGTCCGCTGGCCCCGTCGCGGCCCGATGGCGAGGAGCCGCCGGTACGCTCGCCCCTGGCCGAAGGCGACGGCGAGCGGCGTTGGCAGCGGGGCAAGCTGATCCACCGCCTGCTCCAGACCATGCCCGACCTTCCCCCGGCCGAGCGGTCCAAGGCCATGCTGCGCTATCTGCGCCGCCCCGCCTGGGGGCTGGAAACCGCCGAGCAGTTGGCCATCGCCAACGAGGTCTCCGACATCCTGGACCATCCCGGCCTGGCGGGGCTGTTCGGTCCCGGCGCCCGCGCCGAGGTGCCGCTGGTGGGACGTATCGGCGACCGCATCGTCTCGGGCCGGGTCGACCGGCTGGTGGTGACCGAGGCCGAGGTCGTGGTGGTGGACTACAAGACCAACCGCCGCCCACCCACCGACGCGGCAGGCATTCCCGACCTCTATATCCGCCAGATGGCGGCCTATCGCCTGGCCCTGGCCTGCATCTATCCCCGCCACCGCATCCGCTGCCTGCTGGTGTGGACCGATGGTCCGCGTCTGATGGAAATCGAGGCGGCCCGCCTGGACGACGCCCTGGCCGGAATGGCTTAAGGCTTTAGCCCGCTTGCCGTTCCCGGCGATTTTCGCGACACTGGTCAGACCACTCTGCCCCGGAGACGCCATGCCCGCCATCACCGCCGAAGCCTTCAACGCCCTTTTGGTGGAAAAGCTGCCCATGGGGGTGGCGCTGGGCATCCGCGCCGAAACCATCGGCAAGGGCAGCGCCCGGCTGATCATGCCCTTCGGTCCCCATCTGACCCGGCCGGTGGATGTGGTCTGCGGTCCCGCCCTGATGACCCTGGCCGATGTGGCGCTTTACGCCGCCGTGCTGTCGGCCATCGGCCTGCAGGAAATGGCGGTGACCAGCAATCTCAACATCAGTTTCCTGCGCAAGGCGGAACGCTGCGACATTGTCGCCGAGGCCAGCCTGTTGAAGCAGGGCCGCCGCCTGGCCATGGGGGCGGTGGAACTGATCAATGCGGAGACCGACGAACTGGTCTCCCATGTCACCGCCACTTACGCCATTCCCTGACGCTCAATTCGGGGCGGCGTGAAGGGTGAAGGTGAAGGTGGTGCCCAGGCCGGGGGCGGAGTCCAGCCAGATGCCGCCGCCGAAGCGATGCACGATGCGGCGGCATAAGGTGAGGCCGATGCCGGTTCCGTCAGGATGGGATGACGGGTCCAGGCGCTGGAAGATCTCGAAGATCTTGTCGTGATACTCCGCCGCGATGCCGATGCCGTTATCCTTGACCGCGAAGCGCCACATCCCGTCTTGATCGGGTTCTGCCGTCACCGAGATCATCGGCTTGCGGCTGGGGTCGCGATATTTCAGGGCATTGCCCACCAGATTCTGGAACAGGCTGACCAGATGGGTCGGCTCGCCCATCACCACCGGCAATTGGCCCACGGAAATCTCGGCCCCGGAATCCTTGATTTCCGCCGTCAGATTGTCGATGGCCAGGGCCATGGCCTCGGCGGCCGAACACGGCTGCCACGGGGCGGACTGGTTGGATACGCGGGAATATTCCAGCAGATCGCCGATCAGGCAGGTCATCCGCTTGGAATTGTCGACGATGAAGCCGATAAAATCGTCGGCATCCTGGTCCAGCCGGTTCTTGTAGCGCCGTTCCAGCAGTTGGGCATAGCTGACGATGTTGCGCAGCGGCGTCTGAAGATCGTGGGACGCCACATAGGCGAACTGTTCCAGCTCCCGGTTGGAGGCATCGAGGTCGCGAACCAGGCGTCGCTGGGTTTCGCGGAACTCGACCCAGTCGGTGATGTCGCGGCCCACGGCCTGAACCTCGAAGATACGACCGTCCATGCCGTGGATGGCGCACCCCTCCCACGACACCCAGCGGATTGTGCCCGGCATGTTCATCCGGGATTCCACCTTGGCGCGATAGGCCGGGCCGACCATGGTCTGGGCGATGGCCTGGGCCGTGGTGGCGATATCGGCCTCGTGAACATAGTCTTGCCAGGGCTGGCCGATCACCTCGTTCGCGCCATGGCCGAAGGCACGGGCAAAGGCGTCGTTGACGAAAGTGAACCGGTGATCGGGGGCGATGCGGACCACCAGGTCGCTTTGGGTTTCGATCAGGCCGCGATAGCGCTGTTCGCCCTCGCGCAGGGCCCTCAAACGGCGCAGGGCCAGGGCGGTCAGGCCGATGACCGCCAGGGCCAGGGTGGCCACCACCAGGGACTGGATCAGGGCCTCGGCCCGCCATGGGGCCAGGACCCCATCCAGGGGACGGCCGACGATCACCACCAGCGGCGGCAGCGACGGGTCCGCCAGGGTGCGGACCGCCGAAAGCTTCATCTTGCCATCGGTGACGGTGAGATGGGTATGGATGCTGCTGGGACTTCCCGCCTCGCGGTGCAGGGCAAAGGCGCCGCCCTTGGATATGTTCTTGCCCACATAATGCTCGGGCGCGGGATCGCGGCCGATGATATCGCCCTCCGGCGTCACCAGCAGGGCCCCGGCCCCATCTTCGCCGGAATGGACCGAGCGCAGCAGGGTCTGGAAGTAGCTGAGCTCCAATGACACCACCAAAGCTCCCTGAAAGCGCCCCCGGGAATCGTGGAGTGGCATGGACGCAATGGTGATCAGGGCTCCATCCTTGCCGATGGGCAAGGGCTTGGTGACGTGGAGATCGCGTCCGGGAGGCAGTGACCGGGCGCCGACGAAATAGGGGCGCTCGGCCACCTGCAGTCCTTCCACCTGGGGATAGGTGGAGACGACGATCCGGCCATCCTCATCCACGATCAGGGCCTGGCGCGTTTCCGGCAATGCCTTGAGCCGCTGGGCCATGAACTCCCGGAACGCCGCCTTGTCGCCCTGGGGGGCCTCGGCGAAGGCCTTCAGCATCAGCCGCACCACGCGCAGGCTGCCTTGCACCTGTTCCTCGGTGACGCGGGCGGTGTCGGCCAGATTGGCGGCGGCGACGGCGATGGCCCGATCATATCCGGCGCGAAGCTGCACCGCCGTCAAGGCCCCCAGCAGCAGCAGGAAAATGAGGCACAGCGTCCAGGCGCCGAAGGGGGAGAGCGTCGCTTGCCGGGACTTGGGGGGCTGCATGGGCTGATGTGTTTCCGCTGATGTCGCCTGATCACCCGCAAGGACCGTAATCCGAAACCGCAGGTTCCTTCGTGAAGGCGGCTATGCTACCTGAAAATAATTAAAATGTAGTGCTTCGTGACATACTTTCGGGGGTTGGACGCTCCAATGACCGAACGGGCCCGGACACGAAAAGGCCGCCGGATTGGGGCCGGCGGCCTTTTTGACGCGTGATCCGGAAAAGCCCCCGAGGGACGGCGCGAACACCGTCACAACCACTCAAGGTTGCGGGTCAGTCCCGAGTCGCCGTACGTGCATTACGGCGGCTGTTGGGTGGCCGAAGCCTCGACCACAGAAAAAGTTTGGCGCAATTCCTGGATAAAATCAAGCTTTTTCACCCGGCAGGCGCCGGATCGGAGAGTGGATATCCGGCAATCAATGCGTGTTTATTGGGGGCCGCGAGCGATGAACCCGGGGTTGCGGAATCTCGGCTTGGCATAGGCGAAGACGCCGCCATCCAGGGTGGTCATGCTGCCCCCGGCATTGATCAGAATGGCCCCGGCGGCTGCGGTATCCCATTCCGAGGTGGGGCCGAAGCGGGGATAGAGATCGGCCACGCCCTCGGCCACCCGGCAGAATTTCAGCGACGACCCGGCGAAGTCCAGGGTGGCGCCGGGATAGGCCTTCATCCACTCCGCCAGTTGCTCGGGATCGCGGTGGGAGCGGCTGGTCAGCACCACCGCGCCATGGGCGGGCAGCCTGCGGCAGCGGATGGGGCGGCGGCCCTGCCCATCCTCGCGGAAGGCGGCGCCGTCGGCGCCCGACCACAAGATGCCCTGGGCCGGGGCCAGCACCACGCCGATCGCCGGGACGCCGTCCTTGATCAGACCGATATTGACGGTGAACTCGCCGTTGCGCTTGACGAATTCCTTGGTGCCGTCCAGCGGGTCCACCAGCCAGAACGGCCCTTTGCCCACCTCGGGGATGCGTCCAGCGGCGGCGGCTTCCTCGGCCACCACCGGGATGCCGGGGGTCAGGGCCTCCAGGCCGGGCAGGATGATGGCCTCGGCCCGCTGGTCGGCGGCGGTGACGGGCGAATTGTCGTCCTTGCGTTCCACCGCGAAGTCGGAATTGTAGACTTCCATGATCACGGAACCGGCCTTGCGGGCCAAGTCTTCCAGGGCGGGCAGCAGGGAACGGAGGTCTTGGGGCAGGCTCATGCGGCTGACTTTCGCAAGTGGGTCCAGAGGGCCAGCGGCGTGGCGGGCATGTCCATATGGCGGATATCCAGGGCATTGCAAAGGGCGTTGATGACGGCGGGCGCCGCGCCGATGGTGCCGGCCTCGCCCGCGCCCTTGATCCCCAGCGGATGGGTGCGGCAGGGAATTTCCACGGTGGAGAAGTCGATGGTGGGGATATGCGCGGCCCTTGGCATGGCGTAGTCGACGAAGCTCGAGGTCAGCGGCTGGGCGCTGTCGGGATCGTAGAGCGCGTGCTCCAGCAGGGCCTGGCCGATGCCCTGCGCCGCGCCGCCGATGATCTGGCCCTTCAGCAGCATGGGATTCAGCACCGTTCCCACATCGTCGACGATGGTATAGCGGAGAATTGCGGGCTCGCCGGTATCGGGGTCCACCTCCACCTCGCAGACATGGCAGCCATTGGGGAAGGTGGCGGCGGCGGGCTTGAAGCGCAAAGTCTCGGTCAGCGCCGCGCCATGCTCGCGCAGCACCTCGGCGAAGGCCACCGAGCCGGTTCCGGCGCGGTAGGTTCCGGCCGCGAACCTCACCTCGGACGCCTCCGCCTGCAACAGCCCGGCCGCCAGCGGCTTCAATCGCTCCACCACCGTGTCCACGGCGCAAGCGATGGCGCCGCCCTGCTGCGACAGCGAGCGCGAGCCCCCGGTGCCGCCGCCCTCCGCGATGCGGCGGGTATCGCCCTGGACGAAGGAAATGGCCGCCAGGTCCAGGCCCAGCTCGGCGGCGATCATCTGGGGAAAAGCGGTCTCGTGTCCCTGGCCCGACGACTGGGTGCCCACCATCACTTCCGCCGACCCATCGGGCGCCAGGGTCAGGGTGACGTCCTCGCCGCCGGTGCCGCCGCAGATTTCCACGTAGGTGGCCAGGCCGATGCCGCGCAACCGGCCCCGAGCGGCTGACTGGGCCTTGCGGGCCTCGAATCCGGCCCAGTCGGCCCGGGCCAGCGCCTGGGTCATCACCCGGTTGAACTCGCCGGAATCATAGGTATGGCGCCCGGCCGTCGCATAGGGAAAGGCCTCGGGCGGAATGAAATTGCGCCGCCGCAACTCCACCGGCGAGACGCCGATCTCGCGCGCCGCCACATCCACCAGCCGCTCGATCAGATAGGCGGCCTCGGGCCGTCCGGCACCGCGATAGGCATCCACCGGGGTGGTGTGGGTGTGGACGCAACGCACGCGGGCATGGAAGGCGGCAATGTCATAGACGCCGGTCAGCATGCCGGTCCCCGCCAGGGTGGGAACGAACGCTCCATAGAGCGAGGCATAGGCGCCGATATCGGCGGTGGTCTCCACCGCCAGGGCCAGGAAGCGGCCCTGGCCGTCCAGGGCGAGGCGGGCATGGCTTTCATGGCCGCGGCCATGGGTGTCGGACAGGAAGGATTCGGTGCGATCCGCCGTCCATTTCACCGCCCGGCCCAGCCGCCGCGCCGCCGCCAGCACCAGCACCTGCTCGGCGAAGGGGCTGATCTTGAGGCCGAAGCCGCCGCCCACATCGGGGGTGATGACGTCGAGATCGGCGGGGTCCAGCCCCATGATGGCGGCGACGCCGTCCCGGATTTCGTGGACACCCTGGCTGCCCGCCATCAGTTCCAGCCACCCATCGGCCAAGGGGCGGGCGAGGCAGGCGCGCGGTTCCAGCGCGGTGGGGGCGAGGCGGTTGTTGATCAGGTCAAGCTCGACCACGCGCGCGGCGCGGGCGAAGGCGGCCTCGACCTCGGCCTTGTCGCCCATCTCCCAGTCCAGCGCCGTCTCGGTGGCGGCTTTGATGGTCCCGGCGGCGGGTAGCGGGGTGTAGTCCACCCACACCGCCTCGGCGGCGTCGCGGGCCTGTTCGGCGGTCTCGGCCACCACGAAGGCCAGGGGCTCGCCCGCGTGGCGGGTGCGGGGACCGGCCAGCACCGGCCGGGGCAGGGGATCGGGCTGGCCCTTGGGCCAGTAGCCGCAGCGCATGGGGCCGATGCCATCGGCCGCCAGATCCCCGGCGGTGAGGATCAGCAGCACGCCGGGCATGCTCCGCGCCGCCTCGGTGTTCACCACTACATCGGCATGGGGATGCAGCGAGCGCACCACCCAGCCGAAGGCCTGGCCGGGATGGTTGAGATCGTCGGTATAGATTCCGGCACCGGTCAGGAAGCGTTGGTCTTCCACCCGCTTCACCGACTGGCCGAAGCCGAAACGCTTCACTTGCCGATCTCCACCGCCTGGAAGGTGGAGGCCTTGAAGCTGGGCGACCAGTGGTTTTGCGCCATGCCCGCCTTGGCCTTGAGATGGGCGATGAACTGGGCCTTGTCGGGCAACTGCTCCCAGACCGAGGGCAGGAACAGGGCGCGTTTGCCCTGATCCTCGATGATCAGGCCGTCGATGCGCACCCGCAATTGGGCCAGCAGGTCGGCCTCGTCCTTGAAGCGCATGGGCACCGGCGGCGTCAGCACCGACAGCGACAGTTCCAGCCCGTCCAACTCGTCCCGGGTGAGCGGCGGGAAGCGCGGGTCCTTGAAGGCGGCCTTGAAGGCGTTGTCCAGCACGTCCTCGGCCAGTCCCCGCCACGCCACCGGCGAGCCGATGCAGCCCCGCAGGCGACCGTGGCGGTTCAGGGTGACGAAGACCGCGCCCGGCTTGCCGAACACCTTGGGTGCGTCGGCCTCGATGCGGGCATGGGGGGCGAAGCCGTTGTCGAGGCCGTGGCGGATGGAGGCCCAGGCGGCATCCACCAGGGCGGGGCCGACGGCGCGGATGGCGGCCTCGCCCCCATCCGATTCGTACAGCGCCCACGAGCCATAGCCCACCACCCGGTCCTTGGGTCCGGCGGTGTCGCCGGAATTGCGCACGTCCAGGGTGACGATCTCCAGGCCCCGCTGCTTGGCGCAGAGCAGCAGGCCGCCCACCGGCACCCGGCCGCAGGCGCCCTCGCGGCCGATTCCCGCCGGGTCCAGTCCCTCGATGGCGGCGACGGTGGTCTGGTCCAGGCGGCGGCACTCGTCATAGCCCAGATAGTGGGACAGGTCGGTGGACACCACGATCAGGGTTTCCGGCCCGCCCCAGGCGGCGTCGATCACGCCCGCCACCAGATCGGCGGGGGCGTCGCCCACCACGATGGGCAGCAGCTTGAACTCGCCCAGCACCGCCTGCAGGAAGGGGACATGCACCTCCAGCGAATGCTCCTGGGCATGGGCCTGGTCCAGCACGCCGACGCCGGGCAGGGCTTTCAGTGCCTCGGCACCCTCGCGGTCCAGGCTCACCGGCCCCAGGGGCGAGGCCCATTGGTCGGCGTCGGACAAAGCGAGGCCGCGAAAGGCCACCCGGTGGCTGGGACCTAGCAGCACCACCCGCCGGATAGTGCCCCTGAGCGGCAGCAGAAGCACATAGGCGCTGGCCGCCACCGCGCCGGAATAGACCCAACCGGCATGGGGCGCGATCAGCGCCTTGGGCGTTCTGGAATCACCAGGTCGGGATTTGGCCTCTTCGAGAAAGGCGGTGAGCTGCCGGTTGGCCTCGGCGAAATCGGCGGGATAGAACATGCCTGCGACGGCGGCGGGACGGATCGCGGTCATGGCTGCATCTCCGAACAGGGACTCCAGGATAGCAAAGCGGCCGCGCTAAATCGACGCTACCGCGTAAAGACCAATGGTCTGGTCCACCGTGGCGATGGTCAGTCCTTCGTGCTGGGCCTGGGCCACCAGCATGCGGTCGAACGGGTCGGAGTGATGCCGGGGCAGGGCGCCTGCCCGGCGGGCGTGCTCAATGGTGATGGGCAGTTCCGAGAAACCGCCATCGGCCAGCACCGCCGTCAGTTCGTCCACCGGAAAGTCGAGCTTGCCCAGGGCCTGCTTGATGGCGATCTCCCAGGCGGTGGCGGCGCTGACGAAGGCCTCGGTTCCCGGATCGGCGATGGCGGCCCTGATGATCGGCGGCAGCGCCGGGTCGTCGGCCAGCCACCACAGCAGCACATGGGTATCGAGCAGCAGCCTCATGGGGCCTCGCCCCGGAAGGCGGCGGCCATGTCCTCGGGCAACGGGGCGTCGAAATCCTCGGCGATGCGGATGCGTCCCTTGAGGCCGCCCGGCCGTCGTGACGCCGCCGCCGGAGCCAAGGGCATCAGGCGGGCGACGGGACGGCCCGCCTTGGCGATGATAATCTCCTCGCCCGCGGCGGCGCGCTCCACCAGCTGCGACAGATGGGTCTTGGCCTCGTAAAGATTGATCGCCCGGCTCATGGGGGGGGCTTCTCCTTGACCAACTTGGTCAAGCGTATCATGGGGACGGGGTTTCGTGCTAGAATTCCGCCATGACCACGACCCTCGAAGGCTCGCATTTTCCCGGACGCCATTGGCATCGGCTGGACGACGGCCGGGTGCAATGCGATGTCTGCCCGCGCGAATGCAGGCTGCATGACGGCCAGCGCGGCCTGTGCTTCGTGCGCGCCGCCTGGGACGGGGCCATGGTGCTGACCACCTATGGCCGCTCGTCGGGGTTCTGCATCGACCCTATCGAGAAGAAGCCGCTCAACCATTTCCTGCCCGGCACCCCCGTCCTGTCCTTCGGCACGGCGGGCTGCAACCTGACCTGCAAGTTCTGCCAGAAAATCCTGGCAGATGATTACTGACATATAAAATCCATTAATATCAGCGTGTTATAAAATTTGTGTGTGGATGAAAATTTCAACGCACAGTTTTACGCACAGATTTATCTTTGCAAATTCAGTCAGATCCAATATGCTCGTTTTGCGCCAACACAGTTTTTGACACAGGTGTGCGGGACGGGGATGGAGCAGGTCGTTCTAAGCGATGGTGAGATAACGCTTTACAGGCGTCCGGATGCTAGTAAGCGCGGCGTATGGCAGTGCAAGCTTCGCTTAAAGGGTGGGGTCTCATTGCGGCGCTCCACTAAGTCTAGTGACATTGATGTCGCCAAGGCATTCGCTCTTGAGCTTTACAGTTTTGAAGTTCTGGCTGAGCACCAAGTCGTATCCCCGGAAAAACATTCATTCGAAAATGGCGACATACTGCTCTACCGGCGCACCGATACGGTGAACGGGCCGTGGCAAGCTCGGATTAAAACTCCCAAAGGGGATTGGCTTGTAAAAAGTACGCGCCACAATGATCTGGCTGAGGCTTTAAGTGCGGCAAGGGACTTAAAGCGAGAAGTGGAGGTCAAAGAGAGACACGGCATCCCTTACGGGAGGCACAAATTCAGCCGAATCTGGAAGAAATGGCTGGATGAGCGAGGTGTGTACTATACGCAAAATAGGATTAAAACATTCGAGGGATTTGCTCGGAGGTATTTCTTCGAGTATTTCGATGAAAGGGCATTCGATCTCATTGATGACCTGTATGTGGAAAAATATTGGAGCTGGAGGATTAATTACTGGCGCAGTCATTCGGACGAACTTCAGCGTCTTTCAGGTAAGGTTGCGGTCGAGCCATCCTCGGCATTGCTGTATGCCGAAAAAGATGCGCTTTCCCAATTTTTCAAGTGGGCGGAGCGCAATAAGTTTATTGCCCGCAAGCCACAGCTTGAGGTCCCGGTAAAGCTGGAAAGAAATCGCCGCCCAGCTCTGGAACACCAGCAGTGGGTCAAATTTCTAAAGAAAGCCAAAGAATGGGAGCGGGAATCGCCTCGCCCACAGCACTTTGTCCCCCGCACGATGGCTCGCCTTTTTTGTGAGTTGCTAGTGCATAGCGGGCTTCGTCCGCTAGAGGCCAAGACCTTGCGGTGGAGGGACTTTTCCGCATTTAAGGACGAAAGCGGCCAAAATCAACTTGTCATACACGTCAATCCCGCGAGAAAGACCGGTGAGAGGGATACCGTCCCAATGCCTGTGTGCTGGAGTGTGGTTGAGGAATTGATCCGATTTCAAAAGAAACATCAATTGCCTTGTGAGCCAGATTCATGGGTGTTTTGCAATTTTAACGGAACGCAGTTAGGCGCAATAGAGAGGCCTGTCGAAAAAGCTTTTGAGTTTTCGAAAATAACCCATGACAGATTCGGCAGGAAATTTTCAGCCTATTCCTTCAGGCACACCTACGCGACCTTCCGCCTATTGTATGGGGATAATGTGGATGCTTACACGCTGGCAAAAAACATGGGAACCAGCGTGGAGATGATCGAGAAGCACTATGGTCATGTCTCTAATATGCAAAAAGCCACTGTGCTCACTTCCGTAAGGAAGAATATCCCGGAAGGCTTGGATAGCTTCCAGGCACGCATGATCACACGGGTCAATAAAGAGAAAACTGCACCGGTGCTAGTCAGGCTGCAAAAGGTGGACAAGAAGGCTGGAGGTTCACCGAGGGATGGCGAGTACTTCATTCGAATCGAAAATGACGTTCCAGATGTCCGGACCCGAAAATAAGTGCAGCAGCTTTGCAAGTGCCTGGCATTTGCCTTGATGCCTCATCGCTAGCTGGCGCCCCGCAGATTTCGAGTTCGCGCGTTTTAACGCTCATACAGCGACATCGGCTATCGAAGATGGATTGGCAGCGGGCCCTCCGCAAATCGCGTTGTATGAGCGTTAAAACGCGCTTTTGAGCGAGGCTGTGCGGCAGGGATGCCCTGTCCGGTGAAAACACAAAACGCCGCAACAGCGGCGCTTCATGAATTTTAAGTATTAAAATTTTCTGATCTGCTCTTTTGGCACTATTCAATATTCATCGGCGAGCATGATCGTGAGCACGCGAACGGTTTTTTGCAGATCAGCAGGATCATCGCTGGCGTAGGTAATCGACGGATCGTAGTAGTCGATTTTCCACATGGCCTTTGTACCTGCTACATCCACCGCACCCATGTCATGCTCGCCATATGGATCGTTGCTTTGATCGAATTGATCGAACTCACGGACGGTGGTGATAATGGCGCGGCCTAGCCACTCATCAAGGGCCTGTATGCCGGATGTGATGTAGACCTTGCCGCCGATGCCATACTGTCGGAGCTGATCATTCAATTCGCGGATGATTCGGATGCGTTGCATGCGATGGCTCCAAAAAGAAAAGGGGGCCGAAGCCCCCTATGGTTCCTCTACTTCTTAGTCATTCGCTTACGAGCGGTGATTGCCTGAGCTTCGAGCACATCATCCAGCTCACCTGCTTCAGCGGCGGCCTTGACGGTGTTTAGCGTGGCGGCCACATCGGACAGGCTCTTGCCGCACACCACTGTGGGCTTGGACTTGTTCGCACCGAGCGTCAGCGGCTGATTGGCGTACTTGGGAGCCAGATAGAAAACATCACCCTGGAGGAACCACCAGGGACGCACCTGCACATCATGGCTCACCTGACGGTGCGATCCATCTTCATCGGTAGTGCGCCGCATCTTGGTGACGACGAAGCTCTTACCCGAAATCGCCGCCTCAACGGCACCGATCTGATTGACCACGGCGGCGATGAACTTGGAGCGGGCACGGGTCTTGGTATTCATCGCATTCCGCGAAACCTTGGGCGGAGCAATGGTGGAAAATTCGAGGTTCTTGATGGACATGATTGCCTCCAGGGCGTGATTGCACTGGAGCTAACGTCACCCAATTGGATTCATGGGTCTCCCCTGAAAGGGAATTATCTTCATGCGTGAAGATAATTTTAGAGATATCAGCCTAACTGGCTTCATACATGGGTTCAAAGGTGGCCAATTGGCCACCATTTTCCCGAAATCCCAAAAAAATGCTGACCATGGCGAATTCAATTGGCCTGATTCACGTATCGAAAGCTAAATATAAATGTAGGTCAATGCGGTTCAGTCGACGTGCCTTTAAGGGATGTCTAGTGTTGAATATCGCGCATTGACCTGCTTGATTAACTGGATAAGGAAATGAATTTAATTTATTTCAAAGAGCAATTTATGTCAGGTGTTCAGTCGCGTGTTCGTCATGTGTTGAACAGGGCGGAAGCCCAAAGTCGGGTGTTTGGAGCCCACCACTCTGCCTTGGTGCAGGCCTGGGCCTCATGGATAAACACACGACGACAAACACATGACGCTTCCCTACGGGATGTTCCTTCGGAACACATGACAGGAACACGCGACGGGAACACAGGACGTGAATGTGTAGGGGAAATAGGTGTTGATAAAATTTCAGCTCAACCCGCAGATTTCATGCATGCGGAATTGCATCCACAGATAAATACAAGTGCCAGCAAGGCCAGTTTCATTGCCTGCCAGTTAATCAAAACAAGGGCGACGTTTCCAGCGTCGCCCTTTTCCACGTTTGAATTACAAGGAGGCAATTTCAATGAAACAAATATTCAAACTTTGGTACAACACGAACCCCAAGAAGGGTTCAAAATTCCACAAGGGCTACAGCATATCCGTTGAGGTTGATAGCGTTGAAGCTTTTTATCTAAACTTCCACACGCCGGATCATTGGTATCTACAAACCTATGCGCCCGCCCACATCACAGCGGAGCTGATGGCCTGCATGCCAAGCATCAATAAGGAGCGAAGCAGCGATCACATGGTGATAGCTGATTTCAAACCCAAGCTGTATGGCATGGAGGCTCCACCTTGGACTTGCTTGCTCGATCCAGCAAGGAGCTGCCCGGAACTGATTTTCATCCACTGGGAAGATGATGACTGGCGAATATCATGGTTTATGCACAAGGAGTTAAACAAGAGCGGCAATCGTCGGCACACACATGTATGGCAGGATGATTACAACGCTTTGGGAATCAGCGGTGTTCGCAAGCAGCAGGCAGCGCAGGTTGGTGGGATTGTATCCAATAAATTTCAAGCTGAACGTGGCTCCCAAGCTGCACCATATGGGAGGGTGCCACTATGAAATCCAGGGAAAGTTACGGTTATCTTATTGAATTTACCCCAGTACGCTCCCACAAGGAGTTCATGGATGAAGTGGTTCCTCGCGGATACAAGAAAACGTGGTGTCCAATTTATAAGCGAGAGCTAATGGGGATGTTCGGTCATGAGGTTGATCCCGACCAATATGCCAACAGCAGCTATTACCTGGGCCATTTGCCCGAGAAAAACATCCTGCTCCTCAAAATGCGCCATTTGGGCATCAAGCGGATTTGGCGAGTGGACGTGACGGTTTGACATGCAACGAAAAGGACGGCCTCAAACCGTCCTTTTCACATAACGCATAGCCATGTCGTCCAGCTTGGCCTGTAGTTTTTCACGTCGAGATATGCGGGATTGCATGTCACCAAGTTCAAGTTGCTCGGCTTGTGCATGTCCCCCATACATCAATCCACGAAATGCAGTCAGCTTTTGCTGCGCTTCCAGGTAGCGACGACGCAACAGCTTCATTCTGTGGACGTGCTTCAATGTCAGCTTTGGTGGCTGGTTGGCTATGGCCACGACACGTCCATTTTCGTGATCGACAGACCGGCTCGGCTTCTTACGCACTTTCAGCCTGTTGAATTTCACGTCGTAGGACAGATCGGCTGATAATGGTGTTTGGATGATTTCGTAAAGACGCATGTTGATACCCTCGGTGTAAGGGTATTTATCGAATTCATTAGTAGACGATACTCGCAATAGTAATTGTGTGCGTTCAGACATATCCCACAGCCCCCCGTCCATTCTTCGCTCACCGCAAATCCGGTTGATGACGGAATTCCCCGGCTCTTGTACAAACAATAAGCGCACTTGAAGCCTTTCGTGCGCCCTGAGAGCCGTTGGATTGGGAGCCGTCGCCTGTGAACGCCGTTGAGATCGAACAAGCCATCTCCGAACTGGCCGAGCAGCCTTTCGACCCTGCGGAATTTCCTTTCGCCTTCCTGGAAGCGTTCGGCAACAAGGACGCGACGCTAAAGCGTCTGCGCACAGGCGCGACCAACGGCTCTGACGTGGCAGGCGGCGTATGCCAGCGCAGCAACATCCACCTCGCCACCTGCGCCGCCGGAACCGTTTCGGCGACGCTGACCAAACTGAAGGACAGCCCGGCCACCACCAAGAACAAGGTGAAATTCATCCTCGCTACCGATGGCGACGAATTTCAGGCCGAGGATATGGCGTCGGGTGAGGTGGTGGCCTGCACCTATCCCGACTTCCCCAATCATTTCGGTTTTTTCCTGCCGCTGGCCGGGATCACCACGGTCAAGCAAATCCGCGAAAACGCCTTCGACATCCGGGCGACCAGCCGCCTGAACCGGCTGTATGTGGAACTGCTGAAGGACAATCCCGATTGGGCGGCGGCGGATCGGCGCAGCGACATGAACCATTTCATGGCCCGCCTGATCTTCTGCTTCTTTGCCGAAGACACCGACATCTTCAACGGTTCCGGCCTGTTCACCGCCACCGTCGATCAGATGAGCGCCAAGGACAGCAGCAACACCCACGAGGTGATCAGCGCCATCTTCCGCGCCATGAACACCAAGTTCTCGACCCCGGAACGGGCCGAACTGCCGCGTTGGGCAGGGGTGTTCCCCTATGTCAATGGTGGCCTGTTTTCCGGCAGCACCGATGTGCCGCGCTTCAGCAAGATTGCCCGGTCCTACCTGCTGACCATCGGCAATCTGGATTGGCGGCAGATCAACCCGGATATTTTCGGGTCCATGATCCAGGCCGTGGCCGATGACGAGGAACGTGGTGCGCTGGGAATGCACTACACCAGCGTTCCCAACATCTTGAAGGTGCTGAACCCGCTGTTCCTGGATGATTTGCGGGCAAAGTTGGAAGAGGCGGGCGATAATCCGCGTTCGCTGCTGAACCTACGCAAGCGCCTGTCGAAAATCCGTGTCTTCGATCCGGCTTGCGGGTCGGGCAATTTCCTGGTCATCGCCTACAAGCAGATGCGGGCCATTGAGGCGGAAATCAACATTCGGCGGTGCGAGGCTGACCGCAGCAGCGAAATTCCCCTGACCAATTTTCGCGGCATTGAACTGCGCGAATTTCCGGCGGAAATCGCCCGCCTTGCCCTGATCATCGCCGAGTTCCAATGCGATATTCTATATCGCGGGCAGAAGCTGGCCTTGGCCGAATTTCTGCCGCTGGATTCCCAGAACTGGATCACCTGCGGCAATGCGTTGCGGTTGGATTGGCTGAGCATCTGCCCGCCCACCGGAACGGGCGTGAAGCTCCATGCCGAAGATCTGTTCCACACGCCGCACAATCAGGCGCAGATCGATTTCGAAAATGAAGGTGGTGAGACATACATTTGCGGGAACCCACCATACAAAGGAAGCAAGTACCAGACGCCTGCACAGAGGGGGGACCTTGAGGCCGTTTTTGATGAAGTTACGGATGGCTGGAAGCTCTTGGATTATGTGGCGGGCTGGATAATGAAGGCAGCGCTGTACGGGGGTAAAGTCGAATGCATCAGCGCATTCGTTTGCACAAATTCAATATGCCAAGGCGTTCAGGTTCCGACACTTTGGCCGTATGTTTTTAAACAAAATCGGCAGATTCTGTTCGCATACAATTCATTTAAATGGTCCAACCTTGCGAGCCACAATGCTGGCGTGACAGTTGTCATCATTGGGCTATCGTCGAATGAAATCGCACGCCAAAAGAAGTTGATCGAAACTACTCGCGACGGTGCGTCAGTCGTTCGGCTTGTCTCCGATATTAACGCCTATCTTGTTCCATCCAGAAGCATTATTGTAGAGAAGAGGGGCGGTCGCAGGGACAATATCGGCGAGATGGATTTTGGGAATAAAGCTGTCGATGGGGGATATTTATATCTAACTCGCGACGAAAAAGAGGAGCTTGAGCACCAATATCCGATTGCAGCAAAATATGTTCGTCGTGTTTTTGGTGCTACTGAGCTTGTGCGAGGCATCGAGCGGTATTGTCTTTGGATTCAGGACAGTGATGTTGAAGAAGCTGCCAATATAGAGCCAATTTCAATTCGACTGGATGCAGTCCGGAGGATGAGGTCGGAAAGCAAGAAGGCCCCCACTCGTGCGGGTGCAAATCAACCTCATAAATTCGAGGAGAGGCGGCAAGTTGGAAATGAGAACATCATCGCATTGCCCCGCATCACGTCAGAAAATCGCGACTACATGCCCGCCAGCTTGCTGCCTGCGGGGACGATCATCAGCAGCCAGCTATTCGGTTTCTATAATAAGGAAGTGTTCCTCTTTTCCCTCTTAGTTTCCAGATTGCACTGGGTATGGATGGGGACTGTTTGCGCGAGAATGCGTACAGATTTTTCTTACTCCAACACCCTTGGCTGGAATACCTTTCCCATTCCTCCGCTCACAGAGAAGAACAAGGCCGACCTGACCCGTTGCGCCGAAGACATCCTGTTGGCGCGTGAAGCGCATTTCCCGGCCACCATTGCCGACCTCTACGACCCGGAAACCATGCCCGACAACCTACGGGCCGCCCATGAACGCAATGACGAGGTGTTGGAGCGCATCTATATCGGTCGCCGGTTCAGGAATGACACGGAGCGGCTGGAAAAGCTGTTCGAGATGTATAGCCAGATGGTTGACGGATTGAAAAAATCAACACCAAGTAGCGCTAAGGCATCAACGCGATGAGCGAGCTTCTTGAGCTGAATATTGACCACGACACCCTTCGTGTCACGAACAGAGAAAGTGAGCACAGGGAGTTCAAGCTATCTTTTGACATGGATAAAATTTGGAAATACGCCCAAACGATTGCGGCGTTTGCAAATAGGGATGGAGGTGTAATTTTCTTTGGAATCAAGAATTCACCTAAAGAGCTTGTTGGCGTGTCGGGGGCTGAACCGGAAGATTTAGTGGTGGCAAATTTTCTTAAGGAATATTTTGAGCCAGAAATACAATTTATTATTGGAAGTAAAGTGCTGCACGATAGAAAGGTTCTGTACATTCTCGTTAGCCCATCCGGAGATAAGCCGGTAATTTGCAAGAAAAAGAAGGTTCAGCAATTCAGGGAAAAGGGCAAGGCAGATCAGGAGCTATTGCGTGAAGGGGCCGTGTACTATCGATATTCATCGTCAAATGGCGAGATAAAGCATCCTGAGTTAAGGAAGATATTGGATGAAAGAGTGCAGAGGGTTTTCCATTCACTTGTTGATAATATCACGCTGATCAATAAAGTCGGGCATGATCGAGTAGCTATTGTTGATGCTGCTGGGCTGAGTGGGGACGATAAAACTGCAACCGTCTATATAACGACAGAAACTGCTAAAAATATGAACTGGATACGCAAGGGTCGTTTCTCCGAGACCGAAAACGAAGCCGAAAAAGCATTCTATGTTGTTAGAGAGGTTGAGATTAAGCATGGGGTCGAAATTGAGAAGCCCATCCCCACCGATCCAGCAATAACGCACCCATTAACGAAAACGGCTCTCATAAAAGCAGTAGGAATTGGGTCTAATTATATAGATGCCATTTTATGGAAATTGGGCTTATCTGACAATAAGGCATATCATTTTAAACAAAGTCATGGAAAGTCTATGTTCCACAAATTCACAGAAAACGCTCGGGATGAAATTCTTAAAATATACCCGCTAAACATGAGCGACAGGAAAAATGCTATAAAGAAAACACATGTTGAGTATTCTGCATATAAAGCCAATACGATGGCAGAGGAAGGGGCGCATGAGCGATAGCCTGACTTCACCGCCTGCGGGTTATGCCATCGACCAGCTGGCGACGGCCCTAGGTGCGGCCATCCCGGACATGAAGGGGGCGCCAAATATCAGTTGGCCCGATCGCTGCCTGCCGAACTTGAAACCAGTCTGCCCAGCATTGAACAAATCGAGCATGAATTGGCGAAGGATGATGAGCGATGACCCGTTTCGCCGATAAGGGCGCGATCCCCTCGGTTTCCGTCACCTATGCCCAGACCGGCAAATCGGCCAAGGCCAACGAGCTGGGCATGCGGCCCATGCAGGAACGCGTTTATGAAAAGCGGGGCGAACAATACCTGCTGATCAAGTCGCCGCCCGCATCGGGCAAAAGCCGGGCGCTGATGTTCGTCGCCTTGGACAAGCTGCAAAAGCAGGGCCTGCAACAGGCCATCATCGTTGTGCCGGAACGGTCCATCGGGTCCAGCTTCAATGACGAGCCGCTGTCCAAGTTCGGCTTTTGGGCCGATTGGGTGGTGGTGCCCAAATGGAATTTGTGCAACGCCCCTGGCGATGATGGCGGCAAGGTCAATTCGGTCAAGACGTTCCTGGAAAGCGGCGACAAGGTGCTAATCTGCACCCATGCCACCTTTCGCTTCGCCGTTGACCGCTTCGGGATCGAGGTTTTCGATAACCGGCTGATCGCCGTGGATGAATTCCACCATGTCAGCGCCAGTCAGGACAACAAGCTTGGCGCACATCTGGGCCAGTTCATCGCCCGCGACAAGGTGCATCTGGTCGCCATGACCGGATCGTATTTCCGGGGTGATGCCGTGCCGGTGCTGGCCCCGCTGGATGAAGCCAAGTTCGAGACGGTGACTTATACCTATTACGAGCAGTTGAACGGGTATGAGTATCTGAAGGCCTTGGACATTGGCTATTTCTTCTACACCGATGCCTATACCGACCACATCATGCGGGTACTGGACCCGACGGAAAAGACCATCGTCCATATTCCCAGCGTCAATTCGCGGGAAAGCCTGAAGGATAAAATCCGCGAGGTGGAACACATCCTGAGCGCCCTTGGCGATTGGCAGGGCGCTGATCCGGCCACCGGCTTTCAGTTGATCACCACGCCGGATGGCCGAAAGCTGAAGGTAGCCGACTTGGTTGATGATGACGCGGCCAGGCGCGACAAGGTGGTTGCCGCCCTGAAAGACCCTGCACACAAGAACAACCGCGACCATGTGGACATCATCATCGCGTTGGGGATGGCGAAAGAAGGCTTTGACTGGATTTGGTGCGAACACGCGCTGACCGTGGGCTATCGCTCCAG
Organism: Paramagnetospirillum marisnigri; assembly: GCF_001650715.1. GTDB lineage: Bacteria > Pseudomonadota > Alphaproteobacteria > Rhodospirillales > Magnetospirillaceae > Phaeospirillum > Phaeospirillum marisnigri. The sequence goes on along the minus strand of NZ_LWQT01000077.1, from coordinate 112,783 downwards.
CCTGACCGAAATCGTCCAGATCATCGGACGCGCCACCCGTGACGCGAAGGGCAAGACCCGCGCCCGTTTCACCAATCTGATCGCCCAGCCAGACGCAGCCGACGAAGCGGTGAACGAGGCGGTCAATGACACCCTGAAGGCCATTGCCGCCAGCCTGTTGATGGAACAGGTGCTGGCCCCTCGCTTCAATTTCGTTCCCAAGACGGCTCAAAGCGGCCCGCAGGAAGGCTTTGATTACGGCGAAGGCGGATATGATCCTAACCGCTGCAATGTGGGCTTCAGCGAGGAGGCCGGGGCGTTCCAGATCGAGATCAAGGGGCTGGCCGAACCCAAGAGCAAGGAAGCCACCCGCATTTGCAAGGAAGACCTGAACGAGGTGATCACTGCCTTTGTTCAGGATAAGACCGCATTGGAACGCGGACTGTTCGACCCGGAACTGGTCCCCGAAGAACTGACCAATGTGCGCATGGGCAAGATCATCAAGGACCGCTATCCCGAATTGGATGCCGAGGATCAGGAAGCAGTGCGGCAACATGCTGTCGCCGCGCTCAACATGACCCAGCAGGCCAAGGCCATCACCCTGAACAGCGATGACGGCATGGCCAAGGGCAACACGGCATTGATTGACGGTGTACGGCAATATGCCATGGACGTGCGCGAACTGGACATCGACCTGATCGACCGGATCAATCCGTTCGGCGAGGCCTACGCCATTCTGGCAAAGACCATGAGTGAAGAGAGCCTGAAGCAGGTCCAGGCCATTATCAACGCCAAGCGCGTGAATTTGACGCTGGAAGAGGCCCGTGAATTGGCCCAACGCGCCCTGAAGTTCAAACAGGAACGAGGCCGTCTGCCGTCCATCACCTCGGCCGATGCATGGGAAAGACGCATGGCCGAAGGTGTTGCCTTCCTTCAGCGCAAGGCTGCCGAGGCCAAGAATGATTGATCAATCTGATCTTGAGCTTCTTGATGCCCTTGGGGTTGAGGTGGAGCCGGAGCGCAAGGGAACGCGCACAGCCCGCGAAGAACGCATTATTGCGGGTTTCGAGGAAATCCAGCGCTTCTATGACAGCCATGGCCGTGCGCCCCGTCACGGTGAAGACCGCGATATTTTCGAGCGCCTTTATGCCGTGCGCCTGGACCGTCTGCGGGAACTGGAAGATTGCCGCGCCTTACTGTTGCCGATGGACCGGCAAGGCTTGCTGAGCGGCGACTGCACTGCCGATGCAGCGGTCGGCGAAACCATGGACGACGACGCATTGTTGGCGGCACTTGGCGTTGAGGCCGGTGGTGGCGTGGACGACTTAAGCAACCTGCGTCACGTCCGCTCGGTGGCCGAGAAACGCGCCGCCGAAGAAATCGCCAATCGCACCAAATGCGAGGATTTCGACAAATTCAAGCCGCTGTTCGTTCAAGTCCAAAAGGAACTGGATGCGGGCATTCGGCAGACCCGACCACTCAAAATCGGTGGCGAGGTTCGGCTGGAGGAAATTGCGCTTGCTGCGTATTTCATCGTCGGCGGTCAGAAAGCGTATATCGCGGAAATGGGCGAGGAATTCGTCACTGAGTATGATCGCCGAGATCGACGGTTGCGGGTTATATATGACAACGGGACCGAGGCGGAGGTTTTGTCACGGTCCTTTCAGCGGGCGTTGCATCGAGACGACGCGGCCCGAAGGATCACTGATCCTTCCGCTGGCCCGCTGTTTGACAACGTGCAGGCCGATGGCGATACGGAAAGCGGCACGATCTATGTCCTGCGCAGCAAGTCCGACCATCCCGTTGTCACCGCTCATCGGGAGGTGCTGCACAAGATCGGCGTGACCGGCGGCAGCGTTGAGCAGCGGATCGCCAATGCCAAGCTTGACCCTACCTACTTGATGGCCGAGGTCGAGGTAGTTGCCACCTACAAGCTGTGCAACATCAATCGGTCCAAGCTGGAACACCTGATCCATCGCTTCTTCGAGCCTGCCCGGTTGAAGATCGAAATCATGGACCGCTTCGGCAACCCGGTGTCGCCCAAGGAATGGTTTCTGGTTCCCCGCTTTGCCATTGATGAAGCGGTTGATCGGATACGGGACGGCTCGATTGCCAATTTCACCTATGACCCTGGCAGCGCCAAGTTGGTGGGTGTGGAGGGGCGTTAGGGGGAAATGTGGGAACAGAAATTACACTCGATGTGGCTGGAGTGTCGGTCACGTACAGCAAGAACTATCGTGGGATTGATCACGGATCGATTTTTCAGGAGCCGGATCGAAAGCCAGTCAAAAGCGCTCAAATCGACTACGATTGCTACGAGAAGGATAGAGAATATCGTGCACTCGACGAGATGGCTTTCACGCGACCGCTAAAGCACGTCGTTCCACGCCTTGAGCTCCTTGGCTTCAATTTAGAGCACATACGGCGTGAATATGACGTCGTTGCCCAGAATTGGCAGGAGGAGAGGCTGTCTCTTCTGGACGAAGACGATAAGACGATTCCTGAGCTAATGAGTTTTGAGGAGTTCCGAGCATTTGCCGCTGCACATCCGCTCGACGGCCTAGACAATACCTTTATCGCGGGCACGGACGATGCGAGCGAAGCGAAAATGGTAGGGCGCTTCGACAGCGTCCAGCTCGAGCGGCTCCCCACCTACCGGCCCTATGATATCCAAGCCTATTCGGAGCGAAGCTTCTTCGGCGAGTTGGTGAATATCCTTCACCCATATTCGGTCCTTCGGCTCTTGGCGGAGACGAACGAGGATGCTCCTGTCGTCTGGCAATATGGACCGTTGGTGCAGGCCGGATGGGCGACGGAGCGAGAGTTTGTGCCGAATGCTCGGCGAACAGAGACGTTCCTGATTGCGACCGAGGGCAGCTCGGACATCCACATCTTGAAGCGGGCGCTTGAGATCTTGCGGCCAGGAATTGTGGACTTCTTTCGCTTCGTCGATGTTAGCGAGAGCCACCCTTTCTCTGGCACTGGCAACTTAGTCAAATTCGCAGAAGGGCTCGCGAAGATTGACGTACAGAACCAAGTCCTTTTTGTGTTCGACAATGACGCCGAGGGACTTGAGGCTCATCAGCGTCTGTCAGCACTTACCTTGCCTGTGAACATGCGGGGGATTATGTTGCCTGAGCTTGATGACTTCCGTTCGTTTCCCGCTCAGGGTCCTGATGGCCTCCACAACTCGGACATCAACCGGCGTGCGGCGGCGATTGAATGCTATCTCGACCTCAATGTAGGCGGTTATCCACCGGCGAAGGTGCTCTGGACGAACTACAAGAAGAGCCTCGGCGCCTATCAAGGGGCACTGGAATACAAGGAATCCTACAGCAAGGAGTTCTTGAAGCAGACAGCAGAGACGTTGGCTAATGGCGCGTATGACGTTCGCAAGATTGAAGCTGTCCTTGATCTGCTTATTGCGGAATGTACGGCGATTGCGGTCGACCAGCAGGTTTCCCAGATCTCTTATCTATAACCTGCGCTTCATCTCGAAGCCAAATTGCCCGCGTTCCGGAAAGTTATCCGTATTAAGGTAAGCGTGAGCCTAACCGTCGCCGCGTCTGCACTTGTAGTACAGCGTGATGCCATCCGCTTCATAGAAGATGACGCGGTCCTCTCTAGCGGCTAATGTACCTGAGGATCGTCATTGTCACACGCATTCACCATAAATAGCGTGATTTCTAGCATAGGTGCTTTATGAAGTTTGAAGTTGTCGGAATAGATTATGACAATCGCATTGATAACTTTATGATAAGTGCCAGAGCGGATTACGAATGGTATCTAGAAAAGACGCAGGGATCTGAGGAAAACCTCGCCATCCAGCGCGACATCATTAGAGGCTCCAAGCCATACAAAAATCTCAGAGCCGACCTCAAGATGGGCTGCATATTGCCCACGATAGTTCTCGCCGTTCGAAATATCGATGCGTCGGTCACGGGTAATTACAATGTAAATGATGGATTCATATCTGCGACGAGAGCTGACCTGGATTCATTGCAGAATGCAATCGCGAAGACTACACCCGTCGACGTCGATATCGTCGATGGTCTGCAACGGACCAACGCCCTTCGCCAGACTCTTGCGGAATTAAATGACGATGAACGTTCTGTCTTCCTTCTGCGGTCCCTGCGCCTTGAAATCTGGGTAAACATTGCCTTCTTCCCACTCGCGTACCGCATGTTGCTATTGAACGCCGGCCAGCGTCCGATGTCGATGAAGCACCAGATTGACATTCTATCGGGAGGCTTAGCTGAAGACCTTCAGGATCTTCCTGGTATCGAAATTATACGCCTCAAGGACCACAAACGCCGAGTCCGTCCAGGGCAATTTCACCTCTCGACGTTGGCACAGGCCTTTCAGGCCTGGATGCAAAGGAGCCCCAACGTTGATCGAACCAACCTCGTGGTCGAGACGATGGTAGTAGATGAAGCACTGGAATCGCTAGGTATCGACTTGACCGACAACAACGGCAATCAGCGTGACGGGTTTCGTCAATTCGTAGATTGGCTTCTGCGGCTCGACAGATCTCTTGGAGAAGAGCAAAACCGCTTCTTCGGAAACGATACTGTAGTGCTTGGATTTGCCGCAGCTATCGGCTTTGCGCACAAGAATGAGACGCTACAGGACCGCCTTTCCAACGCGATGACGAAGATGATCCATGATGCAGAGATGGACAAGGAAAACCCTCTTGGGGTGTTTACCTTCGAGCAAATCCGCAAGAGCATTGATGCGAAGCGTAGCAATGTCGGCGAGGCAACTCGTGCATTAGTTTTCAGGGCAGTGCGTGAATACATCATGCAGGATGGGACCAGTCCAATGATAGAATGCTGGACGCAGTCGGCAAGCATGATGTAAATCATGTATCTTCTTGAGGCACTTGCAATCGCGTCCGCCGAGGAGGTGGATCCGACACGTCCTTTGCAATTAGGGACGCTGGAGCTGGGAGTGGAGGCGGCTTCTGAAGCTGCCCGTATTCTCGCAGGTGGAGATTTCCCGCGCGATGTAAGTATTGATCCCCGGGATCTCACGAGGCCGTTTTATTGGACCGTAGCCCATAAGACGGAGGGGGAGGCCGAGATTTTTGGCTTCCCTCCTGGCACAGATCATGGGCTGCCCACAGCAATCGAAATAGCGCTCGTTCGTGCAGTAGCAGCTTCAAAGCCGGATCGGCACGCCATCGTCCTTGCGGGAGGTGTGGAAATCGCCATCGGCCCAGCTGTTGCGTCAAACGATTTCCGCAAAATAATCCGTGTTGTGGACCAACCTATGGCTGGCGACAGCATCCTCTTCAACGGTGCCACGCTTGCGATTATTGACGCGAACGTCAGCTCCCTTCTGAATAAGGTTGCGCTGAACTGCTTGGCCAACTCTTTCCGCACATCGCCGCTGAAGTTCCGGTTTCTCGAGCTCTATCGCGTGATGGAGGCGAGATTTCTCGCGGAGATAAAGATTAAATTGATCGCAAGTTTCGATGCCGAGCCCAACGCTGCATTGGACGATGCAGCCGAAGCTCTCAAATCCGAGATGAACCAAATCATCGGCTTGGCGGAAACCCAAAAAGATGCTTTCGAAGCCTGCTGGACGGCACTCGACCAACTCAACAACGTAAACCAGTTCGCGACCGCCCTATTTCGCAGGGTCACGAAGAAGAAAGTTGGCGGAGAGAAGTGGAAAACGGGCGCGGCTCTGGTCTATCAGATTCGCTGTGCCATCGTTCATGCTGGGGAGAAGGATATGATCTTTGAGAGCTTCCCGGACGGTGCGGAGGCCGTCAAGGCAGTACTGCCACATGTCGAGCGTGCCGCATTGTTGCTCGTCGGGGTAGATTTTCCGCAAGACTGACAGTGTTAATGTTGCGGGTCGGAGTGGGCCGCGAATGGCCGGATTCTGATAACTTTCCACGACCATGATGCGCGCGAAGCGTACATTAGGACAGCAGCAGCGAGCCCATCGTTTTTCGGAACGCCTCATCTCCAAGCTGAAGCACCCGCGTTCCGGAAAGTTATAGAATAGCAAAACCATAACCAAGCGCGGATTTCCGCCATTTTCAAAGCCCGATATCGGGGAGACCAAGGCAAAAGGTGATGTGACACTACCCATAGGATGAAAACATAACATTATGGGTGTTCGTCATGTCGCAAGCCAAAGTCCTGTCCGAAGCCGAGATGAAGCGCGTCCTGGCTGTGGTCGCCCAGCACGGCATCCTTTCCACCCGTAATCGCCTTGCTGTGTTGCTGTCGCACTGGGCAGGCATGCGGGCCGGTGAAATCGCGGCCTTGAAAATTATGGACGTTGTTAATGAAGGCTGTGCGGTTCGTGATCGCATCCACCTGTCCGCGTCACAAACCAAGGGCAACCGTGGTCGCACGGTGTTCATCAACACCAAGCTCCAGCGCGAGATCGCTCGTTATCTTGAACAGCGGGAATGGACGGACGAACGCAAGCCGCTGATCCGCAGTCAAAAGGGTGGACACTTCACGCCGACCACGATGGTAATGCTGTTCCGCCGCATTTACGACGAAGCGGGATTGGCGGATGCACGCTCGCATAGTGGGCGTCGTTCTTATTTGACGACGCTGGCAAACAAGGGTGTCTCCGTGTTCGTGCTTCAACAGCTTGCTGGACATCAAAGCATCCAAACCACCCAGCGTTATGTCACGGTCAACGAAGAGATGATGGTGAAGGCGGCTGAGTTGGCCTGAAATGTTGTAAATCGATATGACGTTCGCCAAATCATGGCCATAAGATACGCTGTGCCCGACCAACGCAAAATGGGGAGCGAGACGGATGTATCAGCACATGACCCACCGAGAGATGCGCGATGTGCAGCAGTATATTCTCAGCCAAAAGCACATGGTCGTGCCCTGTGTCCATTTTGGAGAGCCCCGTTCATGCCATGCCAATGCGAAACTCTATTGTGAAACAAATAAGGGCTGGAATGTGGTCTCGGGCTGGGTCTTACATGACGGAGAAACCGCCATGCTCCACAGCGTTGTATTCAACGTTGGCACAGGTGAATTCCTCGACGTAACGCTGTCGTCTCAGTTTTCAGAAATCAAGTTGGTCCCTGATGCTCGGTTGAAGATGGTTGAGCAGTGGGGGGCTCTCGAACTCGCGCTCGGCGACAAGCTGATGCCACCATCCGTTTCCCTCAACGTGGATTACACAGCTCCGCCCAAAACGCTGAGGTTATAGGGATTTTAGGCGTCAGCCCTTTGACCTCCACATCTTCCAGCCCTCAGCCCGCAATTTACAATTCGGACATTCCCCACATTCCATAACCCCAATCATGCATGTGGGTATGGTCGCCTTTGTAGCAGGTATGGGTGTCAAGCCGGATGATGTCGATAAGCTCCTCAGCGCCGAATCCGCAAGCTGATTAATGATGTCCAGATTGAGCAGGTGGTCTTCACCGCCAGGGTTGAGCTTGCCCAGAACAACCTTTCGGCATTCCAGTTCAATCCTGGGCTTGTCCGTAGTCGAAACCAACTGTGACAACCTTTTCGAATTTGCGCTTCGCCCAGGCAAGGCAGGTGGCGCTGTCTTGGCCGCCGCTGAAAAGAACGAGTGCTCCAGTCATTTTTCCATCCCGCTTTTCGGATTCCCGATCAAATTCATAAATTCCGAACGAACCTTTGGGTCCTCTCGGAACACGCCGGTCATGGTGCTGGTTATCATCTTGACCCGTTTCTTTTTGACGCCTCGCGTGGTCATGCACATGTGCTGGCCTGCGATAACTACGGCAACGCCTTTGGGCTTCAAAACCATGTGAAGCTTATCGGCGATTTGCGTCGTCATCTTTTCCTGAATTTGCAGCCGCCGTGCGTAAATCTCCACAAGCCGGGCCAACTTGCTGATCCCGACAACTGTCTTGTCGGGAATGTAGGCGATGTGCACCACCCCGGTGAACGGCACCATGTGGTGTTCGCAATGGCTGTCGAACTCGATGTCCGTAAGCGTCACCATCTCATCGTAGGAGCCCGTTTCCGCGAAGGTGGTCTTCAAGACCTCGGCTGCGGTGGAGTGGTAACCTGCGAAGAACTCATCGTAAGCTCGAATTACGCGGTCAGGCGTTCCGCGCAGCCCCTCGCGGTATGGATTGTCCCCCGTATAGGCAATGAGCGTTTTGATGGCCTCCATGGCCTCTTCACGTGTTGGGCGTCGATGAATGCGGTGCTGTGAATCGTACTTCAGGGCAAAGATGGCTTCGCTTTTGGCATCTTCCTCCGACTTGGCCGCGAGCGTAATCGTCACATGACGGGTCGTGCCTTCGGGCTTGCACATGGCCTCCCACGAACCAGTGCGGTCATTCTTGTTCAGGCCGACAAAGCCTTCCGGGCCGCGATAGATGATCGGAATGCCGCCAGCCTCCTTTGGCGGTGCAGGCTTCTTTCGGGACTTTTTCACGGGTTCAGAAAGCTGATCGGCGGCATCATTTTCGGCCATGCTATTCGAAGCCTCCAATCTTATGGGTCTGTAGGCTGAGGCTCCAATGCGGGTGAGCCAAGCAGTAGTCGATTGCCATTTTCATGCTGCCTTCAACACCGTCGCAGGGCTGAAGGAAGAAGTGCTTGAAACCCATTCGTTCAAAATCGGACGGATGGTTTTCAGCCTGGGGGTAGACAAGCTTCAACTCGTGCCCTTGATCTAACTTCACACGAGCATCGGCCTTGGGACTCACACACACCCAGTCCAGCTTGGCTGCAACGTCATGCTTGCCGACTGTACCATTGGTTTCCACAGCGACTTCAAATCCAGCGTTATGCAGGGCATCAACGAGCGGGATATCAACTTGGAGAAGCGGTTCGCCGCCTGTGCAAATGACATAGGGTTTCCCGCCGCCCGGCCATTTCGCTGCAATTGCCTGAACCAAGCAATCCAAGGTGTATTCATCGCCGCCAACGAAATCCGTGTCACAGAACTTGCAGATGGCGCTGGCCCGATCCTCGTCCTTGCCGCTCCACAGATTGCAGTTTGAAAAGCGACAAAAGATTGCAGGCCGTCCGCTGTGCGCCCCTTCACCCTGCAAGCTGTAGAAGATTTCTTTGACTTGGTAGCTCATCCCATAATCCCCGGATTGAAGCCGTCAGCCGTGTGATCGACCCAGCCGTTAGGCGTTTCAAAGAGGCGGATGTTGACGAGTCGAATTGGTGTCTTCTCGAAGTGCGCCTTCAAAGGCTGGTCCAGCATTTCGAACATATGGGCTGCAAGGTTCTCAGCGGTCGGGGAATACTGAACGGGCACGACCTTCATGCCGTCCGGGTCTTGTTCGCTGTAGCAGGTGCGAGGAAGCCGGATTGGCTTCTTATCCGCCGTGGAGCAGTACACGTCCAACTGCTCTGCGATTGATTCCTGGTAAAGATCTAAAATGGCTTTAGGGTCTTCACCTGGATAGAACATCTCCATCATTACCGCATCGGCAACGCTGACGATGAACGCATGGTCAAAGATGGCGTCAAAAATATCCATCATGTAGGCTTTGACATTGCCGAAATCGATGACCATGCCGTGTTCAGGATGGCCAAAGTCCTGAACAAGGTGGCCTGCACAGGTGGCGATTACGCGATACCTGTGACCATGCGGAGAACGGCACTTCGATCCGTGATCGGGGACGCGGTGTCCGCAATCAATGCCGATCTCACGATGAATGAGAGTTGGTGATCGTGACATGCGCCCCCCGGCAATTTGGCATATGGAGCATGGTGCCACGGAACGGCGGCAAAATCACCTCGCATCAAATTATCTTCTCATGCGAAGAAAAATCCCGCGATTTACGAAACCAGCATGCCGCCCAGATAGGAGCTCAACTCGGCCTCATATTTGTCCAAAACAGCGAATGGATTTTTGGCGTCGAAAACCTCATCAATCATCGACTTGATGGCCATGAAGTATTCCAACGACATGCCCCGATCACCCCGCCGCCAGCCCGGTGGCATGATGCCTTCTGCATGGATCAGATACATCATCGTCCAGACATCTTCTTGAATGCTTTGAAGCTCTTTGTGCTGGTCAAAGTGATTGGCCACACGCATGAGAAGCCTGTTCAGCATTTGATCGGAGAGGCTCCGTTCAACAGGCAGGCGCTCCAGCGCGACAAAAAATCGGTCGTGGGCATCCTTGTACATCTCGGTTTGGAGCCACAGGTTCTGGGCCATCATCAAGGATAGCGATATCCCGTCGCTCCAAGGCTGAAGATGCTTCGGCATGATGCGGTCTTTGTCTTCAGCATAACCAAACACAGGGCTCTCGAAGTCCAGCTGCTTCGGCAAATCGTCATGCCCCATTGGAAGGTCCCAGTCTTCCCAGCCCGTTTTGGGAACAACGGCTTTTCGCGTTGTCTCCAGATTTGGCCCCAAAATAGACCGCTCAAAATCGGTGAACAGAAGCCCAGATTCCCCGGCCTTCCGAAAGGCGGTGGATACATCGAAGGTGATTTGAAACTTCGGGATGCCGCTTCGGCGTATCATAATCTGGATATAGGAGTACATGACCGCAGCGGCGCTGACTCCAATGCCCAGGACATGGACATGAGGGCTGTGTTCTAAAGCCCCTTCCTGCTTCAAAAACATCAACATCCGAAGAAGGTTCTTCAGGTTCCGAAACGGTGTTTCCTCGGTTGAGGCTCCAAAGGCCCAGCCGTAATGGCGATACCTCTTTACGGCTTCATACCACTTCGTCTGGTCATCAATGGTGGAGCCATGAATGGCATGCAGGAAGCGAACGTTTTCATTTTTGTTGGGACGGCTTTCGTAGAACGCCAGATTTTCAAGGGTGAACGCCAAGCAGTCAGCAGGGGTTTTGAGCGCCTTGTGATCGGCTGAAGCGCCAAAGGTAGGGGCATCAAGCGACAACGAATAATCGGCAACGGCATCGATCCAAGTAAAAAGCCGCTCGCGCTTCTTGTCGATTTTCTCCGGGGAGTCCCAATCAAAGAAATCAGGAATCTTTGCCACCTGATAGCCGCCGCTATCTGTAATGAGAACGCTAGATGAGCGATCTCTTTTGAACAGGGCTGCTTCCTTGGTTGCCGCCTTCGTCAGGTCCAGTTCGGCATGGCCCGCGCTGTACATGAAATAGGGGTAGTGGAAGAATGGGCGCGTTTCACCCCCCTTGTTCCACCACCAAAGCTGCTCCATCGATTTCAGTCGCGGCGGGATGTTTTCCTGCCGTATCTCCGTGCGCTTCCGGCTGACCTTATCGAAATAGGTTGTCGAAACGCTGGGGGTGAATATGGAACGCTGCGGCAGGTTGGGCATGTCCTCGAAATAGGCCACGGCTCACCCCATGCTTGGAATCGTGAATGTAACCGCGACTTCCTTGTGGGGGCCGCTGATGAAAACACCCCCGTCACATATGCCGAAAGATGGAATACCATCAATCTGTTTGACCGCCCTCCCAACTTGTCCTTGAACCAGCTTCACCGAAGGCTGATCAGGTAATCCATCCAGCGGCAGCTTCAATTGATTCTTCGCGCACTTAACGTGCAGGGAGCCTTCAGAAGAGCTGATCGTCGTGAATTTTCCCTTCCAGCCCACTTCCACCGTTAGCTTTCTAGCGGTGTCGTCGTTAATGGCCACCGTGCTCTCGCACACAAAGTTTGGGGCGGTCGGCGGGGCGGGCACAGCTTCGACACGCCAACCGTCAATCTGCTCTGTGCCATCCGGGGCGCTCCAATTCACACCTTCGTACTGGAGCACTTTGTAGATAGCTTCCGGGTCTGGCAAAGCTTCTTGATCTTTGGCGTAAACTTTAACGGCGCTTTCCTGCACCTCCCAAACAAACCGCTCATCACCGACGCCGAGGGACAACCCAAGCAGTCGATCGATACCCTTTTCGTCAAAGGTTACGCCATCAGGCACATCCAGCTTTTGGGTGACGAAGTGGATAGCACCACAGCCTTTCAAAGCCCCAAACAGGGTTACTTTGGTGGCATCTCCGTCGTGCTCAAACTGCATGTGGCGCTGGGCTCCTTTTGGAAGCAGGGAGCGCATCCGCAATGCATCTGTTAGCGGTTTGCGAATTTTTTCAACGACAGCATATTCGTTGATGGCCTTGCGGATATAAGTGGCATCGAGCGGTGCTCGCCAAAGCTTCACCTTGCCATTCTCTCGCTTGATCAGGAGAGCTCCCAATCCATCATCATTGGGGTTCAAAAGGGCATCAAGGTCCGCTGCCGACAAGGTGATGGCATTCTCGTCAAAGGAGTGTGTGCAAGCATTGTCTAGTCGCTTGAGCAATCCCTTGTCGCTGGACCGGGCCTTGCCGCGTCCTTGTGACTGGACAAACTCTTGGCATTGCCCGGCCTCACGGTAAATCTCCGTCGCAGAGCGTGATGCCAGTTCATCCCCTAACGCACTTTCGTTCCACTGCTTGTAGTGGGCATAGGCGAGAATGGTCTGGTATTTGGAAATGGCGGCAGCGCTGGGGAACTCGTAGGTGTTCTTTTGGGTCGTGCTCGTTGTTCCAAAGCAGGCCTTCACCACATCAGTCCACCAACTGGTGTCGTTGCGAGAAGGCTTTGCCCCCATATCCTGAACCAGCTTGAACAATTCGCTTTGGTCGAGCGCGAAGGTATAGCCGAAGGCAAATGCCTCAGTTAATGCCTGGTTCAAGCACTTCTCTGCGTCGGCCTCCAGCTCAACGCTTTTTACGTAAGATCCGTTGGCCGCAGTCTTCAGCTTGGTCTGATTTGCGCTCAATCCCATGTGTCATTCTCCCCCAGCCCGATGCGGCACGGCGATGGTGCCGTCCGAGTTTATGCGAGCGCCATACAATCTCCAAAGGTCTGATGATGGATCGAAATTTGCGATGAGGCGCTCGTCGCGCTTGTTTGATCCGGCGCCATCCAGGAAGGCGTCCACCTTCCAGGTCCGGCTTGCACCAAAGTAGAACAGCTTGAAGGCTCGGGGCCAAAAGCGGCGCAAAGAGTGGGTGATGATCCAGTTATGCTTGCTGGCGAGCACCGCCTCATAGAAGGCATCAAAATTGAATCCAGCACCTTCCTTGTAGATGGTTTCCGTTCCGTCATAGGGCGGGTCCATGAAGACGACGACACCTGCATCGCTTCGGCCTTTTGCAGGCTCGGACAGCAAGGGCGCGTAATCGCCATTGGTTATGGTCACGCCTTGCAGCAAGGCATGGGCTTTTCGGATGCGGGGGAACAGGTAATCGCGCGGCTTTTGGACATAGTCCCACCGAAAGTCCTTCGCACCCATGTGTGCATTGAAAGACCACATGTTGATGATGAGGAAGGCTGTAGCCGCTTCCAGCACATTGTCGCTTTGCTGTGCGGCGAATTGCTCGGTGTATAGGGATACAGCTGCGGCCTCATCCATCCGAGCTTGCTTTACAAGCCCTGTGATATTGGCTTCTAGGGCGTCCGGCATATCGCGCACGATTGTCCAGAAGCATGTCACCCGCTGATCCTTGTCGTTGATCCAGAACGGCACGTCCGGATATTTGAAGCGAGCTAGCAAGAACGATGCGCCGCCACCAACAAACGGTTCCCGATATTCCATCACATGGGGTGGCAGCCAGCGATCAATCACATCTAATGAACGGCGTTTGCTGCCGTACCATTGAAGTGGCGTAATGGGAGGCTTGCTTGGCAATCCCGGCATCGTGATTTCCCAAATTTTGAGCAGGATATCAAAATTGGGGGATTTGAGCGCGGGCATTCAAGCGCGGATTCAAGGTCAGGGCGGCATCAGAATGTGGTAAGCTTTTGCGGTGGCGAAGCCTCTTTTCCGAGCGGGAGATTGTCTCCAAGTGTTTCGCAGAACCAAGTACTGGACGAGGCTGGGTGACGGTCGCATTCAGTGTGATGTGTGTCCCCGAGAGTGCAAGCTCCATAATGGGCAGCTTGGCCTCTGCTTCAACCGAGCTGCAATACACGACGAAATTGTTCTGACGACATACGGACGCAGCAGTGGGTTTTGCATCGATCCCATTGAAAAGAAGCCTTTAAATCATTTTCTACCGGGAACACCGATCCTGTCTTTAGGAAGCATCGGCTGCAATCTAACCTGCAAATTTTGCCAAAATTGGAGCATTTCAAAAGAGCAGGATAAATTATTGAAAACGCTTGTTCAAGAATCTCAAAATTCACACACAGTTTACACACAGTTATTGAACGAAAATATCACACAAAATCAAATAGATGCAATATGTAAGGATAGCCAGAACTGGGATATCTCCAAAGCGCGCGAACTGGACAAGCTGAACGACGCCGCCGAGCCCGAGCTGATCGCCCAGGCGGCCCAGCATTTCGGCTGCCGCTCGGTGGCCTTCACCTATAACGACCCGGTGGTGTTCCTGGAATACGCCGTGGACGTGGCCCAGGCCTGCCACGCCCTGGGCATCGGGACGGTGGCGGTGACGGCGGGCTATATCAAGCCCGAGGCCCGGGCCGAGTTCTATGCCCATATGGATGCCGCCAATGTGGACCTGAAGGCCTTCACCGAGGATTTCTACCACAAGACCTGCGGCGGCCATCTCGAGGCGGTGAAGGAGACCCTGGTCTATCTGCGGCACGAGACCAAGGTCTGGTTCGAGATCACTACCTTGCTGATCCCGGGCGAGAACGATTCGCCGGCCGAGATCGACGCCCTGTCGGGCTGGGTCGCCGATGCCCTGGGGCCGGACGTGCCGGTGCATTTCTCCGCCTTCCATCCCGACTGGAAGATGACCGACAAGGACAATACCCCGCCCGCCACCCTGACCCGGGCGAGGGACATCGCCAAGGCCAACGGCCTGTTTCATGTCTATACCGGCAATGTCCACGATCCGGCGGGGGGCTCCACCTATTGCTCGGGCTGCGGCGGCCTGCTGATCGGTCGCGACTGGTACGAGCTGTCCACCTGGGCCTTGGACGCCACGGGCTGTTGCACCGCCTGCGGCACCAGATTGGCCGGAGTGTTTGAGCCGCGCCCCGGAACCTGGGGCCGCAAGCGCCAGCCGATACGCTTTCAGCGTTGAGCGGTATTCACAGATCGCGGATTCGTGCTAAAGCTTGCCGCCTTCAGTCGCCACGAGAAGTTGAGGTCAATGGTGAAGCGCTGGCTGCCTTGGGTGCTCAAGGGGGTGCTTTCGGTCGGACTCATCTGGTTCGTCTTCAATAAGGTCGACATCAATTCGGCCTGGGACCAGGCGAAAACCCTTGATCCGTTGATGCTTGCCGTTGCCCTGGGCCTGGGCGTGATCCAGGTGCTGCTGGGCGCCGGGCGCTGGTGGCTGGTGCTCAAGGCGCTAAAGGCGGCCTTCTCGCCGGTCCAGGCCTTCGTGGTCTTCTATATCGGTATCTGTTTTTCCATCATCACCCCGGTGGCGGGTGACGCCATCCGCATGTGGAAGACGCGCCGCTCCGGCCTGTCGCTGGCCACCAGCGTCAATTCGGTGATGCTGGAACGCATCATCACCATCCTGGGCTTGGTGCTGCTGGTGGCGGCGACCCAGCCTTTGCTGCTGGCCCGCGCCCCCAACATCCCGGGGTCGTGGGTGTTCCCGCTGCTGTCGCTGGTGGGCATCGCGGGCATCGTCTTCATCAGCCAACTGGACCGCCTGCCCCAGTCTCTGCACCGCTGGCGCATCGTGCGCGGCCTGGCCCATCTGGCGGGCGACACCAGGCGGCTGTTCCGTCATCCGGGCTGGAGCGGCGGCACCCTGGCCGTGGCGGTGATCGGCCACGCCAATCTGTCGCTGGAAGCCTATGCCCTGGCCCGGGGGTTGGGGCTTAATGTGGATCTGCTGGACTGTCTGGTGCTGGTGCCGCCGGTGATCCTGCTGATGACCCTGCCCATTTCCATCGCCGGTCTGGGCCTGCGCGAGACCGCCATGGTCACCGCCTTCGGCTATGTGGGGGTGGAAAGCCATTCCGCCCTGGTGCTGTCGCTGCTGTTCGGCTTCACCAATATCGCCTCGGCCCTGCCGGGCGGCCTGATCTGGCTGCTGTCGGCCGAGCATCCCCGCCCCGACGAGATCGAGCGGATGGAGCATGCGGCCGAGGACGGCTTCGACGATCAGCCGGAAGCGGCGTCGGAAAAGACTTAGCCCCCTTTCTTTCCTCGCAGGGTTCGCTACATTTGTAGCCAAGCCCCTGTCCTGTCTTCCCCGCGAGGATTTCCATGAAGATTGCGTTTTCGAAGTCGGCCCTCCCCACCGAGGGCGCCATCGTCGCCGGTGTGCTTGAAGGCAAGCTGTTGGGCGCCACCGCCCAGTCCCTGGACTCCGAGACCAAGGGCGGTCTGGCCCGTGCCATCGCCACCAGCCGCTTCGAGGGCAAGAAGGGCCAGACCCTGCTGATCCTGGCGCCGTCGGGCCTGTCGGTATCGCGCATCCTGCTGGTCGGGCTTGGCAAGGCCAAGGATCTGGATGCCCTGGGTGCCCAGGCCTTCGGCGGCACCGCCGTGGGCTCGCTGCTGTCCAGCGGCGAGAGCGAGGCCTTCATCGGCATCGACGCCTATCCGGGCTCGACCCTGTCGGCGGCGGAATTCGCCGCCAATGCCGGGCTGGGCGCGCGGCTGCGCTCGTACCGCTTCGACAAGTACATGACCAAGCAGAAGAAGGAGGACAAGCCGTCGCTGAAGAAGCTGACGGTGATGTCCGAGGCCGCCGCCGAGGCCAAGTCCGCCTTCGCCCGCCTGGACAAGGTGGCCGACGGTGTCTTCCTGACCCGCGACGTGGTGTCGGAACCCGCCAACATCATCCATCCGGAATCCCTGGCAGAGAAGGCCGAGGCGCTGAAGGAGCTGGGTATCGAGGTCGAGGTCCTGGGCGAGAAGCAGATGAAGAAGCTGGGCATGGGCTCGCTGCTGGGCGTCGGCCAGGGCTCGGAGCGCGAATCCAAGCTGGTGGTCATGACCTGGAAGAACGCCGACAAGAAGGACGAGGCCCCGGTGGCCTTCGTCGGCAAGGGCGTCACCTTCGATTCCGGCGGCATTTCCATCAAGCCGGCCGGCGGCATGGAAGACATGAAATGGGACATGGCCGGGGCCGGGGCGGTGATCGGCGCCATGGCGGCGCTGGCGGGCCGCAAGGCCAAGGTCAACGCCGTCGGCGTGGTCGGGTTGGTGGAGAACATGCCGTCCGGCACCGCCCAGCGTCCCGGCGACGTGGTCACCTCCATGTCGGGCCAGACCATCGAGGTCATCAATACCGACGCCGAGGGCCGTCTCGTCCTGGCCGATGCCCTGTGGTACACCCAGGACCGCTTAAAGCCCAAATTCATGGTGGATCTCGCCACCCTGACCGGCGCCATCGTCATCACCCTGGGCCATGAATATGCCGGGCTGTTCGCCAGCGACGACAAGCTGGCCGATCGCCTCACGGCGGCGGGCAAGGCGGTGGGCGAGCAGCTGTGGCAGTTGCCCATGGGCGAGGCCTATGACAAGCAGATCAAGTCCGACATCGCCGACATGAAGAATGTGGGCGGGCGCGAAGGCGGCTCCATCACCGCCGCCCAGTTCCTCAAGCGCTTCACCAATGATGTCGCCTGGGCTCATCTCGACATCGCGGGCATGGCCTGGGGCAAGAAGGACACCGCTACCTGCCCCAAGGGCGCCACCGCCTTCGGCGTGCGCCTGCTCGACCGGTTGGTGGCCGACTACTACGAGGACAAGGCCGGGAAGTAATCCCTCGCCCGCTTGCGGGAGAGGGTGGCGAGCGCCAGCGAGCCGGGTGAGGGCTCGTCTGACGGACGCCATCCCCCCTCACCCCGACCCTCTCCCCCCGAAATGGGGGGAGAGGGGGGAGAGCTTGAATGCGTATCTTCTTTTCTTCTCCTCAATTCCCGCTCCTGGGCGCCGTCGCCCTGGGGCTGTGGCGGGGGCGCAAGCCCAGCACCGCCTTCGCCGCCCTGGATGGTGACGGCCGTCTGAAAAAGGCCCTGAAGCGCCTGGGCTTCGACGGCGAGTCCGAGGAGACCGAGCTGTTCCTGCTGCCGCCCGCGCCACTGACGGTGCTGGTGGCGGTGGGGCTGGGCAAGCAAAGCAAGCTGACCCCGGCCAAATTGCGTCGCATCGGCGGCGCCATCATCGACGAGTTGGACGACAGCCGCGCAGCCTCGGCCACGGTGGCGCTCGACCTTCCCCCCGATCAGGCGGCGGAACTGGCCTATGGAATGCGGCTCAAGGGCTATCGTCCCTTGCGCAAATACCGCACCAAAGTCGACCCCGACGACGAGGATGATCTGCCGCCGGTGCTCGAAGAGGTGGTGGTGACCACCACCGACCCCGCCGCCGCCGAGGCCCTGTATGCCGCCCGCGAGCAGGTGGCCCAGGGGGTGTTCCTGGCCCGCGACCTGACAGACGAGCCCGGCAATGCGCTGGGGCCGGAGGAGTTCGCCGCCCGCGCCCGCCTGCTGGAAGCGCTGGGGGTCGAGGTCACGGTGCTGGACGAGGCCGCCATCGCACAAGCCCGGCTGAACCTGCTGGCCGCCGTCGGCATGGGCAGCCATCGCCCACCCCGGCTGGTGCTGCTGCGCTGGAAAGGCGCCGAGACCCGGCCGCTGGTGCTGGTGGGCAAGGGCATCACCTTCGATTCGGGGGGCATCTCCATCAAGTTCGACGACGAGGACATGGACGCCATGAAGGCCGACATGGCCGGGGCGGCGGCCGTGATCGGCGCCATCCGGGCGGTGGCCGGGCGTAAGGCCCCCGCCCATGTCTGCGGCGTCCTCGCCCTGGCCGAGAACATGCCGTCCGGCCGGGCGCAACGCCCCGGCGACGTGGTGACCTCGTTTTCCGGCCAGACGGTGGAGGTGGTGGATACCGACGCCGAAGGCCGCCTGGTGCTGGCCGATGCCCTGGCCTGGGCGGCGGCGACCCTGAAGCCCGCCGCCATGGTGGATATTGCCACCCTGACCGGCAGCACCGAGGAATTGCTGGAGGCCGAGCATGCCGGGCTTTACGCCAATGACGACATCCTGGCCAAGCGCCTGCTGAAGCATGCCAAGGCCGAGGCAGAGCCGCTGTGGCGGCTGCCGCTCACCGAGTCCTGCGACGAGGACATCAAGTCGGCCATCGCCGATCTGCGCAATTGCGCCTGGGGCGATGTGCCCGATAACGACGATGCCGCCCGCTTCCTGTCGCGCTTCGTGCCGGATGGCGTGGCCTGGGCCCATATCGACATGGCGGGCTTGGAATTCGCCGACGAGGAGGATCCCCTGTGCCCCGAATCCGCCACCGGCTACGGGGTGCGGCTATTCGACGCCCTGGCCGGGGATGGCGAAAACCGCTATGTGAGGAAGACGGCAACCGGAGAGTGAGCATGCGGAAACTGATCCTGGCCCTGGGAGTGTTGCTGGCAGGCCTCGGCACGGCGCGGGCCGAGCAGGTCACCGACCAGACCCTGATGGTGGGCAAGGCGGTGACCACGGTGGAGCGCCTGCGCGCCGACCCCAATTTCGGCGCCACCATGGCCGACCTGCTGAACCGGGCGCGCGCCGTGCTGGTGATTCCCGATCTGGTCAAGGGCGGCTTCATCCTGGGCGCCCAATACGGCACCGGCGTCCTGCTGGCCAAGGACAAGGGCGGGCGCTGGAGCGGCCCCGCCTTCTATTCGGTGGCGGCGGGCAGCCTGGGGCTGCAGATCGGGGTCCAGGACGCCGAATGCGTCTATGTCATCATGAATGACGGCGGCTTGTCGGCAGTGGTGGAAAACAAGTTCAAGGCCGGGGCCGGGGCGGGGGTGGCGGTGGCCACCATGGGCGCCGGGGCCGAGGCCAATACCACCACCAATGTGGGTGCCGACATCTATGCCTTCTCCCGCGCCGTCGGCCTGTATGGCGGCGCCGTGCTGGACGGGGCGGGCATCCTGCCGCGCCATTCCTGGAACGCCGCCTATTACGGCGGCAATCCGACGCCCGAGGATATCTTGTTCCAGCGCAGCGTCGATTCGCGTCAGGCCGACCGGCTGCGCGACATGCTGTCGCGATAGGCCGCGCCATGTTCGGCCTGACCCCGCTGGAGACCGAGGCGCTGCGCCTGTCCCTGCTGGTGTCGGGCTGGGCGGTGGCCGGGTCGCTGCCCCTGGGGCTGGCCTGCGCCTGGCTGCTGGCGCGCCGCGATTTTCCCGGCAAGACGGTGGTGGATGGGCTGATCCATCTGCCGCTGGTGCTGCCGCCGGTGGTGGTGGGCTATGCCCTGCTGGTGACCTTCGGGCGGCGCGGCGTGATCGGCGGCTGGCTGTATGACTGGTTCGGCATCACCGTTGCCTTCACCTGGAAGGGGGCCGCCATCGCCTCGGCGGTGATCGCCTTCCCGTTGCTGGTGCGCGCCATCCGCCTGTCGCTGGAAGGGGTCGACCGGGGGCTGGAACAGGCCGCCCGCACCCTGGGCTGCGGCCCGGTGCGGACCTTCTTCACCGTCACCCTGCCGCTGGTGATGCCCGGCGTGATCACCGGGGTGATCCTGGCCTTCGCCCGCTCGCTGTCGGAATTCGGCGCCACTATCACCTTCGTCTCCAACATCCCCGGCGAGACCCAGACCCTGCCCATCGCCCTATACGCCCTGACCCAGGTCCCCGGTGGCGACGAGGCGGCGTTGCGACTATGCGTCATCTCGGTGGTGGTGGCCTTTGCCGCCCTGACGGTTTCGGAACTCCTGTCGCGTCGGGTCCAGGCCCGGCTGAGGGCCTGAGCATGCTGGAACTCTCGGTCCGCCGCCGCCAGGGCGACTTCCAGATGGATGTGAAACTCGCCGCCGGTCCCGGCGTCACCGCGCTGTATGGCCGTTCGGGCTCGGGCAAGACCTCGGTGATCAACATGGTGGCGGGCCTCGCCCGTCCCGATAGCGGCCGGATCAGCGTGGATGGAAGGGTGCTGTTCGACTCCGAGAGCGGGATCGATCTGGCGCCCGAACAACGCCGCCTGGGCTATGTCTTCCAGGATCATCGCCTGTTTCCCCATCTCTCCGTGCGGGGCAATCTGGAATTCGGCCGCAACCGGGTCCCCGTGGCGGAGCGGACGGTGGATTTCCATCAGGTGGTCGAGGTGCTGGGGGTCGGTCATTTGCTGGACCGTCGGCCGTCCTTGCTGTCGGGTGGCGAGAAGCAGCGCGTCGCCATCGGCCGCGCCCTGCTGGCCAGTCCGCGCATCCTGCTGATGGACGAGCCGCTGGCCTCGCTGGATTCGGCGCGCAAGGCGGAGCTGCTGCCCTTTATCTCGGCGCTGGCGGGCGAGTTCGCCATACCCATTCTCTATGTCAGCCACGCCATGGACGAGGTGCTGCGCCTCGCCGATACATTGGTGCTGATGGACCAGGGGCGGGTGGCGGCGGCGGGACCGCTGGAGCAACTGATGTCCGATCCCGGCCTCAGGCCTCTGACCGGGCGCTACGAGGCGGGCGCGGTGGTGTCGGCGGTGGTGGCCGGGCACGACACCGCCTATGGCGTCAGCCGCCTGACCTTTCCCGGCGGGACCCTGCTGGTCAGCCAGACCGACCAGCCGGTGGGCGCCAAGGTCCGCGTGCGCATCCATGCCCGTGATGTGGCCATCAGCATCGAACCGCCCGAGCGCATCAGCGTGCGCAACGTGCTGCCCGCCATGGTGACGTCGGTGACACCGGCGGGGTCTTTCCTGGTGGATGTGGTGTTGTCGGTGGGCGGAACGCCGCTGTGGGTCCAGATCACCGCCCTGGCCCAAGCCCAGTTGAGCCTGAAATCCGGCATGCGGGTCCATGCCCTGATCAAGGCCCTGACCATGGCCCGCGGCGACGTGGCGGGGGTTAGGCGCTGATGCGGTTGCGGCCGGCATCCTTGGCCCGGTATAGGGCGGCATCGGCGCGGGCCAGGACCTGATCCACCGACATTTCATCCGCCGCCCGCTCGGCGACGCCCAGGCTGGCGGTCAGGAATAGCGGCGGCTGGCCGTCCGGCAGGGCGATGGCCGCCTGGGCCATGGCCTGACGCAGGCGCTCGGCCACTTCGGCGGCGCCTGCCTGAGTGGTCTCTGGCAACAGGACGGCGAATTCCTCGCCCCCCAAGCGGCCCAGGATGTCGATCTCGCGCAGATTGGCCCGCAGCGCCGCCGCCGCCGCCCGCAGCGCGGCATCGCCCACGGCGTGGCCATGGCGATCATTGACCTGCTTGAAATGGTCCAGGTCGAACATCAGCACCGATACCGGACTGCCATAGCGGTCGGAGCGCTCCATCTCCAAGGTGGCGGCCGCGAAGAAGGCGCGGCGGTTCAAGGTACAGGTCAGGTCATCCACCGTGGCCATGCGGCGTAACTGCTGCTCCATGCATTTGCGCTCGGAGATGTCGGTGATCATGCCGATGGTGCCGGGCCGGGCATCGCCATCCTCGGTCAGGCGGCCGGTGGCGATCATCAGGGTGCGGGGGCCACCGGGCAGGCTGAGCGATGCCTCGAACTGCATGTCGCCGCCGGGGGCCAGGCCGTCGCCCTGGCTGTCCAGTTCCGCCAGTTGCGGCGGCATGGCGTCCTCGCCGGGGGCCAGCCCGAACATCTCGCGAAAGGCCCGGTTGACGATGCGCATGCGGCCGTCGCCATCCTTGTACCAGAGCGGATGCGGCAGCATGTCCACCAGGGTTTCGGCAAAGCGGCGCGCCCGGTCGAGCTCGCCCGTCCGTTCCGCCACCCGGTGCTCCAACGACGCGTTCAGGGTCTCGATGGTGGTCTGGTTGGCCCAGGACCGCAGGCCACCCACCAGGGAGGTGAACAGCTTCTGTGCCGTCAGCTCGGTCTTGGCCCGGTAGTCATTGATGTCATAGGCCAGCATGACCTCGCGCTCGGGGGCCTCGGCGGGTTGGCCGGTCCGCAGCACGATGGCGATGCGGCGGTTGCCCAACTCCTCGCGGATGTGGCGGACCAGGGCGAGGCCGGCATCCGGCGTCTCCATGACCACATCCAGCAGAATGACCGGAATATCGGGATGGCGGGCCAGGATGGTGCGCGCCTCGGTGGCGGAATGGGCGCTGATGACCTCGAAGGGGCGGTCCTTGAAGCTGAGGTCGCGCAGCAACAGCCGGGTCATCTCGTGGATGTCGGGTTCGTCGTCCACCACCAGAACAGGCCAGGGCTCGGATCGGGGATGGGGAGTGGTCGGCCTGAAGGCGCGCCGCAGCCGGTCGCGCAGCTTCTGCGGGCCGCCGGAAGGCGATTGCCCATCGGCAAGGTGTGGCGGCGTATCGGGCATGACTAATCCCTTGGTTCTATTCCCCCACCAGAATTAAGGGTGGCACCGCCCCCTGGACGGCGCCAACGCCGTTTTGGGGGGAATCGTGACGAATCGTCCCAGATCACTCCGCCGAGAGCGGAATGGTGACGACGAAACAGGTGCCGCCGCCGTCCCTGGGTTCGACCTGGACACTGCCGCCCAAAGGCCCGACCACCAGATTATAGACGATGTTCAATCCCAGGCCCGAGCCACCGGCGCCCCGACGGGTGGTGAAGAAGGGATCGAACACCCGGCCGCGATGCTCGTCGGCGATCCCCTTGCCGTTGTCGCAATAGAGGATGCGCACGGAGCCGGGATCGGGGCGTTCAACCTGAATGCCGATACTCCCCACCTGGCCGGGATCGAAGCCGTGGATCAGCGAGTTCATGACGAAATTGCTCAGCACCTGGGACAGGGCGCCGGGATAGCTGTTCATTTCCACCGCCTCGGGGCAATCCACCGTCACCGCGTGCCCGGCCTGACGCAGATGCGGCGCCAGGCTGGCCAGGGTCTCGCGGATATAGGCGCCCAGGTCGAAGCGGCGCCGTTCCGAGGTGGTCCGGTCCACCGCCACCTGCTTGAAGCTGCGGATCAGGTCGGCGGCGCGTTCGCAATTGCTGAGGATCAGGCCGGTGGTATCGGTCACCGTGGCCATGAAGCGCTCGAAATCATCGACGCCGATATCATCGGCCTCGAACAGCTTGCGCATCCGTGCCGTGGCATCGGCCAGATGCGAGGCGCAGGACAGGGCGATGCCGACGGGGGTGTTGATCTCGTGGGCGACGCCGCCGACCAGGGCGCCGAGCGAAGCCAGCTTCTCGGCCTGGACCAGGGATTCCTGGGCGGCCTTCAGGTGGTCCAGCGCCTCTTCCGCCTCGGCCTTGCGCTTGCCCAGTTCCTGGTTGACCGTGGCCAGTTGGGCCTGCAGGCGGTCGCTGACCTTGACCAGACGGCGCTGCTCGCGCACGCCGCGGCCATAGGCATCGATCAGACGGTCCAGGCCGTCGCGAACCTCCGGGGAGGCCTCGGCCATCTGGGTACGCAACTCCCCGGCCTGCTCGAGGAGCTTTTCCTCGGCATCGAAGAGGTTGAAACGGGCCATGGCAGGGCTGTCCTCAGCTCGCCGTCTCGACGGCCACCAGACTGAAGGACACGTGTTCCAGATCCTCGCTGAAGTCCTCGCCGAACTCCTTCATGGTGTCGTCGTCGGGCGAGTAGAACCAGGATACGGCGATCCTGGCCCCGGCCCCACCGGCGCGGTCGAGCATCTGGAACATGTTCATCAGCGCCTTGGCGCTGGAGCTGTTGAAATAGGTCAGGTCGAAATCCACCCGGATCTCGCGCCCGTCCAAGGTGGCCAGGAACTTTTCCAGCGCCTCGAAGATGGGGCCGAATACCGCCGAGGCGTCTTCGGGATAGGATTCCCCGCGCAGGCTCAACAGGCCCTGCTTGAAGTTGAATTCCACCTCGGGGGAGCGTTCGGTGGCGGCGATTTTCAAAGTATCCATGGCTACCTCAGATGCAGACCTTCATGCAGAAGAAAAAGGTGTCGCCGTCGATGCGGTCGAAATCGAACTCGATGGGCTCACTGGCCCGGCGGGCGATCTCGATCAATCCGATGGTGGCCCCCTTGCTCTGCTCTTCCGGCGCCTCTCGCAATTTTTCCTTGTAGTAGGCCTTGATGGCGTCCTTGTCCATCTTCTGCAGCCGCTCCAGCCGGTCGCGCAGCTTGGGCTCGTCGGTGGCCAATACGGTATTGGCGCAGACGATGAAGAAGCGGTTGTTCTCGGTGCCGATGGTCACCATGCCCGATGACAGTTCGGCGGTACGCGCGGCATCGCCCACCTTCTCGGCGGAATAGCGAATGATGTTCTGCGCCTGTTCGACAAAGACCGAGAACACCTTCTTGACGGTCCCGACATCGGTGTCTTCCAGGGCCATCTTCTGGCGCAGCGCGTCGCCCAGGGAATACAGGATGCCTTCCGACATATACCCGGAAAACGAGAAGATGATTCCCCGTTGATCCAGGTCGTGCTTGAAGGAGCGGTAGTATTTCGCAAGCATGTCATGCCCCTGTCTGGCGACACAGCTGAAAAAACCGGCCAACGACCGTAGCACCCGCGCGAAGGCGCCTCAAGCCGTCTTCTCCCGGGTATTGCGCGGCGGCGGACGCAGCCGCATGGTGAAGCACGACCCCTTATGGAGTTCGCTTTCCACCGTGATGGATCCGCCATGCATCTCGACGATCTGGCGCACCATATGCAGCCCGATGCCAGATCCGGGGATTCCCCGGGCGTTTGAGGCCCGGTGGAAGCGTTCGAACACTTCGCCCAGGTCTTCGGCCGGGATGCCGATGCCCTGATCGCGGACCTCGATGGCCACATCGCCGCCGTCCATGCGGGCCATCACCGACACCGTGCTGCCCGATGGCGAATACTTGGCGGCATTGCCCACCAGATTGTTGATGGCCAGGGCCACCAGCCCTGGATCGCCCCAGACATCCAGGGAGCCCTCGACCCTCGCCTCATAGCCGTGGCTGGGGGTGGCGACCCGGTGATGGGACAAGGTGACCTCGATCATGGGGGCGAGGTCGAAGGACTTTTCGTGCAAGACGATGCGGCCGCTGTCCAACTGTTCGTCGGCGAGACAGGTGTCGATCAGCCCCAGCAGGCGCTGGACACCGCCCCGGATGGTGTCGATGCGGGTGACGCTGTGGGGGTCGTGCTGTTCGGCGCGCAGGCGCAGCATCTGGGCCGAGGAATCGATGATGGCCAGCGGGGTGCGGAATTCGTGGCTGACCATGGACAGGAACTGGCGCAACTGGGTCTTGGCCTCGGTCTCGCGGGTCAGCGCGGTTTCCGCCCGATCCTTCGAGCGCTCCAGGGCGGCGTTGCTGTCCTCCAACTGGCGGGTGCGTTCGATCACCCGTTGTTCCAGCGAGGCGTTGAGTTCGGCCAGTTCCTTGTTCAGGGCGCCGATGGTGGTGATGTCGCGCCAGGCTCGCAGCGCGCCGACCACGGCGGTGAACATGCGCTGGGCGGTCAGTTCCGCCTTGCTCTTGTAGTCGTTGATGTCATAGGCCAGAACAACGTCGCGTTCGGGGGCGTCGCCGGGCTGGCCGGTGCGCAGGATGATGCGGATGGAACGGTTGCCCAGGTCCTCGCGGATGTGGTGAACCAGACGCAGGCCCGCGTCCGGGGTTTCCATCACCACGTCCAATAGGACCACCGGAATTTCCGGGGCAAGATCCAGAATGGCGGCGGCCTCGGCCGCCGAGGTGGCGCTGATGCATTTGAACGGGCGCCCCTCGAACTCCAGGTCGCGCAGCACCACCCGGGTCATCTCGTGGACCTGTTCGTCGTCGTCGACCACCAGCAGCGGCCACGGATCGACGCTTGCGCCACGGCCCCGTTTGTCCCGGTCTCTGAAGACCAGTTTCTTCGGGGCGGTCATGATCTCTAACGCAGCCCGACCGGCGCGGCGAAGGCGTAGCCGACGCTGTGAACCGATTCGATGGGGAGTTCCTGCTCCAATGCGGTCAATCCCTTGGCCCGCAAGCGGCGGACCATGGAATCCACCGAGCGGTCGGCCGGGTCCCATCCCCGCTTGCCGAGCGCGCGGAAGATTTCGTCGCGCGAGACCGGCTCGCCGGGACGCGACACCAGCAGGGAGACGAAGACCCGCTCGTTACCGGTCAGTTTGACGGATTTGCCATCGGGAGCGATGAGGGTCCAGGTCAGTTGGTCATAAATCCACTCGGTGGCGGCGGTGCTGGTCACCGGAGGCGCCGAGTGGTGGCTGTCGGCATCGCTGTCGATGGGCTGGGGGGCCGAGGCCCCGGCCCGCATGCGCCTGGCCAGGGTGCGGACCTGGGCTTCCAGTTCGCGCAGCTCCACCGGCTTGACCATGTAGACGTCGGCCCCGACCTCCAGCCCGACCACCCGGTCGACATTCAGGCCGCGGGCCGTCAGCATGATGATCCCCACTTCGGAATGGGACCGCAGGCGACCGGCGATGGAAAAGCCGCCCTCGCCCGGAAGATTGACGTCGAGGATGATGATGTCGATGGGGCGCTGGTCCAGAAGCTGTTCCAGCTCCTTGCCATCGGCGCATCCCCCCACCTCGTGGCCACAGGCCGAGAGATACTCAACCAAGTCCGTTCGAAGCGGAGCTTCGTCCTCCACCACCGCGATCCGAGCCATGGCACCCCACCTCCTTGCACTCAGTACAGATGAACCACACGGGATTCGTTACGTACAATAACAAGTAATGTCACTACGTGACGAGATGTAATGGAGAATGTGCGAAATATTGGAAGCCGCGTAAAAGGGGCGGCTCCCGTCCCCGGCGGGCCTACGGGTTCGACTTGTCATGTTTCGTCACAAAGGCGCCGGCGGAGTGGTCTTCCGTTTGCGCCGCTTCGGGGGTTTGTCGGGAATGCTGGGCAAGGCAAGCGGCAGGTCGGCCTGACGGGGCGTGGTCGGCTGCTCGCCGGGGTCCGGCGGCAACTGCTCCATCTGGGCGCTGATCTGCGCCACGCTGTGGATCAGCGCCTTCAGTTGATCCTTGAGGTCGTTGACGCCCGTGTCCGGCGGAGGTGTCGGCTCGGCCGGCTTGGGCTGGACCAGGGCGGAGGTGCCGCCCCCCAGGAAGGTGTCGCGCCAGCCTTCCAGGACCGGGATATCGATCCCCAGGGACTGGGCCAGCGTTTCGGCCGCTTCGCCTTGCAACAGGCGCAGCACCGCCTCGGTTTTCTGGACCTTGGTGAAGCGCCGCCGCTTGGCCGGGAGGGGGGAGATGGAGGGCGGTGATGGCAAGGACGGGGGCGGTGATGGCAAGGAATGGGGCGGACTGGCGGCCACCGACACCGAAAGGGTGGACAGGCGCGGGGTGGCGACCACGCTGACCGGAATCGGGTTGAGCGGGGTCGTGACCATGGGGGCGGCCGGGGGCGGCGCGGATGCCGTTGGAGGCGCTGGCGGAGGGGGTGGTTCGGGAGCGCTGAGACCGCGCATCACCGGGTGCAGGCTTGGGGGCGGCGAAGGCGGCGGAGGCGATGACGTCGGCAGGCTGATCTTTTCCGCCTCGGCCAGGGCAATGCGGGCCGCCATGGCCACGGCGGAAAAATTCTCGGGGCGGCTCAGTTGGGCCAGCAGGGCCAGGGACGCTTCGTGATAGTCGCGGGCCAGGGCGGCCTGGCGCGGCCCCGACAGCTCGATCACCCGGCGGATTCGCGAGGGAATGCGCCGCAGCAGGCCGACCCGGCGGGCGGACAGCACCTTGAAGTCCATCACCTGGACCAGGAGCTGGCGATGACGGCCGGGATGGAGGTTTTCGAACAGGTATTCGATCAGTTCGATCTCGGAAAATTCCAGGATCAGGAAGCTGCTTTCCCGCGCCTGCCAGCCCTGGACGAAGGAGCAGATGGCGGACAGTTGCGCCGCCAGTTCATCGCTGAACAGGATGGGGTCCAGCATGGCCCAGGCCTTGGCCGAGGCGATGGGCAGGCGGCCGGGACGGCCGAAATCACGGGTCAGGGCGCGGGCGATCGCCATCAGAACGCGGCTGTCCGACTGCCGGGTGCCGCGGGGAAAGGCGTCCTGCAACAGGTCCACCGCCTGGAAATCCTGCAGCGGCACTTCGTCGGCCAGCAGCAGGGCGGCGGCGACCACATGGGCGGGGATCGAGGGATCGCCCTTGGGCGGAAGCCGGGACAGGATGTCCTCGACGCGGCGACGGGCCTCGTCGGGCTCCAGGCTGGGAGTAGTCGGAACCTCCATCGGCGGAGGCAGGGCAGGCCCGCCGGTCGCCAGGGGAGCCGCCGGTTCGGGGGTTTGGCCGGGCAGGGCGTCCCAGACGGCGGCCAGCAGGCGCTGCGATGCGTCCTGGGCGGTGCGGCCCATGCGCCCCGCCAGATCCGCCAGCCGCCGCGTCCAGCGAGGCGGCTCCGGTGCCTTCGCGGTGTCCTCCCGCCGCCCCTTGCCCGGGTCGGAGGAGGCGACCGCCGCCGCCCAGCCGCCCGCCGGGGCCGATACGGATTCCGACGCCTCCAAGGCCGGGTCGTCGTCGCCATCTTGATGTCTGGACGCCAAACCGTTCGACACCTTTCACCCCTCGAATCTTCCCTCCTTGGGGAGTCTAGCTCAGCTGGTGGTGCCGGGTCCAACCGATCCGTTCGGCCGGGG
Organism: Paramagnetospirillum marisnigri; assembly: GCF_001650715.1. Taxonomy (GTDB): domain Bacteria; phylum Pseudomonadota; class Alphaproteobacteria; order Rhodospirillales; family Magnetospirillaceae; genus Phaeospirillum; species Phaeospirillum marisnigri. The sequence goes on along the minus strand of NZ_LWQT01000077.1, from coordinate 83,442 downwards.
CAGGCGGAAGGCGAAGCAGGCCCCCCGGCCGGGTTGGCTGTCCACCCAGATGCGTCCGCCCAGATGCTCGATGATGTTGCGGCTGATGGTCAGGCCGAGGCCGGTACCCGATGGTTTGGAGGTCATGGTGTCTCCCACCTGCTGGAACTTGTCGAACACCTTTTCCAGGGCCCAGTCGGGAATGCCCGGCCCGTTGTCGCTCACCGAGACGGTGACGGAATCGCCCTCGTCGGCAAGGCGGACCCGGACCTCGCCGCTGTCGGCCTCGCAGAACTTGACGGCGTTGGACAGAAGATTGATCACCACCTGGGAAAAACGGTCGCGGTCGGTGGCCAGACGTACCGGTTCCGGGGGCAGCGCCAGTTCCAGGGTGACGCGTTTGTCCTTGTAGAGTTGGCCGACTCCCGCCGCCGCTTCATGGATCAGGGTGGCGAGATCGGTTTCCACCATCTCCCAGTCGCCGGTTCCGGCTTCCAGCTTGGCCAGGTCCAGCACCTGATTGATCAGTCGGGTCAGGCGCTCGCTTTCCTTGATGACGATGCCGAGGAATTCCTGGCGCTGGGCCAGGTCCACGTCGGGATTGTCGTGCAGTATCTCGGTGAACGAGCGGATCGAGGTCAGCGGCGTGCGCAATTCATGGGTGACGGTGGCGATGAACTCGTCCTTCAGGCGCGACAGGTCGGAGAGCTTCTCATAGGCGGAGCGCAGTTCGGCGGTGGTGGTTTCCAACTCGCGCGATTTCTGCTCCAGCTTGTGGCTGTAGGCGATCACCTGGGAATTCTCGTCCAGGATCTCCATCACCTCGTTCAGGCTGACGATCTCGCCCTTGGTCACCGAAGCCACCACCACCCGGGCGGTGGCGGTGCCGATGGCTCCCGCCAGCAGCCGCTCGGTGAACTCCACCAGTTCGGGGTCGGCCTCGTCGCGGGCGGCTTCGCGGCGACCGCCGTTCAAGAAGGCGGAGAAGGCGGATTCGGCATGCTCGGCGCCGACGAAGCGGGCGGCCAGCGCCTGCAGGTCGGCTACCGTGGCTTGGCCGCGCCAGAACTGCGAGGCGCCGCCCGGAACATTGGTGAAGCGGTCGGTGAAGACCGAGGCCTGGATGCGCTCGATGGCGCTCTGCTCGGTGACTAGCGACACCAGCACATAGGCGCCGATATTGGCCATCATGCTCCACATCAGGGCATGGGGCACCGCCTCCAGCCCGGTCAGGCCGAACAGGGCGCCGGGCTTCAACAGCGCCAGGCCGAACGGCCCCAGCTCGACGAAGTCCGAGGCCAGCACGCCCGAGCGCGCCAGCGAGGGCAGGAACAGGGTATAGACCCAGACCAGGAACCCCGCCGACAGCCCGGCCAGGGCGCCCGCCCGGCTGCCGCCGCGCCAGAACAGGCCGCCCAGCAGCACCGGGGCGAACTGGGCCACGGCGGTGAACGACATCAGCCCGATGCCCACCAGGGTGAAATTCTCGCCGGTCAGGCGGGCATAGACATAGCCCAGCAGCAGGAACCCGGCGATGGCCAGGCGGCGGATGGCCAGCACCACGCCGCTTAAGGATTCCCGGCCGCGATAAAGCGTCATGCTGCCGCGCACCAGCAGCGGCATGGCGATGGAGTTGGAAAACATGGTGGCCAGGGCCACGGTCTCGACGATGACCATGCCGGTGGCCGCCGACAGACCGCCCAGGAAGGCGATGGCGGCGAAGATCGGGGCATCCTGGGCCAGCGGCAGCGCCAGCACATAGGTATCGGGGTCGACCCCCTGGCCCTCGAAGGCGAGCCGCCCCGCCAGGGCGATGGGCAGCACGAACAGATTGATCAGGATCAGGTAAAGCGGGAACAGCCAGGCGGCGCGCCGCGCGTGGCTTTCGTCGACATTTTCCACCACCGCCACCTGGAACTGCCGGGGCAGGCAGATGATGGCCATCATGGACAGCAGGGTCAGCGAGATCCAGGTGCCGTAATCGCCCGCGCCGGAAAAGGTGAACAGCCGGGCCAGGTCGGGACGCGCGGCGGCGCGCTCGAACAGGTCGGCGAAACCGTCATGGAAGCCGAAGGTCACCAGGCCGCCCACCAGCAGGAAGGCCACCAGCTTGACTACCGATTCGAAGGCGATGGCGTCGACCATGCCGCGATGGTGCTCCGAGGCGTCGATGTGGCGTGCTCCGAACAGGATGGAAAAGACCGCCAGGATCAGGGTGACGTGGAAGGCGGTGTCCAGCAGCACCGGCAGCGACCGGGTCGATGGCTGGGGCAGGCCATGGCTGACCAGCAGTAGGAAGGTGTCAGACACCGCTTTCAGTTGCAGCGAGATATAGGGAACGATGCCGATGACGGCGATCACGGTGACCAGGGCGCCGACCGCGTGGCTCTTGCCATAGCGCGACGAGATGAAATCGGCGATGGAGGTGATGCGCTCGGCCCGGCCGATGCGGATCATGCGGCCCACCACCATGGGCCACAGCGCCGCCATCAGGGTCGGCCCCAGATAGATGGGCAGGAACATCAACCCGCGCTGGGACGCCAGCCCGACGCTGCCGAAAAAGGTCCACGAGGTGCAATAGACCGCCAGGGACAGGGAATAGACCCACGGTCCTCCCCGCATGGCGCCGGTTCGCCGGTCGCCGCCATAGGCGATGGCGAACAGCACCAGCAGGTAAAGCAGCGACACGATGGCCAGCAATCCCGCGGACATCCGTTATTCCCCGCTGTCGCGCTCCGCGATCAGCCCCAGCAGCGCGGTCAGGCTGATCCAGGCGACGAAGACATAGAGATAGAAAAGCGGCACGCCCATCACCCGGCTGCCGGACATGAACAGGGTCAGCAGGGGGGGCGTGAACAGCCCCGTCCCCAACAGGAAGGCGGCGATCAGCTTATCGCGGGTGGCCTTGGTCTTCCTCAGGCGGAAGGCGCGGCGATGGGGCATGTCAGGCGTCCATCAGGGAATCGGCGCGAGCGAGGTTGCCGCGCAGGGCGGCGACCAACTGGTCGAAATTGACGATACGAAGGGAGTGTAGACGGTCGATCTGGCCCAGCAGCACCTCGCCGGTCAGCAGGGCGCGCCCGATCTCGGTGCGATGCTCGCCCATGCGCAGACCCAGCCGCCGGGCGCAGGCCTCCAACCCATGGTCATGGGCCTCGGGATCCAGCAGTCGCGACAGCAGCATGGTGTCGATCACCGGCGGATGCCCGCCCGCCGCCTCGCATTCCTCCAACAGGCCCAGGCATTGGCCGATGCCATGGGCGACGATCACGCCCTGGCCGACAAAGCCCCAGAATTGCGGCAGCACCACGGCCAGCGGCGGCTTGCCCCCGTCATCCCTGTCCGTGCCCTCGCCACTGCCGCCCAGGGACACCCGCCGGTCGAAGCTGCGGGCCGTCAGCAGGCGACCGTCCTCGATCCGGACGGCGCCAATGGCCGATATTCGCCGCATGTCGCCCGCCCGCACCGCGCCGGGCGGCGCTTGCACCGCCACCGCCACGAAGGGCATGCGCTCCAGCGCCCGGCCGCCGAACTCTCCCGCATGGGTGCGGATCATCTGTTCCGCCCGGTTCTCCGCCTCGGACAGCGAGGGCGGCTGGCCCAGCCCGGTCCATTCCTCGGGCGAGAATTGCGGGCGACGTGCCAGCGGCAGCGGCACCCGCAGGGCGGAGAAGCCGCCGCGCTTGGCAAGGCTCCAGGGCTGGCTGTCGTGGCGGTCCAGCACCTCGCCCACGGTTTGCGGCCCCAGGGTGGTATTGATCTCGGCCCCCAGCCAGTGGGTCAGCCGACCATCGGGCACCGGAGCGCCGGTCCAGTTGACATCCACATAGACCCGACTGTCACCCAGCATGCATTCCATGTCGAAGGTGGTGGCGCCGGTATGGGCGTGCAGGGCGGCGAACAGGGCCAGGAAGGCTTCCATCAGGCTGTGGCTGTCGCCGTGCAGCCACAGCGGCACCCCCACCATGGTCAGGTGGATGTCCAGGCGTTGTTCCAAGGTGGCGGCGACACAGGCGAAGACCTCGCTGAAATGGATGTCGGCCATGGGCCAGGGGATGACCTGGGTGTCGTCGGCTTCCGTGGCCGCCAACCGTTCCAGGCGTCGGGCCATGCGGTCGCCCTCCTCGGTGACGATCTGGACGAATCCGGCGCGCTCGGACGCCGACATGGCGGGGAAGTCCTGCAGCATCTGGGCGGCGGCGTGCAGCGAGCCCAAGGGGCCGCGCAACTCGCGGGCCAGGGTCTGGCGCAGGGCGGAAGCGCTGGTATCCGGATTGCCGTGTTGGCGCAGGACCGCCACATAACCGCCCGGCTGCTGGCCCCGATGGTTCTGCGACGGCCCCAGCACCAGGGACATGCGGCCGGACAGCACCCGGTTGCCATCGCGCGAGCGGCAGGCGAATTCCGTGGTGCCGATCTGGCCTTCCAAACCTTTGCCAAAGGCGGAAACGCGGGCCTTCAGCCCGTCCAGAGCATGGTCGAGGGCGGCGCGGGGCAACATGGCCCCCAGGCCGAAGCCACTGGCGATGCCGCTCAACAGCCGCTCGGCCTCGGTATTGTGGAACAGGACCCGGTGGTCTGAATCACAGACCACCACCGCCTCGGACAAGTCACGCAGCGCCACGTCCAGCCAAGCCCGCTGCTCCTCGGCGCGGTCGCCTGCCAGCCGGGCCGCCTGCCGCAGTCCCTGGCGCTGCTGGCGCAGCGCGTCGCACAGCCGCGCCACCGATTCGGGCAGGCTGTCCAGGCCATGGACGCCGATCCCGCTCAAGGGCCGGTCGTCGCCGCCCTCGGCGAGCCAGGCTTCCACCTCGCGGGCCAGCCGATCACCGGGGCGCAGCAACAGCCGGTCGACCCAGTTCCAGGCCACCGCCAGGAAGGTGGCGCACAACACCCCGGCCATGGCCTGGGCGGCGCCCAGGGGCTGGCCCAGCCACCAAGCGGCGGCGGCGGGCGCCAGCAGGCTGGCGAGGCCGAGACCGGCGAAGGTAAGGGCGATCCAGCTTCTGTCGCGCAATGATCCCCCCGTGGTTTGGGGTTAAGGGGCGGGGTCCAGGTAATGCTTGATCAGTTCGACCACGTCGCGGGTGGAAAACGGCTTGGTGACGTAATCGTCCACACCCATGGCGAAGCCCTTCTCGCGGTCGATCTCGCGACCACGGGCGGTCAGCATGATGATGCGCACCGACGCCCAGGCCGGGTTGGCCCGGATGGTCTGGCAGACGTCGTAACCGTCGCGCTTGGGCATCATCACGTCGAGCAGGATCAGGTCGGGCAGCTTTTCCGCCACGGCGGCCAGGGCGGCGTCGCCGTCGCGGGCGATGCGCGGCTCGAATCCCGCCTGCCGGACCAGGAATTCCAATGAGATGACGATGTTTGGCTCGTCGTCGACGATCAATACGGAACGTGCCACGCCTCACCCCCGCCGATCATTTTTATTTCTATCATTGATCATGGGGGTTAATTGGCCCGTCGCCAAGGGGTCTGTTGCTAGTTATGCCTCTGGCAGGTAGCCCAGGCGCACGGATTCATCGATCAGGGCGCGGGCATAGTCGGCCAGCCGCTTCGATCCGCCCTCGATGCGGGGCAGCAGGGCGCGGACCTTGTCGGCGGTGACGTGGTTGGGCGTCCAGGTGCCGCCCCGGGTCTCGAAATTATGCAAGAGCGGCTGCAGCCGGTCGAGGGAATGGGCGAAGCGGGCGTCGGCGGTCTCGCGGGCCTCGAACTCGCCCCACAGGGCGGTGAACTCCCCGGCTTGGTCGGCGGGCAGGATGCCATAGAGCCGCTTCGCCGCCGCCTGCTCGCGGGCGTCCTTGTCCTCGTGGCCCTTGGTGTCGTGGATGAAGGTGTCGCCCGCGTCGATCTCGACGATGTCGTGGATCAGCAGCATGCGGGCCACCCGTCCCGCATCCACCGGGGCGTCGGCATATTCCGCCAGCACGAAGGCCATGGTGGCGATATGCCAGGAATGCTCGGCGTCGTTCTCGCGGCGCGAGCCGTCGGTCAGCAAGGTCTGGCGCAGCACCGACTTCAGCGCGTCGATCTCGACAATGAAGGCGATCTGGGCGGCAAGGCGGGAATCGGGGCAGGGAATCACGGGATGGCGCCTCCTTGGAACGAAAGGAGTCTAGTCTTGCTTGCCAAGCCCCCGCAACCGGTGTAAACGACGCCCTTCCGCGCGGCACCCCTGGAGGCCGCGCTCCTACGTGTTTGTCAGGAGAATACCATGTCCGAAGCTATCACCATCGCCGCCGAGCTGCGCGATCGGAGCGGAAAGGGGGCCGCCCGTGCCACTCGTCGTGCTGGTCTGGTTCCCGGTGTCATCTATGGCGAAAAGCAGGCCCCCGTCTGCATTCAGCTCGATCCCCGCGTCCTGTGGGCGCAGATCACCAAGTCGGGCTTCTTCACCCAGCTGTTCGACGTCGATCTGGGCGCCAACGGCAAGCATCGCTGCCTCGCCCGTGACGTGCAGATGCACCCCGTCACCGACCAGCCGATCCATGTGGACTTCATGCGCGTCTCGGCCGATCACGCCATCCATGTGAAGGTGCCGGTGCATTTCACCAACGAGATCAAGTCGCCGGGCATCAAGAAGGGCGGCGTGGTCAATCTGGAACTGCACGAAATCGAGGTGACCTGCAGCCCCGACAACATCCCCCACGAGATCGTTGTCGACCTGACCGGTTTCGAGATCGGGCATTCGGTCCACCTGAAGGATCTGGCCCTGCCCGCCGGGGTGAAGCCCTATCACCTGTCGGCCGAGGCCACCGTGCTGTCCATCGCGGCCCCCACCGTGGCCCGCGCCGAGACCGCCGAGACCGAGGCCGCCGGCTAACATGCCGCTGCTGGTGGTGGGACTGGGCAATCCCGGGCCCCAATACGCCAGGAACCGGCATAATATCGGCTTCATGGCGGCGGACGAACTCGTCCGCCGCCATTCCTTTTCTCCCTGGCGCTCCAAGTTCCAGGGCGAGGTGGCGGAAGGCTCTATCGGGGGCGAGAAGGTGCTGGCGCTCAAGCCCCAGACCTTCATGAACCTGTCGGGGCAATCCGTGGCGGCGGCGGCCCGCTTCCTCAAGATCGCCACCAGTGACATCATCGTGCTGCATGACGAGCTGGACATCGCGCCCGGGCGTCTGAAGGTCAAGCGCGGCGGCGGCGCCGGGGGGCATAACGGCCTCAAAAGCATCGACGCCCATCTGGGCGCCGACTATCGCCGGGTGCGGCTCGGCATCGGCCATCCCGGCGACAAGGCGCTGGTGTCCGGTTTCGTGCTGCACGATTTCGCCAAGGCCGACGAGGCCTGGATCACCCCACTGCTGGACGCGGTGGCCGAGAGTTTCCCGCTGCTGGTCGGTGGCGACGATACCGGGTTCATGACCCGTGTCGCCCATCTGACCGCGCCGCCCAAACCGAAGAAGGAGAAGGCGCCGGAAGCCACGACCCAACCGGCGGCCGCTTCAGAAAATCCGCCGTCCCCATCGGGCGGCTCCCTGGCCGAAGCCCTGAAGGCGGCCATGACCCGATTCACCAGGAAGGACTAGTCCCATGGGTTTCAACTGCGGCATCGTCGGCCTGCCCAATGTGGGCAAGAGCACCCTGTTCAACGCCCTGACCTCGACGGCGGCGGCCCAGGCGGCGAACTATCCCTTCTGCACCATCGAGCCCAATGTGGGCCGGGTCGCGGTGCCCGATCCCCGGCTGGACAAGCTGGTGGTGATCGGCAAGAGCCAGAAGGAAATCCCCACCCAGCTGGAATTCGTCGATATCGCCGGTCTGGTGCGCGGCGCCTCCAAGGGCGAGGGGCTGGGCAACCAGTTCCTGGCCAATATCCGCGAGGTGGACGCCATCGTCCATGTGCTGCGCTGTTTCGAGGACGGCGACATCACTCATGTGGAAGGCAGCGTCGATCCGGTGCGCGATGCCGAGACCATCGAGACCGAGCTGATGCTGGCCGACCTGGATTCGCTCGAGCGCCGCATCGTGCCGCTGGAGAAGAAGGCCAAGAACGGCGACAAGGAGGCCAAGGCCCAGGTCGACGTCATGGCGCCGCTGCTGGCGGTCCTGCGCGAGGGCAAGCCCGCCCGCAGCGTGACCTTCGATTCCGAGGAAGAGCGCCGCATCGCCAAGACCCTGGGCCTGATGACGGTCAAGCCGGTGGTCTATGCCTGCAATGTCGACGAGGCCTCGGCCGCCACCGGCAACGAATTCTCCGAGCGGGTGGCCAAGTTCGCCGCCGCCGAGGGCAACAGCTCGGTGGTGATCTCGGCCGCCATCGAATCCGAGGTGGCGCAACTGGCCTCGGAGGAGGAGCGCAAGGAGTTCCTCGAGACCCTGGGGCTGGAGGAGACCGGCCTGGCCCGCGTCATCCGCGCCGGATACGAGTTGCTGCACCTGATCACCTTCTTCACCGTTGGGCCGAAGGAGGCGCGCGCCTGGACCCTGCAGAAGGGCTGCAAGGCGCCCCAGGCCGCCGGTGTCATCCATACCGATTTCGAACGCGGCTTCATCCGCGCCGAAACCATCGCCTATGCCGATTTCATCGCCTGCAACGGCGAGGCCGGGGCCAAGGAAGCGGGCAAGATGCGGCTGGAAGGCAAGGAATACGTCGTCCAGGACGGCGACATCTTCCACTTCCTGTTCAATGTGTAGGGGGCGCCACCTCTGTCACCGTCACCCTCGGGCCTGACCCGAGGGTCCATGGATGGCCGGGACGACGCCCGGCCATGACGGATAAGGGGGGCTCCCTTACTTCTCCGGCCCGGCGAACAGGCTTTCGCTCTTGACGGTGCGGCTGGAGCCTTCCAGCACGAAGGTGATGGGCAGGCTCTTGGCCGTCACCTGGGCGGCGGGCACGGTGACATAGATACGGAACGAACCGACACTGTCGCGGGAAACCTGCAATTCCGCCTTGGTGGCGTTGGTCTCGCCGCCGACCACGTCGAGGGTGGCGCCCTCCAATCCCGCCAGGGTCAGGCGGAAGGTGCGGTCCTCGGCCTTCATGTTCAGGATCTTGTAGACATAGCCGTTGCGGATGGAACCGTCCGACATCTGGACATAGAGCGGCGCGCGCTCGTGCAGGATGTTGACATCCACATCGGGGCGCGACACCAGCCGCGCCAGCATGATGGAGGCCACCAGCACCAGGATGCCGCCATAGACCAGGGTGCGCGGCCGGATGATGCGATACCGCCCGGCGCCGCCCTTGCCTCGGGCCTCGATATTGGCGCTGGAATCATAGGCGATCAGGCCGCGCGGCAGGCCGTAGCGGTCCATGACGCTGTCGCAGGCGTCGACGCAGAGCGCGCAGCCGATGCAGGCCAACTGGTTGCCCTGGCGGATGTCGATGCCGGTGGGGCAGGCCTGGACGCAGGAGCGGCAATCGACGCAATGGCCGCGACCCTCGAAGCTTTGGCCCTTATAGGCGGGTTCGCCCTTGCCGCCGCGCCAGGCCTCGTAGGTGACGATCAGCGAATGTTCGTCGAACATGGCCGCCTGGAAGCGGGAATAGGGACAGAGATAGACGCAGACCCGCTCGCGGGCGAAGCCGGCCAGCAGGAAGCAGAAGCCCCCGATGACGAAGATGGTGCCGTAGGTGGCGGTGGAGGCCTGGCCGGTGAAGATGTCCCGCAGCATCGCGAAGGCGTCGCCGAACCACAAGGTGGCGCCGATGCCGCAGGCGGCCGATATGACGATCCACGACGCCATGACCAGGGCGGTCTTGCCCAGCTTGGCCGCCGACCACGGCTGGCGGTCGAAGGCGATGCGGGCGTTGCGGTCGCCGACGATCTGCTTTTCCATCCACACGAACAGATCGGTATAGACGGTCTGCCAGCACAGGAAGCCGCACCACACCCGACCCGCCAGGGCGCTCATCAGGAACAGGGAGATGGCGGCGATCAGCAGGATGCCGGTCAGGTAATAGACTTCCTGCGGCCAGATCTCGATGAACAGGAAATAGGCCCGGCGACCCGGCATGTCAATCAGGATGGCCTGGTCGGGCGCCCCCGGCCCCCGGTCCCAGCGCAGGAACGGCGCCAGATGCCACCAGGCCAGGGTCAGGGTCATGGCCCACCACTTCAGCGAGCGGAAGGTGCCCTTCACCGCGCGGGGATAGGCCTTGCCGGTTTCCATGTAGACGGGAACCTCACCTTTATGCAGGGGGCGGGTTTCCGTGGAGGCCGAGCTGTCCATGGGTCAGGTTCCTGAATTTATATTAGACCCATACAATATTGAATCCATTCCGGAATGTCTCGGGTTTTTCCCGCATGCATGGGCTGCCCGGTCTTGTGTGAGTAAGTCACTTGCCTTCTTGCGGTCCCTCAATAGCCGGGCGGGATGCGTCCCGCATCCCCTTGGCTTTCGCGGCACGAGCCGCGTCGGCCCTTGGCCGCAATTCCTCGCCGCCGCCTGCCGCCGACGGCTCGTCGGGGCTACAGCCAGCCCAGCAGCCGCCACCACAGGAAATCCAGCGGCAGCAGGACGAAAATGGTGATGGCGCCCAGCCACAGGCACAGGGTCTGGGCGGGACCCAGCCGCTCGCCACCCAACTGCATGGCCACCACCAGCGGTGCCGACTGATAGGGCAGGATGGGATTGGAGAAGCCCAGCACCTGGCTCATCACCACCGCCTCGATGGGCAGGCCCGAGGCCTTGGCCATCTCGCCCGCCAGCGGCGTCAGGACCGCCGGTCCGCCGGGCAGGGTGGTGACCATGCTGACCACGGTGGACATGGTGGCCAGGCTGGCGAAATTGGTGGCCGGGCTGTCGGGGGCCAGGGGCAGCACCGCCAGCATGGCCTCGGCCAGCCGGATTCCCAGGCCGGATTTGTCCACCACGGCGCCCAGTCCCATGATGCCGGCGACGTAGAACAGGGACGCGTAATTGATCTGTTCCTGAAAGGCCTTGCGGTCCACCAGTCCGATCACCGGCATCAGCAGGAGGGCGGCGGCGGCCATGCTGACCCAGGCCGGGCTGACATGATGGACAAAGTCGGTGGCCCACAGCAGCAGGGCGGCTCCCAGCAACAGGGACAACTGGCGTTCGGCGCCGCTCATGGGCCCCAGGGATTGGGGGGCCTCCCCCGAGAGTTGGGGGGTGTCGGGCCACAGCTTCACGATCAGCGGGATCATCACCGCCGTCTTGAGGAAGCCCAGCACCGGGAAATGCAGCAGCAGATACTCGCCATAGCTGGGGCTGTAGTGCCACAGGGTCTCGGCGGCGCCGACCATGACCAGATTGGGGACATTGGCGGGCAGCACCGCGAAGGTGGGGACATGGCAGCCGAAGGCGGCGGCCAGGACCAGGCCGAGATGGCCGTTGCTGCCCGGCTTGAAGCCGTAGCGGGCGGCCAGGCTGAGCGCAATGGGCATCAGCAGGATGGCGCGGCCCATGGAGGACGGCATCAGGAACCCCATGGCGACTCCCACCAGGGTCACGCCGGTGATGATGCCCCAATAGCTGGAACCGAAGGCGCGTCCCAGCCTCGTGGCGATGCGGTTGCCCAGGCCGGTGGACTTGACCGCCACCCCCATGACCAGCCCGCCGAAGATCAACCACAGCGCCGCCGATTCGAAGCCGCCGAACACCACCGCGGCGGGCGCCACCTTCAACAGCATGGCCGCCGTGAAGAAGAACACCGCCGTGATGGGCTCCGGCACCACCCCGGTGGCCCACAGCCCGATGGCCGCCACCGCCAGGGCCAGGGCGCGGGTCTCGGCGCCGGGCAGCGGCTCGACCGCCAGGATCAGCAGGCCGCCGATCAGGGCGGCCCAGGCCACCAGTCGGGGCAGGGTGAGATGTCGGAGCATGGCGGGCGCCCTTCGTGATCATTCGTGTTTCATGTTACGTGATACGTTATTCCTGTTTGCGTCCGGACGCAAGCTCGGTCAGAATCAAATTTCCCTCTCAACCCTGCCATGGCGACCTGTCGTGAAGCCCCTGCAAAAGACCAATCTGGCGGAACAGGCCTATGCGGTGATCCATCGCCTGCTGCTCGACGGCGGCGTGGCCCAGCCGGGCGACAAGATCAGCGTCGAGGATCTGGCCCGGCAGCTGGGCGTCTCGCGCTCGCCGGTATGGTCGGCCATGGCGCGGCTGGAGGCGGAGCGCATCGTCGAGATTCGCCCCCGCCAGGGCGTGTTCTTCATCGGCTTCAATCGCGACCGGCTGATGGAGATTTTCGCGGTGCGCGAGGTGCTGGAAGGGGCCGCTGCCCGGCTGGCGGCGGAACGGGCCGATGCCGAGACGGTGGCGCGGCTGCGCGAGTCCATCACCCGCCAGCGGGCCGCCACCCGGCCGGGCTGCCAGAAGGAATACGCCGAGGAGGCCACCCGCTTCCATGTCCTGCTGGCGCAATTGGCGGGCAATGTCACCATGGCGGAGATGATCGAGCGGCTATGGGCCCAGACCCAGGCCATGTGCATCCGTCCCGAGGCCAAGCGGGCCATCCTGGATGAACGGGTGGACGAGCACGCCCGCATCGTCGATGCGGTGGAACGTCACGACGGCGATGGTGCCGAGGCGGAAACCCGCCACCACATCCGGCGCATCGCCGCCGAGGTCTATAATCTGTGAGGGTCGGCTAAAGTCTGTCGAAGTCTGGTGGAGTCGATCTTTCCTTTTCGTCACCCTCGGGCTCGACCCGAGGGTCCATGGATGGCCGGATCAAGTCCGGCCATGACGATGAAGGAGAACGCCTCCACAAAACTCAAGCAGACCCTACCGCTTGACCGAGGCCAGCCATTCGTCCACCGCCGGGGTCATGGCCTTGCAGGTCAGGGCGCAGGAGGTCATCAGCTTGTCCTTCTCCTGGCTCATATGGATCAGGCTGTCCACCTGCTTGCGCAGGATGTCCTTGGCGAAGGCGGGGATGGAGAGAAGCTGGGGCAGGCGCGGACCAAAGGCGGTCTTCAGCCCGTGGATCATCACCTCGACCTTGTCGATGTTCAGGCGCTGAATCTCGGCCAGATTGTCGGCGGCGATATAGCACAGCACATCGCCGAAAATCTTGATCACCGATTTGTCCAGCGCGGCGCAGACATTGAAGAAGGCGGTGTCGCGGGCGAAGAACGCCCAGGCCTTGTCGCCCAGGGTCTGGCGATAGAACTGGTACATGTCCTTGTTCCACACCGAGATGCCGTGGATGGCCTGGGGCCGGTCGGCCAGGATGGCGGCGAAATCGGCGCCGACCGCGGCTTTGGCCTTTTTCAGCTTTTCCGCGTCGAAATGGGAGACCGCCTCGATATGGGCGATGGAGGGCAGGGCGACGATGTCTTCCCCGATCTCGATGATCTGGGGATAGGACAGCTTGGTGCGATAGGCTTCCAGCAGCGGCAGTTGCCAGCCGAAGGCGATATAGCGCGACAGTTCCCGGACCTTGCGCTCCTCCACCGGGTCCACCGCCTGACGCTCCACCTGCTCGGTCTTCTTGATCAGGCCGAACATGCTGGTCTTGGTGATGGTTTCGGTGATGGTCTCCATGGGCTTGTCGGCCTCGAAGATCTTCTTGGCGCAGGTGCGGACCAGCAATTGCTGAATCTGGCCCAGGCTGACACCGCAGACCAGCGGCGTGGCCTCGTCGCGCACGGGGGCGTCGCTCGCGGCGGGGCGAACGATGTCGTCCACCAGATCGCGCTTGGCCTGGAATGTCTTGATGAAGGATTCCAGGACATGGGGGTCGGAAATGATCTGTTGATAGACGATGGCGCCGTCGACGGCGCCCGCTTCCTGGAAGCGGGCCAGGACTTTCTTCAAGCCGTCGATGATCGCCCGCTTGGTGTCGGTGTCGATCTCGACCGGAGGGGGAAGAACTGCTATGGCCATAAAGCCCTCAAACCATTCATTTTGCCCGAACCCACCACAGGTTTACTCCCAAGGATATAATCAGGCAAGGGCAGGGGTGATGCGCATCCAGGTCAGTTCATGCTTGTTGTGGGAAAGATGCAAGAGCCGCGAGCCGGGAATGGCGGCAAAGCGTTGGGCGGTGGCATGGTCGGTCTCACCCTGGAATTTCAGGGTGCAGATGAAATTGCGCGCCAGACCGCTGTCGAGCCAGCGTTCCACCAGCCGCAACAACCGCTCGGGGTAGCAGATCACGTCGGAGCACAGCCAATCCACCGGGCCGATTCCGCCGGGCTCCAGGCCGAAGGCGCTTTCCTGGCGGCACTCCACATTGGGCATGGCGGCGATGGCGGGCGCCAATGGCGCCTTGTCGACGCTGATCACCCTTGCGCCGGTGGAGGCCAGCACCCAGGTCCAGCCCCCCGGGCTGGCGCCGAGGTCCAGGCAGGTCTGGCCGGGCCTGGGCATCTCGCCCGCCAGGGTCAGGGCCTCCCACAGCTTGAGATAGGCCCGGTTGGGCGGGGCGTGGCGGTCTTCAATAAAGGCGGCCTCGCCATTGGGAAAGGGGCTGGAGCAGCGGGCCGAGGCCAGCACCGTATTCTCGTCCAGCCAACAGAACGAGCCCAGCGGCGCCGTGGGCGCGGGCTGGCCGAACTCCAGCGGCTTGGCCGAGACCTTGGGCAGCTTGTCCACCAGCAGGGCGGTGCGGCGGTGCAGGTGGAATTCATGGGGCCACCAGTTGCGCTGGATGGCTTTCAGCGCCTTGGCGGCCTCGCCGATGGAGGCCACGTTCAGGCGCTGGGGCTCCAGCCAGATATTGGCGGCCCAGGCGGCGGGGCGCGGCGGCCCCTCGGCCAGCAGCAGCCGCCCGTGCTCGGCCATGACCTCGCCCAGTTCGGCCCGCAGATCGGCCTCGAAACCCGGTGCGGCCAGATAGGCGGTGAATGTCATGACAAGGCCCCCACCCCGACCCTCCCCCGGCTTGGCCGGGGGAGGGAGCAAGAGATAGGAACCCTCCCCCGGCTTGGCCGGGGGAGGGAGGGGCCCGCGAAGCGGGAGGGAGGGGGCGTACTCACAGCATCAATCCGGCCAGCGCCGATGCAGCCACAACCATTGCGCCGGACGCTCGCGAATCCATTGTTCCAGCAGGGCGTTGATGCGGATCAGCAGCAGCCGGTTGTCGTCGTGGGGATCGCCGGTATGGGGGAAATCCAGGGGCGGATAGACGGTGAGGCGGAAATGGGCGCCCTTCAGCCGCTCCACCCGGGCGGGCACCAGCGGACACTTGAACTTGGTGGCGAAGGCGGCCTGGGCCGGGGCGGTCATGGCGTCGCGGCCGAAGAAGGGGATGGGAATCCCGTCATTCATCTTCTGGTCCACCAGCATGCCGAGATGGCCGCCATTTTTCAGCACCATCAGCGCCTGGCGCGCCCCTTCCGGCCCTTTCTGGATCAGGGCATCGGCGGCATCGGCCCGACCCTTGCGGTAGAGATCCTCGACCCAGGGATTGTTGGCGGCGCGATAGACCAGATGCAGCGGCAAGCCGTATACGGCCGCCACCGCGCCGTTCAGCTCCCAGTTGCCCACATGGCCCGAGATGAAGATGCCGGGCTGGCCGTCGTCGCGCAGCAGGTCAATATACTGGGTGCCGATCAGTTCGACCCGCTCGCTGGCGATGGTCTTGAGATGGGGGAACTCGCCCGCCACCCGGCCGAGATTGTCCCACATGTCATGAATGATGGACTCGATCTCCGCCTCGGTCTTGTCGGGAAAGGCGGCGCGAAGATTGCGCCGCGCCACGCGGGTGGCCCGCAGCCACGGCCCCAGGGTGCGACCAAGCCATCCCCCGGTCGCCGAGGCGGCATCCAGCGGCAGCAGGCCGAACAGCGCCCAGATCAGGCGGGCTCCCAGGGCTTCCAGGCGTTGGCGCAGGCGCTTCATCTCAAGCGTCCCGGAGTTGTCTTCCCGAGCATCAGCGAGGGATATCCGCTTGGCATGACCGAGCCGGTTCCGACCCGCCGGATCAGGATGAGATCCCTCCGTCCTTCGGTCGTCGGGATGACATCGTCGTAATTGGTGGTCAAGCTTTCACTCCAATGCGGTCGAGCAGGGGAGTTAGCAGATGCGGCTGCTCCCAGTCCAGCGCCACCGGCAGAACCGCGACCCGCTGGCGCAGGTCGGCGGGCAGGCGGACGCGGTCCTTGGCGGTGGTGATGGCCAGGGCTTCGTTGGCCTCGGCCTCGGCCAGCAGGTCCTCGATCTCGGCGCGCTCATAGGCGTAGTGATCGGGAAAGGCGGTGGTGGTCACCAGCCGGGCGCCGCAGGACTTCAAGGTCTCGAAGAATTTCTCGGGCCGCCCGATGCCGGCGAAGGCCACCAGCTTGCGGCCCATCAATTCGGCGCCTTCCGGTCCCGGCACCAGCCGCGCCCGCAGCACCGGCACCCCGGCGGCCTCGGAGCGGGCGGCAACGCCGGTGCGGTCCTCGCCCACCAGCACCACGGCATCGGCGCGGGCCAGCCCGCGTTCGGGCGGCTCGCGGCAGGGACCGGCGGGGATGGGACGGCCGTTGCCGAAGCCATAGGCGCCATCCACCACCACCAGCGACAGGTCCTTGGCGATGGAGCCGTTCTGGAAGCCGTCATCCATGATGATGAGGTCGGCGCCCATTTCCACCGCCGCCACGGCGCCGTCGGGGCGCCAGCGGGCCACCCAGGTGGGGGCCTCGGCGGCCAGCAGCAGCGCCTCGTCGCCCACCCGCACGAAGTCGTGGCGGTCCAGGTCGACGGCACGCGGCCCCACCTCGGAACCGCCATAGCCCCGGGTCAGCAGGTGCGGCTTGCGTCCGGCGGCCAGCAGGCGCCGGGCCAGGGCGATCACCACCGGTGTCTTGCCCGCGCCGCCCGCCACGATATTGCCGACACAGATCACCGGTATGGCGGGGCGGTATTCCTCGGCCCGCTCCAGGTTGCGGGCCACCGCCCAGGCATAGACCGCGCCCAGCGGCGCCAGGGCGGCGGCCACGGCGTTGTCGCGATGCCAGAAGTCAGGGGCGCGCATGACGCTTGTCCAATCCGCCGAGCAGGGGGGCCAGCGCCGCCTCCACCTTGTCCAGCACCCCGGCCTCGGCCTCGGTCCAGGCCAGGGCGGCGGCTTTCAGGGACTGGGTGCGCTGACGATCGGCCAACAGACCGCCCACCGCCAGGGTCAAGGCCTCGGCATCGGCGACTTCGGTGGCGGCTCCCGCCGCCCGCATGGCGTCCACCATGTCGGGGAAATTGTCCATGGCCGGGCCGAACAGCACGGCGCAGCCCATGCGGGCGGGTTCGAACGGGTTCTGGCCGCCGCCCACCGCCAGGGACTTGCCGACGAAGACGATGTCGGCCAGCCGGTAGAACAACCCCAGCTCGCCGATAGTGTCGGCCACATAGATGTCGGTGGCAGGGGCCAGCGGCTCATGGGCCGAGCGCAGCGCCACCGTCAGGCCGAGGCGGCGCAACTCCGCCGCCACTTCGGCGCCGCGCGGGGGATGGCGGGGCACGATCAGGGTCAGCAGGCCGGGAAAGCGGGCGGCAAGGGCGGCGTGGACCTGGGCGCAGAGGACTTCCTCGCCGGGATGGGTGCTGGATGCCAGCCAGACCGGCCGCCCGGCCATGGTATGGCGCAGCCGCTCCAACTCGCCCGGATCACAGGGCAGCGGTGGCACCGCGTATTTCAGATTGCCCAGGCAGCGGGCGGCGGGGGCGCCCAGGGCGGCCAGCCGTTGGGCGTCGCCCTCGGTCTGGGCCAGGCACAGTTCGAAACCCGACAGCAGCTTGCGGATGAAGCCGGGCACCGTCTTCCACCCGGCGAAGGATTTCGGCGAGACCCGGCCCTGGACCAGCACCAGCCGCACGCCGCGCCTGCGGCTTTCCGCCAGCAGGTTGGGCCAGAACTCAGATTCCGCCCACAGCGCCAGGTCGGGCCGCCAGTGGTCGAGGAAGCTCCGGACATAGGCCATGCGGTCCACCGGCACGTATTGGTGCAGGGCGCCCTTGGGCAGCCGCTGTTCCATCAGCCGGGCCGAGGTGACGGTGCCGGTGGTGACCAGCACGTTCAGCCCCCGGCCGCACAGCCGTTCGATCAGCGGCAGCATGGAGAGCGATTCTCCCACCGAGGCGCCATGGACCCAGACCAGCGGACCGGCCGGACGCGGCCGGGCGGGGCGGCCGAGGCGTTCGGCGAAGCGGGCGGAATCCTCCTTGCCGCGACGCTTGCGCCGTTCCAGATACAGGCCGATCAGCGGCCCGCCCAGGGTGGTCAGGCCCTGGTAGAGGCGGTGCATCATGCTGTCGCCTCCGGTTCGGCCGGTTCGGGGCTTTCCACCCCCATGCGGCGGTCGGCGTCAAGGGTGATGGCGTTCAGCGCCGTCTCGACCTCCAGCCGCTTGGCCTCCAGCCCGGCCTCGTCGGCATCGCGGGGCACATGGATGGGCTCCGCCCAGACGAAAACGCCCTTCGAGAACGGCAGCGCCACGGCGAAACGATCCCAACTGCCGAGCAGTTTGCGCTTCTCGGTGGCGAAGGTCGCGCACAGGATCGGCACCCCGGCGAGGCGCGCCACATTGACGATACCCGACGACGCCCGCATGCGCGGCCCCTTGGGGCCATCGGGGGTGATGCCGACGCATTCGCCCCCTTTCAGGAATTTCAGCATGGCGCGCAATGCGGCGCTGCCGCCCCGCGTGGAGGAGCCCGCCACGGTCTCGATGCCGAAATGGGCGACGGTGCGGGCGATCAACTGGCCATCGCGGTGCTGGCTGATCAGCATGTGGATGGGAATCGAAGGCCGCCAGCTCTTGGGCATCATCAGGATGCGGCCATGCCAGAAGGCCAGGATGAAGGGCTGGCCAGCATCCCACAGCGCCCGGGCATGGCCGTCATTGACCACCTGCCAGCGTCCGCTGAGATGGACGAAGCGGATATAGAGCGAGCCGAGCCAGCACAGCAGGCCGCGAAGGGATTCGCTCTTGCCGATGCGCTTGGCCAGCCCCATGGCTAGCGTCCCGAGGGGACGGCGGCGGGGTCGTCGGCAAACTGCATGGCGTACAGACGGGCATAGGTTCCGTCCTTGGCCATCAAACTGGCGTGGTCGCCGGATTCGATCACCCGGCCCCGGTCCAGCACATGGATCAGGTCGGCATTGACCACGGTGGACAGGCGATGGGCGATGACGATGGTGGTGCGCCCCTTCATCAGGTGTTCCAGGGCGGTCTGCACCTGGCGCTCGGACTCGGTGTCCAGCGCGCTGGTGGCTTCGTCCAGCAGCAGGATGGGGGCGTTCTTCAGCATGGCCCGGGCGATGGCGAGACGCTGGCGCTGGCCGCCCGACAGGTTGAGGCCGCGCTCGCCCACCACGGTGTCATAGCCCTCGGGCAGGCTAGTGATGAAGTCGTGGGCGGCGGCGGAGCGGGCGGCGGCCTCGATCTCCTCGTCGGTGGCGCCGAAGCGGCCATAGGCGATATTGGCCCGGATGGTGTCGTCAAACAGGGTGATTTCCTGGCTGACCAGGGCGATCTTGGCCCGCAAGCTGGCCATGGTGACACTGCGGACGTCCTGGCCGTCCACCATGACATGGCCATCGGTGACCTCGAAGAAGCGGGGCAGCAGGTTCAGCACCGTGGACTTGCCCGCCCCCGACGGTCCCACCAGCGCCACGGTCTTGCCGCCGGGAACCGCCAGGTCGATGCCGTCCAGCACCGCCTTGCTGCCGTCATAGGTGAAGAACACGCCCTCGAAGCGGACATTGCCTTCCAGTACTACCAGATCCTTGGCGTCGGGGCGGTCCTGGATGGCGGGGGGCGAGTCCAGCACCGAGAAGGTGCGCGCCGCCGCCGCCAGGCCGGCCTGGAGATTGGTGTTGAGCGAGGCCAGCGACTTCAGCGGCCGATAGGCCAGCATCAGGGCGGTGATGAAGGAGAAGAAGGCGCCCGGCGTGGTGTGGCCCTCGATGACGCGCGAGCCGCCATAGAGGATCACCACGGTGATGGCGACGCCGCCCAGCAGTTCCATGATGGGGCTGGACGCCGACCGCACCCGGGCGGCCTTGTAGGTGAGGTCCTGCAGGGTCTCCACCAGCGACTTGACCTTGGCCTTCTCGTATTCCTCCATGCCATAGGCCTTGACCACCCTTATGCCCTGGACCGCCTGTTCCAGATAGGTGGTCAGCAGGCCCATCTGCTCCTGGGTGTTGTCGGTGACCTTGCGCATGCGCCGCCCCAGCTTGGCGATGGGCAGGATGGCCAGCGGGAAGACGAAGAAGGTCCAGGCCGACAGCCGCCAGTCCTGATAGAACATGGCGCCGATCAGGAAGATCAGCGACGAGGCGTCCTTGCCCGCCCCGGTCAGGGCGTCGGACACCGCGAAGCGCATGGAGGAAATGTCGTTGGTCAGCCGCGACAGGATGCGCCCCGTCGAATTGGCGTGGAAATAGGCCACGTCGAGCCGCATCAGATGGGCGAACAGCCGCGACTGCATGTCGGCGATGACCCGCAGGCCCACCTTGGACAGGAACACCGCCTCGCCGTAATTGGCGATGGATTTCAGGGCGAAGGTGGCCAGCACCGCCAGGCCCAGCGGCCACAGGAAGTCCGACTGGCGCTCGGTGAAGATCTTGTTGACCACCGGGTCCATCAGCAGGGCATAGCCCGCATTGGCCGCCGCGCCCACCACCATGCAGACGACCGCCATCACCACCTTGCCAAGATAGGGGCGCATGCCCTCCTTGATCAGGCGGCGAACCAGGACGAGGGTGGAGTGATCCAGGGAAATCTTCTGCTTGCTCAAGGGCCTGACCGTTGCGGCTCACGCGTGCGGCGGACCATAGCACGGCGGATCGCCCCGGCCAATGGCGGGAGTGTGGGCAAGGGCCCATTGTCCCTCAGGCGCCGGGCGGGTTTCTCCGAAACCCTTGGCTTTCGCTCGCATGGGCTCGCGGGCGCTCAACGCGCCAGTCGCTACGCTCCAGCGTCGGGTCCCTCGGGCTCCCTCCCCCGCCGAGGCGGGGGAGGGAGAGGCGTCAGCGGGGCATCAGTACGGTGGTGTCGAGGTCGAGGACCACCGAGGCGTCGAAATCCTTGCCGTTCTCCGCCTTGAAGGGGAAGGCAGCGCAGGGCTGGTTCTTGGTGGCCACCAGCCGCAGGCGCAGCGCCCCCACATCGGAGCGGCCGGGGATCTCGATCTTTTCCAGCACTTCCGACCAGGCGTGGATGGTGTCGCCCGCGAAGGTGGGATTGGCGTGGCGGCCGCCATTGAAGGCCACCAGCTTGAAGGCGTTGCCCAAGCCGTTGAAGGACAGGGCGCGGGCCAGGGAAATGATGTGGCCGCCATAGATCAGGCGCCGCCCGAAGCGGCCCTGGCCCTCGGTATACTGGTTGAAATGCACCTTGGCGGTGTTCTGCCACAGGCGGGTGGCCATCATGTGCTCGGCTTCCTCGATGGTCATGCCGTCCACATGGTCGATCTTCTCGCCCACGGCGTAGTCGCACCAGCGATGCGGGCTGCCCGCGAGGGTGCCGTCATAGGCCTTGAGATCGAGACCGGCCGGGATGATCAGGTCGGCGGCGGCCACCGAGCCGGGCAGCTCGGGGACCGATTCCTCGGACACCACCGCGTTGACGTCGCGTTTGCGCACCATCACCCAGCGCACATACTCCACCACCATCTCGCCCTTCTGGTTGGTGCCGGTGGAGCGCACATAGACCACGCCGGTCTGCTTGTTGGAATTCTCCTTCAAGCCGATGACGGTGGAGACCGTGGTCAGGGTGTCGCCGGGATAGACCAGGGCGCCGAAGCGGCCCGCCGCATAGCCCAGATTGGCTACGGCGTTGAGGCTGATATCGGGCACGGTCTTGCCGAACACCACATGGAAGGCCAGCAGGTCGTCCACCGGGGCGGCGCCGTTCGCCGCGAGGCCGATGGACCTGGCGAACTCGGCCGAGGAATTGACGGCGAAGCGCGAGCCGTAGAGCGCGGTATACAGCGCCACGTCGCCCGAGGTCACGGTGCGCGGGGTGGCGTGGGTGATCACCTGGCCGAGGCGGAAATCCTCGAAGAAGTTACCGGCATTGGTCTTGGTCATTCTCAATTCCTTGTTTCTTCCCCTCTCCCGCTTGCGGGAGAGGGAGGGGCCCGCCGTGAAGCGGTGGGAGGGTGAGGGCCCTCACCCGGCTCATTTCATTCGCCACCCTCTCCCGCTTGCGGGAGAGGGTTCCTCAGCCCTCGGCGATCAGTTCGGCCATGGCGACGATGCGCCGGGCGTTTTCCACGTGCAGGTTCTCGATCAGCTTGCCATCGACCACCACCACGCCCTTGCCCTGGGCGGCGGCTTCGGCATGGGCGGCGATGATCTTCCTGGACCACTCGATCTCCTTTTCCGAGGGCGCGAACACCCGGTTGGCGGCGTCGATGGTCTTGGGGTGGATCAGGGTCTTGCCGTCGAAGCCCAGTTCCAGGCCCTGGCGACAGGAATACTCGAAGCCCTCGTCGTCGTTTAGGTCGAGATAGACCCCGTCCAGCGCCGCCAGCCCATGAGCGCGGGCGGCCAGCAGGCACAGGCCCAGCGAGGTGATCATGGGCAGCCGCTCGCGGGTATGGGCGCAATGCAGGTCCTTGGCGAGGTCCGAGGTGCCCATGACGAAACCGGCCATGCGCGGGCTCGACGTGGCGATCTCCTCGGCGCGCAGGATGCCCTTGGGGGTCTCCATCATGCACCAGATGGCCATGGTGTCGGGGGCGCCATTGGCCTCCATGATGGCCTGGGTCAGCCGCACCGCGTCGGCGCTTTCCACCTTGGGGATCAGGACGGCGTCGGCGCCGCTCTGGGCGGCGGCGGCCACATCGGCATGGAACCAGGGCGTCGACAGGCCGTTGACCCGCACCAGCAGCTCGCGGCGGCCATAGCCGCCCGCCTTGACCGCTTCCACCACCTGGGCGCGGGCAGTGTCCTTGGCGTCGGGGGCGACGGCGTCCTCGAGGTCCAGGATCAGGCCGTCGGCGGCCAGGGTTCGGGCCTTGTCGAGGGCGCGGGGATTGGAGCCGGGCATGTAGAGGACGGAGCGGCGCGGCCGCGCGGTGGTCGCCATGGGGCATACTCCCGTAAGATGGAAAAGGCGGGGCAGACTAACCGAAGCCCCGGTTGCAGCGCAACAATCTATCCTCTATACCGGGCGCGACATGCAGATTCTTTCTTTCCAGTCGGCCGTCGCCTATGGCCATGTGGGCAATTCCGCCGCGGTGTTTCCGTTGCAGCGGCTGGGATTCGACGTCTGGCCGGTGGATACGGTGCAGTTCTCCAACCATCCCGGCCATGGCGGCTGGAAAGGCGCGGCCATGGCCGCGCCCCATCTGGCCGATGTGGTCGAGGGCCTGCGCCGGGTGGGGACCCTGGCGGCGCTGGATGGCGTGCTGTCGGGCTATCTGGGCGAGGCGGCGGCCGGGGTGGTGCTGCTGGATGCCCTGGACGCGCTGCCGCCCGGCGCGCTGTATCTCTGCGATCCGGTGATGGGCGACGACGGGCCGGGCCTCTATGTCAAGGCGGGCATTCCCGCCGTCCTGGCCGACAAGCTGATTCCCGCCGCCCAGGTGGTGACGCCCAACCGTTTCGAACTGTCGCTGCTGACCGGTTTGCCGGTGGCCGATCTGGGCGGCGCGGTGGTGGCGGCGCGGCGCTTGCTGGCCCCGGCCTCCTCCGGTGGTAGGGGGCCACGCCTGGTGGTGGTCAGCAGCCTGACGGCGGGCGAGGGCTCCATCGCCTGCCTGGCGGTGAGCGCCGACGGCGCCTGGAGGGTGGCGACGCCGCGCCTGGACTTCCCCCATCCGCCCAACGGGGCGGGTGACCTGCTGTCGGCCTTGCTGCTGGGGCATCTGCTGAAGGGGACCGAGGCGCCCGAGGCCCTGTCGCTGGCGGTGTCCAGCGTGTTCGGGGTGTTGACGCGCACCCGCGCCCTGGGGCGTCGCGAGCTGGCGCTGGTGGCGGCCCAGGCCGAGATCGTCACCCCGTCGCGGCTGTTCCCGGCGGAGGCGATGTAGCTCTGTCCGAGCTTGGCGGACTTTATATGCCCACTCGTCACCCTCGGGCTCGACCCGAGGATCCATGGATGGCCGGATCACCCCCGGACTTGATCCGGGAGCCGGCCATGACGAGGTGAGAGGACGTTTTCACCTAAGCCGGACAGACTCTAGAACGCGTCCTTGCGGCGGCGCAGTTCGGCGAAGACCCGGGCGGGGTCGGTGCCGGGCTCCATGCCCACCGCCTTGGCGACGGCGGCGGTGTCGGCCCGCAGGAAGGGGTTGGTGGCGCGTTCCTCGGCGATGGTGGTGGGAATGGTGGGCAGGCCCTTGGCCCGCAGCTTCTCCACCTGCTCCAGACGGGTGGCCAGGGCCTGGTTGTCGCGCTCCACCAGCTTGGCGAAGCGGCCATTGGAGGCGGTGTATTCGTGGGCGCAATAGACCTGGGTGTTTGGGGGCAGGTCGCGCAGCTTCTTCAGCGAGGCCCACATCTCCTCGGCGCTGCCCTCGAACAGTCGGCCGCAGCCCAGCGAGAACAGGCAGTCTCCGGCGAAGACCACATGGGCGTCGGGGAACCAGTAAGCGGTGTGGCCGGAGGTGTGGCCGGGGGTTTCCAGCACCATGACGGCGGCGCCCCCCAGCAGGAAGGTATCGCCTTCGCCCACCTCCATGGAGATGCCGGGGATGCGCTCGGAATCCCGGGCGGCGCCCACCACCGTGCAGCCGGTGCGGCGGATCAGCTCCAGATTACCGCCGGTATGGTCGCCGTGGTGATGGGTGTTGAGGATATGGGACAGGGTCCAGCCCCTGGCCGCCAGATGCTCCAGCACCGGTTCGGCCACCGCCGGGTCCACGGCGGCGGTGGCACCGCTGACGGGCTCGTGCGCCAGGGTGATGTAATTGTCCGACAGGACGGGAATCTGCTCGACGACGATCTTAGCCATGGCGGCCTCGCGGCGTTGGATTGCGCGGAGTGTAGCGCCAATCTTCGGTTCCGCCTATTCTTCTGGCAGGAACCGCAGGAGCCCCCCCGTGAATCGCGATCTCGCCTATCCGGCCATGTGGACCGACGTGGTCGATCTCCGCGACTTCTATTCCGCCAGCCTGGGTCAGGTGGCGCAACGGCTCATCCGCCGTCGCCTGCGCCAGTTGTGGCCCGATCTGTCGGGGCTGCGGGTGCTGGGGCTGGGATTCGCCACGCCCTATCTGCGGCCCTATCTCGGCGAGGCGGAACGGGTGATCGCGGTGATGCCCGCCAGCCAGGGAGTGCTGCCCTGGCCCGCCGAGGGGCCGGGCCTGACCGCGCTGGCCGACGAGACCGATTTGCCGCTACCCGATCGCTCCATCGACCGCCTGCTGCTGGTCCATGCCCTGGAATCCACCGAACAGGTTCGCGCCATGATGCGGGAAGCCTGGCGGGTGCTGGCCGATGGCGGACGGCTGCTGGTGGTGGTGCCTAACCGGCGCGGCATCTGGGCCAGGCTGGAACGCACCCCTTTCGGCAATGGCCGTCCCTATACCAAGGGCCAGTTGGACCGGTTGTTGCGCGACAACATGTTCACCCCGGTGGCGCGCGCTTCGGCGCTGTTCCTGCCGCCGACCACCTCGCGCATGCTGCTGCGTTCGGCCTCGGCCATGGAGGAAATCGGCTCGCGCTGGTTCGAAACCTTCGGCGGGGTCCTCATGGTCGAGGCGGCCAAGCAGATCTATGCGGGCAGCGCGCTGCGCGACGCCAAGTCACGGCGCCGCTCCTATCTGCCGGTGGCGGAAGGCTTCTCGCGCGTCAGTCTGCACGATCGGGACTGACCGGTCCGAAATCCGCCATGTCGGTGGTTCGGATGTGGTCGAAGATCCAGTAGCGCAGGTAATGATCGGCCATGGCTGATGACTCGCTGCCCGCCATCATGCGATCCAATTCACCGAGCAGGCGTCGATGCTCGGCCCGATGGGTGGAAACAGGAATGCCCTGGGCGATCAGATAACGTTCCTCGGCGGCGAAGTGCTGGCGGGCATGGCGCAGGAAGCGATCGGCCAACTCGGACAGCGCCTCGCCGTCACCGGCCCGGGCGGCCAGGGCCAGTTGATTGATGATGGCGGCCAGGTGGCGGTGCTGTTCGTCGATCCAGTCGATCCCGGTTTCCAGCTCCGGATCCCATACCACCGCCTGTTCGTCGGGGTCGAACCGCACCGCTTCCCAATAGGCGGAGTCTTCCAGCAGTTCATGGTCGTAGAGAATCTGCTCCAGCTCGTCGATGGCGGCATGGCGCACCGACGTGCCCTGGGTGACATCCTGGGCATCGATGATGGCGCGTACCCGATCCAGAATGGCGGCATGGGCCTTGTCGTGCTCGTCGGCGGCATCGAAGCCGGCGCCCCGGAAGATGACGCCTTCCAGGGCGAAATGGGCCGCCAAGGCGTCGTAGAAGTTCAACACCGCGTCGGTGAAGCCCTCGCCGCCATTGCGCACGCTCTCGGCGGCGCGGGCGATGATCTCGCTGATGGCCCGGTGCTGGCGATCAATCAGCTGATTGCCGCTGTTGGGCATGGCCCTGGGTGCCGTCATGCTGCTTCCCCATTAGACTCCATATCATAACATGCGGATTGGATGAATTTAAAGATGGCAGAGGGCATGGCATCCGCGACGAAAAAGCCCACCCCCGAGGGGGTGGGCTTGGTCGATAGACCCTCGGTCCGGGATCAGACCGTCACGGTGGCGGCCTGATCGCGGAATTCGGCGATCTGGTCGAAGTTCATGTAGCGATAGATGTCGGCGGCCTTGGCGTTGACCACGTTCACCTGCTCCAGATACTCGGCGACGGTGGGGATCTTGCCCATCAGGGCGCAGACGGCGGCCAGCTCGGCGGAGCCGAGATAGACGTTGGTGTCGATACCCAGACGGTTAGGGAAGTTGCGGGTGGAGGTGGACATGGCGGTAGACCCCTTGCGGATCTGCGCCTGATTGCCCATGCACAAGCTGCAGCCGGGCATTTCCATGCGGGCGCCTGACTTGCCCAGCACCGAGTAGTAGCCTTCCTCGTTGAGGATCATGGCGTCCATCTTGGTGGGCGGCGCGATCCACAGGCGGGTCGGGATGTCGGACTTGCCTTCCAGCACCTTACCGGCGGCGCGGAAGTGGCCGATATTGGTCATGCACGAGCCGATGAAGACCTCGTCGATCTTGGCCCCGGCCACTTCGGACAGCAGCTTGACGTCGTCGGGGTCATTGGGGCAGGCGACGATGGGTTCCTTGACGTCGGCCAGATCGATCTCGATCACGGCGGCGTATTCGGCATCGGCGTCGGGGGCCAGCAGCTTGGGATCGGCGATCCAGGCCTCCATGGCCTTGATGCGGCGGCCCAGCGTGCGGGCATCCTGATAGCCGTTGGCGATCATCCACTTCATCAGGGTGATGTTCGAGGTCATGTACTCGATGATCGGCGCCTTATCCAGGTGCACCGAGCAGGCGGCGGCCGAACGCTCGGCGGCGGCGTCGGACAGTTCGAACGCCTGTTCCACCTTGAGGTCGGGCAGGCCTTCGATTTCCAGGATGCGGCCGGAGAAGACGTTCTTCTTGCCCTTCTTCTCCACGGTCAGCAGACCGGCGCGGATGGCGTAGAGGGGGATGGCGTTGACCAGGTCACGCAGCGTGACGCCGGGCTGCATCTTGCCCTTGAAGCGCACCAGCACCGATTCCGGCATGTCCAGCGGCATGACGCCGGTGGCGGCGGCGAAGGCCACCAGACCGGAACCGGCCGGGAAGGAGATGCCGATGGGGAAGCGGGTGTGGGAGTCGCCGCCGGTGCCCACGGTGTCGGGCAGCAGCAGGCGGTTCAGCCAGGAGTGGATGACGCCGTCGCCGGGACGCAGCGCGACGCCGCCACGGGTGGAGATGAAGCCCGGCAGCTCGCGGTGGGTCTTGACGTCCACCAGCTTCGGATAGGCGGCGGTGTGGCAGAAGGACTGCATCACCATATCGGCGGAGAAGCCGAGGCAGGCCAGATCCTTCAACTCGTCGCGGGTCATGGGGCCGGTGGTGTCCTGGCTGCCCACGGTGGTCATCTTGGGCTCGCAATAGGTGCCGGGGCGCATGCCCTTGCCCTCGGGCAGGCCACAGGCGCGGCCGACCATCTTCTGGGCGAGCGAGAAGCCCTTGCCGGTATCCTTGGGCACGGCGGGCAGGCGGAACAGGGTCGAGACCGGCAGGCCGAGGGCCTCGCGGGCCTTGGCGGTCAGGCCGCGGCCGATGATCAGCGGAATGCGGCCGCCGGCGCGCACTTCGTCGAAGATCACCTCGGACTTGACGGTGAATTCGGCGATGACCTTGCCGTCCTTCAGCGCCTTGCCGTCATAGGGACGCAGCTCGACCACGTCGCCCATGTTCATCTGGTTGACGTCCAGCTCGATGGGCAGCGCGCCCGCGTCTTCCATGGTGTTGTAGAAGATCGGGGCGATCTTGGTGCCCAGGCAGACGCCGCCGAAGCGCTTGTTCGGCACGAAGGGGATGTCCTCGCCGGTGAACCACAGCACCGAATTGGTGGCGGATTTGCGCGAAGAGCCGGTGCCGACCACGTCGCCCACATAGGCCACCAGATGGCCCTTCTTGGCCAGGGCTTCCAGCTGCTTCAGCGGGCCACGCTGGCCGGGTTCGTCCGCCTCGATGCCGGGGCGGGGATTCTTCAGCATGGCGAGCGCGTGCAGCGGGATGTCGGGGCGGCTCCAGGCGTCAGGAGCGGGCGACAGGTCGTCGGTGTTGGTCTCGCCGGTCACCTTGAAGATGGTGACGGTCAGGCTTTCCGGCACCGCCGGGCGCGAGGTGAACCACTCGGCATCGGCCCAGGACTGGATCACCGCCTTGGCGTTGGCGTTGCCCTTGTCGGCCAGGTCCTTGACGTCATGGAAGAAGTCGAACACCAGCAGGGTCTTCTTCAGGCCCTCGGCGGCGACGGTGCCGACCTTGGCATCGGCCAGCAGCTCGATCAGCGGCTTGACGTTGAAGCCGCCCAGCATGGTGCCCAGCAGCTCGGCCGCCTTCTCGCGCGAGATCAGCGAACAGGTCTCGGTGCCCTTGGCCACCTTGTCCAGGAAATCGGCCTTGATCTTGGCCGCGTCATCGACGCCGGCCGGGACGCGATAGGTGATCAGCTCGACGAGGGTCTGTTCCTCCCCCTTGGGCGGGTTCCGCAGCAGGCCGACCAGTTGCTCGGTCTGGGCCGCCGACAGCGGCAGGGGCGGAATCCCGAGCGCGGCACGCTCGGCGACATGCTGGCGATAGGCTTCAAGCACGGCGAAATCCTCTCGGTCAAGTGTGTGGGCCGGATTCCCGAAGGGGTCCGGTCTGCATTCAGCGGCGAACCACCCTTAAGTGGGGGTTCGCGGGGAAGAAAACTACCCTTATCGCCCGCCATAGGAAAGAGTGTTTCCGCAATCGCCGCCGCATGTCGGCCATGAATTTGCCTTAATTGGGGGGCATCATGATGTTCAAGGCCCGGAGGCTTCCCCGCCTTCCCACCCCCTCGGGCGGGTGAAGCCGGGCTTTCAAGGCGGCGGTCGGTGCTCCCCCTGGCCCGACCGCCGCTGTTGATTCGGCCCCGGTGCGAGCCGCTCGAGCCCCGGCGGAACGGGAAGCCTTGACCCATTTCAGCCCCCTCCCTCTCCGTCATGGCCGGGCTCGACCCGGCCATCCATGGGTACCGTCAGGCACCGTGCCGGATGGAAACGCGCGGATGCCCGGAACACGTCCGGGCATGACGCAAAGCAAATGGAATGGGCGGCCAACTCGTCCTGCTCCAGCGACGAAACCCCCTCGTCAAGGCGGCGGAATTTTGCCATGGTGCCGCCCATGACCATCCCGGCCGCCGCCACATTCTCCGGAACCGATCTGGCCTGCCTCAGGGGCGGGCGGGTGGTGTTCGCCGGTCTGGGGTTCAGCCTTGAAAGCGGCGGCGCGCTGGTGCTGCTTGGCCCCAACGGCTCAGGCAAGTCGTCGCTGCTGCGGGTGATGGCCGGGCTGCTGCGGCCCGCCCATGGCGTGCTGGCCTGGGACGGAGAGCCGGTGGGCGAGAATCCGGAAGGCCACAACGCCCGCACCCATTACCTGGGGCATCACGACGCGGTGAAGCCGGTGCTGACGGTGGCGGAGAATCTCCGCTTCTGGGCCCATCTCCACGATTCCCATGCCGGTCGGGCGGGGTTGGCGGTGGAAACGGCGCTGGACCGTTTCGGCCTGTCCCATCTGGCGGCCATTCCCGGCAAGATGCTGTCGGCGGGCCAGAAGCGCCGCACCAATCTGGCGCGGCTGCTGGCGGCGCCCAGCCCGCTCTGGCTGCTGGACGAGCCCACCACCGCTCTCGACAAGGCTTCCATCAAGGCGCTGGAAGCGGTGTTGGCGGAGCATCGCGCCCAGGGCGGCATGGTGGTGCTGTCCACCCATGCCGATATCGACCTGCCCGGTGCCACCGAGATGCATCTGGACGAATTTGCCGTGGCGGAGGAATTCCCATGAACCGCTTCCTCGAAGTGGTGCGCCGCGACCTGCGCCTGGCCCTGCGCCAGGGCTCGGACAGCGTCATGGTGGTCACCTTCTTCGTCCTGACGGTGGTGCTGTTCCCCTTCGGCATCGGCCCCGAGGTCAATGTGCTGGAACGGGTCTCGGCGGGCGTGCTGATGGTCACCGCCCTGCTGGCCTCCATGCTGTCGCTGGACCGGCTGTTCCAGGCCGATTACGAGGACGGCTCGCTGGAACTGCTGGTGTTGACGCCGACGCCGCTGGGCGTGGTGGTGGCCGCCAAGATACTGGCCCACTGGCTGACCACCGGCCTGCCGCTGATGGTGGCCGCCCCGGTGCTGGCGGTGCTGTTGCACATGCAGCCCGAGGGCTTCGCCACCCTGCTGGCGGCCATGGCGCTGGGCACTCCCATCCTGTCGCTGATCGGCGGCATCGGCGCCGCCTTGGTGCTGGGCGCCCGGCGTGGTGGGGTATTGCTGTCGCTGCTGATCCTGCCGCTTTACGTGCCGGTGCTGATCTTCGGGGTCGGCGCCATCGACGCCGCCGTCCAGGGCATGAGCGCCAAGCCCCATCTGCTGATCCTGTCGGGCATCCTGGTGGCGGCGCTGGTGCTGGCGCCCTGGGCCAGTGCGGCGGCTCTGCGCCAGGCGCTGGAATAGAGAGGGGCGGGAGAATAGGGAAAGGCGGGCGAAGGGAGGCTTTATTGTCCCTCAGTCGCCGGGCGCCGCCTCCGGCGGCTTGGCTTTCGCGGCACGGGCCGCGCCGGGCCTTGCCCGCAACTCCTCGCCCCTGGCTCGTCGGCTTCTATCCCACCACGTAGGACAGCCGGACCACGCCGTTGATATAGCTTTTCGCCGCCAGCAGGGTCAGGCGCGCGGTCCGTTCCGAGGGCTCGAACAGCGGTTTGCCACCGCCCAGCATCACCGGCATCACGAACAGGTCGAAATGGTCGATGGCCTTGAGGTCGAGGAAGGCGCGGATGGCCTTGGCGCCGCCCGCCACCCAGACATCGCCGGTCGTCCCTGCCCGCAATTCCTCCACCAGCCGGGCGATGTCGCCCACCCAGGGCTCCACATTGTCGGGTGCGGTGTCCATGGTGCGCGAGGTCACCACGATGCAGCGCTTGTCGCCATGGGGCCAATGGCCCATGGCGTGGAGATGGTCATAGGTGGTCCGCCCCATGACCAGGGTGCCGATATGGGTCATGAAGTCGTCGAAGCCGTAGTCGATGGCGTCGAAGGGCTGCAGCCAGGCGATGGACCCGTCCCGGTCGGTGATATAGCCGTCCAGGGAGGCGGCGATATAGGCGCGGAACCCCGCCACGGGGCCGCTATTTCGCCGCCTTGGGCAGGTATTTGGAGATATCCACGTCGTCCACCTGCTCGGGCCGCAGATATTTCTCGGCGTATTGCTTCCAGATGCCCGAGGTCAGGAACAGCTGCCACAGATCGGGGTCGATATGCTGGTCCTTGACCATGAAGGACATGATCTTGAGCGATTCCGACAGGGTCTTGGGCTTCTTGTAGGGGCGGTCGGCGGCGGTCAGCGCCTCGAAAATGTCGGCGATGGCCATCATGCGGGCGGGCCAGGACATCTGGTCGCGGGTCAGGCCCTTGGGATAGCCGCCACCGTCCATCTTTTCGTGGTGGCCGCCCGCCCATTCCGCCACGCGGGACAGGTTCTTGGGGAAGGGCAGGGCCTTCAGCATGAAGATGGTCTGGACGATGTGATCGTTGATCTTGAAACGGTCCTCGGCGGTCAGCGTGCCGCGGCCGATGCACAGATTGTAGATCTCGCCCAGATTGTAGCGGTGCTCCGGCGGCTTCATGGTGATGCCCTCGGCCTCGTAGCGGCTGACATCCACCGCGATCTCGTGCGGGATGACGTGCCAGTCCTTGTCGGCCAGCACCGATTCCTTGACCGGCGGCTTGGGGGCGTCGGGGCTGCGGCGGCGCATCTCGTCGATGGACAGGCCCAATGTGTCGTCCAGGGTCCGGGTCCAGGTATGCGACGCGATGTCCTTCAGGCGGTCGACCTTCTCGGGCGCCATGAACTCGCCTCCCACATTGCATTCGGCGACAAAGCCGAAATCGTCGTCGATGCGGGCCAGGGTCTCGTCGAGGCGCTCCTTCAGGGTGTCGGCATCCTCTTCCCCGGCCAGCAGGCCCTCCAGATAGGTGATGACGGCGTCGCGCTTCATGACCTCGAAGCGCATGCGCACTTCATGGATGCGGTTATAGATGGTCTCGAGCTTGGTGGCTTTGTCGACGATGTATTCCGGGGTGGTGACCTTGCCGCAGTCATGCAGGCCGGCCGAGACTTCCAACTCGTACCACTCGTCCTCGGTCAGCTGGAAATCGGCGAAGGGGCCTTCGGTCTGCTCGCAGGCGGCCTGGGCCATCATGAAGGTGACGGCGGGGACGCGGTGGCAGTGGCCGCCGGTATAGGGGCTCTTGGCGTCGATGGACCCGGCGATGACCTGGATGAAGCTCTTGAACAGGTTCTTCTGGGCTTCGATCAGGCGCTGATTGTCCAGGGCCACCGCCGCCTGGCTGGCCAGGGCCTCGATCAGCGGCGTGATCTCGGCGCCGAAGGCCATGATGCGGTTGCGGCGGTCGCGGGCGTTGATCAGCTGCAGCACGCCGATCACCTCGCCCTCGTAGTTCTTCAGCGGCACCGTCAGGAAGGATTTCGAGCGATAGCCGGTCTTGGCGTCGAAGGCCTTGGTGCCGGAAAAGTCGAATTTGGTGTCGTCATAGGCGTCGACGATATTGATGGTGGTGCCGGTCAGCGCGCAGGAACTGGAGACGTTCTTGTGGTTGGGATGGCCGAAATCATCGCGCAACCGCAGCGGCGGGAACGGAATGGGCTTGCCCGTGGTCCCGCCCATGGCGATGTCCAGGGTGTCGTTCAGCATGATCTCGAAGCGCAACCCGTCTTTGGTGTCGGTCACCATGTAGAGGGTGCCGCCATCGGCGTTGCACATCCCCTTGGCGCCATGGAGAATCTTCTCCATCAGCCGGTTGTGATTGCGCTCCGCCGACAAGGCGATGCCCAGCTCGATCAGCGTGCGATAGCGTTCTTCCTTTTGGAATACGGCCATGGACTGGGCCCTTGCCTTCCCGGTTATCCCCCGAACCTCCGAGTGCAGAGCCTACAGGCAAATATGTGCGCCGTGAAGTCAGGGTTGTGCCGTATTTTTATCACATATTGATCGATTCTGGTGCCTTCGATCGCCTCTTGACGGGAAACCGTCTTCGTCGTCCCCTGGGGCGCCAGCACGGAGACCCTCGACATGCCTTACGACTCCCTACGTGACTTCATTCGCCGCCTGGAGGAGACCGGACGGCTGAAACGGGTCGCGGCGCCGGTCTCGCCCCATCTGGAGATGACCGAGATCCAGACCCGGCTGCTGGCCGAGGGCGGCCCGGCGGTGCTGTTCGAGAACGTGGTGCGGCCCGATGGCACCGCCTATGGCATGCCGGTGCTGGTCAACCTGTTCGGCACGGTGGAGCGGGTGGCCTGGGGCATGGACCGCGAGCCGCACCAGTTGCGCGAGGTGGGGGAAACCCTGGCCTTCCTCAAGCAGCCCGAACCGCCTGGTGGCTGGCGCGAAGCCCTGGAGATGCTGCCCCTGGCCCGCACCGTCATGGCCATGCGGCCCAAGACGGTGAGCAGCGCGCCCTGTCAGCAGGTGGTGCTGACCGGAGATCAGGTGGACCTGGCGCGCCTTCCCATCCAGGGCTGTTGGCCGGGCGAACCGGCGCCGCTGATCACCTGGCCGCTGGTGGTGACCCAAGGTCCCAACGTCAAGGACGACAAGCGCGACGGTTTCAATCTGGGCATCTACCGCATGCAGGTCACCGGGCGCGACACCACTTTGATGCGTTGGCTGAAGCATCGGGGCGGTGCCCAGCATTTCCAGCGCTGGGTGAAGGCGGGCAAGGGACCCATGCCCTGCGCCGTGGTGATCGGCGCCGATCCCGGCACCATCATCGCCGCCGTCACGCCGGTGCCGGAAACCTTGTCGGAATACCAGTTCGCCGGGTTGCTGCGCGGGAAGAAGCTGGAGCTGGTCGATTGCAAGACGGTGCCGCTCAAGGTCCCGGCCGAGGCCGAGATCGTGCTGGAAGGCCATGTCATGCCCGACGAGAACGGTCCGGAAGGCCCCTATGGCGACCATACCGGCTATTACAATTCGGTGGAGGATTTCCCGGTCTTCCGCATCTCCGCCATCACCATGCGCAAGGACCCCATCTATCTGTCCACCTTCACCGGCCGTCCGCCGGACGAGCCCAGCGTGCTGGGCGAGGCGCTGAATGAGGTGTTCATTCCACTGCTGGCGCAGCAGTTCCCGGAAATCATCGATTTCTGGCTGCCGCCCGAGGGCTGCTCCTACCGCATCGCCGTGGTCAGCATGAAGAAGGCCTATCCCGGCCATGCCAAGCGGGTGATGTTTGGGGTGTGGAGCTTCCTCAAGCAGTTCATGTACACAAAATTCGTCATCGTGGTGGATGACGACATCGACGCGCGGAACTGGAAGGACGTGATGTGGGCCATCTCGACCCGCATGGACCCGGCCCGCGACATCACGGTGATCGAGGGCACCCCCATCGACTATCTGGATTTCGCCAGCCCGGAATCCGGGCTGGGGGGCAAGCTGGGCATGGATGCCACCAACAAATGGCCGCCCGAGACCCATCGCGAATGGGGCGAGAAAATCCGCATGAGCGACGACATGGTCGCGCGGGTCAGCGAGCGCTGGGCCGAGCTGGGCCTGCCGGGCTCGGGCAAGCCCATCTGGAAATAGGGCCGTCGGACAACAAAACGGCCGCCCCGTCGCCGGGGCGGCCGCGATGCTTTCCGTCAGGCCAGGACGCTCAGTGAACGTCCTTCCAGATCTGCCGCTTCAGCGCATACAGCATGGCGGTGATCAGGGCCAGGAACACCATGACCTTGGCGCCCATGCTCTTGCGGGCGTCAAGCTCGGGCTCGGCGGCCCAGTTCAGGAAGGTCACCACGTCGTAGGCGATCTGCTCCTTGGTGGCCTTGGTGCCGTCGGCATAGGTGACGATGTCGTCACTGACCACCATGGGCATGCTGATGGCATTGCCCGGGAAGTAGTGGTTGAACATCTTACCTTCGGGAATGGTCACCCCGGCCGGAGGAGCATCCTCGTAGCCCAGCATCAGCGAGTAGACGTAGTAGGGGCCTTTGACCCGGGCCTTGTTCATCAGCGACAGGTCAGGCGGCAGGGCGCCGCCATTGGCCGCCTGGGCGGCCTTGTCGTTGGGGAACGGAGGCACGAACTTGTCGGACGCGCGGGCGGGGCGCTGGAACATGGCGCCTTCGTCGTTGGGTCCGTCGGTCACTTCCTTCTCGGCGGCCAAGGCCTTGATCTCATCGGCGGTGAAACCGATATCGGCAAGGTTGCGATACGCCACCAGCTTCATGGAGTGGCAGGCCGAGCACACGTCGTGGAACACCTGATAGCCACGCTTCAGGGTCGCCTTGTCGTGCTTGCCGAAGACGCCTTCCCACGAGAAGGGCTGGGCGGGCTTCTTCAGTTCGGGGCCTTGTCCGCCGCTGGCCAGGGCCTGGCCCGAGAATCCGGCCAGACCAACCAGGATCATCACGCCGAGCGCGGCGGCCTTGACCACCGGCGACGAGATGGAGGCGGGCAGCGCCTTGGGCTTCTCGATCTTGCCCAGCAGGGGCAGGATTACCAGGAAGTGAGCAAAGTAGTAGGCGGTGCAGAACTGGCCGAGACGCACCAGGATGCCTTCGGCCGGCATGCCACCCACATAGCCCAGGACCATGGCGTTGACGAAGAACAGCCAGAAGAACTGGCGGTACAACGGCCGGAACTTGGCCGAGCGCACCTTGGAGGTGTCCAGCCAGGGCAGGGCGAACAGGATCAGGATGGCCGAGAACATGGCCAGCACGCCCTGCAGCTTGGCGGGCAGGAAGGGCAGGTCGAAGGTGAAGGAGCGCAGGATCGCGTAGAACGGCAGATAGTACCATTCGGGGACGATATGCGGCGGGGTCACCATCGGGTTGGCCGGGATGTAGTTGTCGGGTTCGCCGAAGAAGTTGGGCGCCCAGAACACGAAGCCCAGGTAGAACATCAGGAACAGGCCGATGCCGAACAGGTCCTTGATGGTGTAGTAGGGGTGGAACGGGATCGAATCCTGCGGCCCCTTCATGTCGATGCCCAGCGGGTTGTTCGACTTGACGGTATGCAGCGCCCACACATGCACGACCACCAGGCCCAGGATGACGAAGGGCAGCAGGAAGTGCAGCGCGAAGAACCGGTTCAGGGTGGGATTGTCCACCGAGAAGCCGCCCCACAGCAAGGTGACGATGTGCTCGCCCACCAGCGGGAAGGCCGAGAACAGGTTGGTGATCACGGTGGCGCCCCAGAAGGACATCTGGCCCCAGGGCAGCACATAGCCCAGGAAGCCGGTCGCCATCATCGCCAGATAGATGGCGATGCCGACGAACCACAGGATTTCGCGCGGGGCCTTGTACGAACCGTAATAGAGGCCGCGGAAGATGTGGATGTAGACCAGGATGAAGAACATGGAGGCGCCGTTGGCGTGCAGATAACGCAACAGCCAGCCATAGTTCACGTCACGCATGATGCGTTCGACCGAGTCGAAGGCCAGCGAGGTGTGGGAGGAATAGTTCATGGCCAGGAACAGGCCGGTGAGGATCATGATGATCAGCATCACCGCCGCCAGCGAACCGAAATTCCACCAGTAGTTCAGATTACGAGGCGTCGGATAGTCGATCGCGCTGTGCTGCATCATCGAGAAGATGGGCAGGCGCGAATCAATCCAGTTGACCACCTTGTTGTTGCTCTTGAAGTCGCTCATCACGGGCCCCCTCAGCCGATCCGGACGGTGGTGTCGCTGGTGAACTGATAGGGCGGCACCGGCAGGTTGGCCGGAGCCGGGCCCTTGCGGATGCGACCCGAAGTATCGTAGTGCGAGCCGTGGCAGGGGCAGAACCAGCCGCCGAATTCCCCGCGGGGATCAGCCGGCTTCTGGCCCAGCGGCACGCAGCCGAGATGGGTGCAGACGCCGATCAGGATCAACCACTCGGCCTTCTTGGCGCGATCGGCGTCAGCCTGCGGATCACGCAGTTCGGCGATGTTGACCTTACCGGCATCGGCGATCTCTTCGGGCAGGCGTCGCCGGACGAAAACCGGCTTGCCGCGCCAGACGATGGTCACGGATTGACCTGGCTGGATGGTGGAAATGTCGACGTCGGTGGTGGAAAGTGCCAGCGTATCGGCGGCCGGATTCATGCTGTGCACGAACGGCCACAGCGCCAAGCCAGTCCCAACCGCTCCGACGGCAGAAGTGGCATACAGCAGGAAATCCCGCCGCGTCTGCCCGTCCACCGACGAGGGCTGGGCATTATGTGCCTGATCAGCCATGTCTAATCCTCTTGTTGGCCCGCGGAAGCGCGACTATTAACCACATCGGCCTTTTGGTTTCAACTGCCGTCTCGTCTTGTATTATGTTTCGATAATATGACGATGGCGCGGCCAATGGGGAATGTCTGGGTGGATCGGCTCCGTCTTGCGCTCTATCAGCCTGATATCCCGCAGAACGCGGGCAGCCTGCTGCGGCTGTCGGCCTGCCTTGGCGTGCCGGTCGACATCGTCGAGCCCTGCGGCTTCGTCTGGGATGACGGCAAGCTGCGGCGGGCGGGCATGGACTATATCGCGCAATCCAGCTATGCGCGGCACAGGTCGTGGGAGGCCTTCCACGCGGCCCTGGTGGACGGGGGGCGCCGACTGGTGCTGCTGACCACCCTGGGCGAGGACCGTCATGACCGCTTCACATTCCAGGCGGGGGACACCATCATGGTGGGACGGGAAAGCGCCGGTGTTCCGGCCGAGGTGGCCCAGGCCGCCCATGCGCGCATCCGCATTCCCATGGCGGTGGGGCCGCGCTCGCTGAATGTCGCCCTGGCGGCGGCCCTGGTGACGGGCGAGGCACTGCGGCAATTGGACGGTTTTGCCGAGGATGGCGGTCAGGGAGGGCTGGATGGACGCGGATAAGCGGGATCATTGGGACAAGGACCGGGCCGAGGCTTATGACCGCCGGGTGCGGGAAGCCATTCCCGGCTATGATGCGCTGCATGTCCTGTCGTGCCAGATCGTGGCCGAGGTTACCGGCGGCCATGGCCGTGCCCTGGTGGTGGGGGCGGGGACCGGCGTCGAATGCGTCGCCCTGGCCGAAAGCTGTCCCGGTCTGGCGGTGGTGGGAGTTGACCCGTCCAAGGAGATGCTGCGCCATGCCGAGGCCAAGGTGGCCGAGCGTCGCCTGACCCGGCGGGTGCGGCTGTATCCCTCCAAGGTCGGCGCCCTGCCCAAATTCGAGCCCTTCGACGCCGCCACCGCTCTGCTGGTGATGCATTTCCTCAAGGATGACGGGGCCAAGGCGGCCCTGCTCGAGGAGATATCAAGTCATCTCAAACCCGGCGCGCCGCTGGTGCTGGCCGATCTGTTCGGCCGCTGGGACGACGCTTGGCAGCAGCAGTTGCGGGCCTGGTGGCGGCATCTGCAACTGGCGGCGGGCATTCCGGAGGGCGAGGTGGAAAAGGGCTTCCGCCACATCGACCGCGACATCTTTCCCGTTACCGAGACGCGGTTGGCCGAGTTGCTGGCGGGGGCCGGTTTCGGGCCGCCGCAGCCCTATTTCCGCGCGCTGTGCTTCGGCGGCTGGGTGGCGCGCAAGGCGTAGCGGCTTGGGTCAGTGGCCGCAGGAACAGCCACCGTGGCCCTTGTCGCCGCCGCATTCGTCGTCTTCCGGCTCGGGGGTGTCGTCGGGGCGGAAGATGGCGCCCTGATAGATGCGGGCGGTGCGGCCGTCGAAGCCGACCTCGACGCAGTTGCGGCCCTGGTCGTCGGTGACCATGCTCATGCCCAGCTCGCCCGCCTCGATGGCCTTGACCACCTCCATTTCAGCCAGGTCGAACGCCTTGGCCACCGCCCCGATCAGGGCGTTGATCTCTTCGAACATCTCGCGGTTTTCCATGGGGCGGTCCTGGTCTGTGTGGGGGTGAGGGGGTGGAATTCCCGGACCATACGCATTTCCGGCGGCCTCTGTCGACTGCGGCCTGACAAGATGGTTTACTCATGCTTCAGCCGAAGCAAGGACGCCGCCCATGAGTGATGCCCTTCATGTCAGGATTGCCGGTCCGGTCGCCACCCTGACCCTGACCCGCCCCGACCTCCATAACGCCGTCGATGCCCAATTGGCCGCCACCCTGACCCAGGCCTTCCAGAAGATCGGCGTCGCCGATCTGGTGCGGGTGGTGGTGTTGGCGGCGGAAGGGCCCAGCTTCTGCGGCGGCATCGAGCTGGGCTGGCTGCAGGCGGGCGCCGACCACACTGCCGCGGACCTGCAGCGGGATGCCGCGCAACTGGCCATGCTGGTGGATGCGGTGGATCGCTGCCCCAAACCGGTGATCGCCTTGGTCCAAGGTCCGGCCATCGGCCTGGGAGTTGGGCTGGTGGCGGCGGCCGACATGGCGATCTCGGTCGAGGAGGCCAGCTTCGCCCTGCCCGAGATTCGGGTCGGCCTGTCGCCGTCGGTGGTTGCGCCGGTGATGGCGGCCGCCATCGGCGCGCGGGCCTGCCGCCGCTATATGCTGTCGGGCGAGCGGTTCGATGCCCGCGAGGCGCTGCGCCTCGGCCTGATCCATGGCGTGGTGGCGGCGAACCGTCTGGAGGCCGCCCGCGATCATCTGGTGGATGCCTGCCTGAAGGGCGGTCCGGCGGCCCAGGCCGCGGTCAAGGACCTGATCCGGGTGATCGACGACAGCCCCATGGGACCGGATCTGTTGCGCTATACCGCGACCCATTTCGCCGAGTCCCGTCTGTCCGACGAAGGACGCGACGGGGTGGCGGCCCTGGCGGAAAAGCGCCCGCCCTCCTGGAGTAGCTGAACTCCCGGCTAAATCCTGAATTCTTTATGTTTTTCAGATTCCTAGGTCGTGGCCGCGCTTGGTTCGGCCTGCGAAAAGTCTTGCATTTTCCTGCCTTTTGGAGTAGATAGGGTAATAGCGAGAAACTTTGTTTCAGGCAGAACGCCATGTTCATCGGCAGCGCATCGGAGCACGGGCAACAGGTCTACGCCCCCCTCAGCGGGAAGGCGGAGGCTGCTTCCGTGCCCGCACATGCTTCGTCCGATGCCGTGGTGTCTCCCGAAGCGGCTCTCTTCATCAGCCCCGCCGTCAATTTCGACTACAAGGCCGGGATCGCCGTTTTCGTCATCCGTGATGGTGAAACCGGTGAGGTGAAGGCGCAGTATCCCTCGCAGAAAGTGGTGGAAGAGTATATCCGCCACGGTGCCGCCAGCCAGGACGCCCCTGCTCCCGATACGGCTTCCGCCACTTCGGCCCAGGACGGCGCCCCGGCGGTGGACCCCGCCGTTGCGGTGGCTCCGGTGCCCGTGGCCCCGGCCCCCATCGCCGCGCCTCCCGCCCCGGTCGCCTCCCGCGCCGATCAGGTCGCCTGATCCTTATTCCTGATCAATCTCCGATGGTTCAGTCATGTGGTTTGCGCATGGCCGGTCTTCCATGCCTTTCGCAGTTGCGAAAAGGCGTGTAGAGAGTGAGCCAGCGCCGCTTGCGTCGGCGATCCGCGCCACCGACCGGGCGGACCGAGGAGAGACGAGATGTATTTTACCACCATGGATATCGTCATGGCCGCGCTCGCGGTTCTGGCCCTGGTCGGCGCCGCCATTTCGCTGAGCGCCTGGCGTCATGCCGTGCGCGTCGAGCGCGAGGACGCCAAGGCCGCCGATCCCAATCTGGCCTCGACCATCTGACCCCGGCCGTCCGGGTCGCGATTTCCTCAGACCTCCCCTTCCCAGCGGGCCATTGCCCGCCGCCCCGCCAAGCCTTAACCTTATCCCCGGGGATGAGCCATCCGGGAGGATAAGCATGGCCAGCAAGCGAGTGCGTGATGGCCTGATCCTGGCCGCCGGGCTGGGGCTGTTTCTCTGGGCCACCCTGCCGCCGGACAAGGTCAGCCTCAACGAGGGCTGCGAGCCGAAGGGCGGTCCCGCCGCCTTCAGCGCTTTCATCTATCCCACATCCTTCTGGCGGACCCAGTTGGAGGCCCTGGTCGTCGAGCGTAACGACCTGCTGTCCCAGCCGGCCCGGCGCGCCCGCGCCCAGGCCGAGGCCGAGCGTGAGATGCGCGAGAACCCGGCCCTGGAAGAGCGCATGATGCGGCTGTCGCGCGAGCAGGAGCGGGTCGACGATAAATTGGAGCGTGAGCGGCGCGAGGCGGCCCTGCAAAGCGCGCGGCTGCAGCGGATCACCTGGCTGATGCAGTGCGAGGCCGAGGTGGCGGCGCGGCTGGCGAAATAGCTCAACCCGTCTTGCGGCGGCGCATCATGGATTTCAACTCCGACAGCCGCGCCGCTCCCAGCAGATGGACGGCGAGGCCGTAACCTAAGGCCCCAACCGCCACCAAGGCCGCCAGCATAACCACCGCCAGCATCTGGCCCTGGGCCAGCGGCCATAGCAGCAGGCGGGTCCCCCACAGCGCCGCGGCCATCACCGCGCAGGCGGCGAGGATGCGCGGCGCCTTGGTCCGCAGTCGCTGGTCCATGGCGAAGAAACCGCGACGGTGCAGCAGCACCGCCAGCACCACCACGTTGAACCAGGCGGCGAGGGCGGTGGACAGGGCCATGCCCACATGGCCGATGACCGGGGCCAGGGCCAGGTTGAGGCCGATATTGAGCAGCATGGCGGCACCGGCCACCTTGACCGGGGTTCCGGTGTCCTCGCGGGCGAAGAAGGCGGGGACCAGTACCTTGACCAGCACATAGGCGGGCAGGCCGATGGCGAAGGCCACCAGGGCATTGGCGGTGGCCTCGGTCTCGGTGGGGCCGAAATTGCCACGCTCGAACAGCACCCGGATCACCGGGGCGGCGATGCACATCAGCGCCACCGCCGCCGGCAGGGTCAGCAGCAGCCCCGCCTCCATGGCGCGGTTCTGGCTGTCCTTGGCGGCGGCGATGTCGCCTTCCTTCAACTGGCGTGACAGCAGCGGCAACAAGGCGGTGCCGATGGCGATGCCCACCACCCCCAGCGGCAGCTGGTTGACCCGGTCGGCATAGTTCAGATAGCTGACGGCACCGTCGGCCACCAGGGAGGCGATCATGGTGTTGACCACCAGATTGACCTGATAGACCCCGGCGCCCACCGCGCCGGGCACGATGCGCTTGAACAGCAGCCGGACCTCGGGCGACAGGCGGGGGCGGCGCGGCGCCAACCCCATGCCGCAGCGGCGCGCCGCCCAGAACAGCCAGGCCAGTTGCACCAGACCGGCGGCGAAGGTGCCCCAGGCCATGGCATGCCCGGCGGTGGGGGTATGGGGCGCCAGCGCCCACAGCCCGGCCATGGAAGTGAGGTTGAGCAGCACCGGCGTGGCGGCCGCCGCCGCGAAGCGGCCCTGGGCGTTCAGCACCCCCGCCTGCAGCGAGGTCATGGAGATGAACAGCAGATAGGGAAAGCAGATGCGCGAGAAGTCCAC
This sequence comes from Paramagnetospirillum marisnigri, assembly GCF_001650715.1. Taxonomy (GTDB): domain Bacteria; phylum Pseudomonadota; class Alphaproteobacteria; order Rhodospirillales; family Magnetospirillaceae; genus Phaeospirillum; species Phaeospirillum marisnigri. The sequence continues at coordinate 40,504 of NZ_LWQT01000077.1, read as the reverse complement.
CGCCAGGTCCATCTTGCCCGGCGTGGCGGCGAATCCCGGCGCCAGTCCCAGCATGGCCCAGGGCATGAACACTTCCATCAGGGCGACCAGGATGGTCAGCGCCACCACCAGCACCGCCAGGGCGCGCTCGGCGAACAGGCGGGCCTCGGCGGCGCCGTGTTCGCTCAGCCGCCCGGTGAAAAGCGGCACGAAGGCGGCGTTGAAGGCTCCCTCGGCGAACAGCGAGCGGAACAGGTTGGGAAAGCGGAAGGCGACGAAAAAGGCGTCGGCCACCGCGCCCGCGCCCAGGTAATGGGCGATCATCATCTCGCGCATCAGCCCGGTGACGCGCGACATCATGGTGAACCCGCCGACGGTGGCGATGGAGCGGAACAGACTCATGGGGCCTTTGTAGCCGAGACGGCGTCTTTGCGTAAGGGCCTCACGCGCCCCGATTTCGCCGCAATCGCGCCCTTATGGCGCCTTAAGCCCTTGGCATGATCCCCGCCATCGACACCTTCTCCCCGAGAGAGACCATCATGATCCGCAAAGCCGTTCTTCCCGTCGCCGGTATGGGCACCCGAGTTCTTCCCGCCACCAAGGTGCTGCCCAAGGAGTTGCTGCCGGTGGTGGACAAGCCCCTGATCCAGTACGCGGTCGAGGAGGCCGCCGAGGCGGGCATCACCGAGATCATCCTGGTGACCGCCAAGGGCAAGGAAATGCTGGCCGACCATTTCGACCGCCATGCCGAGCTGGAACGCTCGCTGGAAGATCGCGGCAAGACCGAACTGCTGGACATCGCCCGGTCCACCTGCCCCAAGGGCGTCACCATCACCACCGTGCGCCAGCCCGCGCCGCTGGGACTGGGCCATGCCGTGCTGTGCGCCCGTGCCGCCGTGGGCAATGAGCCCTTCGCGGTGATGCTGCCCGACGACCTGATCCTGGGCCGTCCCGGCTGCCTGAAGCAGCTGGTGGACGTGTGGTCCGAGGTCGGGGGCCATGTCATCGCGGTGGAAAACGTTCCCGCCGATCAGGTCAACCGCTACGGCATCCTCGACGTGATCGAGGAAAAGGGCCGCCTGGCCCGCGCCCGGGGCATGGTGGAAAAGCCCAAGCCCGAGGAAGCGCCCTCGACCCTGTCGGTGATTGGCCGCTATGTGCTCGATCCGGCGGTGTTCGACGCCCTGGAACTGCGCCAGCGCGGCGCCGGTGGCGAGATCCAGCTGACCGACGGCATCGCCCGGACCCTGGACCGCATTCCGCTGCACGGCGCCCGCTTCATGGGGACCCGCTACGACTGCGGCAATAAGGCCGGTTACGTGGAGGCGATCATTGACGCCGCCCTCGCCCATCCCGAGACCGCCGCCCAGGTGATGGCCCATCTGGAGGCCTTGCTGGGTCGCCGCGCCGCCTGAGGGTTAGTGTACACCCATAGGTATGCAAGCATATGTTGCATACAACCTCAGCGAATTGAAACTTGGCTGTGTCTTGGGCACTATGCGAGTGACTTGAAACTTGCAGGTGCGAAATGGCTAAGATGCGCATATTAAAGCACGTAATAGCTGCCGCCGTGGCCTTGCTGGTCACGGCGGCGGCTCCGGCCTGGGCCAACAAGCCGCTGGCCTGTACCGGACAGGGCGGGGGCCACGCCCTGCCCTATCAGACCCAGGTTCCCCCTGGATTCGACCATGACCGCTTCGTGACCCAGCCGCGCTCGCTGATGTTCGAATACGGCCCCTTCACCAGTTCCTTCGCCACGCCCGCCGACGAGGCTTCGGCCGAGTCGCCCTATAAGGGCATTCCCAAATGGGTGGCCTACGAGATGCGGGCCCTGCTGGACGAGGATGGCGATCCCATCCATCCCCAGGGCGCCAGGCGGCCCTACAAGTGGTACGAGTTGGACGAAACCGCCTTCGTCTGGGATGGACGGCCCGATCTCCGCAAGAAGGGCATCGACGCTGCCTATCGCAAGATGGCCGTATTGTGGAATCGCGGCCACATGGCGGCGCGCAGCCATGCCAACCGCCTGTCCTGGCAGGAGGGCTGCAACACCCATGTCTTCGTTAATGCGGTGCCGCAATATGCCGACATGAACCAGGGCGACTGGCTGGCCTTGGAAAACTACGCCGTGGCCGCCGCCAACAAGTTCGGCCGGGTCTGGACCATGGCCGGGCCGGTGTTCGATCCCGACCGCGAGGTCGATACCGTTGGCCAGCCCGGCACCACCGAGGTCGCCATCCCCCACGCCCTGTTCAAGATACTGGTGATCGAACGGTCGGGGAAGCTGGAAGCCCGCGCCTTCCTGTTCCCCCAGGCCGACGAGGATCATCGCGGCCAGTACCGCAAATGCGCGGGCACGCCGCAGTCGCGCTACGACTTCAACGAATACGCCACCAGCATCGCCAGCATCGAGGCCGCCACCGGGCTGCGCTTCTTCACCGCACTTACCGACGCCCAGCGCAAGGTTCTCAATACCGCCTCCGCCTCCGGTCCCTGGGCGATCGAGTCCCGATTCTATGACGACCGCTGCGGTCGCGAGGATGACGAGGAGGATAGCTGAGCCGAGTCTTTAGTGCTTTACTTCCCCCCGACCACGTGACGGGACCGAAGGGCCGGGGCAAGGGGAATGATCGGCAGGGGCGGCATCTGGACGCACTTCATCCTGGCGGCGGCGGTGGCCCGCTCCGCCAGGGCCGTCACCGACCGCGCCTCCGCCGACGAGGCCGAGGTGCCGTTCTGCTATGCCGACACCCATGGCGGCCGGGGGCGGCTGCGCCGCACCAGCGTGGTGGAGACGGTCCTGGCGGCCGAGGCCGAGTTCGGCTGCCGCTGGTTCCATGACGCGGTGCGCGAAACCGATTGCTATCCCGGGTCCTGGGTGCTGGCGGGCCGGGTGGTGGCCGATCTGCCCCGCGCCGTGTTCGAGGCCGACGTCAACGACCATGACCCCCAGGTGATCGACCTAGCCAAGGCCAACCGCGAGAACGGCTGGGTCAGGTTCTGGAGCCATGATTGGTTCTTGTTCCTGCGCAACCGGATCAGCATGCCGTCGCGACCGCATTTCGTGTTCATCGACCCGCCCGCCGACGACCATCGTGGCCCCGGCTATGCCATCGACGCCGCCATTCTGCTCGACACTTTGGGTATTCCCTACATGGTCAGCTACGCGGTGGACGATCCCCAGGACCCCATCGACCAGATCGGCCGCTCGGGGCTGGAACTGTGGCGCGGCGAATGGGGATTCGGCGTCATGCTGGGCGGCGGTGCCGAAGCGGTGGTGCTCGACGTTCTGGGAGACCTGAAACGGCTGGCGGATGTGCTGGAAGGTGACTTCACCATGCGCCTGCCCAAGGCGGCGGCGTCCGACGACTACATCATCTGAGGCGGCCGCCCCGTTCAGGCCGTCCGCAGGGTGAACAGGATGCTTGTCCCCTGGCCCGGTTCGGACTCGACCCAGATGCTGCCGCCGAAGCGGTGGACGATGCGGCGGCACAGTGTCAGGCCGATGCCGGTCCCTTCGGCGTCCGCGGTCGGGTGAAGCCGTTGGAAGATTTCGAAGATCTTTTCGTGATACTGGCGCTCGATGCCGATGCCGTTGTCGGTCACGGCGAATCGCCATGTCTCGGGTGCGATGCGCTCCGCCGCGATGGAGATTCTGGTGGCCCGGTCGGGGGAGCGGTACTTGATGGCATTGCCCAGGAGATTCTGAAACAGGCTGGTCAGATGCGAGCTGGTCGCCATGACCCGGGGAAGCTCCGCCACCTGGACGACAACCCCGAAACGATCCAAGTCCGGTCGCAGATTGTCCAGCGCCTCGGCCACGGCGGCTCTGGCATCGGTTGGCTCCAAGGGGTCGGCCTGGCGTGACGCGCGGGAATAGTCCAGCAGGTCGTGGATCAGCCGCGTCATCCGCTTGGTATTGTCTACGATGAAGCCGATGAAGTCGTCGGCATCGGAATCCAGCCTGGTCTTGTAGCGCCGCTCCAAGAGCTGGGTGTAGCTGACGATGTTGCGCAGCGGCGTTTGCAGGTCGTGGGACGCCACATAGGCGAACTGCTCCAGATCGGCATTGGATCGCGCCAAGGCCTCGTTCTTGTCGGCCATCTCCGCCAGGGTGCGGGCACGCTCGGCCTCCATGGCGCTCAGCTTGGCGGCCATGCGGTCCAGGCCGGCCAGCACGCTAGAATCCGAGGCGGCGGAGCCCGAAACGGTGAAATCGCCCTGGCCGATCCGGGTGATGCGAGCGTGAACCTCCTGCGCCGATCCGCCCAGGATGGCCCGCGATTCGGCCGAAAGCCGCCACAGGAAACCCACCACCGTCAGGGTGAAGGCCAGGAAGGCCAATCGGCAGATCAGGGCGAAGCTCTCGGCGCGCCTGACGGTGACTTCGGTTCGATCCTGCATCAGCGTGTAGAAGTCGTTGATGGGACGCATGATCGCCGCCTTGGCATGGTGGTAGGTGGCATCATGCAGCATGGCGATGGCCCGCATCCGGTTGGATTGGGAATCCTCGGCGGGGGTTTCCAGCAGTTCCATCGCCTCGTATTCGCGGTTGGTCAATTCATCCGAATTGGCCTTGGCCTCGGCGAGCTTGCGAAACTCCTCGTCGGAAAAGCCCGCGTCACGCATGCGGTCCAGCAGGGCCACGCCTTGACCCTTGGCCGGGCGGGTGTAATGCGGGTCAAGCAGGGCGAGGTCCCAATAGACACCGTCATAGCCATCGGGGGTCAACCGGATGCCATCGCGGATATCCAGAATATCCTGGTAACTTTGTTTGTAGGCGGGATCTCCGGTCACCACATAGGTGCGGACCATGCGGGTCAGGTCGTCGGAGGACTGGCGAAGCTGCCCAGCCAGCTTGTAGGACAGCAGTTGCTGCTCATTGGCGCGGTCGATCAGCTTCTCTGAATAGACGTAGAGCGTGAATGATGTGACAAACGAAACCAGCATGGCCGCGCTCAGCCATATCCGGCTTGGAAATCGCCACATACCGCTGCTTCCAGGCATGGCTCCCCTCGTCTCCTCACCATGGCGGCCCACCCCGGATCAGGCCAAGCTTACTCCCCTCCAAGGCCATAGCATAAATCGAATGGCTTGGGCGACCTATGCCTTATCCGGTCGTTGCCAGCACGCCCAGGGACGGCTACCAAGCAGGGGTGAGCTTTCAGCGCGAGGAGGCACGGCGATGCGACGCATGAGCTGCATCCAGGATATGGCCCTGCGGGCGAAGCGGCGCATCCCCGCCTTTGCCTGGGGTTATCTGGACGGCGGTTCGGGCGAGGAAGGCGGCCTGCGCCGCAACCGTGACCGGCTGGAGGCGGTGCTGCTGAAGCCCAGGTTTTGCACGGGGGTCCGGCCCGATACCTCGGCGGCCCTGTTCGATGTCACCTATGCCCAGCCCTTCGGCATCGCCCCGGTGGGCATGGGCGGGTTGATGTGGCCGGGCGCCGACCTGGCCCTGGCCGCCCTGGCCAAGGCGGGCGGCATTCCCATGGTGGCCAGCACGGTCTCGTCCACGGCCCTGGAAGACATCGCCCAGGCGGCGGGTGGCAATGCCTGGTTCCAGCTTTATGCCTCGCGCCAGCCCCGGATCAACCGCGACCTGATGGATCGTGCCTGGGCCGCCGGCATCCGGGTGATGGCCGTCACCGTCGATGTCCCCCTGGCGGGCGATCGCCGCCGCGACGTGCGCAACCGCTTCATCCTGCCCTTCCGCCCCGGCCTGCGCTTCGCCTGGGACGTGGCGACCCATCCCGCCTGGGCCTTGGCGACGCTGCGTCACGGTTCGCCCGGCTTTCCCAATCTGGCCCGCTATTCGGGCGATGTGGACGGCCAGACGCTGACCGCCTTCATCTCGTCGCAGATCAAGGACGATCTGAGCTGGGACGATATCCGCGATATCCGCCAGACCTGGCCGGGCAAGCTGCTGGTCAAGGGGATCCTGGCCCCCGAGAACGCCGCACAGGCGCTGGCCATCGGGGCGGATGGCGTCTGGGTCTCCAACCATGGCGGGCGCCAGCAGGATTCCGCCCCCGCCGCCATCGATGCCCTGGCCGCCGTGCGCAGCGTGGTGGCAGGCGATGCCATGCTGGTGATGGACAGCGGTCTCCGCTCGGGCGAGGACATGGCGCGAGCCCGGGTGATGGGAGCGGATTTCGTCTTCGCCGGACGGCCGTTCTATTACGGCGCGGCCGCCGGGGGGGCCGCCGGAGCGGCGCGGGCGGTCGAACTGCTGAGCGCCGACCTGAAGCGCATCCTGGCGCAGTTGGGCTGCCCCTCCTGGCGCGATCTCGACCGCCGCTGGCTGTGGGACGGTCGTGACAGCCCGGAAAAACCCGGCTAAGGTGCGGCCCCATGACCACTGAACATTCGCACACATCCGGTACCACCCATTTCGGTTTCCGCACCGTGGCCGAGGACGAGAAAGTCTCGCTGGTGCGCGGCGTTTTCGATTCGGTGGCATCGAAATACGACCTGATGAACGACCTGATGAGCGCGGGCGTCCACCGGCTGTGGAAGGCGACCTTCCTCGACATACTGCGCCCCCGTCCCGATCAGGTCCTGCTGGATGTGGGCGGCGGCACCGGCGATATCGCCTTCGGCTGGAAAAAGCGCGGTGGTGGCCCGGTCACCGTCTGCGACATCAACCGCGAGATGCTGGCGGTGGGGCGCGACCGCGCCCTTGACCGCAACATCCTGGACGGCGTCGGCTGGGTCTGTGGCAATGCCGAGGCCCTGCCCATCCCCGACCGCAGCGTCGACCGCTACACCATCGCCTTCTGTCTGCGCAACGTCACCCACTGGGACGCCGCCATCCGTGAGGCCTATCGCGTGCTGAGGCCGGGCGGGCGGTTCATGTGCCTGGAATTCTCCCATGTCATCGTGCCGGGCCTGAAGGAAGCCTATGACCGCTATTCCTTCTCGCTGCTGCCCAAGGTGGGCGAGATGGTCACCGGCAACCGCGACGCCTATCAGTATCTGGTGGAAAGCATCCGTAAGTTCCCGCCCCAGGAGGAATTGGCCGCCATGATCCGCGACGCCGGATTCTCGCAGGTGAGCGTGCGCAACCTGTCGGCCGGGATCGCCGCCATTCATTCCGGCTGGCGGATTTAGATGGCGGCGAAGACTCACCGCCGCCGCCATCCGGCCGCCATTGAGGCGGCGGCCAAGCGCCCGGATGGGCGCGCCCGGCGAGGGGCAATGCAATGATCCGCTCCATCCGCAACCTCAATCGCCTTCTGACCATCGGCCGGGTGCTGGCGCGCCACGACGCGCTGTTCCTGCTGGAAGAGATGCTGCCGCTGGCCCGTCACCTGTCGTCGCTGCTGCGCGGCGGTCGGCCTTCGGCCTCCACCGGGCGGCCGGGCGAGCGTCTGGCCGATGCCCTGACCGAACTCGGCCCCTCCTTCATCAAGCTGGGCCAGGCCCTGTCCACCCGCGCCGACCTGCTGGGCGAGGAGATGGCCGCCGACCTGTCCAATCTGCAAGACAAGCTGCCGCCGTTTCCCGCCACCGAGGCCCGCCAGATCATCGAGGAGGAGTTGGGCGCGCCGCTGTCGGCCCACTATTCCAGCTTCGACGATATGCCGGTGGCGGCGGCCTCCATCGCCCAGGTGCATTTCGCGGTGACCACCGAGGGCCGCGAAGTGGCGGTCAAGGTGCTGCGCCCCGGCGTCGAGGCCAAGTTCCGCCGCGATATCGACCTGCTGACTTGGCTGGCGGAATGGGCCGAACTGACCATGCCGCGCCTTCGTCGCCTGAAGCCGGTGGAGACGGTCAAGACCTTCGAGGATTCCGTCACCCTGGAAATGGACCTCCGCTTCGAGGCGGCGGCGGCGGCCGAACTGGCCGAGAACTTCCTGGGCGACGACAATTTCAAGGTGCCCGAGGTGGACTGGGTCCGTACCGGCAAGCGGTTGCTGACCCTGGAACGGGTGACGGGCATTCCGGTGGACGAGGTGGACCGCCTGCGGGCCGCCGGGCACGACCCCGTCGAGATCCTGGCCAAGGCCGCCGAGGCCATGTTCAACCAGGTGTTCCGCGACGGCTTCTTCCACGCCGACATGCATCCCGGCAACCTGTTCATCGGCTCCCAGGGCGAGCTGATCGCGGTGGATTTCGGCATCATGGGCCGGGTCGACCAGCGCACCCGGCGGTTCCTGGGCGAGATGCTGCTGGGCTTCCTGTCGGGCGATTACCGCAAGGTGGCGGAAGTGCATTTCGCCGCCGGATACGTGCCGTCCGACCAGTCCATCGATTCCTTCACCCAGGCCTGCCGCTCCATCGCCGAGCCCATCCTGGGCCGCCCGCTGCACGAGATTTCCATCGCCAAGCTGCTGGGGCAGCTGTTCCAGGTCACCGAGACCTTCGCCATGGAAACCCAGCCGCAACTTTTGCTGTTGCAAAAAAGCATGCTGGTGGCCGAAGGCGTCGGGCGCATCCTCGATCCCCAAATCAATATGTGGCAGTTGGCCCAGCCGCTGATCGAGGGCTGGATGCGCTCCAATCTTGGTCCCGAGGCCAAGATCCGCGAGGCCGCCACCAATGTGATGGGCTCGCTGGAACGGCTGCCGCGCCTGCTGGCCGAGACCGAGAAGACCTATTCCATGATGGTCAATCAGGGCCTGAAGCTGCATCCCGATACAGTTCGGCACATCTTCGGCGAACAGCGCCGCAAGTCACCGCTCTCCGGCCTGCTGCCCTGGGTGCTGGCCGCCGTCCTGGCGATCCTGCTGATCACGAAGTAGGGTTCTGGCCCCCCTCCCGACCTCCCCCCGGCAAGCCGGGGGGAGGGGGAAGCCCTCTCTCCCTCCCCCGCCGGAGGTGGGGTGGGGGCGCTTTCCTCAGGCGAACCCCGCCATTCGCCGCACATCATCCGCCGATCTGCCCGCCTCGCTCAGGGATCGCAGCGTCAGCGCCTTGTCGCGCTTGGCCAGCCTGCGGCCCTGCTCGTCCAGCAGCAGGCGGTGATGGGCGTAGGCGGGAGTGGGCAGGTCCAGCAGCGCCTGCAACAGCCGATGGATATGGGTTGCCTCGAACAGGTCGACCCCCCGGGTCACCAGGGTGATGCCCTGGAGCGCGTCGTCCACGGTGACCGACAGGTGATAGCTGGCGGGGGTGTCCTTGCGGGCCAGCACCACGTCGCCGAACAACTCGGGCCGCGCCACCACCAGCCCGGCCTCGCGGTCGCTCCAGGCCAGCTTCCCCGTCCGGTGCCGGGCCTCGGCCGTGTCAAGCCGCAGGGCATAGGCCTCGCCGGCGGCGATGCGCTCGGCGCGCTCGGCCGCCGACAGGGCGCGGCAGGTGCCGGGATAGAGCGGGCCGTCGGGGCCGTGGGGAGCATGACCGGCGGCCTCGACCTCGCGCGCGATGTCCTTGCGGGTGCAAAAGCAGGGATAGAGCAGGCCCTCGCCCTCCAGCCGGGCCAGGGCGGAACGGTAGTCGTCGAAATGCTCGGACTGCCGCCGCACCGGCTGCTCCCAGTCCAGCCCCAGCCAGGCCAGGTCGACGAGAATGGCGTCGGTGAATTCGGCGCGGCATCGGGTCCGGTCGATATCCTCGATGCGCAGGATGAAACGCCCGCCCGCCCGTCGGGCCTCGCCATGGGCGAACAGGGCGGAATGGGCGTGGCCGAGATGCAGCTCGCCGGTGGGGCTGGGGGCGAAACGGGTGACGATCACGGGCGGGGTCGCAGTTTGGATTGGTGCGAAAGAGCAGAGCATAGCATAGTGCTGGCCCCGATCTCATCCGACAGGAGCCCTCATGCCATCCCATCCCCCCACCCTGACCGGCCCCAGCGTCGACCCCGCCTCGGGCGGCCCGGCGGCGCAACTGGTGGTGCTGCTGCACGGCGTGGGCGTGGATGGTAGCGACCTGATCGAGCTGGCGCCGTTCCTGGCCACCATCCTGCCCGATGCCGCCTTCGTCGCCCCCGACGCGCCCCAGGCATTCGACATGGCGCCGTTCGGCCGCCAGTGGTTCAGCCTGCAGGACCGCACCTCCACAGTGATCGCGGCTGGCGTGCGCGAGACCGCGCCGATCCTCGACGCCTTCATCGACGAGCAACTGGCCAAGTGGGGCGTCGGCGAATCCGACCTGGCCCTGGTGGGCTTCAGCCAGGGCACCATGATGGCGCTGCATGTGGCTCTGCGCCGCGCCAAGGCACCCGCCGCCGTGGTCGGCTTTTCCGGCGCCTTGGTGGATGCCGCCTCGCTGCCCGCCGAGATCACCGCCCGGCCCCGGGTGCTGCTGATCCACGGCGAGGATGACGAGGTGGTCAATCCCGCCAGCCTGCCCACGGCGGAACAGGCCCTGACCTCGGTGGGCGTGCCCGTGTTGACCGAACTGCGCCCCGGCCTGGGCCACGGCATCGACGGACCCGGTGCCCAGCTGGCGCTGCGCTTCCTGGGCCAGGCCTTCGGAATCTAACGCTTGCAATCGGGGGCGGGGTGCCCGTATTTTCCCGGCGGGAGATCGGCGCGGACGGACTCGTCGCCAACCCGGTCAGGTCCGGAAGGAAGCAGCCGTAACGATTTCCGGTCCGGGTCGCTGTCCGGTCTCCCACCTTCCCGTCAGAATTAATCGCATCTCGATTCTTGACAGAATCGGCCCTACCGCGTTCCATCGAGCCTTGCCTCAGGATGGAACTGAATATGTGCCGCCTCGCCTGTCTCATCGGTTTCTCGCTGGCCTTGATCACCGCGCCCGCTGTCGCGCGCGAGGTCAATGTCGCCATCGGCCTGTCGCTGTCGCCCTATGTCATCCCCGAGGAAACCCGGGGCATGGAATACGACATCGTCAAGGAGGCCCTGGCCCTGGAGGGCCACACCCTGCGGCCCCATTACATGCCCCAGGGGCGGGTCGCCAAGGAGTTGGGGGGCGGGCAGTTGGAAGCGGCCCTGACCCAGCGCATGGAGGTCGGGCTGCCCGCTCATTATTCCGACGTCTACATCACCTATCAGAACTTCGCCATCACCCTGGCCAGCCGCAATCTGGCTGTCGACAAGGAAGAGGATCTGGCGGGCAAGTCGATCATCGCCTTCCAGCGGGCCGCCCTGTATCTGGGGCCGCGCTTCAAGGCCGTGGTCGAGGCCAATCCCCTTTATCGGGAGGAAAGCCGCCAGGTGGTACAGCCCATCATGCTGTATCTCGACCGTATCGACGTGGTGATCGCGGATCGCAACATCTTCAACTGGTTCGCCCATCAGCCCGAGGTCGCCGCCAAGGTCGACACCCGTCAACCCCTGCGGTTCCACCCGCTGTTCCCCCCCACCGATTACCGCATGGCCTTCCGCGACGAGGGCTTGCGCGACGCCTTCAACCGGGGACTGGCCAAGCTGCGGGCCAGCGGCGCCTATGATCGCATCGTCAGGGCCTATACGCCGGTGATGGCGGCGGAAGCCAGGTAGCCCGGACTACTGCCGCCAGAAGGCGGGGACGAACAGCACCAGCATCGGGAACATTTCCAGCCGCCCGAACACCATGCCCAGCGCCAGCAGCCATTTGGCGGTATCGGGCAGCGCGGCATAGGTGGAGCCTGGACCGATCTCGCCTCCCAGGCCGGGGCCGAGATTGGCCAGGGCCGAGGCGGCGCCGGAAATGGCGGTGGTGAAATCCAGCCCCAGGAAGGCCAGCGCCATGGACAGCATGGCGAAGGCCAGGGCGTAGACGAACAGGAAGCCCATCACCGAGGCCAACACGTCCTCGGGGATGGGGCGACGGTTGAAGCTGGGGATCAGCACGGCGTGGGGCCGCAACAGCCGACGCAACTGCACCAGGGCGTCGGCGAACAGGAACTGGAAGCGGAAGACCTTGACCCCGCCCGAGGTCGACCCGGCGCAGCCGCCGACAAAGGCCAGGAACAGCAGGATGGCGGCGGGCAGCCCTCCCCAGTTGCCGTATTCCAGGGTGAACAGGCCGGTGCCGGTCATCACCGAGATGGCGGTGAAGCTGCCCGAACGCAGCGCATCCCACGGCGCCAGCCCCTTGCTGGCCGTCAGCCAAGCCGAAACCCCCAGGCAGCCGAGTGCCATCAGTCCGAAATACCAGCGCAACTGGCCGTCCTTGGTCCAGGCCCGCGGATTGCCCTGGGACATCTGGAAGAACAGCAGGAAGGGCAACCCTCCCAGCACCATGCCCACCATCACCACCAGTTCCACCGCGCGATTGTCGAAATGGCCGATGGAGGCGTCCGAGGTGGAAAAACCGCCGGTGGACAGGGTGGACATGGCGTTGGCCAGCGCCTCGAAGCCAGTCATGCCCGCCACCCACAGGGCCAGGGCCAGCAGCCCGGTCAGCCCGGCATAGACCGCCACGATCACCAGGGCGATGCGTCGGGTGCGGCTGGTGGCGCGCTCGGCGGGGCCGGGGACTTCCAGGCGGAACATCTGCATGCCGCCGATGGCCAGGTCGGGCAGCACCGCCACCGCCATGGCGATCACCCCCAGTCCGCCCAGCCAGTTGAGCAGCACCCGCCACAGCAGCAAACCGCGCGGCAGGGCGTCCAGCCCGTGGATCACCGTCGCCCCGGTGGAGGTCAGGCCGCTGACCGCCTCGAAGACGGCATCGGTGAAATCCATCTGCAACGGCCCATAGATGAAGGGCAGGGCGGCGAACAGTCCCGGCACCGTCCAGCCGAACACGGTGGCGAGAAAGGTCTGGCGCAGGCTGCGGCGATGGGAGCCGGTATGGGTTCCCAGCACCAGCAGCAGCCCGGCGAACAGGGTCAGCCCGCTCGAGACCGCGAAGACCCGCCATTCGGCGTGGTTGTCGCGATAATCCAGCAGGGCGGGGCCGACCATGGCCATCGCCAGGACGCAGAGCAGGGCGCCAATGACCTGGAAGACGGGACGAAGGTCGATGATCGCGAACACGGCCGCCTTACTCCCGCCAATAGCTGCGCGAGAACAGCACCGCCACGGTGAACAGTTCCAGGCGCCCCAGCATCATCTCGAAGGACAGGATCCACTTGGCGGCCTCGGGCAGGCCGCGATAGCTGCCCATGGGGCCGATGGTACTCCCGACCCCCGGCCCCACATTGCCCAGGGCCGATGCCGAGCCCGACAAGGCGGTGACCAGATCGACCCCCACCATGGTCAGCGCCAGGGCGAAGGCGGCGAAGGTGAAGAAATACATCACCACGAAGCCCAGCACGGAATCCAGCACCGCCTGGCCGATGGGACGCTGATTGTAGTGGATGACGAAGATGCCGTGGGGATGCAACAGCCGCTTCAGGTGAATGCCCGCCATGGCGAACAGCAGTTCCCAGCGGAAGATCTTGACGCCGCCGGCGGGCGAGCCGGTACAGCCGCCGATGAACAGCAGGACGAAGAACACTACATGGGCGAAGCCGCCCCAGGCGCTGTAATTGGTGGAAACGAAGCCGGTGGTGGTCACCACCGAGGTCACCGAGAAGGCGGCGTGACGCAACGCCACGCCCGGGCTCATGTCGTTGACCGCCCATTGCCACAGCGCCAGCACCCCCGCGAAGGCGCCCAGGAACATCAGATACCAATGGGTCTGGGCATCATCCAATACCTTGGGCCGCCAGTTCTTCCACGGGCCGATCCACAAGGTGAAGCTGGAGCCGCCCACCAGCATGGCGAAGATGGCCACCCATTGGACGGCGGTGTTCCAATGGGCCAGATTGGCGTCGGAGGTCGAGAAGCCGCCGGTGGACACCGCCGCCATGGCATGGCAGACGGCGTCGAAGCGGCCCATGCCCGCCGCCCAGAACGCCACTGCCGTCAGGGCGGTGAAGGCGGCGTAGATCAGGGTGATGGCGGTGGCCACCTGGGTGATGCGCGGCTTGATCTTGTCGGTCTTGTCCGAGCTTTCCATGCGGAAGACCTGCATGCCGCCGATGCGCAGCAGGGGCAGGATCACCACCGCCATGATGATGATGCCCTCGCCGCCCAGCCAGTTGAGCAGCGCCCGCCACAGCAAGATGCCCTTGGGGGCCTTGTCCAGGCCGATGATGACGGTGGCGCCGGTGGTGGTCAGGCCGCTCATGGCCTCGAACAGGGCATCGGTGGGCGACAGGCGCAGAGTGCTGAAGGCGAAGGGCAGGGCGGCGAAGGTGGCGGTCAGCAGCCAGGCGATCACCGGCAGCATGAAGGCCTGTCGCGGCGTCAGGCTTGGGCGGCCCTTGGGCCGCGCGCCGAAGACCAGGGCCAGGGCCACGAAACCGGTGGCCATGGCCGAAACCGCGAAGACCTTCCAGTCGCCATCGTCGGCCCGCAGGTCCACCACCGCCGGGAAGCCCATGGCGGCGGCAAGCACCAGCAGCAGAAAGCCGTTGACGAAAAGAACCGGCCGGATGTCCATCAAGTCTGAGCCCCTCGCCTTGATCCCAGACTCATGGCCTTGTTCGCGGGCACTGTCCAGCGAATCGTGAGAGGCGGCACGGGAATGGGATTGCCATTTGGCCCGGGCCGCCGTAACTAGGGGGCGTCAGGCGTCAAGAAGGCTGGGCCCAAGAATGAAATACGGTCGCAAACGTGTGCTGGTGACGGGGGGGGCCGGGTTCCTGGGCTCCCATCTGTGCGAACGGTTGCTGGCCGAGGGCTGCGACGTGCTGTGCGCCGACAACTTCTTCACCGGGGTGAAGGACAATATCGCCCATCTGCTGGGCAATCCCTATTTCGAGCTGATGCGCCACGACGTCACCTTCCCGCTGTTCGTGGAGGTGGACGAGATTTTCAATCTGGCCTGCCCGGCCTCGCCCATCCACTACCAGCGCGATCCGGTCCAGACCACCAAGACCTCGGTGCACGGCGCCATCAACGTGCTGGGCCTGGCGAAAAGGGTGGGGGCGAAGATCTTCCAGGCCTCCACCTCCGAGGTCTACGGCGATCCGGAAGTGCATCCCCAGACCGAGGACTACCGGGGCAACGTCAATCCCATCGGCCCGCGCGCCTGCTACGACGAGGGCAAGCGCTGCGCCGAGACCCTGTTCTTCGACTACTGGCGCCAGCACGCCCTGCGCATCAAGGTGGCGCGCATCTTCAACACCTACGGCCCGCGCATGCATCCCAATGACGGCCGCGTGGTCTCCAACTTCATCGTCCAGGCGCTCCAGGGCCAGGACATCACGCTCTATGGCGACGGCAGCCAGACCCGCTCGTTCTGCTTCGTCTCCGACCTGATCGAGGGTTTCATCCGGCTGATGAACTCCCCCGACGACGTCACCGGCCCCATCAATCTGGGCAATCCGCGCGAGATGACGGTGCGCGAACTGGCCGAGATGGTGGTCCGGATGGTGGGGTCCAAGTCGCAGATCGTCTATCGGCCGCTGCCCGCCGACGATCCCTTGCAGCGCCAGCCCAATATCTCGCTCGCCAAGGAAAAGCTGGGCTGGGAGCCCAAGGTTCCCCTGGAAGATGGTCTGGAACAGACCATCGCCTATTTCCGCAAGGTGGTGGGCTAAAGATTCTCGCGGGCGATGGCGCAGACCACCGCGTCCCACCATTCCAGCACCTGATGGGCGGCATTGACCGCCTCGGCCGGGGCCAGCGTCTTGATATCCGACTGGAACAGGGCCTGATGGGCCAGATCGTTCAGCATCTGGTTGGCCGACCACAGCGTCGGCCGGTCGGTACTGGCCACGCCGACCCGGGCCAGGGCGCGTCCCTCATAGACCAGGCTCACTTCCGTGTCGTCCACCTCCAGGCGGGCGAAGGGAACCGAGGGCAGCGAGCGGATCACGGCGATGATCTCGGCGGCGCTGGCCATCAGCTTGCCTTGGCGCTGTCGGCGAGAAGCGTCGCCAATTGCCGCACCTGATCCCAGTCCAGGAACTGGTCTCCCAGCCGGATGCCGCCATGGCTGGCGGTGGCGTGGAGCGCATGGTCGCTGGCCATCGGACTGAGATAGATCTCGGATTCGGCCGAGCGGCCATCACTCAGGGCAAGAAGCGCCAGGGCGATAGTCCCGGCCTCGCGCGGCAACAGGTCCAGGGCGGGCGACCCGTCCGCCTGAAGGCGGATCAGCGTCCCCAGGGCGCGATGACGGAAGGTGGAGGCCTGGATCATGACCTTGGCTATTTCACCTTCACATCCATCAGTTCCAGATTGCGCCGGGCGGTGTCGGCGGCGGTGCTGTCGGGGACGGCGTTGATCACCTTCAGCCAGTCCTCGCGGGCTCCGGCGGTGTTGTCCTCCAGGCGGCGGATCATGCCGCGTTCCAGCAGGGCGTCGGGAACGCCGGGCTCCAGCACCAGGGCGCGGGCGATGTCATCCTTGGCCAAGTCCAGCTTGTCCATGTAGCGATAGGCGCTGGCGCGCAGCACCATAGCCTCGACCCGGTTGGGCTGGGTCTTGAGCACCTGGCTCAAGGCCTCCACCGCCTTGGGATAATGGGCTGCCTGGGCATAGACCACCGCCTTGTCCAGCAGCAGGTCGGGCTGGCCCGGCACCAGCGAAAGGCCGGTATCCAGGTCGGCCAGGGCCTTTTCCGGCTGTCCGGCATGCAGCCAGGCCTGGGCCGCCTGGGCCAGCATCTCGGCGCGCAGGGCGGGGGCGGCGCGGCTTTGGCTGGCCAGGGCTTCCAGCCGCGTTGCCGCCTCTTCCAGCTTGCCTAGTCCGATCAGCGCCACGGCGGCGCAGTGGCGTGCCGGTTCGCCGCCGCCCAGCGAGGTCCAGGCGATGGCTTCCTCCCAGCCCTCGTCGGGCTTGGTGCGGGCCAGATGCAGGCAGGTGCGGTATTCCTGGCGGGGATTGATGGCCTCGGCCCGCGCCGGCAGGGCGGCGAGCAGGAGGGGTGCCAAAAGGATGACGAGACGCTTCATGACGGCGTAGTGTCATCAAAAGCGGGGCGGATGCAAGGGGGACATGCGGATGGCCCCCACCCCAACCCTCCCCCGGCCGAGCCGGGGGAGGGAGCCCGGAAAGGGAGGATGACGAGGTGACACGTAAGTTCTTTCTGTTCGGGCTGGGTTTCTCCGGCCGGGTGATCGCCCGGACCCTGGCGGCGGCCGGGTGGCAGGTGACGGGCACCACCCGCTCGGGCGAGGCAGTGGATTTGCCCGGGGTCACGGTGCTGCCTTTCGACCGCGACCATCCGCTGGACCCTGCGTGCCTGGACGGGGTGGCGGCGGTCTTGTCCTCGGTGCCGCCGGACGCAATGGGAGACCCGGTGCTGGATGTGATGGGCGACGCCATCCGTGCCCGCGCCCCCGATTGGGTCGGCTATCTCTCCACCACCGGGGTTTATGGCGATCACGGCGGCGGCTGGGTGGACGAGGAGACGCCGGTCAATCCGTCGCTGGAGCGCTCGCGCCGCCGGGTCGCGGCCGAGCGGCAATGGCTGGAATTGGGGCTGGACCTGTCGGCCCATGTCTTCCGGCTGGCGGGAATCTATGGCCCCGGACGCTCCGCCATCGACACTGTGCGGGCGGGCGAGGCGAGGCGCATCAGCAAGCCCGGTCAGGTGTTCAGCCGTATCCATGTGGAGGATATCGCCAGCGCGGTGGCGGCCTCGCTGGCGCGTCCCCGTCCAGGGGGCATCTATAATCTGTGCGATGACGACGCGGCGCCGCCCCAAGAGGTGATCGCCCATGCCTGTGCCCTGCTGGGGGTGGAACCCCCGCCGGAACTTCCCTGGGAGGAGGCCAAATCGGTGCTGTCGCCCATGGCGCTCAGTTTCTATGCCGATAACAAGCGGGTCTCCAACCGGCGCATGAAGGAGGAGTTGGGGGTGCGGCTGAAATATCCCGGTTATCGCGAGGGCCTGGCCGCCATCATGGCCGACGCAGGATGACCACCAGGCCGGGAACCTCGGCCTCGGCCTCGCGGCGGGTGACCGCGTGGTCCATGCGGGCCAGGGCAAAGCCCGCCACCTGGGCCTTGGCGGCCACGTAATCCTCGGCATGGGCGTAGCGGTTCTTGGCTCCCAGCAGATAGGACGAACAATCCTCGGCCCGCTCCACCGTGAAGGCGAAGATGCCGCCGGGGCGAAGCGCGGCGAAACCGGCGTGAAGCACCGGTTCCAGATCACCGAAATAGACCAGCACGTCGGCGGCCACGATCAGGTCGTAGGTGGCGGGACGGGTGGTCAGCGCCGCGCCAAGCTCGCCCACGGCCAAATCGTCATACAGGCCCCGGGCGCGGGCCTTGTCCACCATGGCGGGCGACAGGTCGATGCCGTCGAGCCGTCCGGCCAGGGGCCGCAAGACCGGCGCGGCCAGGCCGGTGCCGCAACCGGCATCCAGCACGGCCAGCCCGGTCTTGCGGACCAGATCCCGTTCCAATGCTTCGGCCAGCAGCGCCGGAGCACGATAGCCCAGCCGGTTGACCAGGGCGCTGTCGAAGGTCTCGGCATAGTCGTCGAACAACTGGCGCACATAGGCGTCGGGGGCGCGTTGCGGCACCGGCGCCCCGCCGGTCAGGGCAAGGCCCAGGGCGGCGCCGTGGGTATCGTCGGGGTCGAGTTCGAGGCAGCGGCGATAATGGGCGGTCGCCTTGGCGGTTTCGCCCAGCAGGCGGCGCGCCTCGGCCAGGCACCAATGGGCGTCCACCGAATCCGGCTCGGCGGTGACGGCGCGCTCGAAGGCGGCGGCGGCTCCTTCCGGCATGCCCTGGGCGTTGCGGATCAATCCCAGCTCCATCCAGCCGACCGCGTCGCGCGGCGCGAGCTTGGCGGCCTGCTCGGCCTGGATACGCGCCTCGTCCAGCCGCCCCATCTCGCGCAGGGCACCGGCCAGATTGGCCCGGGTGGCGGCATGGTCGCGGCGCAGGTCCACCGCTCCGGACAACAGGGCGGCGGCCCGCTCCGCCTCGCCCAGGCGCCGCAGCACCAGACCGTAATTGTGCAGTGCCACCCCCCAGTCGGGCCGCAGCGCCAGGGCCCGTTCCAGATAGCCCCGCGCCTCGCGGTCCTCGCCCTGTTGATGCAGCAAGGCGCCCAGGGCGCACAGGGCCTCGGCATGGTTGGGATTGACGGCGATGGCATGGCGGCCATGATCCAGCGCCTGGCTGGCCTTGCCGGTGCGGGCCAGCAGCGCCGCCAGGCGGGCATGGGCCTCGGCATGGTCTGGCTCGGTGATCAGGACGGCGCGATACTGGACGATGGCCGCGTTCAGGCTGTTCTGAGCCTCCAGGGCACGGCCCAGCGCCAGTCGCGGCACCGATTGGTTGGGGTCGGCGGCCACTGCCCGCGACAGATGTTCGGACGCCTTGCGGGCCTGGCCCTGGGACAGGGCGATGGCGCCCAGCAGGTAATGGGCGCCGCCGAATCCGGGATTGGCATCGGCGATCAGCCGGGCCAGCCTGCGGGCCTCGGTGGCATTGCCCGATTCCCAGGTACGCATGGCCTGGGCGAAGGCATCGCTGACCGACAGGGAAAACTGTCTAGCCATGGCTTTTCCGAATGAGACAGATCAGGCAATAGCGCAAGCAACCCTCCGCCTGGTTGAACAGCCGATCCATCCCCACGCGTGAAGGGTAACCCGACCATGGGGGGTTGGCTAGCATCCTCGACACATGACAGACAAGAGAAATTCGGCGACACTGCCCCAATGAAACCATCCGGCCCTACCATTCGGACTATCCCCGACGGCGACGACCGCGAACGCCTGGTCTGCGGCGACTGTGGCTTCGTGATGTACGAGAATCCCAAGGTGATCGTCGGCGCGGTCTGCACCTGGCAGGATCGTTACCTGCTGGTGCGTCGCGCCATCGAGCCCCGCCTGGGCTATTGGACCATGCCGGTGGGGTACATGGAACTGGGAGAGACCACCGAGCAGGGAGCGGCGCGCGAGGTTTGGGAAGAGGCCCAGGCCAGGGTCGAGGTCGACGGCTTGCTGACCATCACCTCCATCCCCCAGATCAGCCAGGTCCACCTGATCTACCGCGCCCGCATGCTTGACGACCGGTTCGCCGCCGGTCCGGAAAGCCTGGAGGTGGCCCTGCTGTCCTGGGACGACATTCCCTGGGACTCCCTGGCCTATCCCAATGTCCGGGCTTCATTGGAATACGAGCGCGAGGTCAAGGGCGTGGCGGCTTTCCCGCCACTGACCCGCTCCTGACTCCGTTTCACCGCACCCCGGCGATCTGTTCCGACACGGCGATGGCGGCCCGCTGGCGCTTTCGGGCCTCGGCCTCCTCGGCCTGCTGCTTCAGGACATAGGGCTTCATCCGCAGGTCGGACTGGATGATGTGATCCACCAGCCATTCCCGCAGGAACTTGCCCAGGTCGCGGATCATGCGGTCGCGCTCCTCGCCCCGGGCGGCGGTATAGGTCTGGACGATGCCGGTCAGTTGCCGCAGCACGTCACGGTGACCGTGACGGTGGGACTCGTGGTAGGGATAGCGGATCTTCAGCTGGATATCTTCTTCGCGCTTGAAATGCTCGCCGGTGTATTCCACCAGTCCCAGCAGCACCCGCGCCACCTTCTTGTGGTCGATAGTGCCGACGATGGCAGCTTCGAAGACGTTGATCATCTCCACCAGATGCCGGTGATCGGCATCAATGACGGGGTCCCCCACGCTCATGGCATCGCGCCACGCGATCGACATACCTTGATCCCCCAAAGGAGGGCACCCATCCCAATAAGGGTAATACCCGATCCTTTCTCGGCCATCCATAACCGAAAGGTTATGTGGTCCGGGGGAGTCTAATGCGAAGGTTTGGCTACTCTTCGTTTTCCAGCGAGGCGACGTAGCGCAACCCGTCCAGCGCGGTGGCGAACCAGTCCTCGCGGGCTTCGTCCTCGGCATGGACCAGATAGGCGGGGCGGCGGAATTCCGGCGCCTGGCTGACCAGGAACAGTCGGCCCGCCGCCAGATAGCTGCGCGCCACCCGCATGGGCAGATAGCCGGTGCCGCCATAGGCCAGGATATGCTGCAGGCCCAGCGCGCCCAGACCCACCGACACCGCCGGAGTCTTGAGGTCGGGGAAGGCCTGGCTGTGGGCGGCGCGGAATTCCGGCCCCCAATCCACCAGCACGTAATCCACGTCCCATTCCTCCACCGAGCGGCGCCGGGTGGAGACCATCACCAGGCGTTCCTCCAGCAGCTTCTCGATATGCAGGCCGGGGCGCGAGGTCGGCGAATACATCACCCCCACATCCAGCAGGCCTTCCATCAACTGGCGCATCAAGCCGTCCGACAGCCCGACCTCGGCCTTCAGGGCGACATCGGGCATGGCGGTGCGCATCCAGGGAATCCACTGCACCAGCAGCCGGTCCCACAGCGAGAACTGGCCGCCGATATTCAAGACGGTGCGAAAGCCCGGCGGCAGCGCCAGTTCCTGGCGGGCCTGTTCCCAGACCCGGACCATGGTGGTGGCATAGCGGCGGAACTGCAGCCCGGCGGCGGTCAGTTGCGTGCCGGATTTGGACCGCACGAACAGCGGGCGCCCCAATTCGTCCTCCAGCGCCTTGATGCGCATGCTGACGGTGGATTGGGTGACGGAAAGCCGTTCGGCGGCCTTGTTGAAATTGCCGGTGTCGACGATTTCGAGGAAGGTTCTGGCGAGGTCGATGTTCATGGCTGGTCCGGTGGGCGCCGGTTATGCTGCGCCGCAATATCGAACAGCCTTGTACATGAACTAAGGGCGCGCTTCAACCTTGCGCGGAGTTCAGTTCAAAAAATTTGATGCATGGGTGGGTTTGCCCCACCCATGCAGGTCGGTCAGATCACGATCAGGCGCGGGCGCGTGCCTTCACGTCGCCGCGCATGCGCTCGACATATTCCTTCAGCTGACGCTCCATGCTGGCGAAGGTTTCGCGCAGGGCCACATAGATGTCTTCGTTGACGTGGCTGTCCTTGGGGTCGCGCTTCACCACCAGTTCGGTGCCGGGCACGGTGATGTCGAGGCGAATATGGAAGGGTTCCCCTTTGTGATGAAGGTTGGAGGTGTTGCGGTGGTGCGACTCGATCACGATGCGGCAGCTGGTGATCCGATCGCAGAGTTGCTCCAGTTTAGCCACCTTTTCGCGGATGCGGGTTTCAACGGCGTCAGAGTGATCCACGCCGTGAAAGGTGATC
This sequence comes from Paramagnetospirillum marisnigri, assembly GCF_001650715.1. Classification (GTDB taxonomy): domain Bacteria; phylum Pseudomonadota; class Alphaproteobacteria; order Rhodospirillales; family Magnetospirillaceae; genus Phaeospirillum; species Phaeospirillum marisnigri. The sequence continues at coordinate 18,539 of NZ_LWQT01000077.1, read as the reverse complement.
TGGAGGGGAATCTGCATCAACGTCTCCATCAATATCAGTCGCTGGGTGGTCCGCCTTGGGCGGCTTCTAGGGCGACTTGGTTCTTTTTCCGCGCCCGCGAACGGTCGCTTGGGTGAAAATCGAGGGCATACATAACCGCTTGCGGGCGCTCGGGCAATGCCCCCGGAGCGAACCTTCATTGTCCGCGAGAATCGTCGGACTTGCAACCGTCCGAACCTGACCTCATATCAGGGCGCTTTCCTGTTCATAGCTTTCAAGTGGAGTCTCATTGGCCATGGCCGAAGAAAAGCGTCAATTCCAGGCGGAAGTCGGCAAGCTGCTCGATATCGTCGTGCACTCGCTCTACTCCAACAAGGAGATCTTCCTGCGCGAGCTGATCTCCAATGCCTCGGATTCCTGCGACCGGCTGCGCTACGGCGCCATCACCGAGCCCGACCTGCTGGCGGGCGATGCCGAATTTTGCATCCGCCTGATTCCCGATGCGGCGGCGGGCACGCTCACCATCGCCGATAACGGCATGGGCATGAACCATGACGAACTGATCGCCAATCTGGGCACCATCGCCAAGTCCGGCACTTCGGAATTCCTGGCGCGGCTGACCGGCGACGCCAAGAAGGACGTCAACCTGATCGGCCAGTTCGGCGTCGGCTTCTACTCCGCCTTCATGGTGGCCGACGAAGTGACGGTGGTCAGCCGCAAGGCGGGCGAGGCCAAGGGCTGGCGCTGGGTGTCGGACGGCAAGGGCGAGTTCACCGTCTCCGAGGCCCCCGAGGCGACGCGCGGCGCGTCCATCACGCTACGCTTGCGCGAAGGCGAGACGGAGTTCACCGAGGCCTTCCGGCTGAAATCCATCGTCAAGCGCTACTCCGACCACATCGCCATCCCGGTGCGCCTGAAAGAGGCGGACAAGGACGAGGAAACCATCAATTCCGCCAGCGCCCTGTGGACCCGGTCCAAGTCCGAGATCACGCCCGAGCAGTACAAGGAATTCTACCACCACGTCGCCCATGCCTTCGACGAGCCGTGGTCGACGCTGCACTACAAGGCGGAAGGGGCCATCGAATATACCGGCCTGCTGTTCATCCCGTCGTCCAAGCCGTTCGACATCTTCCATCCCGACCGCAAGCAGCATGTGAAGCTCTATGTCCGCCGCGTCTTCATCACCGATGACTGCGAGGAACTGCTGCCGCCTTACCTGCGCTTCGTCAAGGGCGTGGTCGACAGCCAGGACCTGCCGCTCAATGTCAGCCGCGAGATGCTGCAGCACAATCCGGTGCTGGCCAAGATCCGCTCCGGCCTGGTCAAGCGGGTGCTGGGCGAACTGAAGAAGAAGGCCGAGGACGCCGAGGGCGGCTTCGAGACCTTCTGGGAGACCTTCGGCGCCGTGCTGAAGGAAGGCATCTACGAGGATTTCGAGCGCCGCGACGACATCCTGGAACTGTGCCGCTTCCGTACCACCCATGGCGATGGCTGGACCACCCTCGCCGACTATGTGGGGCGCATGAAGGAAGGCCAGGACGCCATCTACACCATCACCGGCGACGATCTGGCCAAGCTGAAGCAGAGCCCGCAACTGGAAGGCTTTATCGCCAAGGGCGTCGAGGTGCTGCTGCTGACCGATCCCATCGACGAGTTCTGGGTGTCGGCCATTCCGCGCTACCAGGACAAGGAGCTGCGCTCGGTCACCGCTTCGGGTGCCGACCTCTCCAAGGTCAAGGCCCCCGAGGGCGCCGAGGACAAGGCGGCCGATGAGGCTCCGGCGGGCGAGGTCACCACCCTGATCGAGGCGCTGAAGCTGTCGCTGGGCGACAAGGTCAAGGACGTCAAGGTGTCGGAGCGCCTGACCGAATCCGCCGTCTGCCTGGTGGCCGATTCGGGCGATATGAGCATGCATCTGGAAAAGCTGCTGCGCGCCCATGGCCAGGGTCCGGGCGAAAAGCCCCGCATCCTGGAGATCAACCCCCGCCACGGCCTGATCAAGGGCCTGGCCGCCAAGGTCGCCGCCGCAGGCACCGGCCCGCTGGTGGACGACATGGCTGCCCTGCTGCTGGATCAGGCCCGCATCGTCGAGGGCGAGCCCCCGGCCGACCCCGCTGCCTTTGCCCGGCGTCTGGTCTCGGTGATGGAAAAGGGGCTGTAGGAAAAGGAAAGGGGGGCGGGTGCTTCGCCCGCCTCCCTTGCTACTCCCTGATCCCCGACCGCATCAGCATTCCGAACATCTCCCACGGCCCCGGGCGGCGGGGTGGCGACAGCTCGCGCAGGCGTTCGATGCGTTCCGGAATGGTGGGATGGGTGCGGATCAGGCTGAGGTCGAGGGCGCCACGGCGGTCCCAGTGGCCGCCCAGGCGGGACAGAACCGCGATCAGGGCCTCGGGGTCGCCGGTCAATTCGCAGGCGGTGGCGTCGGCGGCGAATTCGCGGGTGCGCGACAGCTTCAGGATCAGCAGGTCGCAGGCGATGGGGCCGAGCGTGATGGCGGCCAGGGCCAGGGGCGAGACCGAGGCGCCCAGTGCCATGGCCTCGGGCAGGTAGTAGACCAGCAGCAGCACGCTGGCCAGCGCCACGGCGCGGGTCAGGCGCCCGGCCATCTCGGCGAGGCGCAGGATGCGCAGATCGCCCGCCCGGATATGGCCGATCTCGTGGGCCAGAACGGCGGCGACCTCGCGGGGGCTCAAGCGGTACAGCAGCCCTTCCGACACCGCCACCGCCGCGTCACGGCCCCAGCCGGAGGACAGCGCCTGGATGCGGGCATCCGGGATGAGATAGAGCGGTGGGATGATATCGAGATCGGCGCGGCGGCTGAGTTCAGCATGAATCTGCCACAGCCGGGGCGCCAAGGCGGGGGGCAGCGGCCTGGCCCGCAGCAGATGGCGCATCACCGCCCCGGCGGCGTGGGGATGCAGCAGCAGACCCAAGCCGGTGCCCAGGGCGGACAGGGCAATACCCAGCCCGCCCGCCAGCATCCAGCCGATCAGGGCCATCAGGGAGAAGATCCCCGCCAGGATCAGCACCGTATCCCGCAGATTGCGGCGGCGCTGATCGGCGAGGGTGACGGGGTCGAGATGGAAGCGCATGGCGATTCCTCCGTCCCCGTCATGGGCTTAGGCCGCCTTGGACTCGATCAGCTTGGGATCGGCCTGGGCCTCGATCTTGATGGTGCGGGGCTTCATGGCCTCGGGGATTTCACGCACCAGATCCACATGCAGCAGGCCGTTGGCCAGGGCGGCGCGGTCGACCCGGATATGGTCGGCCAGTTCGAAACGGCGTTCGAACGAACGCCCGGCGATGCCGCGATGCAGGAATTCCACCTTGGGCTCCTCCTTGCGCAGCTTGCCGGAAATGACCAGGGTCTGGCCCTTGGAGGTGATCTCCAGGTCGCCCTCCTCGAAGCCAGCCACCGCCATGGTGATGCGATAGGCATCCTCGGAATGCTTCTCGATATTGTAGGGCGGATAGGACAGGGCGGATTCGTCCAGGCGGTTGGCCGTCTCCAACAGGTGGTTGAGATGGTCGAAACCGACGGTGGAGCGGAATAGGGGGGTAAGGTCGAAGGTACGCATTTCCAGTTCTCCTTTGCGAAGCAACCAGCTTGGACGCGGCGTCTTGCCGTCGCCCCGGAGCCCCGCATTCGGCGGCTCCGTGCAAACGAGATAGGATGGATTTCGGGGTCGTCAAGGGCCTCCCCCGACGCGGTCGGAGGAGGCCGGAAGACTTAGCTGGCGGTGACGTAGGCCCGCATGGCCTCGGCCTCGAACTCGGCCCGTTCCAGGCTGTTGGAGACCAGATCGCGGATGGAGACGATGCCGATCATCTTGCCGTTGTCGAACACCGGCATGTGGCGGAAATGATGGGTGGACATCTGGCTCATCACCGAGGCGACGCTGTCGGTGGCCTTGCAGACCAGCGGATTGCGGGTCATGTGCTCGCCCACCGGGGCTTCCAGCACGCCCGCGCCATGGGCGGCGAGACAGCGGGTGACGTCGCGTTCGGTAAAGATGCCCTGGGTGACGTCGTTGGCGTCGACCACCAGCACGGCGCCGACCTTGAACGAGGCCATGCCCTGAACCGCATCCATCATGGCCTTGGTCGGCAGGATCTTGAAAACCTTGTTGCCCTTCCTGGCGAGAATTTCCGAGACAAGCATGGACTCAACTCCGTTTCTGCTGAGAGGGGGGAGCGGGTGGCGCGGTTCAAACACCCTACTCCATGGTCAGGATAACCAATTCCCCGGCGGGAACAAGCCGCCGATTTACACCGCTTGGCGTTTGGTTCGACGTGTCTTGTCATCCCGAGCGGCAGCGAGGGATCTCGTCCTGGACCGGCTCTTCCTGCTTGGAAGCAGCATTCCAGGCGGAGTTCCCTCCTCCCGATGGTCGTCGGGATGACAGGTCAAATGGCGGCAGGAATTACACCAGCAGCAGGCGATTGGCCGCCGCCGCCGCCGCGCCGGGGGCCAGCGTCATCCCCTGGGCGATCAGGGCGGCTTCCAAAGCCGACAGGCAGGTGGTGACATGGTGCGGCGTGGCGCTTTGCCCCATCAGGCCGATGCGCCAGACCTTGCCGGCCAGGGCGCCCAGACCGGCGCCGATCTCAAGCCCGTGCTCGGCCAGCAGCCGGGCGCGCACGGCCGCCTCGTCCACGCCATCTGGCACCAGCACGGCGTTCAGTTGCGGCAGTCTCGCCGAGGGCTCCACCAGCAGTCCGAGGCCCATCACCTCGAGCCCCGCCAGTAGCGCCTGATGCATCATGGAATGCCGGGTCCAGGCATGCTCGATGCCTTCCTCGTGCAGCATGACCAGGGATTCGTGCAGCCCGTACAGCGCATTGATGGGGGCGGTGTGGTGATAGGCCCTTTTGGCGCCGCCTCCCCAATAGGCGGTCAGCAGGCTGAAATCCAGGAACCAGCTCTGCACCTTGGTCTTGCGGGTCTTCAGCACCTCCACCGCCCGATCGGAGAAGGTGACCGGCGACAGGCCCGGGGTGCAGGACAGGCATTTCTGGCTGCCGGAATAGACCGCGTCGGCGCCCCAGTGGTCCACCAGCACCGGAATGCCGCCCAACGAGGTCACGGCATCGACGATGGACAGCGCGCCATGCTCGCGGGCCAGTTCGCACAGGGAACGGGCATCGGATTCGACACCGGTGGAGGTCTCGGCATGGACGAAGGCAAGGGCCTTGGCGCCGGGATGGGCCTTCAAGGCGGCTTCCGCCTTTTCCAGGTCCACCGGCTTGCCCCAATCGTCCTCCACCACCACCGCCGTGGCGCCGCAACGCTCGACATTCTCCTTCATACGGCCGCCGAACACGCCGTTGACGCAGACCACCACGGTGTCGCCGGGTTCCACCAGATTGACGAAACAGGCCTCCATGCCCGCCGAACCCGGCCCCGACACCGGCAGGGTCAGGGCGTTGTCGGTGAAGAAGGCCTGCTGCAGCATGGCCTTGACCTGATCCATCATGACGATGAACTGGGGGTCGAGATGGCCGATGGTGGGGCGCGCCATGGCCGACAGCACCCGGTGATGCACGTCGGAGGGGCCGGGCCCCATGAGGATGCGGCTGGGCGGCTGGAACGGCTTGGTCATGGCGTCGGGACTCCGGGCAGGGGCAGCAGGGGCGGCAACCGCAGCAGCGGGAACTGACCGGCGGTCAGCACGCCGTCCTGCAGGGTCAGCGGCATGTTGAGCGTGGGGCGGCCCTGGGGATCGGGGCGGGCCATCAGGGCCAGCATGAAGCGGGCGGCCTCGGCGGCGCCGGGCTCGATGACTCCCGCCGCCACCAGCCGGGTGACCAGGTCGCCGCCGCCGCGGACCCGGGCCGAGGCCGACAACAGCGGCTGCAGGCCGGGATCGAGGGCGAAGGTGCCGTCGGCCTCCAGCCCCAGCGGTGCCCATTCCACCAGCGCCCGGTCGATCTCCACCGTGCCGCCTTCGCCACTCCATGCGGCCAGGGCGGTGGCGAAGCCGCCATCGGGCGGAGTTCCCATCATCCGGGCATTCAGGCGGATGGCGGCGACGCGGCGATCGAAGGGCAGGCCGGTCAGATCGGGCAGGCCGAGCCCGTCCAGCTCCAGGCGAAGGGTCAGGAAAGCGGCATGATGGCTGTGGTCGGCGGGGCGCGGCCAGTCCAGCCCCAACTCGACCCGGTCCAGGATCAGGGGATCGTATCCGGCCTGTTCCAGCGCCAGGGCGCTGCCCGTCACCGCCAGCGCCGCCAGTTGCCCCTCCAGGGTCAGGCGCGGCCGCGCCGTCAGGGTCTTGGCCGAGACCACGCCGGACCAGCCGAAGCCCGCCAGCCGGTGGAAGCCCGGCGCTTCCACCACCGGCTCCAGCGGCGATGTCAGGGGAACGCTGACCGAGAGTTGTTCCGCCGACCAGGCCAGCCCGAGGGGCGAGCGCAGTGTGACCGAGTCCAGCCGGGCATTCACCCGCGTGGGAAAGCCGCTCATGGCCGGTTCGGACAGCTCCACCGTCCAGCCCTCGGCCCGGCGGGCGGCGGCGAAATCGTCGATCCCCTTGCGCAGCAGCCCCGCCGCGTGGAACCAATAGGCGGCAATGCCCGCCCCCGACAGGGCGAGCAGGACGACAAGGATGATGCGGATACGGATGGACATGACGCCTGCCAGGGATGATCTCCCCTCAACCTCTACCCCGGCCGGGGACATCGGGCAAGCCGCTCCGCCATTCTGGGTGTTCGCCTATGGCTCGCTGATGTGGCGGCCGGACTTCCCTCATGTGGAGGAGAGCGGCGCCCGGCTCAAGGGCTATCACCGCGCCATGTGCATTCTGTCCAATCATTATCGTGGCACCCACGAGCGGCCGGGTCTGGTGCTGGGGCTCGATCGCGGCGGCTCGTGCCGGGGCCGCGCCTTCCGGGTGGCGGCCGACCTGGTGGACGAGGTGCAACGGATGCTCTTTGAGCGCGAGATGATCACCGGCGTCTATCTGCCCCGTTTCGTGCCGATCACCCTGGATGACGGGCGCAGGCAGGCGGCCTGGGCCTTCATCGCCCGGCGCGATCACGCACAATACGTGCCGCCCGACCAAGCCCGTGCCGTGGCGCTGATCCGTCAGGGCGAGGGCAAGGCCGGGCGCAGCCGCGACTACCTCGCCCAGACCGTGGCGGCGCTGGAGGGCCTGGGGGTGGAGGACAGGGCGCTGAAGCGTCTGCTGGCGCTGGTGGACCAGGGGGACGGTTAGGCGGCCGGGACGGCCGCGCTCCGCTCCGGTCATGAGGACGGAGCGCGGGCTTCCAGCCCGCTTTTCTACGCCGCCCGCTGGCCCAGCAGGCCGACGATATCGCCCATGATGGCGGTGATGTCGTAGTCCTTGGGGGTATAGATGCGGGCGCAGCCGGCGGCCAGCAGGGCCTTTTCATCTTCGGGCGGGATGATGCCGCCCGCGATGACCGGAATATCGCCCAGACCGGCGGCCTTCATGCGCTCCAGCACCTCGGTCACCAGCGGGATATGGCTGCCCGACAGGATGGACAGGCCGACCACATGGACGCCTTCCTCCAGCGCCGCGTTGACGATCTGGGCTGGGGTCAGGCGGATGCCTTCGTAGACCACCTCCATGCCCGCGTCGCGCGCCCGAACCGCGATCTGCTCGGCGCCGTTGGAATGGCCGTCCAGGCCGGGCTTGCCCACCAGCATCTTGACCCGGCGGCCCAGCTTGGCCGAGACCTTCTCCACCTCGGCGCGCACCGCGCTCATCTTCTCGCCCTTGACCTGCGCGGCGGCCCTGGCCACCCCGGTGGGCGCCCGGTATTCGCCGAACACGTCGCGGAGCGTCGCGGCCCATTCGCCGCCGGTCACCCCGGCATGGGCCGCCGCGATGGAGGGCTCCATGATGTTGCGGCCTTCGCTCGCCGCTGATTTCAGGGCGCTGATGGCGGCTTCCACTGCCTTGGCGTCGCGGGACGCCCGGAAGGCCTTGAGGCGCTCGATCTGTTCGGCCTCGGACTTGGGGTCGACGGTCATGATGGAGCCGTCGCCGGTGGTGAGCGGGCTGGGCTCGGTCTCGGTCCATTTGTTGACGCCGACCACGATCTGCTCGCCGGATTCGATGGCGCCGATGCGCCGGGCGTTGGATTCCACCAGCTTCTGCTTCATGTAGCTGGATTCCACCGCCGCGACCGCGCCGCCCATGGCGTCGATGCGCGCCAGTTCCTCGCGGGCGCCGACCTTCAATTCCTCGACCTTGCGGGTGACTTCGGTGGAGCCGTCGAAGATGTCGCCGAATTCCAGCAAGTCGGTCTCGTAGGCGACGATCTGCTGCAGCCGCAGCGACCATTGCTGGTCCCACGGGCGCGGCAGGCCCAGGGCCTCGTTCCAGGCGGGAAGCTGCACGGCGCGGGCGCGGGCGTTCTTGGACAGCACCACCGCCAGCATTTCCAGGATGATGCGATAGACGTTGTTTTCCGGCTGCTGCTCGGTCAGGCCCAGGCTGTTGACCTGGACGCCATAGCGGAAGCGTCGCGCCTTTTCGTCCGTGATGCCGTAGCGGGTGCGGCAGATCTCGTCCCACAGCTCGGTAAAGGCGCGCATCTTGCACAGTTCGGTGACGAAGCGGATGCCCGCGTTGACGAAGAAGCTGATGCGGCTGACCACCTGCTCGAAATCGGCCGCCGGGACCACCGGGCGCACGGTATCCAGCACCGCGATGGAGGTGGCCAGGGCGAAGGCCAGTTCCTGTTCCGGCGTCGCGCCCGCTTCCTGCAGGTGATAGGAACAGACATTCATGGGGTTCCACTTGGGAACCTCGCGATAGGTGAAGGCGATGACGTCGCTGGTCAGCTTCAGGCTGGGTTGCGGCGCGAAGATATAGGTGCCGCGCGACAGGTATTCCTTGATGATGTCGTTCTGGGTGGTGCCGTTCAGGCTGGACCGCGCCGCGCCTTGGCGTTCGGCGGTGGCGATATAGAGCGACAGCAGCCAGGCGGCGGGCGCGTTGATGGTCATGGAGGTGTTCATCTTTTCCAGGGGGATGTCCTGGAAAAGGGTCATCATGTCGCCAATATGGCAGACGGGGACGCCGACCTTGCCCACTTCTCCCTTGGCCAGGATGTGGTCGCTGTCATAGCCGGTCTGGGTCGGCAGGTCGAAGGCGATGGACAGGCCGGTCTGGCCCTTGGCGAGATTGGTGCGATAGAGCTTATTGGATTCCGCCGCCGAGCTGTGCCCGGAATAGGTACGAATCAGCCAGGGCTTCTCGCGGGCGGTCTTCTCGGTCATCGTGCGCTCCAATTTGCTCTTATTCAAAAAATGCCGGTTTGCCGGGGGTTTAGAGGGTGCGGCGACCTAAAATTTCTCGAAACCCCGACTTCGCGAAACAAACTATCATTTTGTGCATTGCGAAGGAAGCAACAAAACGCTAAAAGGCGGGGGTGCCGGACGCTCCCACAGGGGCGGCGTCGGCGAATTGTGGTCCCGACGGTGTTAAGGAGTTCTCAGATGAGCGAACAGGTGGTCAAGGATCTCTATGAAGTCGGTGAGATCCCGCCGCTCGGGCATGTGCCCCAGAAGATGTACGCCTGGGCCATCCGGCGCGAGCGTCACGGCAATCCCGACACGGCCATGCAGGTCGAGGTGGTGGACACCCCCGAGATCGACTCCCATGAAGTCCTGATCATGGTGATGGCGGCCGGCGTGAACTACAACGGCGTCTGGGCCGCCCTGGGCAAGCCGATCTCGCCGTTCGACTATCACAAGGCCGATTACCACATCGCCGGTTCCGACGCCTCGGGCATCGTCTACAAGGTCGGCTCGAAGGTGAAGCGCTGGAAGGTCGGCGACGAGGTGGTGGTTCACTGCAACCAGACCGACGGCGATGACGAGGAGTGCAACGGCGGCGATCCGATGAATTCGCCGAGCCAGCGCATCTGGGGCTACGAGACCCCCGACGGTTCCTTCGCCCAGTTCGCCCGCGTCCAGGCCCAGCAGGTCATGGCGCGTCCCAAGCACCTGACCTGGGAAGAAAGCGCCTGCTACACCCTGACGCTCGCCACCGCCTATCGCATGCTGTTCGGCCATCGTCCGCATGTGCTGCGTCCCGGCCATAACGTGCTGGTGTGGGGCGCCGCCGGTGGCCTGGGCTCCATGGCCATCCAGCTGATCGCCGTCTCGGGCGCCAACGCCATCGGCGTGGTCTCGGAAGAGGACAAGCGCGAATTCGTCCTCGGCCTCGGCGCCAAGGGCGTGATCAACCGCAAGGACTTCGACTGCTGGGGCCAGCTGCCCGACGTGGACGGCGATCCCAAGGTGTTCTCCGACTACATGAAGAAGACCCGCGAGTTCGGCAAGGCCATCTGGGACATCACCGGCAAGGGCAACGACGTCGACTTCGTGTTCGAGCATCCCGGCGAGGCCACCTTCCCGGTGTCCTGTAATGTCGTGAAGCGCGGCGGCATGGTCGTGTTCTGCGCCGGCACCACCGGCTACAACCTGACCTTCGACGCCCGTTTCGTGTGGATGCGCCAGAAGCGTATCCAGGGCAGCCACTTCGCCAACCTGCTGCAGGCCGCCCAGGCCAACCAGCTGGTGATCGAACGCCGCATCGACCCCTGCATGTCCGAGGTCTATTCCTGGGACGACATCCCGCTGGCCCATATGCAGATGCTGAAGAACCTGCACAAGCCGGGCAACATGGCGGTGCTGGTCCAGGCCTTCAAGCCCGGCCGCTACACCGTCGAGGACTGCATCGAGGGCTAAGACGCCCGTTGAACGGCCGATGGATTGCCGGGTCATGCCCGGCAATGACGAAACAAGAGTATCGTCATGCCCGGACTTGATCCGGGCATCCTCGTGCCGGGCCCATTTTTCTTTAGGTAAGGACGCCGCCCATGACCGCCATCCTGCTTCCCGACCTGATCCCCACCTGTGAAAAGGCCCTGGCCGTGGTGGACAAGCTGCGCCTTGTCGCCAAGGACTCCGTGACCGCCATGGTCAGCAAGGGCGGCAAGATCGACAGCGCCCTGTTCGAGGCCAACCAGACCGCCGCCCACGGCTATGCCTGGCTGGCGACCTATGTGGCGGCGCTGGAGCAGATGCTGGGCTGGGCCAAGCGGCTGGAGGCGGCGGGCAAGCTGGGCGAGCTGGAGACCCTGATGCTCCAGGCGGCCTATGGCGAATATCTCTGTCAGATCCATGGCGGCATTCCCATGAGCCAGGGCGAGATCATCCGCCCCGCCGATCTGGGCCTGGATTCTCCCACCCGCCACGCCCACACCTCGGCCGAGACCTCGGCGCTGATGCATGGCGGCTGCACCGCGGCGGTGCGCACCCGCATCGCCGAACTGGTCCGCGACGGCCATCATTTCGGCGATTCGGGCCTGGAGGACGAGACCCTGGTGCTGATCCGCGATCAGTTCCGCAGCTTCGCCGAGAACGAGGTCATCCCCCATGCCCATGAATGGCACCTCAAGGATGAACTGATCCCCATTGAGGTGGTGGACCATGTTGCCGAGATGGGCGTGTTCGGCCTGACCCTGCCCGAGGAATACGGCGGCCTCGGCCTGGGCAAGATGTCCATGTGCGTGGTCACCGAGGAACTGTCGCGCGGCTATATCGGCGTCGGCTCGCTCGGCACCCGTTCCGAGATCGCGGGCGAGCTGATCCGCCTCGGCGGCACCGAGGAGCAGAAGCAGGAATGGCTGCCCAAGATCGCCACCGGCGAGATTCTGCCCACCGCCGTGTTCACCGAGCCCAATACCGGCTCCGACCTCGGCTCGCTTCGCACCCGCGCCGTCAAGGACGGCGACTCCTATGTGGTGACCGGCAACAAGACCTGGATCACCCATGCGGCGCGCACCGACGTCATGACCCTGCTGGTGCGCACCGATCCCGCCACCAAGGATTGGAAGGGCCTGTCCATGATGCTGGCGCCCAAGCCGCGCGGCACCGAGGATAATCCCTTCCCGGCCGAGGGCATGACCGGCGGCGAGATCAAGGTTCTCGGCTATCGCGGCATGAAGGAATACGAGCTGGGCTTCGACGGCTTCAAGGTCCCGGCCGCCAATCTGCTGGGCGGCGTCGAGGGCCAGGGCTTCAAGCAACTGATGGAAACCTTCGAATCGGCCCGCATCCAGACCGCCGCCCGCGCCGTGGGCGTCGCCCAATGCGCCATGGAGACCGGCCTGAAATACGCCAATGACCGCGTCCAGTTCGGCAAGCCCATCTACGAGTTCCCCCGCGTCGGCGGCAAGATCGCCTGGATGGCGGTGGAAACCATGATCGCCCGCCAGCTCACCTATTTCTCGGCGCGCGAGAAGGACGAGGGCCATCGCTGTGACATCGAGGCGGGCATGGCCAAGCTGCTGGCGGCGCGCGTCGCCTGGGCCAATGCCGATAACGCCCTGCAGGTCCATGGCGGCAACGGCTATGCCGAGGAATACCCCATCTCGCGCGTGCTGTGCGACGCCCGCATCCTCAACATCTTCGAGGGCGCGGCGGAAATCCAGGCCCAGGTCATCGCCCGTGGCCTGCTGAGCGGGGCGCGCGGCTAGGAGCCCCCTCGCGGTGGTCAAGCCGTTCCGTCACCGTCTGCTGACGCTGAAGGACGCCGAGCTCTCCCTGCGGGCCGAACTGGCCCAGTCGGGAGAGCCGGTGGGCGGCTATGCCCCGGCGCTGCGCCGCCTGCACGAGGCCAATGCCCGCGAGTTGGAACTGATCATCGACGACGAGGGCTGGCCCACTCCCGACGCCGCCGGCGAGGATGGCGCCGAGGCCGCCTGGCTGATCGCCATGCACGCGGTATCGCGGCCCAGCTTCATGCGGCGTTGCCTGGGTCTGCTCAAGGGCGCCGCCAACCGGGGCGAGGTGCCTCCGCGTCAGGCCGCCATGCTGGAGGATCGGATCCGCGCCCTGGAAGGCCGCCCCCAGCGCTACGGCACGCAACTGGACTGGCAGGACGGGGTGCTGACGCCCTTGGCGGTGGAGGAGCCGGAAACGGTGGATGCCCGGCGTGCCGCCGTGGGGCTGGCGCCCCTGGCCGAAACCATCGCCACCGCCCGCGATTCCGCCCGCCATGACGGCGCGCCGCCGCCCGAGGAATGGGAAGCCTCGTCCGAGGTGCTGGAAGCCCTGGCCCGGGACGTGGGCTGGCGGTAGGCCCTCAGCCCTTATGCTCGCGGCTGGGCTTGTCGCCCACCGGGCCACCGGCGTCCTTCCAGGCGCGGAAGCCGCCTTCCACATGGGCGACGGGGGCGAGGCCCATCTCCTGCACCGCCTTGGTGGCCAGGGCCGAACGCCAGGCCGACTGGCAATAGAACACGAAGCGCTTGCCCGACCCGAACACCTCCTTGAAATAGGGGCTGGTGGGGTCGATCCAGAATTCCAGCATGCCGCGCGGCGCGTGGAAGGCGCCGGGAATCACGCCTTCGCGTTCCAGCTCGCGCGGGTCGCGCAAATCCACGAACACCACCTCGGGATCGCCATGCAGGGCGATGGCGGCGGCGGTGGGAATGGTCTCGACCACCGCGTTGGCCTCATCGATCAATTGGCGATGGGTTTTTACCAGGGCCATCAGGTCACTCCCTTCTTGAGCCAGCGTTTCATCATGGCTTTCAACTCGGTGCGGGTCTGGAACACCGGCAGCTTGGGCGCGTCGACGGCGGTGGGCTCCACCGCCAGGCCGATTTCCGAAATGCTGTCATCCCAGTCCAGGCCGCGCACGATCAGTTCCACCTCGCCCAGCGTCACCCGGTCGCCGATACCGGGGGCATGCCCAAGCTCGCGGATTACCCAATGGGCGATGCTCATGTCGAAATCCATGGCCGGGACCGGCAGGCCGTAGGATATGGCCAATTCCTTCATATGGATGCCCGGCGCCAGGGCGAAGTCGCCGAAAAAGCGGCGGTCGGCCTCGGCCGCCGGGGCGGCGCTGGCGAACAGCCGGTCGAGATGCGGCACCCGCTCGGGCCGGGCGAACAGATAGGCGGTGTCGCCCGGCTGCAACTGCCCGGCGGCGAAGGCGCTGTAGGACCGGCTGTCGCGCACCACCAGCGACGGTTCGGCCCAGCGCGGCAGGCGATGGCCGCGCGCCACCAGGGAATCGGCGACGATGCGATAGGCCACCAATTCGTGCCGGGCGCCGGGGATTTCCAGCTCCATGCGTTCCACCGGGCCGATGCGCTTGGGCACGATCTGGCCGAGGAAGCGGGCGACCACGCCGATGGTCCAGCCCTGCAGCCCCAGGCTGACCAGCACCACCAGGAAGGCCAGGATGAAATAATCGCGGCCATGGGCCAGCCCCATCATCATGGGGACGATGGACAGCAGGACCGAGACCGAGCCGCGCAAGCCCACCCAGGCGACGAAGGCGGTCTCGTTGCGCTTGAAGCCGAAGGGCAGCAGGCAAAGCCACGCCGCCAGCGGCCGCGCCACGAAGATCAGCACCCCCGACACCGCCAGGGCGGCGGGGGCGAAGGCGGGGAACTCCGATGGCGTCGCCAGCAGTCCCAAGGTCAGGAACATGACGATCTGGGCCAGCCAGGTCAGGCCGTCCTGGAAGCGGCGCATGGTCTCGGGCGCGTTGATCTGGGCATTGCCCGCCACCAGTCCGGCGATATAGACGGCGAGGAAGCCGCTGCCATGCAGCACGCCCGCCACCGCGAACACCACCATGGCCAGCGAGATGGCGGCCAGGGGCTGCAGTCCGCGCTCGAATCCCATGCGATTGAGGGCCAGCACGATCAGCGCGCCGCCCGCCATGCCCACCGCCGCACCGACGGCGAATTCCATGACCAGATCGGCCAGCACCATCAGCGGCGAGGCCTTGGCCCCCGAGGCCAGCAGCCCCACCAGGGCCAGGGTCAGGAAGATGGCCATGGGATCATTGCTGCCCGATTCCACTTCCAGGGTGGATCGCACGCGGTCACGCACATGGATGCCGCCGACGCGCAGCAGGAAGAATACGGCGGCCGCGTCGGTGGAGGCGAGGATGGAGCCCATCAGCGCCGATTCCAGCCAGCCGAAGCCCATCAGGTAATGCACCGGGACGGCCACCACCGATGTGGTCACCACCACCCCCAGTGTCGCCATGGAGATGGCGGGCCAGGCGGCGGCACGGAAGGCCTTGACGCTGGTGTGGAAGCCGGAATCGAACAAGATGACGGCCAGGGCGACGCTGCCGATCAGATAGGCCGCCTGGACATCGTCGAAATGCAGCCCGCCCAGCCCGTCCTCGCCCGCCACCAGGCCGACGCAGAGGAACACCAGCAGCAGCGGCGCCCCGATGCGGAAGCTGAGCAGGCTGGAAAAGATGGACAACGCCACCAATCCCGAAACGATCAGGATGGAGACGTTCATGGACTCGAGCATCGGCTTCCCCTTGTCGATCACCTAGTACATAGGACAGATAACGGCCCCTGTCGAACCCTCGCGGCCGTGACAGCGCCGAAAAACCCGGCTATGAATGCCCCGCCCCACATCCTTTCGAGGTCGCCATGAAGTCGCTGTGGTCCGAGACGCAAGCCGAATCCTTCGTCGCCAAATACGCCACCCAGGGCGTCAACCGCGATCTGGCCCTTCGCGTCTACACCACCCGGCTGCTGGGCGGCGACCCCAAGCTGGTGCTGCATGGCGGCGGCAACACCTCGTGCAAGACCACGGTGAAGGATCTGCTGGGCGAGGATGTGCCGGTACTGTGCGTCAAGGGCTCTGGCTGGGACATGGGCGATATCGAGCCGGCCGGTCTGCCCGCCGTGCGGCTGGCGCCGCTCCTGACCCTGCGCCGCCTGGAAAAACTGTCCGACGAGGACATGGTGGACTTCCAGCGCGGCAATCTGATGACCTCGTCCTCGCCGAATCCGTCGGTGGAGACGCTGCTGCACGCCTTCCTGCCCCACAAATTCATCGACCACACCCATTCCACCGCTGTGCTGTCCCTGGTGGACCAGCCCGACGGCGAGGCCCTGGCCCGCGAGGTCTACGGCAAGAAGATGGGATATGTCCCCTATATCATGCCCGGCTTCGCCCTGGCCAAGAAGGCGGCCGAGGTCTTCGAGCAGGACCCTACGGTGGAAGGCCTGATCCTGCTCAAGCACGGCATCTTCACCTTCGCCGACGATGCCCGCACCGCCTATGAGCGCATGATCACCCATGTCTCCGCCGCCGAGGCGCGCCTGACGCAGGGGCGCAAGACCCTGGTCCCGGCCGCCGGTCTGCCCCAGACCCCGGCGCCGCTGGCCGAGGTGGCGCCGATCCTGCGCGGCCTGCTGGCCATGGACCGGGGCGAGGGCGACTTCAAGCGCTGGGTGATGGATTTCCGCGCCTCCGACGCCATCCTCGCTTATGTCAACGGCGCCGAGGTATCGCGCTATTCCCAGCAGGGCGTGGTCACCCCCGACCACACCATCCGCACCAAGAACTGGCCGGTGGTGCTGCCCGCCCCCGAGGCGGGCAAGCTGGCCGAATGGACCGAGGCGGCCAAATCCGCCATCGACGGCTTCATCGCCCGCTACCACGCCTATTTCGCCGCCAACAACGCCCGCCAGGACGTCAAGAAGACCGAGCTGGACCCCATGCCCCGCGTCGCCCTGGTGCCGGGTCTGGGGCTGTTCGGCATCGGCGCCTCGGCCAAGGATGCGGCCATCGCCGCCGACATTGCCGTCAATACGGTGGAAAGCGTCAGTGACGCCGAGGCCATCGGCCGCTTCCAGCCGGTGTCCGAGGATCATCTGTTCGACCTGGAATACTGGTCGCTGGAACAGGCCAAGCTGGGCAAGGGGGCGGAAAAGCCGCTGGCCCGTCAGGTGGCGGTGGTGACCGGCGGCGGCTCCGGCATCGGTGCCGCCACCGCCAAGGCCCTGGCCAAGGAGGGCGCCGAGGTGGCGGTGCTCGACCTCGACCCCGACGCCGCCAAGGCGGCGGCCAAGGCCTGCGGCGGCAAGGCCCTGGGCCTGGCCTGCGACGTCACCGACCCGGCCAGCGTGCGGGCCGCCTTCGACGCCGTGGTGACGCGCTTCGGCGGGATCGACGTGGTGGTCAGCAATGCCGGCGCCGCCTGGCAGGGCACGGTGGGCACGGTGGCGGACGAGGTGCTGCGGCACTCGTTCGAGCTGAACTTCTTCGCCCATCAAAGCGTCGCCCAGAACGCGGTGCGGGTGATGACCGCCCAGGGCACCGGCGGCGCCCTGCTGTTCAACGCCTCGAAGCAGTCGGTCAATCCGGGCAAGAATTTCGGCCCCTACGGCCTGCCCAAGGCCGCCACCCTGTTCCTGATGAAGCAATACGCCCTGGATCACGGCAAGGACGGCATCCGCTCCTGCGCGGTCAATGCTGACCGCATCCGCTCGGGCCTGCTGACCGCCGAGATGATCGCCAGCCGGTCCAAGGCCCGCGGCCTGACGGAAAAGGACTACATGGCGGGCAATCTGCTGGGCCGCGAGGTCGCCGCCGAGGACGTGGCCGACGCCTTCGTCTGGCTGGCCAAGGCGGGCAAGGTCACCGCCTGCACCGTCACCGTCGATGGCGGCAATATCGAGGCATCGCTGCGTTAGAGCAGGAAAAGCGGGCGGGGACGCCCGCGCTCCATGGGGGAGGCGTTATGTCGGTTTGCGCATAAGACGAGAATCCCCGCTCCAGCTTCATTGCCATCCATCGCTCACCGCACCGCATAAGTCAAAGTCCCCGCCCCGCATTAGATGAGAATTCCGGCAAGAGGTTGCATAAAAGATGAGAATTTCCGCGCATCTCGGAGCCGACGCTGTCTCCATTTCGCAGGTGAATGGTACTCAACGCCTCGGCTCCTACGTTATGGCCTCCCGAGCATGTCCGCGACCTTCACCGCATATCTATCGGTCATCCCAGAAATAAAGTCGGTTAACGAATGCAGGGCGTCGTACGAGCTAGTGAGGGAATCCGTTGGGAATCTCAGCGCCCTTACAACCTGCACATGATAGGAACTTAGCTTGCTTGCATCCCAGCCGACCAAACTTAATTCGTCCAGCAGAGGCAAGAGCCCGTCAAGAGCACGATAGACTACGTTGCGACCGTAGACCTCCAGCTCAGTTTTTCGGGCGGCCGTAAAAATTCGGCTCTTTGCAATCTTATTTATGTTGTTAATTTCTCCCGCCTTGCTCGACGCCTCTACTAAGGAAGTCTGGAAATCTCCTGTCATAATAGCAGCGTAGTTATCTTTGAAGGCCTCAACGCAAGCCGAGATTGCCCCTCCGATCGCTAGAGCCCTGTATCTTGATACTATTTCTGATTCGCTTTGGTCTGGATAGGCCTTATTCGACTTGGGAGCGATTTCTTCGAGTAAACCGATGACCAGATCGAAGGCGATGTCCCCCGCGAGATAGGCGTCTTCAAGGTCCATGATGTTGTAACAAATGTCATCAGCGGCCTCCATTAAGAAGGTCAGGGTGACCCTCCCCCCGTGAATGGCTCCAGGTTGAATGTAATAATTCAACTGACCATGAAGGGGACATTCCATGCCGAAGAAGAGACATTGACCCTCCCCCCGTGAATGGCTCCAGGTTGAATGTAATAATTCAACTGACCATGAAGGGGACATTCCATGCCGAAGAAGAGACAT
>NZ_LWQT01000076.1 GCF_001650715.1 Paramagnetospirillum marisnigri | reverse complement strand
CTCCGTCGCCCCTGGCCAGGCAACATCAACCATGCTTCACTAACATTCGATCTGGAGCCGCCATTGGGGGCCGGTCAGTGCATTTCCTCGAAATGGTCCAGCGCAACATTCCGCCGGACATCAACGGAAAGATTGTGATTGCTGCATACGGGCAGAATCCGACAACGGGAGAAGCCATTATCCCGCATGTCGAGCACTTCGCTCCTGGAGATGTGGCTGGACAAGCCAACGCCATCCGTCGAATGGGGGAAACCCCTCATGCGAACGTCTATATGTCACTTGCGATTATGCAACCCGACCTTGTGCGAGGAAAGAAGGGGAGCGAGCAAGACATTATCGGCCTCTTCGCTCTTTCGGTCGATTTTGACGACGAAGATGCTGAGAACTGGCAGAGGCGCTTGCTGGTTCCGCCCTCTTTTACCCTTGAAACCAGCAAGGGCCGATATCAGGCATTTTATGTACTCGACAAGATGCTTGGTCCGAAGGAGGCAAAACAGATTGCTACTTCCTTGGTCCAATCCGCAGATTCTGACCCATGCGGCAAGGATGTATGCCATGTATGGCGTATCGCTGGAACAATGAATAGGCCGAACAAAAAGAAGGTTACTGAGGGGCGCTCTCCCGATCCTCAGTTGGTCCGGACTGTCTATGAGAACTCGGACCAGCCTGCATCAACTGACCTTTTGAAGTATATTTTCCCTCCTGTTTCTCTTCCAGAGCCCAAAAAGACCAAACGCACTGAGCGGAAGCTACCTGACGACGTGCCAAACATTCCCGAGATGGATAACCCAGCCTCCATGCCGCCCACACTCATGGCAATGTTTGCAGAACCCATCCAAGAGGGAATGCGCTCAGAGCATATCGCAACGAGTTACTTCAAGGCACGAAGCGCCGGGTACAGCACCCGGCAAATCGGGGAAGCTTTCCTGGCAAATCCCAGCGGAGCTGCCTCTCGGTTTGAGGGATCAGAACCGCGTCTGTGGGCGGATATGAACCGTTTGAAAGCCAAGTGGGATTCGGATAACGACCCAGCCCGTCTCTTCGGTGATTCAGCCACCAAGAAACCCGTCGTGGTCGTGCGATCCACCGACCCTGAATCGACGGTCAGCGCCACCGTTGCCGCGATTGCCGGGGCGGGCCGCGACATTTACAGCCGGAGTGGCGTCACAGTTGCCGTAGTCACTGATCCGACCACTGGAACCACATCGACGCGGACTGTGCAAAAGGCACATCTCATTGAGTTGGCGTGTAGTGCGGCCACATTCGTTCAATCAAAACCGGGTGACGACACCAAAAAGGTGGTTCCTTGTTCCAGCCAGATTGCGGAAATGATCCTTGCACGCCCCAATTCTGGATTTCCTCCATTACGCGGCATTACGCCTTGTCCTATCATTGACCTGAAAACGGGCATTGTGACGGACAAGGCGGGGTATGACGCCGCCTCAATGCTCTACTTGGACACAGCCGACCTGAGGATGCCGCCTCTTCCCGATCCCAGCCGAGATGCCGCTACGACAGCACTTGGGCGGCTTGGTGGGCTGTTTCGCACATTTCCTTGGCGGAGCGATGTTGACCGCTCGGTGTGCCTTGCTGGGGCCATTACCGGCGTGATCCGCCCCAGCCTGCCGAAGGCTCCGGGATTTGGCTTCAATGCTCATGTCGCCGGTTCGGGCAAAACCTATGTGGTCGATACTCAATCCGTATTGGCATCGGGCGCAAAATGTATTCCCATCACGTATACAGACGCCGCAGAACTTGAAAAGCGTATCGGATCGCAGCTTATCGCGGGGATGCCGTACATCTTCATCGATAATGTCTCAAAGCCGATTGGGGGGGACTTGCTGAATCAGTTATTTACCTCAGAAAGTCTACAGCAGCGGGAACTGGGAGTGTCAGTAACTCACACCGTTTCAACTTGCGTATCGTTCTGGGCTACAGGCAACAATCTCACCGTTGAGGGTGACCTGACCAGACGCATATTGATTGCCACACTCGACCCCGGCTGTGAACGTCCTGAGTTGCGCGAATTCAGCAGTGATCCGGTAGCTGATGCCCACGCACATCGTGGGCAATATGTCGCCGACTGCCTGACCATTATCCGGGCCTATATCGCCGCAGGGAGACCGAGGCAGGCGGTTCCTCTCGGATCGTTCGAGGTATGGTCTGATACGGTGCGCTCCGCCCTCATGTGGCTGGGAATGGCTGACCCAATTGCGGTGCTTGAACGCTCCAGGGACGATGATCCCGAGTTGTCCAGTCATGCCGCTGTGATCGACGCGTTACGCCCAGTCATGATGGACAGTGCGTTTACCACAGCGGAGATTATTGGCTTGGTTCAGCCCAAAGCGTATAATCCCGCCATCAACCGGGATGAACTGCGCGAGGCGTTGCTGACGGTTGCCGGTGCTGGTGGTGCCGTAAACTCCTTGAGGCTTGGACGGTGGCTGGGCAGTCGCAAGGGCCGAATCGTCAACGGTCATCGGATCATCCAGGCGGGGAGTTCACATTCCGCAAAACGCTGGAAGATCGAGGCGGTGTAGGTTGCGCGAGGGGGGCACAACGGATGTGTTCCCTTTCCATTCGGGGAGTTTGGGGAGTTTGGGGGGAGTTTCCAGGCGCGATAACTCCCCGCTGAAACCCGCAGAAATACAGCGTTTTTAAGCAAAAGGGGAGTTTGGGGAGTTTCTTTTTCATTCCTGAGAGATAAAAGTCAGTGAAAATAAATAACGTTAATTACCGCTATTTATAAATTAGCCAATCGCGCATCCATCAAGATGTGTATAGAGCAGGCCGAAACAAACTCCCCAAACTCCCCTGAAGCAACGAAAGCCAGCATTCATGCGGGTTTGGGGCGGGGAGTTTGCCACGATTCAAACTCCCCTCTTGCACTGAATGGGGGCGGGCATCATTCTTTCGGTTCAGGTCAATGATCGGGGATGTGCTGGCCGATATTGAAATTGGAGGGCAGCGTTGCCCGCCTTGGGCCTGTAGGCTCGATTGGCGAATCCAAAAATGAGAGCAACGCCATGAAAAAATCTTCCGCATCGGCCAAAGTTGTTCAGATGATTCTGCAATGTTATTTGCGCTAGTATGAATTGGATCGATAATGATTTCTAATTTTTTAAAACTGTTGGTCACGCCCATCTTGACTCTAACTTTTTCAGTTGCGAGCGCGGCTCCAGTATCCGACTTGCCCCCCGCAGCGATCGTTCATCAACTGGTCGCAGATGGACATGATGTTCGAGGAATCAAATGCAAGCCTGGGGTCTGCTCTGCCGCAATCAGGGATAGTTTCGGTGTCGTCAATCAACATGCTGTGAACGCCGAAACTGGGAAAGCCGTCAAGAATGGCATCACCTCGCGTTTCGTCCACATGCCAGGACCAAGAGAAGTTAGTGCAATGGACGCAATGCTGGCGGTTGCCCAGGTTGGTCATTTCAATTTGATCTCCATCGAGTATCGAGGTGGAAACTATAATGTTTTGGCCAAAGATGATGCTGGCGAGGTCGGCCGGTTCAAGGTCAATGCTGCGACAAAATCTGTGGTTGAGATAGAAAAGTAGTGGCGTGTATGAGACATTTCGGAATATCTCCACCCGTACCGACTCGCCGTAATAGGCGGCGCATGCCATGGACCGCGCTGCTGACCCTCGTGCTGCTGGCTACCCCAGCCATCGCTGCCGATCTCCCCGCTGTGGGAACCCGCACCATTGGGAGCCAGACGTATCTCGTTGACCGCAACGGCAGCACCGTTGGGCAACTCAAAGAGCTATCCCCCGGCAACTGGCATATCACCGACAATCGCGGCATGACTGTTGGCAAGGTCCAGACGCCTCCAGGCTCACCCCCGCATGTGGCGGGCGCAATGGCGGTGCGGAGATGAGCGCATTCCAGCAACTGGTCACATTTATCACCAGCAAGATGCGCATGTCCCATATCTATCAGCCGGTCATGCTTCGCGTATTGCTGCAAAATGGTGGGCGTGCTTCGCGAACGGCTATCGCAAAGGCTTTCCTGAACGAAGACCGCAGCCAGATTGAATATTATGAAGCCATTGTTCGCGAGATGCCCGGACGGGTACTTGGCCAGCATGGGGTTGTTGAAAGGGATGGAGCCGATTACGTTCTTGCAGCCTCCCTCTCCAATCTTGCCGAGGATGAGCGGCAATCCCTGATCGAAATGTGCAACGGGAAACTTGCCGAGTATCTGGAGAAGCGGGGGCTTGCTCCTTGGCAGCACCGCAAAAAGTCATCCGGGTATATTCCAGGCAGCCTCCGCTATGACATTCTCCGCCGCGCCAAAGGGCGGTGCGAAGCTTGTGGAGTCAAAGCTGAAGAGCGGGCGATTGAGGTTGACCACATCATCCCCCGGAATAAGGGCGGGAGTGACGATCTCTCCAATCTTCAGGCCCTGTGCTATCGTTGCAATGCTGAAAAGCGTGACCGTGACGATACCGATTTCGCCGCTGTCCGAGCCAGCTATGAACACCGTGTCGCAGATTGTCTTTTTGCAATTTGCCATCAACTCGGATCATTGCCGAAAACGAACTGGCGTTTGCAATCCGTGACGGCTTTCCAGTGACGGATGGGCATACCCTCATTATCCCCCGTCGCCATGTTGCGGATTATTTCGATCTTCACCAGCCCGAACGGAACGCCGTCGAATCTCTTGTTCAGGATTGCCGCGCAAATATGATCCAAACGGATAAAGCCATCGACGGGTTCAATATCGGAGCCAATGCAGGGCAGTCTGCCGGTCAAACAGTCTTCCACGTTCACGTCCACCTGATCCCCCGTCGCACTGGTGACATGGAAGAACCAAAGGGGGGTGTTCGCGGTGTGATCCCAGGGAAGAGGGTTTATCAGGCATGATCGACATTTGGGACGTATCATCCATCCTTGCTGTCGTCGTGTTGGTGGCTGCGTGGTTCGTGCGCCGCTACCACATCGGCTGGAAGTGCGGGGGATGCAGCACCAAACCCGCTGCGACATGCAAGGAAAGCAGCGCATGTTCCAAGTCGGTGGGTAGGGGGGAGTCAAATCTCTAGCCGATCACTCCCCATTACCGACTCCCTGGTCAAATTCGCACGTCGCCGATATTCTATGGTAACTAACGTTAACTAACGATATGAGATGAATAATTTTAATCGTGAATTAAGATTAACAAGAGCCGAGCGAATACATGCGATTTATATTGCGTAGATATTTATCATGATAAATAACTTATTCATTGCAATATTTTTACTTACGGAAAACTTGATTGGCAACGATAGCGGAGATCGCGCCAAGGCATGGGGTGGCGATCCGCCGCGTCGAGGCCACCGACCGCTTTACCTCCGACAGCCGCCACTGGGCGGGAACGTCCGCTATGGCCCTGTTGTGCCATGTTCAGCCCTTCCAACCCATCCGCACGGTGGGCAGCCGTGAGCCTCACCTCTTCCCGCCCCCATTTACATCAGCTACATTAGTGATGGGAATTATTCTAGATGAAAATCGCCCTACACTTTCAATGTGGCTTCCCTGGGGGATGTGATGGATTTCCACTGGAACATTGCTCGGCGGCTGACCGCTCTGACCGCCATTATGCTGACGATCTTGATCGCCACCAGTGGGTTCGGCATTCACGGGTTGAGTCGAATGCACGACAGCTTCAAAGGGGTCGCCCAGGACACCACCAAGGCGCTTAGCGACCTTTCCGGGGTCGTCGATGCCCTCCATCGCATCCGTATCCGGACGGTCAGTGCCACGGTGGAGCGCGACTCTGCCAAGGTGGCGGCGCTGAGGGACGAGTTCAAAAAGCAGATGAGTGATCTGGACAAGGCGTGGGTGAGCTATGCATCTTCCCAGATGACTGCTCAAGAGGCGGCCCTGGCTCGGGACGCTGAGGCTGGGTTCAAGTCATATCGCGGCTACCTGACTGCCAATTGGGACCGCATCTCTGCCGGTGACCTGGAAGGTGCGCGGATCGATTTGCTGGGACCGGGAACAGACCAGTTTCGCAAGGCCGCCACTCCCCTCCGCAAACTGATGGACTACCAGCGAGAAGAAGCCAACGCGTCCTTCTTGGAGGGAGAGGCAAATTATGCATCTGATCGGACCGTCAGCTTCAGCCTCGTGGGCCTCGGCATCATTCTCGGCGTGGTGCTGTCGATCCTGATTGCTCGTTCGGTTTCCGTGCCCATTCATCAGATTACCTCAGTCATGCAGAGCCTTGCCAAAGGCGATATCTCAATCAACGTGTTCGGCACTGAGCGAAAAGATGAGACCGGGCAGATTGCCCGTGCGGTCGAGGTTTTCAAGCGCAATGCCATCGACAAATCTCGCGTCGAGGCAGAGGCAGCCGACGCTAAGCACCGGGCTGATCAGCAGCTTCGTTCGGAAATGCAGCGCTTAGCCGGAGAGTTCGAGTCCAGCATCGCCACAGTGGTGGACAATGTTGCAGGCGCATCTTCTGATATGGAACTGACGGCCCAAACCATGTCCTCTCTATCCGGGCAGGTTTCTGCCCAGGCAAATGCCGTGGCCGCCGCCTCGGAACAAGCAAGTGCCAATGTTCAGACCGTTGCCGCCGCCGCAGAGGAGCTATCCGCCTCGGTTTCGGAGATTGGTCGGCAGGTGAGCGATGCGGCACGCGTTTCACGCGATGCTGTTGATGAGGCGTCTCACGCGGATGCAATCGTCCATGGACTGTCTGAAGCGGTCGGACGAATTGGCGAAGTTGTCAAACTCATCAACGACATTGCAAGCCAGACCAACCTACTCGCCTTGAACGCGACCATTGAGGCTGCTCGTGCAGGTGAGGCTGGCAAGGGTTTCGCCGTGGTTGCCAACGAGGTCAAGAGCCTTGCCAACCAAACTGCACGCGCGACTGATGAAATCGCACAGCAGATCAATACCGTCCAGACCGAAACGGGTCGTGCCGTCGAGGCAATTCAAAGCGTTAATTCAACCATCGGCCGGATCGATGAAATTTCTTCGGCGATTGCATCTGCCGTAGAGGAGCAATCAGCGGCAACGCAGGAGATCGCCCGAAACGTGGAAGAGGCGGCTCGGGGCACCCAAGAGGTTTCCAGCAACATCGGCGGCGTCACATCGGCTGCCAGTGAAACCGGACAGTCCTCGGCTATGGTTCTCTGTGCTGCGCAGAAGCTGTCTTCGGAGTCCGCATCGCTCCGTCGATTGGTCGGAGATTTCGTCGCCAAGGTTCGCAATGGCTAATCAACCTGGGGAGACTGCCGATGCAGGACGCGGCTTTTTTTCGAGGAACGTTCGATGAGACCATGGGCCTTCTGGTCGAGGCTCGAAACTATATGCGGTACTGCGAACGTCGAGAACGGAAGCGCCTTGGAGACAATGTCGGCCTACGGCTGAACTGCGAGGCAATGCGCGTCACTTCCCGCCTGACGCAGGTTATGGCGTGGCTGATGGTGCAAAAGGCGGTTCACGCTGGTGAGCTGACCCCAGAGGAGGCTTTGGCCGAAGAGAGGCGTCTCACTTTTTCCGATGTATGCTTGGATCGAAGCGGTGAAGAGGACACCAACCTCCCTTTGGGATTTCGTAGACTGATGGATCGCTCTTGGCGCCTATTCGCACGGGTGGAACGACTTGAACAGCACATTATAAGGCGAATGCTGCACTGATTACTATACCGCCTCGGATGGCATTACCTTCAAGCCGGTCCCGCCCCAGGATGGTAGCAGTGGGTCAAATTGAGCCGCTGGACATGATGGGGTCGTTACTGCCGAACCGAAGGAAATCCGCTACCATCCACAACGGACTTTACGGCCTTCAGCACCGACGCCCACGCGACTTCCAAACTGTCTAACAGCAATATACTCCGCTCAATGTCGCCTTCTGTCAGCACCGCCTCAAGCTCGGCGGCAAGGAGATGCACCTCTGCGGCTTCAGCCATTCCGGCAGCGCTCTTCATAGTATGGGATTCGCGGATGGCCAGCTGGATATCTCCCTCAGCCACGGCCTTCCGCATGTCGCCGATGACATCCCCCCTGTCCAAGAGAGTCTTCAAAGTCTGGATATACAGCACCCTCATCCCCGCCACCCGCCGCAATCCAGCACGGATGTCGAGACCATCGATATGGTTCGGGAGATGGATACCCTCGCCGAGCAGTGCTACACTAGCCCCACCGAGCATTTGAGCGTCGCCCAAGCCGGTCACCCACTTGTGAATGATGGCGTAGAACTCGTTAGGGTCGAACGGCTTGCCGATGAAGTCGTTCATCCCGACGGCAAGGCACTCCTCTTTCTGTGCAGTCGAGGCATTGGCGGTCATGGCGATGATGGGCAGGTCGGCTAGAGCCTCCCTCTCGCGGATCAGCCGGGTCGCGGTCACGCCATCCATGTTGGGCATTCTCATGTCCATCAGGACGATTTCGTAATCTTTCACCACCGCTTTTTCGACGGCCTCCTTACCGTCGGCGGCGACATCCACCTCCATTCCCATAGCCGCCAACAATCCGACAACCACAGTCCGATTGGTAGGGTCGTCTTCAGCGAGAAGCACGTGCGTACCCCGCAAAATGGAATAGTCCTTCGCCTCTGAACCGGGTTGGGTAACCGACGTCCGCCGATCCGGGACTTCCGTCGGCGAGATCAATCCGTTCTCGGCGGATCGCCCGGTCAGCACGGTAAACCAGAAGGTACTTCCGCGGCCAACAGCACTTTCAACCCCCACCTCACCGTCCATCAGTTCCGCCAGTCGCTTGGCAATGGCCAGCCCAAGCCCCGTTCCTCCAAACTTGCGAGTAATCGAGATATCCGCCTGTTGAAACGGCTTGAACAGATCGGCCTGCTGCTCAGGCGTCAGGCCGATGCCTGTGTCGGTGACGGAGATGCGCAACAGCACGCCATCATGTTCGGCGGCCTCCGCTTCGCCCCTGACCGTGATACCACCCTGTTGCGTGAACTTGATTGCATTGCCCAGATAATTGAGCAGCACCTGCTCAATCCGCCGCGGGTCACCGACCAGCTTCTGGGGAACAGCAGGACCGAACTGAACGGAAACACTCAACTCCTTTGCCGTCGCATCATTCTTGACCTGTGCCACGGTGTCATCGACGACTTGAGACAGGTCGAATGGCACATTCTCAAGTTCCATTCGGTCGGCCTCGATCTTCGAGAGGTCCAGGATATCGTTGATGATGGCGAGTAGATGCTGAGCCGATTGCCCGACGCCCTCAATGTACTCGCGCTGCTTGGGCGCCAGATCGCCCATCAAGGCCAGATGCGTCAGGCCGATGATACCATTCATCGGAGTGCGGATTTCATGGCTCATGGTGGCCAGGAAGTCACTTTTGGCCCGGCTTGCGGCCTCCGCATGCAACTTGCTGTGTTCGAGTTCCACCCTGTACTTTTGAAGGTGCCAAAGAAGAAGAAACAGCGCGCTGATTACAACAAAGGAGGCGAGACTCAGCTTGGTGACAAACGCATACCATTCATTGAGAACTGCACTGGATACCTTGCTGACGCCTACTGCCAGAGGATAGTTGGGGACGACGGCAAAGCCGTAGAGCCGAACGAGACCATCGACTGCGGCCACCACTTCTTGTGATCCATAGGGATGATGAGCAATAAAGGTCAGGATTGGAGCACCTGGAAATTTCTGCCCCACCTGGACCGGCGGGTTGCGCGCCAGCAGAGTTCCGTCTAGGTGAAATACCACCGCAGTCGCGATTGGGTCCGGCGATGCCGTCCGCAGCAACTCGTCGATTACTTCGGTTTCCACGCCTGCCACCAACACCCCAGCGAAGCCGCCATCGGCATCATGCAGCGTACGCGAAATGGTAATGACACTCTTGCCGGTTAGTCGACCAACGACTGGGTGGCCGATTAAAAATTCTGCGCCTGACTTGTGGTGTGTAAAATAATCACGATCAGATATCTCAATGGACGGTTGCTTTTTGTCTATGGTTGAGGCAATCCCATGGCCGTTGCGATCAAAAGCCAGAACATAGCCAATTTGTGGAAATTTGGTAATTATCCCTCGTATATTATCAACTGCCTCTAAAGTGCTACTTCCCTCGGCAATCTCCGAAGCGTAGTGGGTCAGAATTGCATCGCTCTCTCGGATGATGGCGCTTATTTGCTCGGCCAGGAGACGGGCGGTGATCAGGTTTGCGGATTGAGCTTTTTCGACGCTACGTTGCCGTTCGACCCAAGCCGTATGGGTAACCCCGACGATCAGCAGCGCCATGACGATCAGGCTTGAAAACAGAAGTGTCAGTGATGGTCGGCTTAACGCAATGGAGTTTGCCAACTCTCCCCCCCCCACGCACGCGCTATCCAAGAACACCGAGCAAGCATACCTTAGTATGTTCTATTGGGCGATAGCGTCGACAGAAAGACCGGAGTCGGTCAGGTTGGGGCGGTTGGCCAATTCGAAGTTCATCAGTTAATTCGAGCATGGGGGGGTATCCCTCCAGATAGAAGGACCAGAGAATGCCAGAAAAAGCCAAACGTGCCGTCATCGTTGAGGACGCCCCTCAGATGCGGACATTGATCAAAATCGTCCTTGCCCAGTTCGGGATCAATGACGTCGTTGAGACGGAAGACGGTACCGAGGCCATGGAGGCTTTGAAGGAGGGCGGTGCTGACGTTATCATTATGGACTGGATGATGCCGGGGATGGATGGCATGGAATGCACCCGCCGCATCCGGGCCGGCCAAGACGGCATTGTTTCCAACATCCCCATTATCCTCGCCACTGGTGTGCAAGGTGAGAGCGCGGAAGCTATGGCGGCGGCGGCCGGGGCAAACCACTTCATCAGAAAACCATTCACAATCAAGGCGCTCCACCACGCTTTAACTTCTGCACTAGGGAGTGATAAGGGAACATAGCGCAGCAAATGGAGATACTGCTTCTAATATCGAACGACAGCAGTGGGTCTGGTCCAGCCGGGGCCCTAAGTGTGGCATCTGACGGCTCTATGCGTGACGGGATATCCACAAAAGAAAGCAAGCTTGGAGGTATAGAAATTATTTCTGAAGAATTAGCAGAAATGTTTTTAATCTTCCGGAGTCAGGCCACGTAAAGTTGATGTTTTCGAGATATTTGCCGGCAATTGAATGCGGATTTGAGAAAAGTTAGCTGCGCCTTTGACGCGAAACCTCACCATCTGGCGCGAAAGTGCTGTAAGGCAATGTGATGCGCTGAAATATTTTAATGCATCCAGAGTGTATGTCAAAAATGGCAAATTCTTCACAAATCACACCTAATGTTAATGCGCACGTCGCAATCGAAAATGCAGCGACCAGAAGGCTTATTATTTCGGTGATGCGTGAGTGTGGCTTTGTAGTTAAGGAAGAAACAAAAGATATCAGTCACGCCATGCTGCATCTCGAGCGTGGAAATGCATCAAATATAAATATCATTCTGTGCGATAAGCTTGGTGGAACTGGGCACCTAACGGTTTTGAAGCATGTACGTTGGGGGGAAGGGCAACCTCCTCAATCCCTTCCCGTAATCGCCCTGGATAACCAGTGGAGCGCCGATGAGCTAATCGCGGCAAGAGACGCAGGCATATCCGCTTCGCTCACCCTTCCCATAACCCGCCACTCGTTGCAAATGGCGATCACGGCTGCGATGACCACGCAGAAGGCTTTTATTTC
>NZ_LWQT01000075.1 GCF_001650715.1 Paramagnetospirillum marisnigri | reverse complement strand
AAACAGACCCGGAAACGCCGATCAACCGCAATTCACGCCCGGAACAACTCTCAAACCGTCAGAATGAAGAGGTTTCCGGAGGTGCCCAGGTGTAGTCCTTGTGAGCCGGGTGATAGACGCAGTATTTCTTGTTGGTCTTTTCGGGCGCGGCGTCGCCAGGGCGCGGCCTGATACCGTGCAAACGCCACGCCTGATTATGATGGCGGGAATTGAAGTTCCGCCCCGATCTCCTTGAAACTTCCTCCCAAACCGCCTTGTGCTTGTAGGGGTGAGTTTCGTCGGCGGGACGGAATTTTACTAAGATATTAGTTATTTCCTTACCCTCGGCTGAATCCGGTTGGATGAACTGAAAATGCGATTGGCTTTTTGAGGCGTTATCAAGCGTATAAATCACCCGAAATTGATAATCCAAGTCGGTCAGTTCCTCCTCGGTCATGCCTTCCCGCAAACGGGCATCAAGCGCCTCGATATGCTCGGGGATGTCGTGACGTTGTAATTCAGCGACTTGCTCCAAATTCAACTTTGAGAATTGAAGCGCAAAAGCCAACTCGCCTTGCAGCGAAAGGGCATTGCCGAAGAGTTCCCTGATTTTTCTATCAAAATTTAGGCAGCAGGCTTGAAAGAGCGATAGCCATTTATCATCGGCCTTGCCCAAGATATTGTGTTCAACGGTGTCGCGGATGTCTTTAAGCGCATTTAGGTTGCGTTTCATACCCTTGGTGAGTGGGCAATCATCACGCTTTAGCATGAAACTCAAAGGCCATGTCTTTCCGTCATCGCCAATGATGGTTCCGATTGTACGGAGGTAGTGTTCGTGCAGCAGGTATGTCCAAGCCACATTGGCGAGGATGGCGAACACTTCCGTCTTGAAGATCACAGTGGGGCTGTTGAACACCTGGACGGCAACCATCATCGCTTCCCGCGCCCGCACGAGCCTTTCATCCTCAAAGGCGTTCAGGCCGGTCTTGGGGTCAAACGCCCTCTTACGGGCAATAAAATGCTCAACCGCATCGTCAGGGGCCGGGGCAATCTGATCCGACTTTTTGACCTCAGTGATCCGGGCGCTGTTCACCGTGGCCTTCCGACCGACGTTTAGCAGGGCCTGGATATCCTGGTTGCGCATTCCTCGATTGAGGAGCGCCTTAACCACCGGCTTCTCATCTGCGGTCAGTGAGCCATCCTTTTTCCGAACTACCATAGTCAATAGTTCCGAATCGTTGATATTTGGCGATGGTAATTCGGCCACGAAGAGATTTCAAACCCAATAGGTCGTTTGGTCTGGCCTCGACTTTCGGCCATTGCGGGCATGCCGTGTGAGGGCCTACCGGTGCGGCTTTTTCACCGAGGCATCGCGATGCCTCCCGAAAGGGAGAAATCCATTGTTCCAGTATGAAAAGCGGCTCGTGTCGAAGAAGGAGCTGAAGAGCGTCTGCGGCATCCCGTACACGCCCCAGCACATTGGGCGGCTCGAAGCGGCGGGGAAATTCCCCAAGCGGGTAAACCTCGGGCCGGATCGGGTCGCGTGGGTGATGTCGGAGGTGGATGTGTGGGTGAGCGAGTGTATCGCCGAACGCGATACACCCTCTCACGAGACTTCCTATTGACGGGGCAATGGGGCGGGCGGTGTGCACAACCGCCCGCCCCATCTTTGTGGAGCAACCCAGCAATCATATTTGAAATAGTGTCCATTGTGGCTACAACGGACACTATTAAGGACGCTCGCGGAGGGCGTCTGGGCATTTCATCGAGAAGACTTCCGGGACTGAAACAGCGTGGCGGCCGCCTTGTCCAGGATGGACGTGTCGGAGGTGGAGTTCCCGTTGGTCAGGAAGACGAAGGCCGTTTGGCTCTCGGGATAGTAGCGGACTTCAGCCTCGAACCCATCCTCGAGGCCGGTATGGCCGAACCAGGGTCCCCATCGATCACTGTCACGCTGGACCCCCATGCCATAGCCGTCCTCCAGCGCGGAGGCCTCCGTCATGCGGGCCAGGGTGGCGGGCTTAAGCAGTTTGCCGTCCCGGAACAGCGCGAACAGGAACTTCTCCAGATCGGCCGCCGTGGTCACCAGCGGTCCGTCGCCGAGCGGACTGCTCCAGACGTAGCGGCTGACATCCTGCTCCTTGCCGGAATCTTCGATATCCGCATAGCCGTGAGCCAGCCGCGCATCGGTGAAATTGCGGGCGCCGACCGTGGTATCGCCCATTCCCGCGCGGTCCAGCACCCGCCTTTGCAATGAGGCCTCGAACGAGGTGCCGTCCGCAGTGCCGATAATCTCGCCCAGCAGCACATAATTGCTGTTGCAGTACTCGTAGGCCTTTCCGACGCGACCCGTGGCCGGCTCGTCGAAGGCG
The DNA here is from genome assembly GCF_001650715.1 of Paramagnetospirillum marisnigri. GTDB lineage: Bacteria > Pseudomonadota > Alphaproteobacteria > Rhodospirillales > Magnetospirillaceae > Phaeospirillum > Phaeospirillum marisnigri. The sequence continues at coordinate 10,249 of NZ_LWQT01000075.1, read as the reverse complement.
AAGGGCATCGCCACCGCAGGCGTCAGCGTCGAGGCCTTGGCGTGGTGGAAGTCGAGAAAGTCTTCGGTCAGGTACTCGGGAATGCCGGAACTGTGGTTGAGAAGATTTTCCACCCGGGCGGCGCGGGCATTGGCCAGCTTCCCGATATTGGGAATGCCGCCCGCCAGCGACGCGACGGAGGCATCCAGCGACAGCTTCCCGTCCTCCACCAATTGCAGCGCCGCCGTAGCCACACTCATCTTGCCGACCGATGCCGCGTAGAACCGGCTGTCCGGCGTCACGGCCGCGCCGGTACGACGGTTGGCCACGCCGGATGCGACCACGATCCGCTGCTGGGGCGAGGAGACGAGCAGCACGCCGCCGGCCAGGTCCTCCCTTTCCAAGTAGCGGTCCAGTATGGCCTGAAAGGCGGCGGTAGGGACGGGGTCGGCCAGCGCCGGAGCAGGGGCTGACAGGAGCGCGGACACTGCGACGACCATACTACGCAAACGAAGGGCGAGACCATGAGGGTGCTGCGACATGCTTGGTCCTTGTCATTGAACCAATGGCGGGGCGGGGAGGTGGAGACTGGGGACGCGGGGACGAATGACGACTATCGCCCCGGCGCCGACCAGCCTCCTCGGCCCCTTGTCTATTGCTGCCCGGACTTTTTCCCGGCGGCGGCTATCTCGGTCAGCAACACCCGGATGTGCTTGACGTCATCCTCGATGATGGCCAGCCGCATCTCGTTGGACTCCTCGCTCATCTCGATCCCTTGCTCCGCCATCTTGGAACGGGCATCGGATTCCTTGGCCTGCTCCATGGCGTCGACGATGATGCCGAACAGCAGGTTCAAGGTGGTGAACGTGGTGAAAATAATGAAGACGACGAAGAATATCCAGGCACGCGGATGGAATTCAAGAACATCCTTGGCGATGTCAGGCCAGCCTTCCAGCGTCATCATCTTGAACAGGGTGAAGAACGTCGTCCCAAGATCGCCGAAATGGGCCGGGACTGTTTTCCCGAAGAAATTAGTGCCCATGATGGCTGCCACATAATACATGACGAACAGCACCGCGGCCACCGAACCGCCGCCGGGAATGGCGGCGAACATGCCGTTGATCACCCGACGCATGGACGGAATGGCCGAGGCCAATCGCATCAACCGGAGTACGCGCAGGGCACGAAGCACCGAAAGCTCGCCGGTAGCCGGAGCAAGGGCGATGCCGACCACCAGCAGGTCAAAGACGTTCCATCCATCCTTGAAGAACTTCAGGCGATAGACCACGAGCTTCATGGCAATTTCAAAGCTGAATATAGCCAAGCACACATGGTCGATGACTTCGAGCATGTGCATGTCATCTGGCGGCATATCCATGGTCATCAGACCAAGAACACCCGCATTTATCATGATTACGCCGATGATAAACCACTGAAATACAGAGTTTTCCACGAGCTTCTTAATATATTCCATTACGACCCCCTAAGCTTAACTGCCGGATCGCCCCCTCCTGGAACCGCCTTGGATGATCGGCGTATGGGATGAAGCGTATCTTGTCTAACCCCCGCTATTTCCACCGGCTTAGTGATGGCCGTTGGCAGAGGCGGCATGCGACGCGGGCGGACCATCCATGATGCGGTTGATGACGGCCAGCATCACCGCCGAGACCACGAACAGGACGTGGATCACGCATTGCCAGAGAATGGCTCTCTCATCCAGGTGATGGTCGGCGTTGACGAATGACTTCAGCAGATGGATCGATGAAATTCCGATCAGCGCCATGGCCAGCTTGGTCTTCATGGTGTTGGCGTTGACGTGGCTCAGCCATTCCGGGCAGTCTGGATGATTGTCGACCCGCAGGCGCGACACGAAGGTCTCGTAGCCGCCGATGGTGACCATGACCAGCAGGTTGGAAATCATCACCACGTCGATCAGCCCCAGAATCAGCAGGACCGCCGCGCTCTCATCCATGGCGGGATGCGAGAATATCTCCGCGATCTCCAGAAAGAAGCGATAGACGTAATAGCCCTGCGCGACGATCAGGCCGATATAGAGTGGCGCCTGCAGCCAGCGGCTGAAAAAGATCAGGCTGGCTATTCCCTTGGAAAACGCGTCGGGATGGCCGCCGTGAGTATTATGAGGGTGCTGCGACATTCTCGGTCCTTGACTCTGATGCGGGCGATCAGCGGAGCGACGGCAAGGGTCGGGGGCACCGCCCCCGTCCCTTGTCGCCCCCCCCCCCGGCTTTGGCTTAGTCGTTGTCCGTGGTCGGACGACGGTCGCCGCTGTCGGTGTCGTAAGTATTTTCCCGGTCGCTGGCGGCCTGGGCCGAACGGCTGCCCAGGGTGCCGAACAGCAGGGCCGCCAGGCCAAAACCGGCCGCGACACGGGTCGAGCCCAGCAGCGAACGGCGAGTCAGGTGACGGCTGGTGATCATGTCGTCATCGCTCAGGGTGGTCACGGTCTCAGTCTTCTTGGTCATCGGGAGCTTCTCCTTTGGTTAGTGGATGGTCAGCAGGCCTTCCCGGACCAACCGCCGAACCAGCGTAAGCTTGCTGGAGTCGTCGGCGAGGCCGGGAACGTCACCGATGGAAAACCGCGGGCTTTCCAGGGTGAACTTCAAAGCCGACGCGGCGGCGGCCGGAAGCTTGATTTCAGCGGTGTTCACATGCAGCGACACGGTGTCGCCGTTGTCTTGCAGCCGGTAGATCAGATCGGCGCGCGGCCCAACCGACGAACTGGCCGTCAACTGGCCCAGCCGCTGATAGTCGGCGGAGCGGCCCAAAGTATCGGGCTGACGGCTGGTGATGAATCCGTCGCGGAAGCGTTCGAGGGCGGGAGCCAGCTTTACCTTCTCGGCGAAGCGCTCCACCAGGGCGCGGAAGCTGGCTTCCATGGTGGCGGGATCGGCGTCAGGCCCCATGGCTCCGATCGGCAGATAGCGGCGGAACTCCGCATCCTCCTGGCAGACGCCCATCAGCGCCTCGACAAACAGTTCCGTCCAGGTATGCGACAGCATCCCCAAGGTGATGTGCACCGACGGCTCGTCCGGCGTGACGCAATCGTGAACCAAGCCACGGGGAAAATAGTACATGTCCCCGGACTTCAGATCGAATTCCTGGGTGCGCTCGCCGGGCTGCATGACGCTGCGGTCGTAATCCTGGCCGACCAGCGGCATTTCCACCGGCGTGCCGTAAATCCGCCAGGTCTTGGCTCCGATCACCTGGAGGGCAAAGATGTCGTGGGTATCGTAGTGGATCTTGAAGCCCTGCTTGGCGCCGGGCGGGGTAAAGTAGACGTTGCACTGGAACTCGCAGGAGAACTGCTTTTCCGCCGACCGCACCAGCCGCGCCAGGGCGGGGACGAAAGTGTGCATCTTGCGCATCACGATGGTCGCGCCCTGGTCGAACAGCTGATAGACGCGATTCTTGTCGATTCGGTCTCCCCCCACCACGTATTCGGAGGTGGGGATCTCTTCCAGGGCATTGGCCACGGCGATGTCCGGGAACTTGTGCCCGACAAAGTTCAGGTGCCGATCAATGTCGTCGAGGGTCAGAAGCCTGTCGAAATAGGTCCTGTCCTCGCGATGCAGAATCAGCGGCTTCTTTTCGAAATAGTCACGGATGAAGGAATCGACGCCGACAGGGGCCAGGACATCGGCGAAGGTCATGCTCTGATCAGTCATGGCTGAATTTCCTAGGGATTTCCCGGATCACGCGGTGACCTCTTGGGCCGCCGGGGCAGTCGGCTCCACACTGCGATAGGCTGCTTCGATCTGCCCGCGATGGACATTGGCAAGGCGGGTGATCGCTGCCGGCTCGGGCTCGCGCCCGGACGCGCCGTCCTTGGAATCGCGCCAGGCCAGCAGTGCCAGAGAATGGGCGAGGACGTCGATGACGGCGGGATCGTCTTCCAGCATGCGAGCCAGAGCGCGACGGTCCAGCTCAAAGGCCAGCACGGCGGTCTCGGCCACCACCTTGGCGGCCTGGGGCTGGCAGGCGAACAGCGAGCGGCGGCCGAACGCCTCGGTGGAGATGAAGCGTTCTTCGACCAGCTTGGCGCCGTCGCGGTCGGTCAGGGTGCGCTTGGCCATGCCCTCACCGATGATGAACAGCGAGTGGCGCCGTTCGCCCGCGTTGACGATGGTGGCGCCCGCCGCGTAATACCGGTCGATGATCAGGCCGGTGATGCGCTTGCACACCTCCTCGGGCAGCGAGCGGAAGACGCGGCACTGCTGCACCAGACGGAACGTGTCCATGGACCGGTCGGCGATCCGGACCCGCCGCGGCGCCTGGATGATCTCCGATTTTGGGAACGAGACGGTGATGCCGGCATCGCGCATGCACTGCAGGATGTTCTTGATCACCGCGTGCTCCGCCTTCTTGCCGTCGGCGTAATTGGTGATGGTGAAGCCCACCTCGTAGATGACGCCGTCACGCTCCATCTTGCGGGCGAAGACCGTGGGCGGAACGATATGGCTGACCCCGCCCGCACCCAAGGTTGCGGCGTACAAGATACGCTCGGCGCTTTCCACCGAAGTGTCGTAATCGATCACCAGTTCCAGCGCCCGCCGCGACCTTGCGTCGGGGATCGCCATGTTCTGGATGATGGCGTTGGACAAGGTGAGGTTGGGGATCACCAGGGTTTCCTGGTTGGGCGTCATCAGATAGGTGGCGCGCCAGGTGATCTTATCGACCTTGCCCTGCCACTTGTCGTTGATCCGGACCATGTCGCCGACCTTCAACGGCTTTTCCACGTTGAGCAGCACGCCGGTGAAGGCGGCCAACAGCATGTCGCGCAACGCCAGGCCGACAACCATCATGGAGGCGCCGCCGGTAGCCACCAGGGCGGTGATGTCGCGCTTGAACACCACCGACAGGATGACGCAGATACCGATGAAGATGACCAGCACGCCGGTCAGGTCACCCGCCAGCTTGGGGAGTTCCTTCCCTGAACGCTGCTCCAGCCAGCCATGAATGATGTCTTGCCGGACAAAGCGAGCCGCCAGCAGCGTCACGATGAACAGGAAGGCGGCCGTCAGGTACTGGACCAGGGATGCCTGCGGCATTCCCGACACGAAGGCCAGCGGACGGGCGAACAGGTCGTCGAGCAGCAGCAGCAGCCCGAGCACCCCGGCTATGGTGGTATAGCGCCCGTATTTTCCCCAATAATCGGTCATGATACGCGCCCCCCTATGCCGCGACCGGCAGACGGAACAAGAAGCCAGGATCCTTGGCGTTGGCCGACGCCTCGAGGCTGCCACCGAAATATTCGATGATGATGCGAGACAGGACGACACCGACCAGGGGCGCGCCATTGGCGTTTGCCATGGCCGAGGTTCCCAGCCGCGAGATGAACTGGCGGGACTCGTCGAGCAAGGCGTCGTCGGGTGCACCGGCGGCGGCATAGGCCGAGCCGCTGAGCTTCACTTCCAGCCAGCCTGCCTCGTCCACCCGACCGGTCAGGGCGATCTTGCCCTGGCCGGCGCGCTGGGCGGCATAGCCCACCAGACCGGAAATGGCCCGGCGCAGCATGTCGGGATCGGCCCGGGTAACCGGCAGGTCGGCCGGCACGGCGGCGGTGATGCTGAGCTGCGGCAAACGGCGATACCCGGCCATATCCTCGTTGATGGTACGACCGACCACTTCGGACAGCGACAGCAGCGGGTTGTCGGCCTTGACCAGCTTCTGGCGGAACATCTCGAGCTGCTGGTAATCGGCCACCAGGCGGCTCAGCCGCGAGGTCTCGGCCACGGCGAAGGCAAAGCGTTCGCGGATCATGTCACGGGTGGCGGGCTCGGGGGGCTGGCCGTTGACCACGGTCTCGATGGCAGGCCCCACGGACTGAAGCTGACCGGCAACCGCTTGCAGCGGTTCGCTGACCGCGGCCACCAGATTGGTGAAGAAGCCGCGCTTGATCAGGTCGACATCCTTCAGCTTGGCCACGGCGGCGTCGCAGGCGGCGGCCCGCTCGTCCAGTTCACGCTTCTGGCGGCCCATGGCACCCAGCAGGCCGGACTTCATGTCCCCGAACTTGATGATGCCGAAGCTGCCGAGAATGGTGATGGCCAGGAACAGGATGGCGGTCTTGATGGCCACGGACTTCAGCACGGCGGCGAAGGCATCGCTGACATCGAGGACCGTGGCGACCACGATGGTCGGCACACCCGAGAAGTTCACCACCGGGAAGCTTTTGATGAAGACGGTCTTGTCGCCCACCTGCGTCAGGGTATAGCCCTTGCCGCGCGGGTCGAACTCGGCGGCGCGGACGGCTTCGCCCGTGGCCTGGTCGGAATAGAGATAGAAGACGTCATTGCCCTTCCAGGCATCGACCTTGGCATCGGCCGGACGTTCCACCCGCGCCGACACTTCCTTTTGCAGGCCCACGGCCCATTGCAGGCCGCTGGTCGCCATGGCCCGCTCCAGCGGAATGGCGAAGCTGGTGCCGAAATCCAGCGCACCCACATGCTTGTCCTCGAAAAAGATCGGAACCACGGCGCGGATGGCGATGAGACCGCCCATGCCGGTCTCGATGGCCAGGACGCGCTGGCGCCGCTCGTTGGCGGCCACCACGGTCTTGCGGAAACCGCTCAGGTCCTGGCCGAAATTCTTGGAATCGCCAGCCCGGTAATACAGCGTCGCCGGTGCCTTCCAGAAGGCCAGATTGGTGACGCCGTGATCCTTGCTGAGAATTTCGGTAAAGAAGGGATCGATGCGCGAAACCAGTCCCGCACGGTCGTCCTTGGCGAAGGCCTCCATGTTGATACGGCTCTGCAGCATGGTATCGGCGGCGATGCTCATGGCCCGCATGCGGGCCTGGATGAAGTCGCGGAACACCATTTCGAACCGGCCGGCATTCTTATCGGCGCTGGAGACAATGGCGCCGGTGCCGTTGGCGTATTCGTTGATGGAGTAGAACGCCGAAACCACGGCGGCCACCGCCGCAACCGCCAAGACTATCACCAGCCGACTGGTACCGGCACTGGCCTTCGGCTTCTTCTCGCCACTGGACGCTGCAGTCATTCCCGTATCCCCTATCGCTTGCGCATGGACAGACGAAGTGTTCGTCACTACTATGTGTGTGCTTTGAAAATAGTCAGGCTATTGATCATGGGCGAAAACGAAATATGGTGCCGCGCATGGCGAATGATCGTCAAACACGAAGACAAGGTCGACGACATCATTAAGTCTGAAATCGATAAGTGTATCGAAGCCGGAGATATTGATGGCGCGGATTACTGGCGACGTGTGCTCGATGCGCTGGACGACCTTAGGTAGTTTCCCTCAATCTCTAACCGTGCGGAACTTATCATTGAGGCGGGCAGTCATCGTCAACACGCAACCTGTCACATGTGTACAGTGGTACACATACCCCTCTGTTCCTGGGGTACGGCCGTTGCCCAGGGACGATGCGACGTGTTTATGTTCCTTGCCTTTTCATTTTCGTTCAGCGTCACATTTAGGTGTCGAGAGCGAAAAGGGCGAGATGAACCGACCATCTCGAGACATGTCGGACGAATATCCCGCATTCTTTTTCCGAGGAAATCACGATGAAGAAGACCATCCTGGCCTTTGTTCTGGCACTGGGCATGCTGGCCGCGGCCGACAATTCGTTCGCCGCCGGCGCCATCGCCGTCGATGACGAGCAGGGCGGCAAGGCCGCCGATGTCGGTTACGGCATCGGAAGCGCCGCCACCCGCGAGGAAGCCGGCGCCATCGCTTTGGCTGAATGCAAGAAGAGCGGCAACGCCAACTGCAAGATTGCGGTTCGCTACGACACCTGTGGTGCCTATGCCGCGTCCAAGGACTATTCCGGAATCGGCTGGGGCGCCAGCGAGAGCATCGCCAAGGCCAAGGCCCTGGAAGCCTGCGGCGCGGGTTGCAAGATCGCGGTCTCTGACTGCGACAAGTAGCTCTAGATCGAAGGGGGCCGCTCTCGACCGGCGGCCCCCTTTTCTCCTGAGAATCCGGACGCCAGGAACCGCGGCCGAATACCATCGGGACGGGTTCGCGGGGAGGCAGGGTATGCGCGCAATCTGGCTGTCGCTGCTGGGATACCTCTGGCTTTTCGGCGGAACCGCCTTGGCCGACCCGCCACCGTCGGCGTGGGATGATGTCGCGCCGCCGATCTTTCGCCATCTGACACCCGCCGAAGGACTGCCCTATCCCGTTGGCCTGGCAGTCGCCCAGGACGGCCAGGGCTATATCTGGGCCGCGACCCCGGGCGGTCTCGCCCGCTGGGACGGCTACCGCATGACGGTATTCCGCCACGACGACAACGACCCCGCTTCCCTGCCCGAGAACATCGTGACCCGCCTGACCGTGGATGAACGCGGGCGGCTGTGGCTGGGGACGGTTTCGGGCATCATCGCCCGCTATGACGAAGCGATTCAGGGCTTTGCCGTCTATCGCGAGCAGGGCGGCGGCTTCGGCCGAATCCTGGGCATGGCCTCCGACCGCAAGGGCGGTATCTGGGTGGCCAGCGGCCAGGGACTGGCGCATCTGGACATCGCCGGAAACTCCTGGAGCCATGAAGGCGGCGTCCTGGCTTCCGAGGTCGCCGGAATCCTGGTTGACCGGGCTGGCCGGGTCTGGGCCGGGTCGGCCAAGGGCTTGATGATGCGTCCCGGCGACCAAGGCGCGTTCCAGCCGGTAGCCATGCCGCCAGAGATGGAGGGCGAGGTGGTCAGCGCCCTGTTCGAGGATGGCGCGGACACCCTTTGGTTCGGTACCAGACGGGGCCGGATCGGCCGCATCGATGCCCTTGCCCGTACTGCCGTGGCCGAGCGGGCCATCTCGGCCTCCGGCCACCGCGTCACCTCGTTCTCGGAGCCCCGGCCCGGGCTGCTCTGGATCGGGGAATACGGAGGCGGCATCAAGACACTGCGGGTCGGAAAGGGCAGCACCCGCACCTTCCGACATGATCAGAGGGTCAAGTTCAGCCTGGGCGACAATTCCGTCACGGAAATGATCAAGGATCGCTCGGGCATCATCTGGGTCAGCTCCCTGCGTGGCCTGCACTACCACATTCCCGGCAATGGCCGGGTTACCAGCATCGTCCCCAGCCAGCCGGACGGTTTGCCAGGACCCGACATCCGCAGCGTGGCCACCGCTTCCGGGGGGCGACTCTGGCTGGGGTTTCGCGCGGCGGGACTGGCGCTGCTCGATCCGGTCAGCAACGTGATCCGCACCGTCTCCCCCAGGCCGGGACCCGGCGGCCTGCCGGAAGACGTGGTGCAGGCCGTGGCCGAGACTTCCAAGGATATCGTCTGGGCGGGGCAGACCGGGGGGCTTTTCCGGGTCGACACCACCAAGGGAGAGGCGACCCCCTACGCCCCGCTGAAAGGGTCCAACATCCTGGTCCTGCATCACGAGGGCCGGATTCTGTGGGCAGGCGGCTCCATGGGGCTGGCCCGCATCGGGCTGGACGGCCTCCCGCAGCGCCTTTACCGCTTTGACCGGGACAACCTCACCAGCCTCAGTGACACCAGCGTCCAGGCCCTGTTCCGGGACCGCGCCGGGCGCCTGTGGGTGGGAACCCAACGCGGCCTCAACCTGATGGAGGATGCCGAGCAGGGGCGCTTCCGCCGCATCCTGCACGATCCCGACGATCCCCAAAGCCTGCCCAGCGACATTATCATCGATATCACCGAGGACAGATCAGGCCGCCTGTGGCTGGCCACTGCCAATGGCATCGGCATTTTGGACCCCAGTTTCGACGGTAAGCCGAGATTCCGCCGCCTCAACACCGCCGGCGGCCTGCCCAGCGACACCGTCTTGTCGGTGATCGAAGGTGAAGACGGGAAAATCGTCGCCGGAACCGGCAAGGGACTGTGCCTCATCGATCCCGATACCCTGGCGGTGCGGGTTCTGGGTCCGGCGGAAGGCTCCCATATTTCCACCTTCTGGGCCGGGGCAGCCGTCAAGATGGCCGACAAGACCCTGGCGCTGGGCGGCTTTGGCGGCATGACGCTGGTGCGCCCCGGCGGCCTTCCCCTTTGGAGCTGACCCTCCCCCCGTGAATGGCTCCAGGTTGAATGTAATAATTCAACCGACCATGAAGGGGGCATTCCATGCCGAAAAAGAGACACACCGCCGAAGAGATCATCGGCAAGCTGCGTGAAGCAGACGTGCTTCTGGCGCAAGGCCGGAAGGTGGCCGACGTCGCCAAGGCTTTGGCGGTAACGGAGGTGACGTACTACCGCTGGCGCCAGGAATACGGTGGGATGAAGGTCTCACAGGCCAAGCGGCTCAAGGAGCTTGAGCGCGA
>NZ_LWQT01000074.1 GCF_001650715.1 Paramagnetospirillum marisnigri | reverse complement strand
CCCCAGGGCCGGGCGAGTGCGTCAAGGTGGGGAATTTTCAGTCGCCCCTTCTGGGGAGTATTCAGGCGGCAGTGACAGCGAAGCCGATGTCGCGGATTATTGTGGAAAGGCGCTGCCGGAGATTGATCATCTAAGCAGCCTACGCGAGCCACGTTTTACGATCAATGGAGTGCCAAGGGGAAAGTTCGAGGGCGAAGCTTGCCCCAGACTGCTTACTTCGAGACCAATGGGCCACGCCGACGACGCCCCCCGAACTCTTCGCAAAATTCCGGTCACGTGATGGAACAAATTATCACGAAGCGGGACTCGACACTCATGATCAAGGACGCGCTAAATTTGATTTCGCCGCAACTTCTTGTCGCCAATCAAGGGGCTGTAGCTAGGCCGAGCGAGGGTCTCGACAGCCATCTCGCTCGGCCATCAGGATTGCCTTTGGGTAGGCGGCCTCGTCACTATGACGCCCGCATATTTCGGCTGCATAACCACAGTTTTACCGCCGTTGCAGCCACAGCATGGCGTGGTTCTTGGTTTTAATTTGCGCAGGTACCACCACTTTCTAAATGCTTCTCGGTCCACCACCGCCGGAAACACGACATGCCTGACATGAATGCTCTGAGAAACACCTGCCAGCCCGAGTATGAGGCTGATGCCGCTGTCCCAGTGGTAGCGCGAGGTGTCTCAGACAATGCTGACGCAAATGTGGCCGAAGCAGAGGCTAGGTGGGCCGCCCTTACCGACCTTCCTAGGTCCTTCGACGACCTGGAACGTCATGATCTCCATAGGGACAATACAAGTGCTCGACGGATGTTGGAGACCAGCAGTCTGACTTGAGCCTGAAGGCAGTGATGACGCTGAACCTATCGTTCTTTGGTAAATCATGTCTGGTCATTGCTGAGGCTGGCAATCTGCGCCAACTCATCGTTACCGCCCTACATCAGGTCGGCCTCCCAAACGTGACCAAGGCGGACGACATTGAAGCCGCCATCTATGAGCTTTCCCAGTCGGCCTTCGACGTCGTCATCTGCGCCGAGGCCGAGTTTGCCGGTTCGGTGGAGGCGGTCAAGCGAATCCGAAGGGATTGTCGCGGGCCATCGGCGACGGTGCCAGTGATCTATCTGACCGGAAACATGGACCCAGACCATTTGTCATTAATCCAGAATTCCGGGGCAAACAGCGTCATGACGCTGCCTATCGGTACGCGGAGCCTGTTGAAAAACCTAAATCGTGCAATGACCGACAGCAGGGAGTTCATTGCTCACCATAATTATCGAGGGCCTTGTCGGCGCGGGAAGAACCGCAACGCTAAATATAGCGGCCCTCGTCGGCGGGCGGCAGATAACCAACATTCAAATCCACCTTCCGGTTCGTCCGCGCCAAGAGAGGTGCAATCTGCCCCGGTCATAAGGGATAGTGGGCAGAAACCTGTCCTCCCAAGGGCTGAAGAGAGCCCGTCCCTGTCTGCACGGGAGGCGACCATCCTCAATGGCGTGAACACGATCGCGGCAAGCATCGAACGTCTGAGGCGGGACATGCAGTCGACTGACGATACATCGACGCGGAAGCTGTTGCGCGAAGGGTTGCATGAAGCTGCTCACAGGCTGGTCAATTTGCTTGCGCTGGCCGATCTGAGCAACCCCCAAGAGGGGCAGAATGAGAATATCCTGCTGAAAAAACTTAATGCCATCAAAGGCACGTTTCTACAGGTTTTGGCCGATATTGCCCACCATCGGCTTCAAATTGTAAGTTCCGATATTGAGCGCATCATAAAGGGAAACGAGTTTGCGCTTGGGTGTTCAGAGACGCTTTCCGAGCGGCTTGCCGCGGTTGAGGAAATCGTCATGGTCATGGGCGGGGCGCGAAAATTGGGGGATGGAATGAAGCAATCTCTAGGCAGGGCTTGGAGGGATGTTCTTCAGATCCAAGAGGCCGAGGGTAATTTCACTCTGGTTGAATTGACGCACGGAAAAAGGGGCAATTCTACCAAACCCCTAACCAAGAGCAGGTTCATGGATGATGAGCTACGGGTTGCTGCCAGTCAGGAAGATGTTATGCGGTCACTGAAGGAGAATGGTTGATGCAATCTGCCAAAAAATGCAGCCTATGGGTGGGAATCAGGGCTGCTTAACGCTGATCAGATCGCGTGTTCGGCTCACGACAATATGAACTTTCCGTGATACTCCCCAATTTTGAGCGTCGCTAGAATCTTGATGGAATATATATTTTCATGTACATATTTGAAGTGAGGTGTTGGGTAAATATAAGCTATTTGGTCGGATATTAGTGATTTGTTGTCTGTGTTTTTAATGATCTGGTCGGTGCAGCTTTAATTATATTACTGTGTTATGTGAGGGCTTAAATCGAACGGGATTTGTTGCGGTCAGAGGCTGAATTGCATGGATGTAAAAGTTGACAACAAGCCGCATGTGATTGGAATTGGTGCCTCTGCCGGAGGATTAGAGGCTCTTAGCCAGTTTGTAGCAGGTCTTCCACTGGACCTTGGCTGCATTTACGTCGTCGCTCAGCACATGTCGCCTACGCATCGCAGCATGATGGCGGACATTCTATCTCGTGAGACCAGACTGCCGGTTCGAGAACTCGCCGATGGTGAGCGCCCCCAACCCGACGTCATATACATCATCCCACCTGGTACAAATTTGGTTTTCAAGGACGAGTGTTTCGTCCTTAGCCAAGCGTCTCCGGAAATCTCCCCCAAGCCTTCAATCAATATACTTTTCCAGTCCATGGCCGACGAATTTGAGGAGCGCGCCATTGGAATTATCCTCTCTGGCACCGGATCAGACGGCACGAGGGGATTGAGAGCAATCAAGTCGGCGGGGGGCATCACCTTTGTACAAATTCCCGAGTCCGCCAAATATGATGGCATGCCGCGTTCGGCTATAGATGCCTGCGTGGCTGACCGAATTGTATCACCAGACCAGATTGGGCGCGAATTAGAGCGCTTGGTGCGCTTCCCGGGCATGTTGCCGAATCTTGAGAGTGGTGAACAGCGGCCAGCTGAATTATCAGACCTGTTTGAGCGGGTTCGGTTGCGCACTAAGATTGACTTTTCCAGCTATAAACTGTCCACGGTCCAGCGACGTTTACAGCGAAGGATGGCTGCGACCAATACCGGAACCCTCGCTGAATATCTGAGCAAGACGGATACCGATCCCGACGAGCTTGATGCTCTGGCCAAAGAAACGTTGATTTCTGTAACAGAGTTCTTTCGAGACAAGGATGCCTTTCGCGCTTTGGAGAGGCACACCCGTGAGATCGTGGGCCGTAAACTTCCTGGTGAAGAAATCCGAGTTTGGGTGGTCGGGTGCGCTACTGGTGAGGAAGCCTATTCGCTGGCTATTATGTTTTCGGAATTAATTTCCGAGAGAGGAATTGGAAGTCGACTCCAGGTTTTTGCAACAGACATCGACAACAACGCAATGAGCGTTGCGCGGCGGGGTATATATAACCAGACCGCCATGGCTGAAATGCCCCAAGAGTATGTTTCAAAATATTTTATTCCTTGTGGTAACGGATTTGAACCGACCAAGGAACTGCGAGACTGCGTCACCTTTGCACGACAGGACGTCAACGTTGATCCGCCGTTCCTGAGGCTGGATTTAGTCACCTGCCGCAACGTGATGATCTATTTCAACTCTGATCTCCAGGCCAAGGTTTTATCGATTCTGCGCTATTCGCTTCGCGAAGACGGCCTGCTGTTTCTTGGGCGCTCTGAAACAGTTACTCAGCAGGAGGCCATGTTTGCGTCAGTGGATCGGCGGGCCAGAATCTTTCGTCCACGGGGGCAGAGCCGTCCCATCACTATGGGAAAGCTGGTAAGGGGGCAGCTTAAAGTTCCAAAGTACGAGCCGAGAAATCCGGACAGATCGAATGAGCGGATTTTCCTGAACGCTCTTGCAGACCAATTCGGCCCGGCGATGCTGATTGATTCAGGATGCCGGATATTGCATAGCCACGGACCTGTTTCTCGTTTTATCCATTTTCCGACGGGAACGCCGGAAATGAATCTCGCCCAACTAATAGTGCCTGAGTTCTCCAATGAAATCCTGACCACGATGCATCGCGCCCGTCGTCGTCAGGCCAGTTCCTATAGTCGGAAGAGACGGATTGCATCATTAGACAAACAGGTTTGGCGGTTAGCGGTTCATCCAGTGGGACAGCAGGCTGAAGCAGACACTTTCTTGGTTGTTTTTGAACGCTCCGCCCAATCCGATGCCGCTAACGCCGTCAGGGAAGCCGAGTCACAGGATGGTTCTGAGGTTTTTCCCGACGATGAGTTGGCCTCGACTCGAGAGCACCTCCAAACGCTGATGGAGGAAATGGCTGCCTCCAATGAGGAAATGCAGGCTCTTAATGAAGAGGTGCAGGCAGCTAATGAGGAGCTTCAGGCTTCTAATGAAGAGCTTGAGGCTTCAAACGAGGAACTTCAGGCCACCAACGAAGAGTTGGTGAGCGTAAATGAGGAAAGTCTAATAAAATCCGCCGAGCTGTCGGCTATAAATAGTGATTTCGAGGGCGTTTATAACACAATTGATTTTCCAATTATGGTTTTTGACCCGGAACTTTTCCTAAAGAGGGCCAATGGTGCGGCAGTTAAGACCTACGACTTGCCGCTCTCGGCCAGCGGAATGCATATAGGACGCCTCAAGTTACCAGCCTTTCTCGACAACATCGATAAGAGCCTCACCGCTGCCCTAACCGAGCAACGTAAAGAAAGTTTCCAGATCACGTTTGGAAAGCGGACATTTCAGGTGTTTGTCACGCCGTCCATGAGTCTGACAGGTACGCCGCTGAGTGTCGTTCTGGTTGTTGTCGACCATACTGATCTTGTTGAGGCCCAGGAGCAAATACGCGAAAGCCAAGAGCGTCTTCTTTCCATCATGAACCACTCAACGTCTGCCGTTTCTCTAAAAGATGCGGCTGGTCGCTATGAGTTTATAAATATGAGGTTTGAGGAGCTATTTGGTATCACTGCGGAACAAGTGATTGGCAAAACCGACCAGCAGCTCTTCAGTCGTGACATAGCCCAACTACTGAGAAGTCGAGACCTCGAAGTGATGGGGCAGCTTTCCGCCATTCAGCATCTTGAGGAGATGGTGTTCCCCACGTCAAAGGTCTGGTTAGACTCTGTCCGTTTTCCCATCTTTGACTCCAACGGCGTGGTCCGTGCGGTTTGCTCTCAGTCGACCGACGTTACAATGAAACATCACGCGGAAGAGCAATTGCGGCTGGCGGCCAAGGTTTTTGATCGTGCGGGAGAGGCAATCACCATCACGGACAGCTCAGGCAATATCATAACCGTCAATGACTCGTTTTTCCGCATCACAGGATATAGCCATCAAGAGGTTATTGGTAAGAACCCACGATTTCTGCAATCGGGGAAACACGGAAAAGATTTCTATGATGCCATGTGGCGTTCTCTGATTGAGCAGGGATGTTGGCAAGGGGAAATCTTTAATCGCCGCAAGAATGGCGAAATTTATCCGGAATGGCTGACCGTCAATTCGGTTCGTGATGAAAACGGTTCAGTCGTCAATTACGTGGCTATTTTCAGCGATATTTCCGCTATCAAGAGCTCGCAGCGACGCATCGAATTTCTAGCCACTCACGATGAATTGACAGGGATACCCAATCGAAGTTTGTTGATGGATCGCCTCAAGCATGCCGTGGCACAAGCCAAGCGACAAAAGACTAAGCTGGCGGTCCTGTTCATTGATCTTGATAACTTCAAAGTGATCAATGACAGCCTAGGTCATGATGTGGGTGATCAACTTCTGAAGCAGGCGACTGAGCGCCTTAAGCATTGCGTAAGAGATTCTGATACGCTTGCAAGGTTGGGGGGAGATGAGTTTGTTGCTGTATTGACTGATGTAAGCCTCGAAAAGGTCAACTCAGTGGCAAGCCGTATTGTCGATTTTCTGGGAGCTTCCTTCAGCATTAACGATAAAAGCCTATTTGTCTCTGCCAGCATGGGAATCAGCGTCTTTCCCGATGACGGCGAAGATAGTCTTACCCTGCTGAAGCATGCCGACACTGCCATGTATCGCGCCAAGGAGCGGGGTAGGAATCAATATCAGTTTTTTGCCGATGAAATGAAGGTGATCGCTCTGCAGCGCCTGACGCTGGAAACGGGGCTACGGTTGGCGCTTGAGACCAATAGCTTTCGCATGTGCTACCAGCCGCAGGTAGATATTCACACGGGAGAGGTGGTCGGTGCGGAGGCACTTCTGCGGTGGCGCGATCCCAACTTGGGTGAAGTTTCACCGGCCCATTTTATTCCAATCGCCGAAAGCTGCGGCCTGATTGGAGCAATTGGTGAAACCGTCTTTACCATGGTGCTGGAGCAGATTGCCTATTGGCGAGACAAGGGACTTACCGTTCCCCGTATTGCCATCAATGTGTCCGCCCACCAGCTTCGGGATGCTGGCTTCGCTGCTAAGGTCGGTTCTTGGCTTGATAATTCGGGAATTTCCTCCGAGCTCATTGGCATTGAGCTTACTGAAAGCGCCCTGATGGAACGAATAGACATGGTGAAGGAGATGCTGACCAGCTTCGACGGGATGGGGATGAAGGTGAGCATCGACGACTTTGGCACCGGCTATTCATCCCTGTCCTATTTGAAAAAGCTGCCTATCCATGAGCTTAAGATCGACCGCAGTTTTGTTGACGGCATCGCCCTAGAGAGGGACGACCGCTCCATCGCGAAAGCGATCATCGATATGTCCAGAGCATTAGGGATGCGAGTGGTGGCCGAAGGCGTCGAATCCGAGGACCAATTAGGGGTCTTGAAGGAGGAGGGGTGTGACATGGTTCAGGGGTACTTGTTCCATCGCCCCTTGTCACCGGAGGCGTTTGCCAAGGTGATTGAGTCTGGGGGAAAATCTTCCCGCAAGCCACCCAAGAGGTAATGCATGACAACGCTGTCTATGTTGGAAGCCCTCGTGCAACGCTGCGAATCGGAGCAACTGCATTTGTCGGGCGCGATCCAGTCTTTTGGCGCGTTGATTCGCATTGATTCAAAGTCGGGAACGGTAACCCACGTATCATCAAATCTTGCAGATTTTATCGGAACTGATCCTGCAAAAGCTTTAGGTCAAAAATTAGAAGCCTTGAACTTCCTGCCCGGTGTATCCCTCGAGGCCCTGCCGGACCAGCCGGGGAAGCGTCTTCGCGTGGATAGTGTTGCCGAGGTCATGGGTGGCCGAGTGGACGTATTGGCGGTTCGTGGCGTCGATTTCATTCTTATTGAAATCGAGAGAAGCGCCATGCCGAGTGCTCCCATCCCCGTTCAACAACTCCAGTCCCCGCTGCTGTCTGTTCCCTATGACGATGACGAGGTCATGGAGCACCACAATATGTTGGTGCAAGCCTTCCAGACGGTGACTGGCTACGACCGTGTGATGATCTACCGATTTCAAGAGGATTGGTCGGGTGAAGTCATTTCCGAAGCAACCACGAAGGCGCTGGGCAGCTATTTAGGATTGCGGTTTCCTGCCAGCGATATTCCTGCAATTGCCAGGAATCTTTATGTCCTCAATCCTTGCCGAATGATCCCAGACGGCACAGCTCAGCCTGTTCCGCTGCTCGGATTGGGAGATGTTCCTGTGGATTTGGCTTGGTCTGATCTGCGCAGTGTTTCGCCGGTTCATCTGGAGTATCTCGATCATATGGGGGTTGGAGCTTCTTTCTCGGTGCCTATCCGAGTTACCGGCAAGCTGTGGGGGCTTGTCGCCTGTCATAGTCTCAAACCTCACCTCCTGTCCCATGATCAACGTTCGGCATGTGTATCTCTGACTAATGCCTACAGCCTTGGTCTCACCTCCCATTTTGCCGGACGGCGCATTCAATCGCTGGATAGCCTCGACCGGCGCATCGAGAAAATTCTAGAGGCTCTATCTCAACATGAAGACCCGCTAGACGGCATCGACAAGAACAAAGATCAGTTGATGGAGGCCATGGCCGCACAGGGTTTTGCTATGGCCATCGGCAATGATGTGGTGATCACTGGTGAGGCCCCTGATTTAGATGGAATGGGGCTGATAGATGATTGGTTTCTCAACGAAAGCCGTGACACGGTCGTGATCTCAGATCACTTGGACGATCTTTTTCATGGTCAGGTAGTCTTGCTTGCTGTGGTGAGTGGCATGGTCGCCATAAAGGCGCGTTCTTTGCGGTCTGGATGGGTTCGGTTTTACTGGTTTAGGCCCGCACTGGCACAGGAAGTTGCTTGGGCTGGGAACCCAAACAAGCCGGTGGTTGAAAAGGCTGGGGTAGTAATGCTCTCTCCCCGCCGGTCATTCGAAAAATGGATTGAGGTCAAATCTGGCTATAGCCGTCCATGGAGCAACGACGAGAGGATGACTGCTGCTAGATTCAGAAACACTTTGCTCCAATGGTTATAGACCCCTGACGGATGTCCAATCGTAATCTGACGTGGTGCTAATATGGTCGAAAAACACCAGCTCGAAATTGAGAGGCAGATGCAGGACGATGAGGACCTTGCGCTTCTTCGGCTTGTTTTAGATGATCCTCATGCGGGGCAGCACCTTCTTGAAGAAACCCTCCATAATTTAAGAGTACATGAGGAAGAGCTTAGAGCCCAGAATGATGAGCTTCAGCAGGCTCGCGAGGATATTGAGAAACAAAATAACAAAAATCGTGATCTTTTTGACTGCGCGCCAGTAGGATACTTTGTGCTGGATGATCGTCTTTCAATAATTGATGTCAACATTGCGGGTTTGAAGCTTATTGGTACTGATCGGGCTCATGTGATGGGTATGCCATTCCGAATGTTTGTGGATGGCAATGTCCGTCAGGGTGTGGATGGCCACTTTTCTCTGGTGAGGGCGCAAGGGAATGCCACGACAGAAACTCGGCTAACGCCTCATCAAAAAGCACCAGTCCCCATCATCCTAAAAAGCGTTCGCCTTGGGACTGAGTGGGGTGAAGGGTGGCGCTGTCTCACTACGGTAATGGACATTACCGACCGAAAAATTGCTGAGGAGACTGCGTCCCGACATTCTGCAGAATTAGCGATAACACGTGACAAGCTTGCCCTGATTATTGACTGCATGCCGCAGCATATCGCGGTCCTTGATGGCCTGGGGCGCATCGCCATGGTCAACAAGGCGTGGCGCGAGTTCTCTGTGGCCAATAATGGGCCAGCCAACTTCTGCATTGGTGACGTTTACGGATCGGTTTGTGGGGGGGCGGATGCGAGTGAATGCCCCACTGAACTGACGCCCCATGCAATTCTGGACGTTATCAATGGGCGTTCGTCAGGAATTTCTTTGGAATATCCATGCCATTCGCCGACGGAGCAGCGTTGGTTTAGCCTGAACATTTCCCCGCTTACCGGATCGGAACCGGGGGCCGTCGTCTCCCATACGAACATCACCGCCAGGAAATTGATGGAGATCGATGCCAGGAACAGCAGAGATCGCTTTGCTGATTTTGCCAAGGCGTCTTCAGACTGGTACTGGGAGATGGATGCGGAACTCCGCTTCACTTGGGTTTCCGGGCGTTTTGGTGCGGCGACTGACCTTGACCCGAAGTCAATTATTGGAAAGACCCGAGATTCGATGATCGCCGAGATAGATCAAGCCGAGTTGAACCGATATCACGACAATCTATACAATCGTCGTCCATTTAAAGATTTCGACTATTTGGTTGACACCCCTCGAGGGAGAAAATTTCTCCGCATATGTGGCGTGCCGGTGTTCGACCTAGAAGGTGGATTTGTCGGTTATCGTGGCACGGGGACGGACGTAACCGAGATCAAAAAAATCGAAATCCAGTTGCGAGAAAGCAAGCTTGCCGCGGAAGCTGCGAATAAGGCGAAGTCGGATTTCCTGTCCAACATGAGCCACGAATTGCGGACTCCCTTGAACGCCGTCCTTGGTTTCGCTGAGGTGCTGCTCGCGGGTTATGGAACCCCCCTGACCGACAAGCAGCGTGGATACGTTGATCACATCCTGGCTGGCGGCTCACATCTGCTCGACCTCATCAACGAAGTGCTCGATCTGGCTAAGGTCGAGGCCGGGGCCATGACACAGGAGATGACGGCGGTTAATCTCGGCTCAGTAATCGAGGAATGCGTTTCGCTGTCGTCGCCCATTTTTGCCAATTACGAGGTTACGCCGGTCAATGAGGCCGTAGCGTGTAACGCTACGATCCTGGCTGATCCCCAGCGCACGAAGCAATTAATCCTCAACCTGCTCTCCAATGCAGCTAAGTATAACCGACGTGGTGGCACGGTGACCCTCTCGTGCGAGACCACCGAGGATAGCTTTCACAGGTTGACCATCGCCGATACCGGCAAGGGTATTCCCGACCACATGCAGGATCAAATGTTCAAGCCATTCAATCGGCTTGGTGCCGATGCAACTGCGACTGAGGGCACTGGTATCGGCTTAGCCTTAACCAAAAGCATCATTGAGGCCATGGGCGGGCGCATTGGCTTTTCCAGCGTGGTTGATGAAGGCTCACGCTTCTGGTTGGACTTCCCGTTGTGTGACGAGAAGGTAGAGTCCCCCGCAGCCGCCACCGATGGCGGGCGCAATCTCCATTACTGCTTCGAGGATCATCTCGTTCTCTACATCGAGGATAATGTTTTCAATATGCGCCTGATGGAGGCCCTGTTCGAGCAACTCGCCCCCATGCGGTTAATTACCGCGAACAATGCAGAAGAGGGGCTGATCCTGGCCCGCAGCCGCCAGCCCGATGTGATTCTACTCGACATCAATCTCCCTGGCATAAACGGCTTTGAGGCCGTCGCCCGCCTAAAGGAAGATGCCTCGATACGCCATATTCCCGTGATCGGCCTTAGCGCGGATGCCAGCAGTGCCACAATTGAGCGGGCGCGGAACAGCGGTTTCGCTGATTACCTAACAAAGCCAGTCAGTTTGCCGGAGCTTGTTCGCACCCTGTCTCGCGAGATGGAATACAAGCATGCCAATCACCACTGATGTGCTTCGCACTTCCCATATCCTCATTGTCGATGACGAACCCGCCAACGTCGCAGTTCTTGAAGCCCTGCTGCTTGGGGAAGGCTGCACCAAATTAATTTCCACATGCGATCCACGCGATGTGGTGGGCCTTCACCAGACCCATGACTTTGACATCATCCTGCTTGATATCCGCATGCCCCATATGAGTGGCATCCAAGTAATGGAGGAGCTCGCTGCCACGCTGGAGAACGGCGACTGGCTGCCAGTGCTGGTTCTTACCGCTCAAACTGATGACGAGACGAGGTTTAATGCGCTGGCAGCTGGAGCGCGAGACTTTGTTAGCAAGCCTTTTAGGCGGTGGGAGGTGCTCCTGCGCATTCGGAACATTCTGGAGACTCGCCGGTTATACAAGCGACAGAGGCTACGTGCCGACGAGTTGGAAGAGATTGTCCAAGAGCGCACAAGAGAGGTGCGCGAGACCCAGCTACAGATCATCGAACGCCTCGGTCTGGCTGGGGAGTACCGCGACGAAGAAACGGGTATGCATGTGATGCGCATGAGTCACTCGTGCAAAATGCTGGCATTGGCTGCTGGAATGGGGGCTGCGCGGGCGGAGTTGATCCTTTACGCAACGCCGATGCACGATGTCGGTAAGATTGGTATCCCCGACAAAATTCTACTCAAGCCCGGTCGGCATGACCCCGAAGAACGAAAGATTATGGAAACGCATGTTTCGATAGGGGCCAAAATTATTGGCGAGCACAAATCTGAATTACTCATGATGGCCCGCAATGTGGCGTTATGCCATCACGAGAAATGGGATGGCAGCGGCTATCCCCAGGGTCTCAAGGGTGAGGATATCCCCATAGAGGCCCGTATTGCCGCCATCTGCGACGTGTTCGACGCCCTGACTTCGTCAAGACCCTACAAGGAAGCCTGGCCGCTGGAAAAGGCGGTTGCCCTAGTAAAGGATCAGTCCGGCAAGCACTTTGATCCAAGGCTCGTAGAGGTGTTTCTCGGCATATTGCCCGAAATCGTTGCATTAAGGGAGCAGTTTCATGAAGGTTAAGCCCAGGCGCGCTGTTATCGTCGAGGATAATGCCCAGATGAGAGAACTGATCCATATGGTTTTAGGGGCTCTCGGCATTACGGAGATCGTCTCGGCTGCCAATGGTGCCGAGGCCATTTCCGCCCTCCAGGCTGGCGGGGCGGACATCGTCTTCATGGACTGGCAGATGGATGTAATGGACGGACTGGAATGCACCCGTCGTATCCGGGCAGGTGTAGACGGGATCGATCCGAAAACGGTTATCGTTCTGGTAACGGGGATGGTCGGCGAGAAGAATGCCGAGACGGCTTATGCTGCAGGGGTCGATCTATTTCTCGAGAAGCCAGTCTCCGTAAAAATTCTGCACGCTGGTGTGGAGAAGGTGCTTGGCCGTAGCTGATATGGATGGCTCTTCCTTGCGCATGGGCGTAGAAGCCCGCCAGCCCGAATGACAGGTGGCATTAGGATTAAAGGGTGTTGGTCTATCTTGAGCAAACCTATTGAAATAATTGATGACCGTTATGGCCTTCGTGATCATTTACGAGGTTCTACAAAAGCATCTCATCGTCGGATAGACCATCATCAATTGATGTGGCATCTGATTCAGGAAGGTCTTACGTGCCGTGTGTATGGAGATATTTTAGTTGCTCTTTATACTTTACACGCTCGAACTGAACGGGCGCTCTTGGAGTTTATGCCGGAAGCTGATATCCCGTGTCGCAGTGATCTTTTGAGGTCAGATATTGAAGAACTTGGAAGAGTTAGTGATCTTGTCACGCCAGGTGTCCCCCTGACCGGCCCCCAATGGCGGCTCCAGATCGAATGTTAGTGAAGCATGGTTGATGTTGCCTGGCCAGGGGCGACGGAG
>NZ_LWQT01000073.1 GCF_001650715.1 Paramagnetospirillum marisnigri | reverse complement strand
ACATAGGCAAAGCGTTCCAATTCAGTATTGGATGCCATCAAGCGTTCGACCAATTCCTTCTGCTCGGCTTCATGCTGACGATGACTGGCTTCAAGGTCCATTCGATCCAAGGCGAATGAAATTTCATCGGTCATTTCAGTCAGAAGTTCAATGAGATCAGCCGTAAAAAATTCCGGGGTGTCTGAGTAAAGCGATAATGTTCCAATGGGTTTCCCCTGATTTTTCAGCGGAAATGCGGCAGATGAATTAAAATTAAACGATGCCGCCCTCTGATGCCAAGGTGCTGTTATCTGGGTTCCAAAGAAATTTTCTGCAACGCGGTACTCACCAGCACGAATGCATTGTCCGGATGGTCCTTGTCCATAAGGGCTATCAACATCAGCGGACACATTCAGACCATCTAAATAGGCGATCCCCTCACCAGCCCAAGCTGCTGGAGTTATAGCTTGGGTCGCGTCATCGACCAAGCCGATCCACGCCATGCGAAAATGCCCAAAATTTACCGAAATTCGAACGATGGCATCAAAGAGTTCCTGGCGGCTTTTGCTGCGAATGATGGCCTTGTTGGTCTGGCTCAAAGCTGCATAAATATCCGTTAAATGGGCAATCTTAATCTTTGATTCCTTGTGCGAACTCATATCTCGAACAAACGCAACATCAAATTCTTGCCCATCATGGGAAAGGTAATTTGCAGATATTTCAACCGGAAACGTCGATCCATCTTTGCGTTTTAAAATTGCATCAAACCTGATGAACCCATTTTCTTTGAGAATACCCCAATGCTCAGCCCACTTATCCCGAGGATGATCCGGATTTAATTCTGATGCATGTAGGTTCAATATTTCAGACTCAGCGTACCCCAAAAGCGAACATGCGGAATTATTCACATACGAAAGCAGACCAGATTCATTAATCCAGTAAACAGGCTCCTCCGCTCTGTCTATTGAGAATTGAGTTATCAAATGCTTTTTGGTTAATAATTCATGCTGCCGAATATGTGATTTGCCGATGTTCCATATCAAGCCGATCCCAGACATCACCAGAATCCAGAAGATTGCATGGTTGATCGCTAATCTTTGGATCTCCTTGGATGCAAATTCATCGGATTTCTCCAATGGTATGGTGACATCAATTCCACCTCGCAGGTCGCCAACCTTATAGCCCTGATCGCCGTGACAAGTTAGGCAGGATTGCTCGACGCGGATTGGTGCCATTACACGCACCGCCGCTTTTCCGTCGCTCAGAACCTTTTCAGTTACCTCTGCCTCACCCTGCTCCAGACGCAGAAGAGCCTGACGCTCCCATTCATCCGGGGCGTTCTCCGGATTGAGGGGCTTCATGCTCGTAATTCGTCCCCTGGCAACAAATCCCGACTGCATCAGTTGACGCAGCACGTATGCAGGATTCATCAAGGTCAGGTGTTTGCCGTTCGTGGTTACAACATCACGGTCGGGGACATTCAAATACGGGTTTGGGGAAGTTTGGGCGTCAGGAGCCACATATACTCCACCATGAGATGCGACCCAATGGCGGAAACCAATATCTGTTTGCACGCTGGTTCGTGCTTCTTGAACTGCCAAACGCACTGCTTGCTGCCTTTCGTTTTCAGCCGCCATCCAAATCGAAAGCAAGACTGCCGCTGTCCATAATGCAGCAGACCCTACAATTAGCTTTCGAAATGCCGAAATAGAAACCGCACCAGTTGATTGTGCATTGGAGGTCATTAGCAAATACTCCAGCACGTAAGCCTGTCCGGCTTAAGCCCCTCACGCAGCAAGGGTATCACGCCTATTTCGAAAGGCATATACTTCCCAAGTTCCCTACCTCGGGTCCGGCTCTGCCTTCATGCACTGTTCCGCCAAGGATTCCTCCTTCACCCGGAGGATTCCAGCCTCCAATCCCGCAGCAATCACCGTGTCCGAAATGGCCTCCTTGATTTCGTCGGGCAGGATGATTGCGGGTCTCCAGGAACCATCTGGTGCCCGATATGTTGGCAAGGAAACCTCGGTGCTTTTGCCATCAGCCCTCACCTGGACACCTTGGATGATCATCACCACACCATCAAAGACGGCTTCAACATCAGCCAAGGCACGCAGTTTTCCTGCGTTCTTCACATGGATAATGCTGACCGTCGTTACGGTGACCGATGCAGTGTCCATGTTCGGGTTTACGTTCATCATCTCCGCCTTGATGGCATAAGCCGAATACGATAACCTTTTCCGGTGGCATCCCCCCAATGCGGCCACATCTGGATGGACGGCCCTCCCAAAGTGCAAAATCCATCCAGCACGATCCGGCGGTGGAGTTCTCGCCAGTTCGCCACCGCCGACCTGCTTTACGGCTCGCTCCGAATCACAGGCACAGCCACAAAGAACTCCTGATCGTTCAACGTTCCAACTGACACCATCAGCGTCTCGTGCTGGTGAACAAGGCGGGCATGAGGGACGCCATCAACGGTCGTCCAAAGCCTTGAAACCTCCCACACCTTCCTGGTCTGGTCGTTGGCTTTCATGAATCGATCCCCGACTTGGATGGGGGGAGTTTTCCGTCCGAATATCGCCATTGTCGCCTGATCAGCCTACCTGCGTTCAGCCTGCTGTATCGCGGATCACTTGGATTTGTCCAAAGAACTTTCGATCCTCAGATAGCATGTGTTTTGCCACCACGTCGTAGGCCAGGAAATTGAACAGGTCACCCAAGGCCAGTTCGCCGGATGTGAAATTCGCCACCAATTCCCCGGCACGATCAATTAAACCCTGGTGGATTTGGGCGTGTTCATCTGCATCGGAATATCCGATCAAACGGAAAACGGCCTCCTCATCCCGGAAGTGATCAAGGAGGTCCGATACCAGCACCTCGATCTGGGGGAGCACTTCATCCTTTGGCCGCTCACTGAGGACAGAAGTCAGCAAAGCATTCGCGTGCTCAAATAGATTCTGGTGCTGCTTATCGAGCAACGAGTGACCGGATTCGTAGGTGCTTCGCCAAACCAGCCGTAAAAAGTCCAGATCAAGCAATTCCGCTTCGTCTGTTTCCTTGGAACCTACTGCATCGCTGATCACACGATTTCGACCAGCTTCTTTGGCGGCATACAGGGCTGCATCGGAACGGCAAAGCCACGCCTCCCACGCCTCATCATCTCGACATTCGGCAACACCAATGCTGACCGTGATATGTCCAGCGACAGGGAATGCGTAGGTCAAGGTCGCTTTGCGAATACGTTCAGCAAGCAAGCTTGCGATCATCAAGCCGCTATTCGGCATCAGAATCACGAATTCCTCACCGCCCCAACGACCCAGCATATCGGTGGATCGCATACATTTGCTGGCGATATCGCAGAATGCCTTGAGAACATCATCCCCGACTGCATGGCCGTGGGTATCGTTCACTCGCTTAAAATGATCAAGATCGATGAACAGCATGGACACGGGGTGACCGTAGCGAGCTTTTCGCAGCATTTCCTGTTGGGCGGCTTCTTCAACCCTTCTGCGGTTCCATATGCCCGTAAGGTTGTCGTGTTGGGCGAGATGTTCCAATTCCTGGCGAGCAGCAAGCAATTCCGCGTTTGATGCTGCAAGTGCATCAACAGCTTTGGTCAGTTCCTGGTTCAGAGCTTCGAGTTCGGCACTGCGTTCGGCCAAAACCTGATCTGCTATCTTATGGTCGGTGATGTCAGCGACGACGCACACCAGACCAGCACGTCCATTCCTATATGCAGGCATTCGCCGGGCCGTCAGTTGCCCCCAAAATGCAGAGCCATTGGATCGCCAATAGTGGCGTTCAAGGTTGACGTTGGGGCGGTCACAGGCAAGGTGATCCGCCATATTCTTCCGGGCAATTTCCTGTTCTACGGGATCAACCAGATCGACATACTCTATACCAATCAATGATTCCAATGGGATCATGAACATTTCCACCATCCGTTGGTTGGCAGCACCAATCCGGCCACTGGAATCGATGGTGAAAATGGCAACGCTGGAATTGTCGAAAATCAGCCGCAGCAGCCCCTCCTTGTCACGAAGGTTTTCCTCGGCTTCACGTCGTTCAGTGATGTCCGTGTACAGGGTTATGAATCCACCGCTCGGCAGTGGCTGGCCTGAAATTTCCAGAATGATTCCATCGGGCCGAACACGCTCGAATTGGTGCGGCTTCATTGCCATGGCTCTCTGGACAACCTGTCCCGCGAGTTCCTCCGGGTCACCTGGGCCGTATTCACCGCGACGGGCGTTGAACAGAGCCAGGGACTTCATGGAGGGCAGACTGCCTTCAAACAGCTTGTCGGGGAAATCCAGCAACCGTCTGAACAGGCCGTTGCAGGCAATCATTTCCAGGTTTTGATCAAACAGCGTTACGCCGCTCGGAAGGTGCTCGATGATCGACTGGATGATGTGGCGGCATTCTGGAGAACTGGCGAGCATCAGCAAGCCGCCAATGCCATCTCCGTCGCCCGGTGCGGTCGATGGATCATTCATCATTGAAACGTCCGAGCTTGGCTCAATTTAGCAACGCGGATGCCAAGGCCGTGTCCTCCTGGTGAAGTCGTATGATCATGTCAGGGATCAAACCGTCCAGAATGGTGCGGGCTTCGTTCAGGTCGGAATTGTCGCAGATTGCTGAATGAAGCCGTTTGAAAGTTCTCCGGGCTTCATTATGGGTGGCAACATGTCGAGCCCCATCGTGTTGACCTGCGACCCGGTCAAATAGGGCTTCTTCTCCGGCAAGATGCAGCAATGCCGCTTCCAGGAATTCTCCAACCGAAATCTGGGCGGCTTCCAACATCCGAGCATCAACCGCCAAGGCAACGGCATCAAGCAGATGAAACAGGTGCCGATGAGATGCATCCATCTCAGGAACACCCAAAATCATCGAATCTTGCCACCGAAGACGCATGGCACCCCACCTATGGAAGTTCCATCAAAAGCATGGAGGAATTGTCGCCTTTAGGTCAATCGGCGGAGCCCTGTATATCAATCATTGTTACAAGTCGTCGCAAATTGTGGCGTCTCTCGGGATTCAGCCTGCCGCATTGAATCTGTCTGAATTAGTCCAAAGAACTTTCGATCTTCGGACAACATGTGCTTGGCAATGAAGTCATAAGCAAGGTAGTTAAAAAGTTCTCCGACCGACAATTCTCCCTGCTTGAAATTTTCCACCAGATTATTTGCTCGAATAATCAGTGATCTGTGGATTTCAGCGTGATCATCAGCGGATGAATAGCCCACTGACCTGAAAATCACCTCTTCGTCATGAAAGTGCTTGGTGAGGTCGGCCACAAGTGATTCGACCTGGGGAACAACTTCGTCATCCGGTCGATCTCCGATTACTGATGTCAGAAGATTGTTGGCGAGATCGAACAGGTCGCGGTGCTGGCTATCGATCAGAGAATGACCGGACTCGTATGCCTTTCGCCATCCCAGACGCATGTACGCCAGATCGAGAAGTTCTGCCTCTCCGGCCTCGCCCGCATGGGTCGCATCCTTGATAACTTGGTTCCGACCACCTGCCTTTGCGGCATACAGGGCTGCATCAGACCGGGCGAGCCAGGAATCCCAAGATTCTTCCTCCCGGCATTCCGCGATACCCAGGCTGGCGGTGACACGTCCCGCAATAGGAAACTCGAAGGCCATGGTTGCCTTGCGGATTCGTTCGGCGAGGAGGCTGGCGATCATCACGCCGCTGTTGGGCATAAGGATCACAAACTCCTCACCACCCCAGCGGCCAAGGAGGTCGGTAGACCGCATGCACTTTCGGGCGATATTGCAGAAGGCTTTCAAAACATCATCACCAACCGCATGGCCGTGGGTATCGTTGATCCGCTTAAAATGGTCGAGATCGATGAAGAGTAGCGATACGGGATGGCCGTACCTCGCCTTTCGCAACATTTCCTGCTGGGCGGTTTCTTCAATTCTTCGACGGGTCCAAGCCCCAGTCAGGCCATCTCGCTGTGCCAGATGTTCAAGCTCTTCCCGTGCAGCGTGGAGTTCGGCATTTGATGCTGCGAGAGCCGCGACGGTGTTTGTCAGTTCCAGATTGAGGGCTTCAAGATCACGGCTGCGTTCTGCCAAAGCCCTTCGTTCGGTGATGTCCGTGTAAAGGGTGACGAATCCGCCATTTGGCAACGGATGTTCTTCAATTCCCAAGATGGTTCCATCGGGCCGGACACGCTCAAACTGGTTCGGTTCCATTGCCATGGCCCGCTGTACGACCTGTTCGGCAAGTTCCTCTGGATTGCCTGGGCCATATTCATCGCGTCCAGCGTCGAATATGGCGAGCTTTTTCAATGATGGTAGTCCTGCCGTGAACAGTTCATCAGGGAGGTCCAGCAGACGCCGAAATACCCCATTGCAGGCAACCATCTTCAATGACTGATCAAACACCGCCACCCCACACGGGAGGTGGTCAATGATCGGCTGGATCATACTCAGGTATTCTGTGATTTCGACGAGCTTCAGCAGGTGCCCAATATCCTGATCACCTCCATGCTGATTTCGCCCGTCGTCCATCATTGCAGGTTCCTGCGTATCAAATCACAAATGCCAACTCCGCGTGTTTCCTGACAGGAACAGACATCTGGCATCCAGAAATTCCACCGTGAGTGTTATATCCGCACGAACTGGCAGGTCAATCCGTAGCGACCCCCGATAGCCCGCTCGTTACAAATCGTTGGCCCACGCAACGAATATGTAAACGGCCCCCAGCCCACGTCACCGCACGACCACCGGGGCACGTCTACGCTGCGGATTGAAATTCCTGTCTCGGTCATCCGCTGTTCTTGCTGGCTGCGACCATTTCCTGAATGATCAGCCGGAACATCGATTGGGAGGAGGCGAGCATGCGTTGTCCTTTTTGCGGACATGACGACACCCAGGTGAAAGATTCCCGCCCTACCGATGACAATGCGTCCATCCGCCGCCGCCGGGCGTGTCCAGCCTGTGCATCCAGATTCACCACCTTCGAGCGGGTGCAAATCCGCGATCTGGTCGTGATCAAGAAGGACGGCAGCCGCTCCACCTTTGACCGCGACAAGGTGGTCAAGTCGCTTCAGATCGCCCTGCGGAAGCGTCCCGTGGACGAGGAACAGATCGAACGCATCGTCAATGGCATCCATCGCCGTCTGGAAAGCTTGGGGGAAAACGATGTTCCATCCAAGCTCATCGGCGAACTGGTCATGGATGTCCTGATGGAGATGGATCAGGTGGCCTATCTTCGCTATGCGTCGGTCTATCGGAACTTCCGTGAGGCCAAGGATTTCGGCGATTTCCTTGGGAAGATGGGACGGCAAGGCGATGACTAAAGCCGCATGACGATAAGCCTACAAGGTATTGGCCAATATCCCCGTTACTTTCCCCCGGAAGCCCCCCCTTTACGGCAGAAATAGCTATCCCAAAAATTCAGTCACCTTGTTCAGGAATTTTTCAATTGAGATGGGCTTGGCGAGGTAGGCGTCACAACCGCTTTCAAGGATTCGCTCCTCGTCACCCTTCATAGCAAACGCGGTTACCGCGATGATAGGTATCGCTTGAAGTTCAGCGTCTTCCTTCAGTACGCGGGCGAAATCTAGGCCGGAAACCCCCGGCAACTGGATATCCAAAAGGATAAGATTTGGGCGGCTCTGCTCGACAATCTCTTTGGCTTCGCGACCATCCATTGCTTGCAGGGTGGAGTAGCCTCTGGCCTGAAGAATGTCATTAAAAAGCTTTAAACTGAGGGCGTTGTCCTCAATGATCAGTATGGTCTTCCTGGGCAATTGGTCCCGCATTGAGAGGCTCCAAAAATTCAAGACACATCCGCACCATAAGTATGTAAGCTAAAGTTTGGTCACCTGCAAATGAGATTGAGAATCTGACGCACTCCTCCGTGGCGAGCCAATCAGATCAATGGTAACCGCCTACATCCGGGGGCAGCCGCTCAGCCATCAAGTTGTAAATCGCAGTCGTTGCGATTAACTTGCATCATCATTCTTTTGTGGTATGTGTTTTGTTCAGGTGAATGAAATGCGACAGGAAGTGAGCCGTGGATGAATCGCCCCCGTCTCGTATCGAGCAGCGTTGCATTGAAAAATCTATGAAGATGACGGACCAGCGGCGAGTTATCGCTCGCGTCCTTTCAGACGCAACCGACCACCCTGATGTCGATGAGGTTTATCGCCGTGCCGTCGAGATCAATCGGCATATCAGCATTCCCACTGTCTACCGCACCGTGCGACTATTTGAGGAAGCAGACATCCTTGAACGGCACGATTTTGGCGATGGGAAAAAGAGCCGATACGAAGAGGCCGAAAGTGACCATCATGATCACTTGATTGACGTAACTTCAGGGGCAGTTATCGAATTCTCCTGCGTTGAGATTGAAGCTTTGCAAAAGAAGATCGCCGCAGATTACGGCTATCAGGTCATCGGCCATCGCCTTGAGCTTCTTGGAGTTCCACTGACACCAGAAGATCGGCAGGAGGACCAATAGGCAAGAGAGCGATCCCGTCCATCAAGCCAGGGGGCGGGGAAACCTTGGGCGGCGAAGTGTGCCAGTGAAGTCAATGAAGGAAAGAAACGGCTACTTTCCAGCCGTGCTACTGGGCGGCACCCATCCTCTTCGCGACTTCGGCCTGAGATAGACCTGCCCGTTGCCGGGCACGGATGAGGGTTTCCGCAATCTCGAACTCTGGAGCGAGACGGTCATATTCGGCCTTAACCTCGGGATCAGCCAGAATTTTAGCCTTGAGATCATTCAGGCCGGTCATTTCAAAATCTCCTTGCCCCGAGCCAATGCGAGTTCAGCTAATCACGTCCAATGCCCGATAGACGCTGGTCCTGGCGATGCCCAATTCTCTGCTGATCGCAGCGACACCGAACCCTTGATCCTTGAGCCGCCGAATTTCACCAGCGTCGATCTTCGGAGGGCGGCCACGGTACCGTTCAGGGTGATCTTGCATGGCCCGCTGGATACCCTCGATCTGTCGTTCCCGCCGAAGCTCGGTCTCGAACTGGGCGAACACCCCAAGGAGATTGATGGTCAAGGTGCCGTAAATGTCCCCAGTATCGAACGGCTGCTCGGTGGCCTTGAGGCTGGCCCCCTTTCCCTTCAACACCTTGATGATGTCCTGGAGGTCGGAGATGGATCGGGCCAGCCGGTCGATCCTGGTCACGACCAGAACGTCCCCCTCACGCAGGAACTCCAGCAGGGTTTCCAATTCCCTGCGGCCATCACGACTCGTGCCGCTGATCTTTTCCGATCTGATGATCTGGCAACCGGCAGCCTTCAAGGCATCAATCTGGATGTCGAGAGATTGGTCGGCGGAAGAGCAGCGGGCATATCCGTACAGCATGGATTTGCTCCATATGGGTCATAGACCCATATATTAAAGCGTTCCATAAATACAAAAGCAACCCATCTGGAACAATATTTCCTGACTGTGGCGGAGTTGCAGCAGGGTATACCTTAATGTAGCAACATCACGTGACTAACATCTGAGCAAACTACATTTTTAAATCTTGGTCAGGATTCCTCGTTTTAGCCAATCAGCAATACCTTCTCCGCTATGACGCTCGGGCATTGCCGCCGCGACGGCTTGTGTGAGTCTGATGTCTGGAATCGGCTCATGCCGCAACTCACTCTGGAGAGTGTCGAAGAAGCGATCTCTCTCCACCTCAAGTAGAAGCGTCTTCGCCAGTATAATCCTGGTCTTCTGATCAAAACACGTTAGAGGCTCTCCAGTAAATGACATGGCATCACCCCTCACCAGTCAATAAATCAAGGCTTTTATCCGCAGAACCTATTCCATTTTCACTATCAAGATAGGTACTTATCTTGACAATTGAAAGCCGCCTAACGGAATCAAAACATTCATTTAGACGCTGCTCTCTCTGGAAGTGAGATTCCCCCTCGGGGTTGCCATTCTCATCAATCAACATCTGCCGGAGCGTCTTATCTTCAAGGGCTGACTTGATAGTCAGCACCCCATTGACCAGAGAGTGCAGGTAATACCCCTCCACTTTCGTCAGCCAATGTTTTTCAACGAGTTCGGCTATCAGCGTGCAAAGTTGCTTGATCGATGTCCGAGTTGGCCGGGTTTCATCCCCCAGTTCATCCTCGTAGGCTTCAATTCGCTCAGCGATTTCATCGATCTCATCGGTCAACAGGATTGCTGATGGCAGACGATTTGTTGCCGGGAGGGTTTCCAGAAATCGGCGGCCCCATGCACTCCCCATGAAGTCATCGAACGATCCAACTTTCGGCACGGGTTTTACCCTCCAGATTGCACCAGCTACTTCCTCCAGAGATGAATCAGGATGGAATTTTGCATCGGCAACCACGAGCTTTCCGAAATCGATCATTTCCCGCATTTGATTGGTTGTCGGCTCCTCGCTGTCGAACCACTGATCTGGGTCCAAACCACAACGGCGGAGCAGCTTGTAGCGTTCACCAGCACTGCATAGCAGGTCAGCGAAGGGGCCGATCATTGGCTTCTTGAACGGAACCTCGGAAATTTCCAACGGGAAGGGAAGGCAATCGATGATATCGCCACAGCCGAGTTCTTCTGGAAACGGCACATCCCCCTCAGGGCATTCAAGATAGAGCTTTCCCAGTTCCTTAATCATGGAAGGGGACGCACTCCCTTTTGAAAGGATTTCTCCCGCAGCCCGTTTCGCAATTTGTCGGGTTATACGGCATGAACCTTTGGACATGCGGTCGTTCCGTCCCCCCTTCCGAAGAATCCTGGCATCCTCAAATTTCGGCGAATAAGCCAGCATCGTGTTGTAGAGCAAGTGAGCCTTGGATCGCCCCCCAAGCCGCTTACTGGACGCAATGACGATCAGGCGTTTGAACACCGCCATGGCAACGAAGCCAATGGCACGGGTGTGTATCGATACCTTCCGTTTGACGCCGAATTTGCTGGCGATGTGGGCTGGAACCTCAAACTCAAAATAGGCGTCACCCTGCTTCACCTGCCGGTCGCGAAAAAGTAGCCGATCCCGGAGACCACCCTGGCTGACATTGAGCAGCATCCAGACCGCAAAGTCGTTTTCTCCGACATTCGGATCACCAGCACACTTTTCCAGGAACGTAAGAACACGTCCGGCCAAGAGGTAGTACGCAATCGGCACCCGACCAGCCATGCCCGATTCCCTCGAAATTCAGCGGTTCAGAAATCCATCCTGATTGTTGTTCGGCGTGAGTTCAAGGTGCGACCTCGATGGCTTCCAAGCCGGTTCGAAATTCCATCCTGAGTTCATTGCCGACCACAGGACGGAGACGAACGCCATGCCGAACATCACCAATTTGAGCCGCCACCCGCAGCCTTTCAGTTTTGTCGTGCTGCTGAAGAGCGGGAACTGCATCGGCCATGCCGTTCGGCTTCTGCCCGTTCCCGCGAACGACAACACCCAGCCCAACGGCAACAACCCGCCGAAACCGCCCGCCCTTGCAATGCGGCTGGCTGCTTAATCATAAGGAGACTTCACCATGTCCGACTTTGAACCCATTCTTCGCCCTTCCCGGAAAGCGGTGATTTCCGCTGTCTCTCTGGGGCTTCGTACCCACATCGCCCTCGTCAACGTCATCGTCTCCGCCTTCGAGGTGCTGCCCGAACTCCGCAAGGACGAGGCCGCGTTTATCAATTTCGCCAAGCAGCAACATGGCCTGACCGTCAAAGGCAAGGCGGTTGATGATTTCGTCCTGCTCGTGGTCAAGGTGTTGTTCCTCAACGTTTCGGACAAAACGGATTTTCGCCGCCGCCTTGGTCAGATCGCGACTGCGATCCGCTACATGGAACTGCACCAGGACATGTTCTCTGTCGAATGCGTCAAACGGCTGGTTCACGACCTGGGCGGTGTGTCGGGGCTTGTGATGGCTTTTCGCAATGAGAGTCGGACCAGCCGCAACCCGAACCGCGAAGAGAAGAAGGTCCGCACCATCCAGACCTACGTCGCCGGTCTGCCGCAGATCGGAACCACCGTCCAACTCGGTGATGGGGAGGTGACCACCATCAACACCCCCAAGGACAATCGGACCCTGGAGGCCCTGGCTCAAAAGCCCGGTCGCGTGCTGATCGTCGGCGACGTCGATGATGAGTTCAATCTTGTGAATTTGCGGGTCATCGAACGCGACCAGGATGAAATCGACCGCCTGCTGACCCGCAAGGCTGCCCAGGTCACCAAAACCGGCAGCAACGACAATCAGCCCATGAAGGAGGCCATGTGATGTTTACGAAATCTCAGATTGAAGCCGCCCGCTACACCCTTCGGACGCCTTTCGACCACCCTGAATCCGAGGCCATGCGGAAGATCGCTCTGTGGCTGTTGGATCACGCCATGCCGATCTCGTTGTCGCCGACCAAGCAGGGTCCGAAGACCCAAAAGCCCCGCCGTACTTATGACGAGGCGGCGGACATCATCCTCTCCGACGACCCGCCTTCGGTTCTGATTGAACGCTATGGCATCAAGTTGGGGGCGATCAAGGCGATCAAGTCCGGGTACGGGAGCTACAAGAAGTTCGGGGGCTGCCCGGAACTCTGGAAGGAATACTGCCGGAAGCACCGTGCCGAAATTCGGCTTCTGGCAAACCACCAGCAGCCGACGACCGTTCCGCACAACGACAATCAGGCCCAACCCCATTCCGAAGTGGAGGCTGCATAATGGCTATGCCCTTTTCCAACAAGCTGGATGCGACCAATCTCACCGTGATTTCCGCTCCCGAAAGGATGTCGAGCATCATCCGCTCCCCCGGTGGGAAGCACCGTCTGGCCCGTGATCTGGTCAACCTCGCCCCGTTCAATGTGAAGGAGTATCGCGAACTTTTTGCTGGAAGTGCCGCCGTTGCCTTTCGCATGGCTCGGATGGGACGTACCCGGAAAATCTGGATCAACGACCTCGATCCCGGTATTGCGAACAAGTGGACCGTGGTTCGTGACGACCCTGCTGGTCTGATGCGGGTGCTGCTTTCGCTGCACGACCGGTTCGGGGCGGGCAGCAAGGAATTGTTCGATCTGGCCATCCAGATGGTCGATAGCGATGACCGCACCGAGGCGGCGGCGGGATTCTATACCCGCAACCACTTGAGCATGTACGGGGCCAACGGCATGTCGTCGTATGCCCCGAGCCATCCGCGTGACGGTCGCGGACTCAGGCCGATCCACATCAATTACATCCCCCAGTTTTCGGCGTGGCTTCAGGGGGCCAAGATCACGAACCTGGATTACCGGGAAGTGCTCGATGCCCCCGGTGCCGGGGTGATGTGCTTCATTGATCCGCCCTATGCCCAGGTGGGCAAAGCCATGTACCCCTTTGGCGAAGCCGACCTGGAAGAGCTTGCTCGACATGTGCGTGCCAGCAGCCATGCCTGTCTGGTCACTGTGGACGACAGCCCGGCGAATCGGGTCGCATTTTCGGACATGCGTCCCATTGTCCATGCCTTCACCAGCAACATGGGCAATATCCATAAATCGGCGGAACTGGTGTGTGCGAATTACACCACGCCGGATCGTGTCCCTTGGATTGGTGTAACAGCGCAGTCGCCGTTTGATCTCCGGCGGGCTTGGCCGGATTGATCAGGCTG
>NZ_LWQT01000072.1 GCF_001650715.1 Paramagnetospirillum marisnigri | reverse complement strand
AGGGCGGCGAAGGGATGCTCGACATGGGCGCGCACCGCCGATTTCGTGGCATTGGCGGCCGCAGTCCGCCGTGACATCGGCTTGCCGCGCGGCTTCTTGACGTGAATGCGGCTGACCTTGCCGATGGAGCGCAGAAAGGTCTCGTTGGCCTCGGAGCGATAGGCGGTGTCGGCCCAAACATCCGAAGCCGTGTTGTTGGGATCGATCAGCCCCTCGCGGAGACGAGTAACCTCGGAGCGCAGTTTGCGCGAGGTCGGATCCGTCCTAGATTCCAGGTCTGTTGCAAAGCGGTCCAGGGCGTCGCCCACCGCAATATCAAGATTCCCCCCCTGCTCCCGCATCACACGTTGGAGAGCCGACCGCAGATTGGCCATCTGCTGGCTGGCGGAGGACTGGCCGGCGACTTCCTTTGCCCGCATGGCCAGCGCATGAGCCTGCAGCGCCCTATAGGTCGGCTCATCCTGAATGCGGGGGCGAACGGCGACACCCAGACGCTGCAATGCCGCCTCGACAGCACGCCGACCTGGAGCCTTGCCAGCGAAGTAAGAATTGGGCAGCCCAGTTTCACGGGCCACGCCGGTCCAATGGACATCCTCGGGCCGTCCCGGCACGCATGGGATCCTGTCTCCTGAGGCCTCAAGGCCGGAGAGATAGGCCTCAAGCTGCCGACGGTTGACCTTGGCCTGGTCGGTCGTATCACCACTCTGCCGATCGTCAACCACTGCCCCTGGACCAAGACGGCCTAGAGCTTCATCGATCAACCCGCCAAGCTTGCGATTGCTGCGAATATCAATGAGGCGCAAGCCGGTCGCACTCGCCATCGCCTGCAGCGACGGCCGACCCGGCGCTGTCATGGACATGGGCATGCCCTGCCCCTCCTTGGCAATCCGAACGATGGCCTCTTTCAGGCGCTCCGCCATCTCGGCATAGCTTGGCTTGGACGCTCCCGGAGATGGCATGGTGCAGACGGATTGAGAGAGATCCACGGTGGTCGGGCTGAGGCTATCTTTTGGCATTTTTCATCACTCCTTGACGCGGTAAGGCTGGGGATGAACTGCCAAAACATGTTTGAAATTGCTGGAAAATCCCGAAACTCTTAATCAGCGGGCCCAAGGTTCGAGTCCTTGTGCACCCACCAAGTTCAAACCCCCGGAAACCAACGGTTTTCGGGGGTTTCTCTTTGAGAACAGCTATAGAACATTAACCTTTGTCCAACTCTGTCAGAGTTGGAATTCCAACTCAGTCGTTCTTAGCGTGCTCTTTTGAACCATTCTCATCATCCGCCAGGGCGCCTACCGCGCCGCGCCCGAACCGCTGGCGGCGATCTTGAGCCGGGTGATGGCCATTTCCAACTCGGCGGCGATCTTGCGGCGCTGCTCGGCGAGCTTGGCGGCCTTGAGGCGGCGCAACGTCTCCTCGGCCTCGTTGAGTTCCTGCACCGCCGCCGAGCCCGGTTGAGTGGCCAGTTGAAGCTTGGCATTGGAGATTTCCGCAGCCTTCTCGGCTTCGTAATTCTTGTCCACGGCCATGGGCTGGGCCAGGGCGGGAACCGCCACCAGCAACATGGCCAACACGAATGCGATGCGCTTCATGACCATCAACTCCTTGGTTACATGCCCCATTCCCGGACAACAACGGCGGCGGCGGCTTTGAACACCCGGCCCAGCCAGGATTGGCGCTCGCCTTCCAGATGTACTGTACCCCGGATGGGCTGCGCGATGGTACCATCCAGATCGAGCCGCACCCGATAGACGGCCGTATCGGGCACCAGGGACTTGGCGTCGAAACGGGCGGGAATGGCGCCGCCGAAGGGAACCGCCAATTCGGGATCGGACAACGCCTTGACCGCCGAATGGTCGATGGCGGCGATGGTCGCGGCCCGGGCCTCCCCGCTGCCTTCCGGGATGAATCGCCCCCGCCCACCCACCTGGATGCGCGACAGGTCATCCTCGGCCACATAGGCCTCGATCACCGCCCCCGCCCGCAAGGCCAGGATCGGCTCCCTGGGGCTGATCCACTGGCCAGGCTGCACCAGCGGCGACAGGTCGGTGACGGTGCCGGCGATGGGAGCCGCCAGCACCAGCCGCTCCTGGTCCCGCAGCAGGGCGGCGCGTTCGGCCAGGGTGGCCTCCATCTCGCTGGCGATGGCCCGCGAGCGGCCGCGAAAGCTTTCCTCGAAGGCCACCGAGGCAAGTTCATAACGCAGCACCGCGATCCGGCGTTCCACCTGATCCAGCCGATGGAGCAGGTCCGGATTGTCCAGCCGGGCTAGCACGGCGCCCGCCGCCACCTGGGCGCCCGCCGCCACCTCCACCGTGCCCAGAACGGCGGCGGCGGGGGCATAGAGACTGACATGCTCGGCCGCCTTGAGCAGGGCGGGGGCGGATACCCGGCCGCTCCACGGCACCACCGCCAGCAGGACGAACCCCAGCGCCAGCCCCAGGCTGAGCCGCGACCGCCTCGAGGCGCGGATGGCCGCCGCCCGCTTTTTCCATTGGGCGAATTCCTGGAGGAAGGGCCGGGCTACGAACCACCCCATCTCCACCGCGAACAGGAGGATGCCCAGCGCCTTGATGAAGAAGTGGTAGACCAGCACGGCGATGCCGAGGAACAGCACCAGCCGGTAGACCCACACCGCCCAGGCGAAGACGATCATGCCCGATCGGGTGGCGGCGGGCAGATGCTCGGGCACCGGCTCGCCCAGCTTGAACAGCACCTCGCGCAGATGCCAGCGGGCCAGGGCGAAGCTGCGGGGATGCAGATTGGGCTGGTCCAGGGCGTCCATGGCCAGGAAATAGCCGTCGAAGCGCATGAAGGGGCTGAGATTGATGGCCAGCGAACTGATCCAGGTGGTGGCGGCCAGGGTGAAGGCCATGGAGCGGGCCATACCATCGGGCAGCAGCCCCCAGGCCAGGGTCGCCCAGGCAGCCAGGGTCAGCTCGGCCAGGATACCGGCGGCACCGATCAGCAGGCGCTTCCTGCGACTGGGCAGCTTCCAGGCCTCGTTGACATCGGTGTAGAGCACCGGCATCAGCACCAGGAAGGCCACCCCCATGGTGGGCACCCGCACCCCGAAGGCCTTGGCGGTGAAGGCATGCCCCAGTTCGTGAACGATCTTGGCCAGGCCCAGGGCGACGCCGAACGCCGCCAGCCCCTCCATGGAGAAATGGTCGACCAGGGTGGCGGCGAAGGCGCTCCATTGCCGCCCCACCAGGAACAGCCCTGCCACCAGGGCGGCCAGGGTCGCCAGACGGAAGGCGCGGCTGCCCAGCCAGGCCAGATGGGGCAGCACGGCGTCCAACATGCGGTTGGGCCGCACCAGCGGCACCCGGAAGAACAGGTAATGATGCAGAATCCAGGTGTACCAGGCGGTCTTCTGGGAATCGTGGATGGCCAGCAGCCGGGCCACGTCCCGGGGGCCATCGGGTTTGAGCAACTGGCTTTGGGCCAGGAACTCCACCACGCCGTCCACGTCCTCCTCGTCGAGGCGCAGGGTGGTCTCGGCCTCCACCGCCCGCGCCACCGCCGCCGCATCGCCCAGATGCCAGCGGCTCAGCACCTCGAAGGCGGCCCAGGTCAGGCGGAAGAACTGGTTGCGCAGGGGATCGTGCAGGGTCCAGGTCGGCGCGCCATCGGCGCCGGTCGGCCCCACATGCACCGCCAGTTCCTCGCGCAGCTGAGGCAGGGCCGCCGCCTGAATCATCACAGCCCCACCACCTGCCGGATGGCGGCCAGCGGCTTGCGGAACAGCCACCACACCAGCGGCACCCGCTCGCCGTCGACGCGCGCGGTTCCCTTGAGGCCCAGCCGGGGCTTGTCCTCGGCCTCGTCCAGGCTGGCGCGCAGCCGGTGGGCGATAGTGGAATCCGGCCGGGCGGAGGCTTCATAGGCGACGCTGCGCACGGTGGCGCGCACCGGCGACAGCGGGCGGGTGTTGAGGAACAGGGTCAGGCGCGCCCCCGGCCCCACCTCGCCCATATCGGCGGCGGCGACCCAGGCCTCCACCTCGGTGTCGGTCTCGTCGGCCACCGCCATCACCTTCTCGCCCACCGCCACCGGCTTGCCGATCCAGTCGGTGGGATCGTCGAATACCGCGATGCCCGCCCGGGGGGCCTTGACCGAAACCCGGGCCAGTTGGCCTTCCAGCAAACGGACCTCGGCGGATTTTTCCTCGGCCTTGCCCGCCAGGATGGCCACCTGGGTCTTGGCCTTGGCGTCGAACACCATGGCCTGGGCCGCCTGGCGATACTCGGCCTCGGCGGTGGCGAGCTGCTGGCGGGCCACCTCCAGGCGGCCGGACAGTTGGGTGGCGTCGAGATCGAACAAAGCCGCCCCCTCGGCCACCTTCTCATTGGGTTTGACCCGGATGCGGTCCACCACCCCGTCCAGCGGCGCCCGCACCACCACCGGATGGGCGGGAACCAGATCGGCCGGGGCCAGCACCGAGCCGGTCACCGGAAACAGCGCCGCCAGCAGGCCGATGGCGGCGAGCCCCCAGGCGCGGCGGCCCCGGGGAAACGGAATGGCCAGCGTCTTCGGCGCCAGCGCCCGGCGCGATACCCCCACCAGGGCGGCCAGATGGCCCATCAGCGCCACTTCGTTATCGGCGAAGGATTCGTCGCGGGCATAGACCAGGACCTCGCCCGCCATGGGCAGCACCAGGGCATGCACCGGCAACCAGTCGCCCCAGGGCTCGGCCAGGGCCGCGGGAAGGTCGGCGGCGGTGATGACCCCGGGTCCGTCCCGGCCCGACAGATGCCGCAGCACCTGCTCCAGCCACAGCACATAGGGGCTGCCGCTCTCCACCGTGGCGGCCCCCGACAGCGCCACCACGCCGTTGTCCTGGCTCCATAAAGCCGCCTGGCGATAGGGAATCAGGGAAAACGCCATGTCCACCGCCAGGAAAGCAATCTCTACCGGCCGCTTGGCCGCCAGAATCCGACTTTCCAGGTCAAGAAGCGTGAGAAAGACCTCGTTCATCCCGGCCAGGCCCCATTCATCATCGAGAACACACCCTCCCAAACCAGCCGGATCATGTCGAATGAAATCAAACGTGGATTTGTGCCCCGAACCAATCTGTCGGCAAGGGTGTTCGTGGCGGCCTTGATGACCATCTATGCCAGGAATATGCGCCGCGTCAGGCATCAGCGCCAGACCAGTTGCCGACAACGCGGCAGTACCGTATAGGGTTGGGGTATGGCAGGCGAAGAGGACGAGAAGCGAGCGGAACGGATGCGACGGGCGCGCGATCTGGCGGCCGCCCGGGGCATGCCCGCACCCGGAGCCCCGCCGCCCGCCGCCGCGCCGCCCGCCTCGGCCAAGCCAGCCACACCCTCCCCTCAGGCGGCGAAGGCCGACCAGGGCAACGGAGGCCTGGGGCTGCTCGACATGATCGTCGGGCTGTTCAAGCCCAAGCCCGCCGCGCCGCCTCCGCCCACCCAGCCGGTCAATACCGTGGAGGCGACCGCCTTCACCGTGGTGGTGGCCGCCCTGGCGGGCGATGCCGATGGCGCCGCCGCCAATTACCTCAACCAGGCCCTGTCGGCGCGCCCCTCGCTCAAGGTCAAGGCCCTGGGCCGGGTGTTTCAACTGGACAATATGGAGGACCCCTCGCTGGTGTCCTCGGTGGTGCTCAACAGCCGCCACGCCGTGGTCGAGGAAGACGCCGACCTGCTGGTCTGGGGTGATTTCTCCAAGGAAGGCTATCGCCTGCGGCTGGCCACCGCCGCCACCGATGACGAACGCGCCGCCACTTTCGGCCCCACCACCCGCATCGAGCTGCCCAAGGATTTCGCCGAACCGGCCTCCAACCTGCTGTTCGCGGCGGTGCTGGCGGCCATGGACCCCGCCAGCGAAGCCCAGAAGGCCGCCATCCGCCGCCTGTTGCCCGCCGCCGCCGTCGCCGCCGAGGCCCTGGCGGCCAAGCCGCCGGTGCAACTGACCATGGGCCAGCAGCGTTCGGTGCAACTGGTGTTCGGCCATGTGGCTACCGCCACCGCCCTGGCATCACTGTCCGACGAGGCGACGCCCTGGTTCGACAAGGCGGCCAATGCCTATCGCCAGGCCCAGCGCCGCCTCGCCCGCACCGATCCCGGCTGGGAGGCCGGGCTGCTACACAAGCATCTGGCTGCCTGCATCGGCGCGCGGGCCGAGCGCCAGAAGGAGAACGCCGCGCCCTTGTGGGAAGAGGCCATCAAGGAATGGCGCTCGGCGGCCGAGACCTTGCCCCGCGCCCTGATGCCGCAGGAATGGGCCTCGTCCCAGGTCCGCCTCGGCGTCGGCCTGTTCCGCCTCGACCTGCTGACCGGCCAGACCGAGCTGCTGCGCGAGGCCCTGCAGGCGCTCCAGGCCACGCTGCAGGTCTATTCCCGCACCGAGACCCCGGCCCGCTGGGCCGAGATCATGAATACCATCGCCCAGGTTCTGGAAGTCTATGGCGACCAGATGAAAAA
This sequence comes from Paramagnetospirillum marisnigri, assembly GCF_001650715.1. Taxonomy (GTDB): domain Bacteria; phylum Pseudomonadota; class Alphaproteobacteria; order Rhodospirillales; family Magnetospirillaceae; genus Phaeospirillum; species Phaeospirillum marisnigri. The sequence continues at coordinate 7,220 of NZ_LWQT01000072.1, read as the reverse complement.
CACCGAGGTGTTGAAGCGCGCGGTGGATACCTGCCATTCGGTGCTGGAAATCCGCACCCGCGAGCGCACGCCCCTGGCCTGGGCCGCCACCCAGAACACCCTGGGCTCGGCCCTGTTCATGCTCGACCGCCACGGCACCGGCACCGCCCATCTCGCCGAGGCCGAGACCGCCCTGGCCGGGGCGCTGGAGGTGTTCCAGGCCCACGGCGCCAAGGGACCGGCCAAGGTGGCGGCCAAGAATCTCAGCCATGTGCGCAAGCTGCTGGAAAGCCGCAAGGGCCGACAGGTGGTCGAACCCCATTGGCTGGACGACCCCGGCGACGGACGGCGGTAGGGGCTGGGATCAGTTTTCCTCTCCGTCATGGCCGGGCTTGACCCGGGGGTCTCGGGACAGTCAGGTGAAGGAGAATGGTCCCTCGCCCGCCTGCGGGAGAGGGTGGCGAGGCGTAGCCGAGACGGGTGAGGGCGTGCGCGTCGGCGCGCCAATCAGCATCTATTCGCGCGGCGGCTACCAAGCCCTCACCCCGACCCTCTCCCGCAAGCGGGAGAGGGAGAGAGAGAACATCGTTGATCGGGATGACGGATCGCTTTTGCCGTCCCTGAATCTACACCCCGTTGGCCAGGGCGGCTTCCACCGCCAGATCGCGGGCTTCCCGCTCCAGTCCCGCCTGGCGCAGATAGACCACCACCCGGTTCAGAATCTCGGCGTCGACCTTGTCCAGCCCGGCATCGCCCAGGGCGGCCAGGGCCAGCAACACCGTCTCGCCCAGCCGGTGGCCTTCCGAGGCGGCGCGCAACTGCGCCTTCAAGGCCGGGCGCGGCGTCGGAATGGCCGACAGGCCGGTCTGGGGCAGCGCCATCCACTGGGCGGCGGGAACCTTCTCGCCCACCGCCTGCAACAGCTCCAGCCCCACCAGGGCACGACGCTCGGCCTGATCGGCGGGCAATTCGCGGGCGCCCAGCCAGGCGCCATAGGTCTCGGCCCCGGCGGCGGCGGTCTCGCCTCCCCGATATAGCCGGGCCAGCGGCCACAGATCATCGGCGGCCCTGGCCGAGGCGGGATCGCTCTTGGCCAGGGCGACCCAGCCCCCTGCGCCTTCGGGCCGAGCGGCGGCGAACAGGGCGCGGGCCAGACCGGCGGCGAAGGGCGCCAGATCGGGCGACGGGCGCAGATCGGCGATGATGGGGGCGTAAAGCCGGGCGGTGCCCGCGAAGGCGCCGCGCTCGGCCGCCGCCGCCAGGATACGGGTGATCAGGTCGGCGCGAACGCTGGGCGAGGCCTCTTGCTGGGCGGCGCGCAGCAGCAACACCCGGGCACGCGGCGTCTTGTCGCCGATGCCCTGGGCCGCCTGCTGCTCGGCGGGGGTGAAGGTCACCGCGCCGTAGATCTTGCGCAGCGTGTCGGTATCCAGCGCCCCCAGCGCCTCGGCCCGCTCGGCGGCGGGAATGCGCACATCCACCGGCAGGCCCGGGGCCTCGGCGATGGCCCGCAGCAGGGCGGGATGACTGGAATTGGCGGCATCGGCCGGCAGGGGCATCTTGGCGGCCTTGAAGGCGGCCAGATGCAGCGGCGTCGGATTGGGCAGCTTGTCCACCTTGGCGGGCGGCGTGCCGCCCATGGCCTCGGCGGCGGCGATGAAGGCGTGGTCGGCATCCTTCCGCTCGCGCATCAGGTCCAACATCATGTTGGCTTCCAGCACCTTGCCCGAGGACAGCATGCAAAAGGCCTGCATGCGCGGGTCGGCACTGCCCACCAGGGTGGCGGATTCGGCGCAGGCGGCCTTGGTGTCCCCGGCCAGCAGATAGGCGTCGATCTTGAGACGGGTCAGGCCCGGCGAGGTCACGGCGGCGGGCGTTGCCTTCAGCAGGGCGGCCAGGCCCTCGACCTCGCCCATGGCGTAAAGCCGCTCGGCCCGCAATTCCACCAGGGACGGCGTCATGCCCTTGCCGCCCTCGGGCGGCACGGCGGCGGACAGCAGCAGGCGCCGCGCCAGCGAACGCGCCGTCCGCGACCCGTTGGCCACCGGAAGATGGGCGGTATGATAGCGCACCACGGAGGCGGAGGTGCCCTGCCACATGGTGGTGCCAAAGCCACCCTGGCGTTCGTCCAGGATGCCGATGGCCTCCAGGTCTGGGGCCTTCAGTTCCTCCATCTGGAACCGCCCATCCGATGGCGGCGCCACCGGCGTGGTTTCCATGCTGGGCGACGGGACCGTCTTCAGCACCGTGGGCGTCGGTCCGGATTCGTCATGGTGGGCGGCTGGCGGCCCCAGCGGCATGGGCTGGCCCTGCGCCAGGGCGGCCGGGGACGCCAGCGCCATCCCGGCCAGGACCAGGACATGCAGCCCCTTAGCGCGCGAAGCGGGCATCGGGGACCACCTTCTCGATCTTGACCGACGGCGCCGCCGGATCATAGGACGAGAGAAAGACAATGCCGCCGCCGACGATCACCAGCAGCAGGACGAGCAACAGGACCGCAATTCTAATCATGGGAAGCTGGAAACCTTGCAAGACTGGACAGGGCCGGGCCGGGACGGCTACAACGCCCGTGGCGGGCGATGATTGGCCGACAGTGTATCGGCCCTGCCGCCCCCGATCAACTTTACCTTCGCACGCCGCCGGAGCATTTCCATGGCGGGCGAAGTCCGGGAGTGCAGGAGTAAAATGGCTGAGGAGCTCGCCCTGCTGGCGTCACGGCTGATGGGGCGTATCGAGCGGACGGTCGTGCTGGTCGGCCTGATGGGCGCGGGCAAGTCCTGCGTCGGGCGCAGGCTGGCGTCCCGCCTCGGCCTTTCCTTCGTCGATGCCGATGCCGAATTCGAGACGGCGGCGGGATGCACCATCAGCGACTATTTCGCCCGCTATGGCGAGGCCGCCTTCCGCGAGGGCGAGCGCAAGGTCATCGCCCGGCTGCTGGACGCCGCGCCGGTGATCCTGGCCACCGGCGGTGGTGCCTTCGTCGACCCCGACACCCGCGCCCGCATCAAGCAGACCGGCATTTCGGTATGGATCAGGGCCGATCTCGACCTGCTGCTGAAGCGCACCGTGGGACGCGACCACCGGCCCTTGCTGAAACAGGGCGACCCCCGGGAAATTCTCGGCCGCCTGATGGATATCCGCTATCCCATCTATGCCGAGGCCGACATCACCGTCGATTCCTCGGACGAGGCGCCCGAGGCCACCGTGGCCCGGGTCATGGCCGGGCTGATCGATTATCTGGAGAGTCCCCAATGAACTGCGTCAGGGTCGAACTGGGCGAACGCGGCTATGACATCCAGATCGGCCAGGGGCTGCTGGAGCGGGCGGGCGAGCTGATCCAGCCCCTGATGCGCGGCAATCGCGCCCTGGTCATCACCGATGATCGGGTGGCGCCGCTGTATCTGGAGCGGGTGGAAAAAAGCCTGCTCGATGCCGGGGTGATGCCCATGCATACCGTGCTGCCCGCGGGCGAGCGCACCAAGGACTTCCCCCATCTGGAAGCCCTGCTGGACGCCATGCTGGCGGCCAAGGCCGAACGCGGCACCATGGTGGTGGCCTTAGGGGGCGGCGTCATCGGCGACCTGACCGGCTTCGCCGCCGCCATCTTGCTGCGCGGCGTCGATTTCGTGCAGATTCCCACCACCTTGCTGGCCCAGGTGGACAGTTCGGTGGGCGGCAAGACCGGCATCAACACCCGCCACGGCAAGAATCTGGTGGGCGCCTTCCATCAGCCCCGGCTGGTGCTGGCCGATATCGGCGCGCTGGACACTCTGGACCGCCGCCAGGTGCTGGCGGGCTATGCCGAGGTGGTCAAATACGGCATCATCGACGACGAGCCCTTCTTCACCTGGCTGGAAGCCAACGGCAAGGCCGTGGTGGACGGCGATTCCGAGGCCCGCGCCCAGGCGGTGGCGGTCAGCTGCCGCGCCAAGGCCCGCATCGTCGCCGCCGACGAGCGCGAGGGCGGCGTGCGCGCCCTGCTCAATCTCGGCCACACCTTCGGCCACGCCCTGGAGGCCGAGACCGGTTTTTCCGACGAACTGCTGCACGGCGAGGCGGTGGCCATGGGCATGATCATGGCGCTGCGCCTGTCGGTCCAACTGGGCCTGGCCCCGGCCACCGACCTGGAGCGGGTCAAGCGCCATTTCGAGGCGGTGGGGCTGCCCACCACCCTGCCCGCCGGGCGGCTGTGGGAGGTTCCCCGCCTGCTCGCCCATATGCAGGGCGACAAGAAGGTCAGGGACGGCAAGGTCACTTTCGTCATGGCCAAGGGCATCGGCCAGAGCTTCCTGACCCGCGAGGTGCCCGAGGCGGAGCTGGCCGCCATGCTGGCGGAGATGGCGGCGGGCCGATGACTCCGGAAGGGGATGAGGACCTGAGATGACGGACACCACGCTCTATCTGACCCTGGCCCTCATCGCCATCGTCGCGCTGCAGGCGGGATCGGCCTTCTTCGCCGGAACCGAGACGGCGCTGACGGCGGTGTCGCGCCCGGCCATGCACCAGTTGGAGCAGGACGGCAGCATCGCGGCGCGCCGGGTCAACCGGCTGATCGATGCCCGCGACCGCCTGATCGGCGCCCTGCTGATCGGCAACAGCCTGACCCATACCCTGTCCTCCTCCCTGGCCACCGGCGTCATGGTGGGCATGTTCGGCGACGCGGGCGTGGTCTATGCCTCGGGCGCCATGACCGTCATCATCGTGGTATTCGGCGAGGTTCTGCCCAAGACCTATGCCATCTACCACGCCAACCGGGTGGCCCTGGCCTTCTCGTTGCCGGTGACCTTCGTGGTCACGGTACTGTCGCCCTTCGTCTCGGCGGTGGAGGCGGTGGTCCGCCTCGCCTTCCGCATGTTCGGCGCCAGCTATGCCTCCTCGGTCACCCTGGAAAGCTCCATGATGGAGCTGAAGGGCGCCATCGAGGTCCATGCCGGCGAGGAGGAGGTCAAGGAGGAGCGCCGCATGCTGCGCTCCATCCTGGAACTGGCCGATGTGGAAGTGGGACAGGTCATGACCCATCGGCGCAATCTGACCACCATCGACGCGGGCCAGGCGCCGGGCGCCGTCGTGGATCAGGTGGTCACCAGCACCTTCACCCGCCTACCGCTGTGGAAAGACGATCCCGACAACATCATCGGCATCCTGCACGCCAAGGACCTGCTGCGGGCGGTACGCGCCCTGGACGGCGACACCGAGAAGCTGGATGTGGCGGAACTGGCGGCGCCGCCCTGGTTCATCCCGGATTCCACCACGCTGCAGGAGCAATTGCAGGCCTTCCGCCAGCGCCGCGAGCATTTCGCCCTGGTGGTGGACGAATACGGCTCGCTGATGGGCATCATCACCCTGGAGGACATCCTGGAGGAGATCGTCGGCGACATTGCCGACGAGCATGACGAGGCCGTGGCCGGGGTGCGCCCCCAGTCGGATGGCAGTTATATCGTCGACGGATCGGTACCCATCCGCGACCTGAACCGCGAATTCGAATGGCGCCTGCCCGACGACGAGGCCGCCACCATCGCCGGGCTGGTTCTGCACGAATCCCGCCAGATCCCCGATGTGGGCCAGGTCTTCCGCTTCTACGGCTTCCGCTTCGAGATCGCCCGGCGCCAGCGCAACCAGATCACCAGCTTGCGCGTCACCCCGCCCAGCAAGGACGGCGAACCCGCCGCCTAGTCGCCATTCCGGCCTATCTCGACTTGGTCAGTTCGACCCAGACCGGTTCGGCATCGCGGGCGGCGAATTCCATGGCCGCCTTGCGGATGCCCAATGACTGGCGCGAGCCGATATCGGCGCTGACCCGATAGGTTCCGGGGGGAAGCGTCCCCACCGCGAAGCGGGCCACCGAGGCCCCCACCCGGGGGTCCGAGCGGAAGGCGCCCCAGGCGCTGACCTCCTTGACCGGGCTGCCATCGGCACCCTGGACGCTGATCACCGCCTTGGCCAGCACCTCGTCCGAGGAATCGGCGCGGCGGAAATGCAGCACCAGCACCGTCTCGCGCGCCGATGCCCCGCCACCGCCATAAACCACATGGACCGGCAATTCCTCTTCCTGGGGCGGGGCGGCGGGCGCGGCGGCCCGCTCGATCCGCGGCACCGACAGCCCGGCCAGCCAGCGCTTCAGGTCTTCTGGATTGCCGAATTTCAGCCAAGTGGAGATGGCGGCGATCACCAGGCAGACCAGGGCCAAAAGGATTTTTCGGAAGATGGACACGCTGCCTCCCGCAAGGGACTTGGATGCCTGGACTCAACTGTGCCGGGGGCGGTCGGCGGGCGCAAGCCCCGAGCGGTCCCAAATGCAAAAGCTCGGCAAAGGGTGAAGGAGTCCGAGGCCTGAAATGGCGAAAGGCTCTAGGTTTCCCTAGAGCCTTTCATGGTGCTGCCGAATGGAATCGAACCATCGACCTTACCCTTACCAAGGTGAGGGTTGGTAGATTTATCAAGCGTCCCCAAGATTGCCGGACATTCCAAATAATTGACTTATAAGGCTATATGGCATTACTCTTGTGGTAGGGTCATTGCTCGAAATTGATTGTTTTTGCGTCCCCGAGCGTCCCCCGAGCGTCCCCGGATTTGTGGGGGTTGTCACCACAGGGAATTTCCATGCCCAAGATAACGAAGAAATTTGTAGATTCGTTGACACCGGACCTTGGGCGGGAATTGTCGATAATGGACGATTCGTTGACGGGGTTCGGCATTCGGATAAAGCCAACCGGCGCTGCATCATATTTCATTCGCTACAAGCTGCCGGATGGTGCCGAGCGGCGGATGGTGTTGGGCAAGGTGGGCACCCTCACACCGGATGAGGCGAGAAAGCTTGCTCGCGACAGGCTCGCTGATGTGGCGAAGGGGACTGACCCAAGCGGGGACCGTCATTCGGCCCGAAGCGCCCCGACTGTCACTGATATATGCGAATGGTACTTGGCTCAAGCCGAGGCCGGGCAACTCCTCGGACGCCATGACGCGCCGATCAAGAGGTTGACCCTCCCCCCGTGAATGGCTCCAGGTTGAATGTAATAATTCAACTGACCATGAAGGGGACATTCCATGCCGAAGAAGAGACATACCGCCGAAGAGATCATCGGCAAGCTGCGTGAAGCGGACGTGCTTCTGGCGCAAGGCCGGAAGGTGGCCGACGTCGCCAAGGCTTTGGCGGTAACGGAGGTTACGTACTACCGCTGGCGCCAGGAATACGGTGGGATGAAGGTCTCACAGGCCAAGCGGCTCAAGGAGCTTGAGCGCGA
>NZ_LWQT01000071.1 GCF_001650715.1 Paramagnetospirillum marisnigri | reverse complement strand
TCGCCCCCGGCCGGGGCCACATTGCCCTGACCGGCCTCGCCGACCACGATCTTGAAGGTCTGCACCGCCTCGCGGCCTTCGTTGTCGCGAGCGACCACCCGGACCTCGACCACCCCCTGGAAACCGGGCGGCGGCTGGCCCTCGAAGGTGCCGGTCTGCGGGTTGAAAGCCATCCAAGCCGGAAGCGCGGCACCGTTGAGTTGGGTTGCCGCCAAGGTCACGGTCGCATCGGCTTTGGTGCTGGCGAAGGAATCCGCCGGAATGGTCACGGCGATGCGGTTACCCTCGGCGATCACCGTATCGCGTACCGGGGCATTGACCACCAGCGCGTCGGGCGCCCCGGCCGCCTTGGCCGCCACCACCACCTGGAAGCTGGTCGCCGTGGGCGCGGTCAGGACCGGCGCGAAAGCGGTCTGAGCCGCCTGGGGGGCGGCATCGCCCCGTGGCGCCGTGGAAACCAGGCTGGCCGGAGTAAATCCGCTTGGCGCCGAGTTTTCGCGTACCACCGTCTGCAAGCCGATGGGCTTGTCGCTCTTCGTGGTATCTCGCACCACGGTCTGGAGCGGGGCAGTACCGGTTTCGCCCCCACCTTGCCCGGCGGCCTTGTCGCCTTGCGGCCCGATGGGCAGCGTCGCCCCGGCGGTCGGCGGCGGTGGAGCCGACACCGGTTCCGGACTGCGGCTGCTGTTCAGCGTGAAGGTTTGCTGGGCATTGGTGGTGCCGTCCGTCGCCACGATCTTGATGGCATGAGTGAAAGTGCCGACCGGAATGGTTCCACTGAAGCGCAGGGTATTACTGTCGAAGCGCAGCCACGACGGTAGCGGGCGCCCATCTGCCAGAGTGACGGTGTAGCTTATCACCTGCGGGTCAGGATCGATGAACGCGTTGGCTGGGATGGAATAGTCCACAGTGTTCACCGCCTGATGGTCGGCGATGGTGGCGCTGGTCACGGTCGGATCATTCAGGCCCGTGATGCTGACCACCGTGTCCTGGCTAATGGTCGAGCCACTTTGGGCGTCCACCACGGTGATGGTCATCACCTCCTGGTCCTGGCTGCCGGGCGGTCCTGAATTGGCCCTGGGAGTATAAACGACCTGCCGGATCGCAGCCGTCACCTCGGCGCCGGTGCCGATGAAGGTCAATTGCTTCGCACCAGCAATGCCCGTCCCCGAGGGATCGCTGATGTCCCCCTGGTTGTTAGACGGCAAGTCGATAATGACGACCAGGGTCTGGCTTTCCACATCGGCAATGGTGACGGCCGAGAACGGCGTGGCCGTGGCGCTGTCCCAGATGCTGGGAGTGGCGGTGCCGGTGACGGTCGGCACGTCATTGACGGCATTGACGCTGGTGGAGATCGACCGCGCGGTGCTGCCCAAGGCGCTGGTGCCGCCGTTGGCGGAGGCGTCGGTGGTCGCCCGTGTGGAACCGCTGGTCCAGGTGCCGCCAAAGCTGTTGTCGATGACGCGATAGCTCAGGCCAGTGGGGGTGCCGTTGTAATTGGCTACCGGCACGAAGCGCAGGCTGGACGACGTGGACAGCGCCAGGGCGGTGGCATTGTCGCCCACCGCGCCGATGGCGAACCAATTGGTGCCGTTGGTGGAATACTGCCAGACGCCCTCGGTGGTGGCGTTGGCGGTATTGCCGGTGATGGCGATGCCGCCCAGGCTGGCACCGCTATCAATGTCGGTGAAGCCGGTGCCAACCAGCGACGAAACCGTGGCGCCGGAAGACGAAACATTGTCTTCGTCGATGGCGGCAAGACTTCCGTCGGCCGAAGCCGGCGCATCGTTGACCGCCGTCACGGCGATGGTGGCGGTATTGGCGCTGCCCGAGAAGGCGCAGGTAATCCCCGATACGATGGCGGCGGTGTTGCCTGCCGTACCCGAGGTGCGATCCCAGGCGTAATAGGTGAGGGTGCCGGTGGTGGCATTCTGCCCGTCGGGGATGAAGCGGACCTTGTCCGTCGACCGCAACAGCAGCGCGGTATCCACCGAGTAGGATGCGAATGCGGTATAGGTCGTCCCGCCATCGGTCGAGAACTGCCAGGTCCCGTTGCCGCCGGACTGCACGACCGCCAGGCCCTGGACCGACCCCGCATCGGGATCGGTGACCGACGCCCCCAGCAGGGCGGAGACCAGCGTGCCCGCCGGAGTGAGCTGGTCCTCGGTGATCGACGCCAGGGTCGGCGAGGCGGTCGCCATGACCGGAGCGTCGTTCACATTGGTTACGGTGATGGCAAAGCTGCCGCCGGTGACCGTGCTGGTGCTGTCGGTATAGGAGAAGCCGAAGGAATCGCTTGCGGCTTCGCCTCCCAAATGGGTGTAGGTGATCTTGTTGGCATCCACATCGGCCTGGGTGAAGGTGTTGCCGAGGATGACGGGCACGCCATCCTTCATCAACGTTCCGCCGGTGGGCAGGGTCGTCACCGTATAGACAAGCGATGCGGTGGCCGAGGTCTCGGTGTCGCTGACCCGCAGCATGGCGGTGGTGATGGTGGTGTCCGAGGCCCCTTCTTGCACCGTCATCCCGGTACTGGCCACGGTCGGCAGCAGGTTGAACGACACCGAGCGCGAGGCGGCGGTGCTGTCCTGCGTCGCCCCGTCGGCCGAGGCATCGCGCACCACGAACGAGATGGAGCGCGCGGTATTGTCCGGCGTGCCGGCGCTATTGGCATATTGCACGCCGCGCAGCACGTCCTGGTACTTGGCCAGATCGGCGGTTCCGGTAATAACCAGCTTGAGGGTGCCGGCGTTGTAGGCCGTGACCGTCAGGCCGGAAGCCGTGGCCGCGCTCTGGGCGACGGCAGTCAAGGACAGGCTTTCCGACGCTCCGTTGGGTGCTGCGCCGATGCTGATTTCGGCCCGCGTCAGGGTGTTGTTGTCCAGATCGGCCAGCGTAAGGCCGGAATCGACAACCACCGCGGAACCGCCGGCGATGAACACAACGCTGCCCGAACTGGCCGCCACGGTCGGGCGGTCGTTCTCGGCGACGATGGAAACCACCGACTGAAGCTGCGCCTTCGAATCGCTGGACGCGCCGGTATTACCGCCATCGTCCACGACGAAGGTGACGATCCGCTTGAGGTCGGTGCCGTTCAGCGACGGATTGTCGCCGGTATTGGCGAAGGTGACCTGACCCAGCAATGCCTGGGTCGCTGCCGGGGTGGCGTTGGCCGAGGTTAGCGAGATCACCAGATCGGCGCCGTCGCCGCCGCTGACCGTGCCGATGGCGCTGCCATTATAGCTGACCGTGCCGCTGGCCACGGTGATGCCGTTGCCAGCGGAAATGGCCAGGATGTCGCCGCTGCGATAGGAGTCCAGTTTGACGGTGACACTGCCGCCGTTCAGGGACTGACCATCGGCGTCGGTCAGCGATACCCCGGCCAGCAGCGCAACGGCGGTGCCGCCGGCACCCGATTCGGTGAAGGTGGCGGTGGTGGTGGTGGCCGAGACCACCGGCTTGTCGTTGACGGCGCTGATGGTCAGGGTCGAGGACCGCGATGCCGCCAGCGCCCCGTCGGAGAATGAGGCGGTCAGCGTCCGGGTCGGATTGGCGCCGTAATTGGTCGGATTGTCGCCGGTGGTGGCATAGGTGACGGCCTTGGTCACCATGTTGACCGAAACCGCGTCGGCGGAACCGTTGAAGTTGATGACCAGGGCCTGACCGTTGCCGCCAGCGGCGGTGGCCACCTGCGTGCCGCCGTAGCTGACCGCCCCGGTGCCGGAATTATAGGTCACGCCCAAGATGCCACCAACCGACAGGGTATCCCCGGCCCGGTAGCTGTCCAGGCTGACCGTCAGTTGCGAGGTGGAATACACCGCGTCCACGTCGGCCACATCCACGTATTTCAGCGGATTGATCGACCCGCCCTGTTCCGTGGCGCTTGTGTCGGCCAGGACCGTCAGGGTTGGCGCGTCGTTGACAGCGTTGACGGTGATATCCACCGTCTTGGTATCGCTCAGGCTGGTGCCGACGCCCGAATTTCCGTTGTCCGTCACGGAGACGACCAGTTGGTCGGAGCCGTTGAAATCGGTCCTCCCCTGATAGGTCAGGCCGCCCAGCGCGGTATTGATGTCGGCCGCCGTACCGTGCAGCACCATCGCCGCCGATCCGTTGCTGCCGCTGGTGACGGTCAGGCCGGACAGCGATGCCAGCGACAGGGTGCCGTTGGCCACCTTCAGGGTGACGTCCACGGCGTTTGCGCTGGAATCGGCATCGGCGACGCCCAGGCCGCTCAGGCTGAGTCCGGTATCCTCGTTGACGCTCCTGGCTCCCGGCACGGTGACCACCGGCGCGTCGTTGATGGCGGTGATGTTGACTGTCACCGATCCCGAGGCGGTCAGCGCGCCGCCGGTGCCCTGGCCAGCGGCGCTGTTGCCGTCATTGATACCATAGGCGATGACCACCGAGGATGGCGGGGCGTCGCTGGTGTTGGTGTAGGAGATCTGCTGCAGCACCTGATCGACGCGATCCGCCGTGGCGTTGGCGCCGAAGGTGATGGCCAGGGTCCCGCCGGCATTGGTGTAGCTGCCGACATTGGTGCCGCCCAGGCTGACGGTGCCCGCGGCGAGGCTCAGGGTGCCGGTGGCGGTGAAGCTGTCCGAGGCATCGGCGCCGCCCTGGCGGGCCAGGGTCAGCACCGCGCCGCTCCAGTTGGCGGCATCCAGATCCACATCGGCCAGCAGGGATTCGGCCGCCAGCAGCGCCGAGGTCTGCTCCCTGGCCGAGACACTGCCGCTCAAACCCGAGAAGGTGGGAGCGTCGTTGACCGCCGAGACGGTGATCTTGACCGAACTGGACGCCGACAGGTCGTTGGCGGTCGGGTTCGCCACCACCATGGTCAAGCTGTCGACACCGTTGAAATTGGCGGTGGGGCTGTAGGTCAGCGAGGACATCGCCGCCTGGATGTCCGCGTTCTTGCCGCTGAACGACAGGGTCGCCGTGCCGACTCCGCTCAGTCCGGACAGCCCGGTGGTCGAGCCCAAAGACAGCGCACCGTTGCTGACGGTCAGCGTCACATTTTCGGTAATGACGCTGGCGGAGCCGTTGTCGTCGTGGAAGGTAAAGCTGTCGCCGCTGAAGCTCAGGGAGCCGTCCTCGGCCACGGTCTTGGCCGCCGGAACGGAATCGAACTGAGGCGCCACATAGACCTTGTCGAGCTTGACCTTGACCGAGCCGCTGGCGGTCAGGGCGCCGCCGCTGCCTTGGCCGCCGGAATTGCCGTCATCCAGGCTGTAGGCGATGGTGACGACATCGCTTTGGTTGGCGGCAATGGCATTGTAGCCATAGGTGATCTGGCGGATCGTCTGATCCACGCTGGCGGCATTGGCCGCCGAACCAAAGGTGATGACCAACCGGCCGGGCGTGGAGGTCAGGTCGTAGGTTCCAATCGTGGTGCCGCCCAGCACCACGTTGCCGCCCGAAAGGGCCAGCGTGCCAGTGGCGCCGAAGACATCCACCGCGTTGGCCCCGCCCTGGCGGGCCAGGGTCAAGGTGCCACCGCTCCAACTCCCCGCGTCCAAATCCACGTCGGCCAGGCCTGCATTGGCGTCCAGCAGCACAACCTCGGTATTGCGGTCCCGGACGGTGACATCGCTGGTGACGTCGCCGCCCAAGGCGGTGAAGGATGGCGCATCATTGACCGGATTGACGGTGATGCTGACAATTCCATTGGCCGTCAGGGCGCCACCGCTGCCGGAATTGCCCTGGTCGGAGGTCAGGACCGTCAGCTTGTCGACGCCGTTGAAATTCAGTCTGCCCGTATAGGTCATGCCGCTGAGGGCGGTATTGATGTTGGCCGCCGTCCCGGTCACCACCACCTCGCCGCTGCCGTTGCCGGTCACGGTGATGTTGCTGGTTGACCCCAAGGTCAGGACGCCGGAATTGACCGACAGGGTGGTGCGAAGGCTGACATTGCCGTCGGGGTCGGACACGGTGATGGCGTTACCGTTGCCCGCCGAGAAGGTCAGCGTCGCATCCTCGTTCACCGAAACCGACGTGCTGGCCAGGGTGTTCACCGGCGCGTCGTTGACCGCCGTCACCGTCATGGTGCGGCTGGCCGTCAGGGTCGGGTCGCCGGTCATGCCGCCATATTCGACGATGTAGTAGCTCGTCCCGCCCCCCACCGCCGCCACCACGGCGTCCTCGTTGGGCCGTGCGTCATCCCACTGGGCGCCAGTGGATCTCAGCCACATATAGTTCTGACCGCCCCAGGCGTTGTCGGGCATGGTAACACCCCAATTGACATAGGCGCCGCCCACCGCCGAACCGGCGGCGCCACCTTGCCAGAACTGCTGCCCGGCCTCGGGGCCGCCGACCCATTTCCACACGCCTTCGCTGGTGGCGTCCGAGCCGCCCAGCCAGGCTTCGGAACTGATCAGGCCTCCGAGGAGGGCATTCTCGGCGCTGGAGGTAATGGTGGCCAGATAGCCGGTCATCCCCATCAGGGTGCGGCTTTCGGCGGCAGTCTTGGCGGCATCCCAGGTGATGCCGCTGCTGTTCACCACTTCGTACCAATGCCCCGACGAGGCCAGATAGTTGACGCTGCTGCCCAGGACGATCTGGATGGAGCGGTCGGCGAGCGTGGGGGCATCGCCCGAGGCGCTGAACTTCACCGAGCGCAGCACCTGCTGATACTGATCGGCGGTGGCGTTGCCGCTGAGGGTCAGCACACCGGTGCCACCGTCATAGCTGCCGGTGATGCCGCCGGAATTGGTCCAGGTCAAGGTGTCGCCCGCGACGAAGCCGCCGATGGAAACCCTGGCGCTGGGGATGGTACCGCCGTCCACATCGGTCAAGGACAGTCCCGCATCCACATAGACCGAACCGGAATCCTCGACGAAGGCGACGCTGCCCGAGGACAGGGTCAGCACCGGCCCCTTGTCCACGGGGGTAACGGTGATGGTGGCCTTGATTGGATCGCCGCCCAGACCCGAGACATCGGCGCTGGTGGCGGCCTGAGCCAGGAAGCTGCCGGTGGCGGTGGAGTTGGCCGAGGGCGTGAATTTCAGCCCGGCGGCGCCCTCGGCGGCGGTGATGAATGTATCGTTGGCGATGACGGTGGTGCCGTCGTTCTTGTACAGCGTGCCGCCGGTGATGCCGGTGATGCGGTAATAGCCCACTTCGGCGCCGTCGGCGCCGTTGCGGCTCAGGACCAGACCGCTGGCGGACTGAACTTCCTGCTTGGTGGTCGCGTTGGTGATGCTGGGGGTATCGGCCACCGCCGTCACGTTCAGGGTGACGGTCTTGCTGTCGCTGACGCTGCCATTGGTGGTGTCCATGGTCAGGGTGGCATAGCCGCTGCCCGAACCGTTGGCGGTGGGCGCATAGACCACCCGCGCCAGGGCGGAATTGATCTGGTCGGCGGTGCCCTGGATCTGAACCGAGTTGGTGCCGTCGCCGGTCACCGTGGCACCCGAGCCCGAGGTGACCGTCAGCACGCCCTTGCCGGCGCCCACCGACAGGGTGGTGGTCAGGCTGGGAGAATTTTGCGAATCGCTGACCACCAGACCGTTGCCATTGGCCTTGGACAGCACCAACGTGCCGTCCTCGGTCAGGGTCTGGGCGGCGGGCACAGAATTGGCGGGGCCTTCGGCCACATCGGTCACGGCGACGGCCATGGTGCCGTTGGCAGTGGCACCACTTTCGTCGGTGACGCGGATGGTCAAGCTGTAGCTCGACAGGGTTTCGTAGTCGAGGGCCGAGGCCACCGTTACCTGGCCGGTGGTGGCGTTGATGGCGAAAACGTTGCCCGTATTGCCGCCGACGATGGAATAGCTGAGACCGTTGGCGTCGCCCGAGCTGGACGCCGTTCCCACCACGGTGCCGATGGACGCATTTTCGGCCACGCCCCCCGCCACGGCGGACATGGACGCCGCCGGCAGCGTATTGCCGATGACGACATTGACGGTGCGCGTGGTGGTCAAGGTGCCGTCGGATATCTGAATGACGAAACTGTCGGCGCCCACTGCGTTGGCCGTGGGCTGATAGGTCACGCCGGTTGGGGTCATCAGCGGGCCGCTGGAGGTGGTGGCGGGAAAGCCGGCCAGGGTGCCCTTGGAAGGGCCGCTGACGATGCTCCAGGTCAGGGTCTGGCCAAAATCGGGATCCCGAATTTGCACGTAATAGCCGATGAAGACCGGTGTCGCGTTTTCAACGACGTTCAATGTGCCGGTCGCCCAGGTCCCGATCAGGACCGGCGCCTCGTTCACGTCGGCGATATTGACGGTGAGGTCGCCGGTCACAATCGCACCGGTTACGTCATCATGCACATTGACGGTAATGGGGATCTGGGCCCTCGTTTCGTAATTCAGGCCGGCGCCGCCCGTGGCGACGGCGATCTGCCCGGCGCTGTTGATGGTGAAATAGGCGCTGCCGCTACTTAGGCTGTAGGTATGGCCGTTGGTGTCACCGGTCAGGGCCACCGTGCCGACCACCGTGCCGGCGGCAGAGTTCTCGTTCACGCTGAGGACCTGATTTGGGGTGATGATCGGCGCGACGTTGTTGACGGTGACCGTAATTGAACGCGTGGCTTGTTGCCCGTACACGAGAACATTATCCGCGAGGACACACGAGATGGTGTCGGTGCCCACATAACCCGCATTGGGTGTGTAGGTGACGGTGCCACTCGGTAGAATTGAGGTGCCGCCGGAAGTCGCCGTGGGATTGGCGCCCGCCGATGCGGTGATGGTGCCATGCAGGGCACTGAAGGCCCAGGTCAGTGTCTGCCCGGCATCGACATCCGATGCCGCCACAAGCGCGCGGATATCGGTAGCCGTGGCGTTCTCGTCGACGGTCAATCCGGTCGTGCTGGTAAAGGTCGGCAGCGTGTTGGGCGTCGACATCCAACCGTCGGATTGGTACTGAACCACCGCGTAGGCGTTATAGCTCCCCGAGATCGTGGGCAGCAACGTCCCGAACTTCGCCCCCGGATCGAAATCCGTACCGCCGCCTGACGTCAGATAACTTGAGCTCAGATAGATCCTGTCACTTCCATCGGCAGCAATCTTGGCGGTATTGCTCCCCTGCGCCGCGTAACCGCGCACCCAGGTCAACGCGCCGCCTACCGTGTACTTTGCAACAAAGCCACATCCGACATTGTTGGTTGGCGACACGGTTGCGGACGACGGGTCGAAATCAACTGTTTTGGAATAACTTCCTGCGGCGCCCGTCACAAGGAGGCTTCCGTCAGAAGACAATGCTATATCCGACACCGTGTCAATTGCAGTAGGCATCCCGAAAGTGTAGACCCAGTTGTAAGATCCGTTACTTGCATTATACTGGGCAAGGTAGGCATCCGATGTCGTTCCAGAGCTGGCCTTGATGGCCGTCCCCGGACCGGGGTCGAAATCGGCATTGGTGCCCGAGAAGCTGCCCCCGACTGTCACATTGCCGTTGCCATCAACAACCACCGCCGTGATCGTATCGGCGTTGGTGCCGCCGATCTGATTTACCCACGCCAGGGCGCCGTTCGCGTCATATTTGGCGAGAAAGGCATCCGTTTTGTTGTTGTTGTTCGGCGTCAGGGTGACTGACTTGGCGCTGGGATCGAAGTCGCATGCCCCGGCAAAGGTTCCCGTAACATAAACATTTCCCGCGGCATCGACGGCAAGCTGTCCAGAGTTGTCCCACCCTGCGCTGCCCAAGGTATCGACCCAAACCAGTTGGCCCGCGGTCGTGTATTTCGCCAGGAAAATATCGTTACTTCCAACGGGCGTTCTGGCCACCGTCGCCGCGCCCGCATCGAAATCTTGTGTGTTCTGCATGTTGCCGGTGACGTAGAGATAGCCTCCAGCCACCGCCATCCCCGTCACATTATTGGTGCTGCTGGACAACTGATGATATTTAATGTACCGTAGATAGTCGCCATTCGCCGACCACACAGTAATGGTGGCGCCACTGGGCATGCCATTTACTGCTGCGCCTAATGCATTGTAGCAATAAACCTGGTTTGTATCTTTATCTAAGGCGAGCGTGTAGCCGATGTCACCGCCGGCTGTTGCAAATCCTTTCGCCCAAAGCACCGTTCCCGTGGCATCGATCTTCGCCAGATAACCGTCGTATCCCGCCACTGCCGGCAGTGTAATGCCCTGAAATTTCTGCGCGGCCCCGTTATACCCACCCGTGACATAGGTGTTGCCATCGGCATCGGTGATCGAGTCTCCGTAGATTTCATTCGACGCGCCGTAATCGGCGGTGACGAACACCAGATCACTCTGATAGGCCGTCTTTGTCGCATCGGCCACCGCAACCGAGGTCTCGACGGTGCCGACCGATTGTTCCAGCACCCAGTCGCCCGATTGACCCGTGACGTTGTCCGACGCGGCGATATCGGCACCGGTGCCGTTGGACAGCGCCCCCAGGAAGGCCAGACCGGCACTGTCCTTCGCCACGTCGCAACCATAGAGCAGGATGTCGCCATCCGCCGACAGGGCCGTGGCGATGGCAGCCAGCTCCGCCTGGCGAGTCTCGATGGCAGCGAGATCCAGCACCGCCGAGCCCAGTTCCACCGCCCCTTCGGCGCCGTGGGACAGGATATGGATGGCGTCGTATCCCTGATGGGTGGAAGCCCAGTCGGCCATCTGGGCCAGTCCATCGGCGGCGCCATCCAGCATCACCACTTCGATGCCGGGGCGCAGGCCGCTGGCCAGGACATCGGATGCGCTGACGGAGGCATCGACGAAGGCGACCTCCTTGTGGGCCGCCGGGGTCGGTGCTGAGGGCACAGTCGCCGGGGCAACCACCACATCGCTTCCGCCTTGCGTGCCGGTCTTGTCCACCGCCTGCTCGGCCAGGGTGGCCACCGCGGCACCATCGAACATGACCCGGGGTTCCAGCGCCATGATCATGGACTGCCCCGGAAACTTCGAACGATGGCGTCGCCTCATCTCTTTATACCTTCAGCACCCTATCCCATACTCAAGTTTGAGCATTAGACACCGCCACAGCGCAACGCACGAAGACTGAGACATTCTGACACTTTCTCACATTACGTAATACATATGTCATACAAACCCAATGAACAGGCATGGCTTTGATCATATTTTTATAAAATCGAGGTTGCCATGACCTGGACAATTAATTAGGTTTACCTTCAATTATCGACACGAATTCACCAGCACCGATTTTTCAATGCTTGCGGAAGATCGTGAAGCCAAGGCGTCGGCGATATTTTAAGCAGCGCTTACTGCTTGTCATTCTGGAGGTTCGGCTGACAACGAAGCGGGATATCATCGTCATTGAGGATGAAGCCGATCTTCGGGAGTTGTTTGTCAACTTCCTGGAGGCGGCGGGATTTCGCGCCCGTGGCGTAAGCAATGGCCTCAGATTCGATGCCGTTTGGCAAGATGCCCCCGCCGATCTGCTGATCGTCGACGTCAATCTGCCCGGAGAGAGCGGATTTCGCATCGTCGAGCGAGTACGGCGACACTCGCAGGTTGGTGTCATCATGCTGACCGCCCGCAACGCCGTCAGCGACCGCGTCGCCGGACTGCGGGGCGGTGCCGACGCTTATATGGTGAAGCCGGTGGATCTGGCTGAACTTCTGGCCACTATCGAGGCCCTGATGCGGCGGCTGACCCCGCCACCGCATCAGGATTCGGCCGCCCGGCCGAATAGCTGGTCCCTGGACACCGTCCTGTGGCGGCTGACCGCCCCCAATGGAGAGTTCGCGGAACTGACCGCGGCGGAATATACAGTCATCGAGGCCCTGGTGACCTCCCGAGGCGAGCCGGTCCCCGCTGCCACCATCTTGTCCAGGTTGGGAAAGACTTTGACCGTCGAGAACCGCCAAGGTCTGGACACCACTCTTTATCGGCTGCGGCGCAAGGTCGGGGCGACAACCAACCAGCCCGTACCGATCCGTTCGGTTCGTGGCGTCGGTTACGCCTTCAAGGGGCCGCTGGCTTAGAGCGCGGAAAGCGCACGAACACCCTTGTGCCGATTCCCTCGGAACTTTCCACCGCGATGCGGGCCCCCACCTTGTCGGCCAACTGTCGCACGATGTGAAGGCCGAGGCCGGTACCCGCCACATGCGCCGTCTCTGGCAGGCGGCAATAGCGCTCAAAAATCCGCGGCAGGTCGTCCTGGCGCATGCCCGGGCCAGAATCGACGACGCAAAGGACGACGTCGTCCTCCTCGACATTCATCCTGACCTCGATGGGCTGATCCGAATATTTCAGGGCGTTGTCCGTCAGGTTGGACAAGATGACACTGAAATAGCGGGCGTCGGTGACGGCATGGGCGGCATCCGGTACCGATAGTTGCAAGCGGCCATCGAACTGGGGCCTCAGGATCTCGGCGCAGTTTTTTCGCGTCAGGGCGGCCAGGTCCATGGAGCTCATGTCGGGCGACATATTGGCGTGTTGAAGCTCGTCCTCCAGGGTGCACATCTCAAAGGTGGACAGGATACGGGCCACCGCCTGGCGAATCTTGTCCACCTTGGACAGGGTCGATGGACCGACAGCCTCGCCCCCCAGTCGGATCATCTGGGCGGCCGTGTCGATGATGGACAAGGGTGTGCGGGCCTCATGCGACATCATGGACAGGAACAAGGTCTGGCCAAGACGGGCCGCCTTTTCCAGTTCGGCTTTCTGCTCCGCCTCGGCCAGCGCCGCCCTGGCATGATCGCGCTCGCGGATCAGCTGTCGCAACTGGGCACGAAGACCGGCCAGCATGAACAGACCCTGCGACACATGCCCGATGCCTACCAGATAGGAATTCACATTGGGACGGATGGCGACCATGGAAATGCCAAGCATGGCGGACACACGCACCCCGACGATGATCGCCGGAAGAGCAAAGGCCATCGCCATGACGGCATATTTGGCATCCTTGCGTCGGACGGCCAGAATGCTGGCATGCATTACAATCGAGATATAAAGCGCCGCCTCGGCAAGATGAATGGCATACCCAACCCGGACGACGGGGAAAAACAGATTAACGACCGCATACAGCAAGAATACAAGCGATATAATAATATATATAACTCGACCACGACCACCATCGATATATCGCCCAAACATCATTGCATAAGCTGAAATCCCTATTGAATGAGCTATTGCTACGATTACATTTACATCTAACTCCATATTCGGCGCGATGTATTGCCCAACATATCCGTGCACGAGTGCATAGACAGTCATGAAAGCAGCCTGGCTGATGCCGAAATACGTATGCGACGCGCTGCCCATGTGAATGCCATTAAAAAATCCAATTATGGCATAGATAAAAATGATCGAATACATAATACCATAGACAAAGTTTTCTGCTGATGCTCCCGAAAGCGCGGACTTTATGCTCAATATATTCGCCTCAAGGCGAAATGATGTTTCCGTCTGAATGCGGACATATATTTCACGTTCTTCGCCTGGGGCGAGCGCCAAGGAAAAAGTGAAGTAGCGGTCGGCGATCTCGCGCTGCGCAAACGGGCGAGAACTGCCCGTATTGACGGACCGCAGCAAGGAACCGCCGCCGAATTCATAGAAATCGACGAATTGCAGATAAGGACGCCCAATCGCCAAAAGCCACATCCCCGGCTTGGTTCCGGTGTTGACGGCGCGGAACGTCATCCAATATGCCGCATCGTCGAATCCCAGGGCCATGGGGACCGGTGGGGAGGCAAACATGCCCGCGCGATTGGGATCGCGCACATCGTCGACGGTCAATGCTCTTGAGGGATCTCGCAGGAGAAGTACCTGCCTCGTCAAACTGATCTGATCCACCGCATCCGTCAGGGCGACGACGCCTTGGGCGGCATGTGCCCACGGCGCCATGGCGAGCCATACCACGATCAGCAGTGCGGCAACGAAGAAATTCAGACCGGATTTCAAGATCATTGGTCGAGCCGATAGCTATTGCATTCGCGTCGCCGAACGGATTCGGATGTCTGGTTCGGAAAGCCCGACGCGTCATCACGACCGATAATCGTGTATCAAGGCCATTCTGGTCCAAACCCAATTTGGACCGCAAGGCGTCTTGTTGGAGAAGATGAGCATCCTACCGCAAGCCGAATGATCTATTCGACCAATATCACGCCTCATCCCCCATCATGACCGTGACCGGCCCCCAATGGCGGCTCCAGATCGAATGTTAGTGAAGCATGGTTGATGTTGCCTGGCCAGGGGCGACGGAG
>NZ_LWQT01000070.1 GCF_001650715.1 Paramagnetospirillum marisnigri | reverse complement strand
CCGTATTGGAGCGCCTCGCGGCGCAGGGCGTGTCCGCTTCTGCGTCCGAGGTTATTACTTTTGCTCGGAAATGGCGTCCCGGAAGGGATTCGAACCCCTGACCTACGGTTTAGGAATTTACAGTGCTCGTAATATATATTGTAATAACAATACACTAATAAGCAGAGTGACGCAATGTGAAATGAATGTGAATTGAAATTTGGCAAATCGTTATGTTGCGCAAGTCATTGAATTTCCACGCTTTGCACGCAGCGCGCACGCCAAAGTATTCTTTGTTTGTTCTTGTCCGATTTTGCTCGTTATCGTATGCTATAATGGGAAGGCTGACCACCGAACGCGGCGGTCGGCTGTCGTGTAACACGACAACATGCACCTATCGGTAAAACCTACACTGCCAGCCGCTCAACTCGCGCAGCCTGCGGGCATTGGCCTTCTCCATCTCGGCCGTCGCAACCACTGCGCATTTAGTTTAGATTGATACGCGCAGCTTGCTAAATTGCAACATAAGTGCAGAAACTATCATTAGGCCAACTTGCGAAGAGAAATGCGATGAGAGTTATAGCAACTATACTGGCTATATCATGTATATTGCATGCATCTGCCGCATTCTCACAGGTATCAAGTGACAAAGAACTGCGTGCGGCCTATTGCCTTGGCGTGGCGGAACAGACAAAGGCGTCAATGTTTGCTTGTCCAGACATTGACGAGGTGATGGGCAATGTTAAAAAGCGAGGAGAGCTGTGGAAGGGTGAGCTTGATGAATTAGTCAAGATTGCCAAGTCATGTGAAAAAACTGCCAGCGATATTGATAAAAACATACAAAGAATTCGAGAGTTTATTGCTGCAAAGGGGTACTTTAGCGGTCGCGATCCTATGCCACTGGTTCTTGCTCAAAATCGGGGGAAATCAGATGTGCAAAATTGTTATGCAGAAGCACAAACCCCAGATAGCACAAATTGCTCTAAAGGTTGTATGGATAAGTGCAAAAATAACAGCTCATGCTGGTCATCTTGTATGCAGCAGAGGTGTCGGCCAGATATATGCAAAAGATTTGATGTTTGCAAAGATGAAACTACATACCTTCCCTATTAACTGATATATACCTAGCAAATTCACTCTCTGACAAAGTGCATAGAGCTACCAAACGCTTGCAATTACTCCGCTCCATCTCGGTCGTCGCCACGGCGGCATATTTGGCCGAGATTGATGTAAGGCGGTTTGACAACCGCATCAGCACCAACAACGACGGTGGCCGCTGCCGCGCCTTGGCGCAGGACATGTAGCTGCGCGATTGGCCGAGCCAAAACCGAGAGAATTCATATTGGCTCTCGACCAGCCACATATCGCGCAATTCCCTATAGATGACTTCCAGCAGCATGTCCGTTCCTCCTCAATGCGTTTCGCCCAGCTATTTAGCCATCCGCGCTAAATACGCTTGCGGAGCAGCGCCAAGCTGGACGCTGCCGCAATGAGGAGAAAACGCCATGAACAGACTGACCTATTTGCCGAGAGGCTATTGCGAGATCGGCTTTGCCAACGAAGTCGTGCTGATTGAGGAGGCCGTGCATCAGGCCATCATCGCTACGCTGCTTCGCATGACTGCTCGGCGGTCGCCTTGAACTGCGGCGCTCTTGCGTTCGTGCTGTGGGTGGCCTGTAGTTCCAGTCGCCAGTTCCTGCCGTTGACCTGCACCACGCAATACGAGGGCTGGTTGCCGTTGTAGCCCAAGAACGCAATGCCTTCGGTCATGCCGCGCCCTTCACATTTGCTGTCGTGGAATTCGTGGATGGCGCTGGCGACGTGCTTGCTGGGCAATCTGCCGCTGGCCGCGTCCGCTTTGGCCTGCAAGCTGGGAATGACCTGGCTGCTGATGGCCTCGTACCACTGCCGCGCTTCCGCGTCCTGTCCGCGCTCCACATAGATCAATTCCTCCAAGCGGCGTGGGCTTCGGAAATTCAGGCGGTACTTCTCCTTCCCTATTTCCAATTGGCCGCGCACATAGCTGCGCGAACTGCCATCGACCCAAAGCGATATAGTGGCCTTGCTGGAATTGGCCTTCACCTGACCTGTTGACCGATTGGCCTTCGCCCACGTGGCGATATCCACAGCACCTCCAAGTGGCTCTTTCTTTCCCCCCAATGGCTCGTCCGATTGGGCGGCCAGTCCACGGAGTGGCGCAGCCGCATCGTCGATCACATTGTCATTTATGCCGATTGGGCAGATCGCCCTTCCTTCTTCCGAGTGGCGAGCCACAAGCGAGCCACTATCGGTGAAATCGGCTGAAAGGCCATTGGGCGTGGCCGAAGTCCGCGAAGCAGCCAAAGGCGTATCGATTAGTTTTAGCAATAGTTTAGCAATAGCGACTGGATAAGTCGTTGAGGGAACAGACGAATTAGCCCCTTTGGTGTGGAAACGGTGTGGGAGATGTGTGGAAACGGCGTGGAAAGCGTGTGGGAAACGCCCATGCAGATAGGCCATGTGGCCACTTGATGCATTGCAGTTCGTCCAATCCACTGCCTGCCTGATTGGCCGACGCTGTTCCTTCGTCAGATGTATTGCGCCCTGATGCGCCACTTGAATGCCGTAGTGCATGTCCAACTGCCTGACCAGCCAATCGCCCTGCTTCTCGGACGAGCGCCCCTTCGTGTTGAAGGCCGCGATGCAGCCGATCAGCATGTCGTCATATCGCGGACCGCCCTGGTGCTCGCATAGCTTGTTGATGTGTCTGTTCCATTGAATGTCTGCCATTTGCGTTTTCCTCCCAATGCGTTTTCAGTTGAAACGCTGGGGCGGCCTGGAAAACGCTAATGAAAGAGGCTGTCACTGTTCCCGTCGGATGCAGTTAAGCCCCAGCATTGTATTTATCTCGATCTGCGGCGCTGCGAATGAGATTTTTGAAATATTTTTTTCGTCTTGTCACGCCACGCCATATTGCTGCGTGGCAGCAATCGCGTCATTTGCAAGCCATTGACTATATTGACGAAATTCAGAGAATTATCACGTTGTCGGGTTTCCCGACATCCATGGCCGTAGGTTTAACCTACGCATGGCCCACTTCGCTCCTGGCCATGCCGCCCATTTGTCGGCTTTCCCAACAACAGCGACCTGTCGTGTAACACGACATGTATGTCGCCGAGTGCGGCGCAACAATACGTCATAAATTGAAAAACTCTGTGGGTGTCCACGCCTTGCAGATGAGGTGCAAAGTAATCATAGAAGGCACGCAAAGTCGGAATTCATCCGTCTGGTAAATGCCCGAGGTGAACATGGCATTTGGCACTGAACAGCGTGAACGCCATTGCATCGCCAAAAGAGTAGCGGCGATGGTCAGTTTGCAGCGGTTATCGAGCAATCCACTGCTACAGGAACTCGTTGATGTTGGCTGCCGTTGCGCCGACCTGCATCACTGCGAATTGGCCGATGCTTGCGGGGCAATTCATCGTGCATTTGCCCCGATGAATGCAGCATCTCTATCCCAACCATCTGTCGTGTAACACGACAACCTGCGGCCATCAGCGCCGATATGGCTATTCCTCACCAACCTCAAGAGAATTGAGCTTCGTGACGGTGTCCACCTGAAGATCGCGGATCGCTCTCACTCTTTCGATTGAAATGCGGAATTGCTCATCTGCCCGATCCAGATCGGCAATGGCAGATGGCGTTAGCCGCCCATCAGCTTGAAGGCGATGACGAAGCAAAATTATGTTGCGCCTTGCGGAGGCCAACTGGTTCAGGAGAGTGCTGGCACCTTCGGTGAGCCTCTCAACGGAAACAATCTCCGTGTCGTCCATTTCCTGCCCGCGTCTGATGAGCACAATACCAAAGCCATATTCATTCTGTGGGCTTATGTATTCAACTCCCAATTGGGACTATGCCCCAATTTTCGGCGTCCCTTTTCGACGGCGTCGCTCATCTGTCGGTTTTCCCTACGCCAGCTTCCTGTCGGGAAACCCGACAACTTGCCCATGCCAATAAATAGTGTCGGAAAAACCGACAGCAGGGAGGCGGCAAATGCGGGCATGGGAATTCATGAGGGAAGATGCGACGGCCAACAGCTTCGCGGACAATCTGAAGCGACAGGCCGATGCCAAGGCCGATCAGGCCAAGAAACTCAAGCAAGCCGCTTCCGTGCAGAAGAAGCGCGAACAGATCAGCAGCGCCAAGGCGTCCCTGACAAAGAAGCAAGGCGAGTTGAGCAAACTTGCCGCCGCATAGGAAAAACATAAGAAAATACGAAATTTATTATGTCTGCCGTTAACCGCTTGATTATCAATGCAGATAATTGCGGTCGGCCCTACTGCGCTTTTGATCATATAATGTTTTACATAACGGAATAACTTTTCATTAGGTAAAGCGATGAAACAGGCCAAGGTACTCAGCGAAGCGGAACTCAAGCGCGTGCTGTCCGTTGTCGCCAATCAGCGTCATGCAGCCCGAAACCGCGTTGCGCTCATGCTCAGCTTCTACGCAGGAATGCGTGTCGGCGAGATCGCCTATTTGAAGGTCGGCGACGTGATTGACGGCGATGGTCGCGTGAAGGACCAAATCGTGCTGCCTGCCAGCTACACAAAGACCGCCGAGGCCAGGACAGTGTTCGTCAACGGCAAGCTGCGCCGCGAACTGGAACGCTTCCTGTCGTGTAACACGACAACAGATCGCGCCGTGCCGTTCCTCGTGACGCAAAAGGCCACGGCGTTCTCGGCCAACACGCTGTGCCAGCTATTCGGACAGATTTACGAACTGGCTGGCATTGATGGCGCGAGCAGCCACAGCGGTCGGCGGTGGTTCATCACGCAGATGGCGCACAAGGGCGTTTCGGCCAAGGTCATTATGACGCTGGCTGGCCATCGCCACTTGTCCACCACGCAGCGCTACATCGAGGTCAATGACCAGATGATGAAGGCCGCCGTGGAAGGGCTGTAAAGCCGCAAAGAACTTGTTGGATACGAGACTGCCAGCGATCATGCCGAACGGACATCGGAAAGAAACCGCTCGATCATGCGTTTCAAGCCGTCGGCCTCATTAGCCAGATTGCGCGATGCATCGAGAAGGTTGCCGGATGACCGCCCAGTCTGATCGGCCGCTTCCTGCACTCCCACCACGTTGCTGGTCACTTCAGCGGTACCCACGGCTGCCTGCTCGACATTGCGGGCGATTTCCTGGGTAGCTGCGGACTGCTCCTCGACGGCCGAGGAGATGCTGGTGGAGATTTGCCCCACCTCCTCAATCACCTTGACGATCCCTTGAATGGTGTTGACCACTCGCTCTGTCTGCTCCTGGACGGCGGTGATCTGTTGGGCGATCTCATCGGTGGCCTTGCCAGTCTGGTTGGCGAGGTTTTTCACTTCGTTCGCCACGACAGCAAAACCCTTACCCGCTTCGCCTGCCCGCGCGGCCTCAATGGTGGCGTTCAAGGCAAGAAGATTAGTTTGGCTGGCGATGTCGTTGATCAGATTGACCACATCGCCAATCTTTTTAACCGTCTCAGAC
The DNA here is from genome assembly GCF_001650715.1 of Paramagnetospirillum marisnigri. Taxonomy (GTDB): domain Bacteria; phylum Pseudomonadota; class Alphaproteobacteria; order Rhodospirillales; family Magnetospirillaceae; genus Phaeospirillum; species Phaeospirillum marisnigri. The sequence continues at coordinate 9,011 of NZ_LWQT01000070.1, read as the reverse complement.
AGATCGGCCACCACCTGTTCCGCCCGGACCGCCTCGGCGACGGCAGTGCTGGAAATATGCGATGAGTGGGTAACCTGACGGCTGATTTCCGTGATTGACCCGGAGAGTTCTTCCGCCGCAGATGCGACCGTCTGGACATTGACGGAAGCCTCCTCGGAAGCAGCGGCAACGGCGGTCGCCTGTTGACTAGTTTGCCCGGCGGAAGCACTCAAATCCTGCGCAGTACCTTGCAATTGCTGGGCGGAGGACGCCACGGCTTGCACCGATTGAGCCGCTGATTGATCAAAGGTCGCCGTCAGCTCCGCAATACGCAGGGCACGCAAACGCTGCGCCTCTTCCTCGGCCTTCTGCTTCGCTTCAAGTTCCCGCTGCCGGACAAGTCCATCGCGGAATGCCTCCAACGCTGCGGCCATTTCGCCGATTTCATCGGTCCGCTCTCGACCGGGAATGGAAATGCTCAAATCGCCAGCGGCCAGCCGTCCCATGGTGTTCGTTATTGAAGCAATCGGGGGCACGATTGTGCGGCGGGTCGTCGTGATCACGATCCCAGCAATCATCAGACCACCGATCAGTCCGCCAATGGCCATGATTTTGAGGGTCGCGGTATCGCTTTCGGCTGCGGCCGCATCAAGCTTCAGCATTTGGCGCTGATTGTCGATCAAGCCACCATTGCGGCGACCATCTCCACCAACCTCACCATATAGCGTGTTGGCCAATTGCTGAACCCGTGGAAGAGCCTCATTCGTCAGAATTAAAATGCCAGCCTCACCCACACCGGCCTGTTCTGCCTTGTCCTGAGCGGTCTTTAATTCACTGAGATTGCGTTTCACTCCATTCCACAATTCAACATTACGCGGATTCGTGAAACGCGAGGCAAGACCATCCATCGCCTTGGTCAGGGCGGCAATCTCCGTCCAGGACTGTGCGCGGTCGGCCTTAAAGCTGTCCTTCCCGGTCAACAGGAAGCCCCGTAGCGAAGCCAGTGACGCATATAATTCCTTGCCGATGGATGAACTGGCCTCCGATACCGGCATACGGAAGGCTACCATCCGCTCGACTTTGGCATCGAGTCTCGTCGCCTCAACGACGGATACACCCGCAACCAGGGCCAGAACGGCACTTAGAATGCCGAAACCAACAAGCAACCGCCCACCAATGCGCATATCCTGCCCCCTACCTGGACCCTCGGAATGTATATATGCCGAGAGTTTGTATGATGATGTGCCTCGGGGCCGTTTTCAAGCGGCGTCGTTGATACAGCTTTGGATGCGCCTTGAGGGCTGGGAGCTGCTGGAGACGATCAGTCGTGGAATAGCCTTGTCGCGTTCGCCCTCTCCACCAGCAAGCCAGCTTCCATGGCCGCCGCAATCACAACGTCGGCCATTGGCCCACGCACGTCGTCAGGCAGCGTCACGGCGGTCTTCCATGAACCGTCAGGCGCTCGGTAATTGGGAAGGGTGATTTCGGTCTTGCTGGCATCGGCGCGAACCTGAACGCCGTGGATGACCAGCGACACGCCATCAAGGATCAATTCCACGTCGGCCAACGCCAGCACGCGGCCAGCATTGATGGCCGTGACCTGAATGACGCTGATGGTAGCCGTGCTGGTTTCCATCTCGGCAGCATAACATCGGTTCGCCGTAGGTTTAACCTACACACCGCCAAGCCCACCAAAGAAAGCACCCCCAGGCGTTGGCCTGAGGGCGCGTGCTGTCGGGAAAACCTACAGAACCTTTATGGCGTTGCGGCCGACGATTGGTTCGTGGTGGTGACCGCTTGTGCTGCGACAACAGGCGGAATTGTGCTGGCCGAGTGCGCCGAAGGAGACGAGAGCGGTGGCGCAACGATGGGAGTTGCCGTGATGGTAGATGCAACGATGGCCAAGGGCTGAGGCTGCACAGGTGCAGGGATAGCCCCACTTTGCTGAGCCTTCACAACGATGTCTTCAAGCTCGCGCATCAGCTCGCGCAGATCAAAGCAATTGGCCTTCACCACGCGCTCAAGCGCAGCCCGATTGACCTTGTGGATGCCGTACTTCTTGAGGACGCTCTCGGCATAAGGGACGTAATTCATATAATTGACTTGGGTGAAATCGGCCTTGTAGCACCGACTTGCGATGGACGGAGCAACGTCGTCAATGTTGTTGGTAATGAAAATTGCCATACAATTCACGCGGCAGTCCGTCAGAGCATTATTCAAAGCACCGACAGACGCTTTGGAAATTCCCCCGAATTCATCAAAAATGATGAAGGATTTTTTCTTTGAGTTCATGCCAATCGTCCGCATGAACGTATTGGCAAGCTGCGCGATGGTCCGTGCGTCGTATTGCGCAGGATTGGCGAGCCTGACCTCCCAGGGATTGACGTCGGGGGCAATGGCCTTCGGCAGGAGGCCCGCCATCGTTGTCTTTCCCGAGCCCTTCGGCCCATACATGATGATGTGGCCAGATTTCCATCCGTTGACCAGCGCTTCACACATGTTCGCAACGCCATCGTTCGGCATGGGGAGGTTGGACAGGTCGGTAATCGCGTTATCGAGTTCAAACTGAGACATGATTTTTCTCCTATAAATTGGATTGAATTGCGAAGCCGCGGGGAGCGCTACGCACTCCCCTGGCCTCGCGGATTGGCCTACGCAGCTTCGCGGCTCGCGGCGTCGTCGGCAGCAGCGCCACCACCGATCAGCTTGTTCACCGCATCCTCGTAGCTCATTTCCCCTTCTTCGCTGTTGAAGAAGCGCTCCTTGCGATCAACCGCACCTTCACCCATGCAGGAGAACTGGTTCGGGAAAATGCCGTCGGGGTCCGTCAAGCTCTTGGCGTTATCGTTCTCCTTGCCGATGGCGCGGACGATGGCCTTGATCTGATCGCTGTTGGGATTTCCGACAGGGCGGTGGACCTTGATGGCGCCGTTCGCCTCAACGGTGCACAGCATCAGGTACAGGCCGCTGCCGCTGGCGATGGTGCGAGTAGGCTCAAGCGTGGCGTATTCCCCCTGGCCGTTCAGCTTGGCCAAGCCATCCGCGAACTGCTTGTCCTTCGTGGCCTGGGGGACGGGAGTGGTGCCACGCCGCACATTTTCCACGCCGCCGTTCTTTTCCAGCCAGCTGACAAACTCAGTGGTCTTGACCTTCTCGGCTTCAGCAATACGGAGAACCTGGCCGTAATTGCTGGCACGCCAGCGAGGTTCTGCGCCAAAGACGATCTTGATCATCTTGATTGCGGCGGGAGTGGAGCGTTCAACGGAAATGCCAAGCTCTTCGGCAACCTGAGTGAGCAGCTTGCGGCCAGATTCCGTGAGGGTGACGGTCGTATACAGGTCGTAGCATTCGGCCAGAATGCCATAGAGGCGCTTGTTGCTGGCCGCGAGTTCCACACCCTCCCAGTTCTTGCGGGAGGCGATCAGGGTGGTGCAGGCGTTGGTCAGAGTGAAGATATCGTGAGACATAATATTTTCTCCTATATGGGGTCAGGCTGGGCGCCGATCTCGTCGGTCAAAATTCAGCCGTGACGATGTTCTTATTGATATTGGCTTTACGGGAAGCGCGAACGCCACGTGCCCGTAATAGCCAAAATTATATGCAGTTAAGCATCTTCAGGTGGTGTCAATAGGCATAGTTATCCTCCCCTGCGCATTGGCAGTTAAACTCCACAATGGAGTGGCTCTGCGATGTAAAGTTAACAACTATGAATTAGGCGCAAATGTAGCGCGCCATGATATTAAATATCGTGACCGTGCTATTATGTCTGTATTTTGTGGAAGATTTAACTTTGGCCTGAAGGCCGTGGGAGTTGGCGAAAAAAATACTGACCACTTTATGATTGGGTGGTCAGTGTGCTTTGTAAGTGGTTGCGCTTGACTGGTTGGGAGAGTACCAGACCGCCAAAATTTGTCAAGGAGGAATCGAAGAAATAGCATTGACGACGCATATATTTTTATGGCAGCCATTTTTACTCCTCCAACGTATTGATTCCGCACAATATAATTTTCCAGCCCGCAAATTACTTGCTGAAAAGTTAATGTCCGAGGTTCAATATCGCCCTATTCGCCCCTCTGTCGTGTAACACGACACGGCCTTCTGTAGGTTAAACCTACACCTGCCTTTCGGTTGTCCTCCTCGGCCTTCAGGCCATAGCATGTTCGTCATGTGTTCCCGTTGGAGGATGTGATGATGAGTGCATTGGACAAGCTGAAGCTGAGCGAAAAGACCCGACGCGCCGTTGCGGCAACGCCTGAAGGCCGCTTGCGGCACAAGCTGGTGGAGGCCATCAATCAGCAGATCGCTGCTGCGGAAGCGATGCAGAAGGGCGAGGGCTTTGAAATTCGGCGCAAGCGCTGGACGAAGGACAGCGAGGGCAACAAGACCCTGCAAGACCGACTGATCAAATTTCGCCCCTGGTACTGGCAGGAGGCCAATGGGGCGTTCATGCTGGAAGTGCGCTACGGCAACAAGATCGTGGAGATCAAGCCGAAGAAGACGGCCATTGAGATCGGCGATGTGGCGGAACTGGTGCCAACGCTGACGCTGGTGCGCGATGCGGTGGTCGCGGGCGAACTGGACAAGCAGTTGGCCGCGATGAAGGGACGCTTCGGTAAGAAGCTCGCTTAAACGCCAAACAGCCCCGTACAAGCGGGGCTGTTTCCATGAGTGCCGCACTGCACGGCAGCTAAATTGGCGGCGTGCACGACGCGCAAAGGGCCGAAGCGGCGGTGGGCGCGATGCTGTCGTCGGGAAACCCGACAGTTATGCCGTTGGTTCTGGTGGCGGTGGCCGCTTTTTCGGTCTGGCCTTCGGCTTTTGGAAGCCGAGATAATCCAAGTCGGTCGCCAGTTCGTTCGCTCTGTTTACCGTGCTGTCGTGTCCATAATGCGCATGGAGGACTTCGGGGGCATTGCCGATGTTATTGGCGATCAGCCTGATGTTCACGCCTGCTTCCAGCTTCAGCGTGGCGTAGGTGTGGCGCATGCTGTAGGGGACGAACTTCTTGCCATGCGCATCGCCTTCCATTCCGAGCGCCTTGCACATGGTGTTGAACTGACGTTTGAAGTCCTTCACGGGCTTGCCAGTCAGTTGATCGGCGATCACGAAATCGTCGTCCTTGCTGAAATTTGACAGCGACCGAAAGGCGGTCAGGTGAGCCATAGCGAACGTGTCGCAGCGAACGTCGCGTTCGCCTGTTTTCGTCTCAGGCGCAATTCTCAGGATTTGATGTTCCACGCCGTTGACGGTTTCCTCGCGGAAATGCTTCCACTTAATCAGCACATGCTCGCGCCCTGGCCGCAGACCAGTGCCGAGAACGAGGTGGACGAAGGCGCTGAACACCTGTCGGTCGAGGTTTGGCCGTGTGAGGTCCATCTCCGCATCGCCGTCTCGCACGATCTTTTTGGGAGAGCTTGGCTGCGCGTTGCAATAGGCGAGAATTTTCTCCACCTGCTCCTTGTTGAATGCAGGATAGCGCCGCGCCTTGATCACCTTGGTTGATTTGGCCTTCTTCGTCCCGATGACAGGCATTTTTGACGCAGGCAGCATGTCGTGATCAACGGCGTATTTGAAGATGCCGCGCAGCGTCGTGTCTTCCCCATATGCCTTTTCGGCGCTGCCGAGGTGCTTGGCGCGGACGTATTCCTTGCCGTCCTTGCGGACAATCGTTTCGGTTTTCAGCTTTGAGCCAGGCCCTTTGGACCAGTAGTCCTTGCGCCAGCGTTCGTACTCCGCGAGCACCTGCTGATTGATCTGCGTGATCTTGTATGTGCCGAAGAACGGAATGTGGTAGCGCTCGGCGACGGTCCTGTAAGCCGCTGCCGACTTGCTGCCTTCAGCCTCAATGGCCTTCAACCAAGCCTCGGCCACCTTTTTGAAGGTCTTCGCCGTGGGGTCTTGGTCGGTCGCCTCAATCCTGATCTTGTGGTCGTGCGCCCATTGCAGCGCTTTTTGCGGATCGGTTTGCTGGGTGCTGACCGCGATGGATTTGCCGTTTGTCAGCGTAATGCGTGCTTGCCAGAAGCGGCTGCCAGATCGCTGATAGACAGCGATCGGCTCGTTTTCGGCATAGACGTATTCAAAGCGTTTGGCTCTGGCCATTTCACAAATACTACTATTAGTAGATGTTTTCACAAACCACTAAATGTTAGATAATGTGAAATGACTGTGAAATGCAATATGTAAATTTTGCTAATATATAGATCGTTGTTTTTATTGGGAAAATGGCGTCCCGGAAGGGATTCGAACCCCTGACCTACGGTTTAGGAAACCGTTGCTCTATCCTGCTGAGCTACCGGGACGCGGGTGGCGATGACCAGATGCTGGGCTTATAGCATCGGCGGCGGCGGCGGCGGAAGCCCTCTTTCACGGCAGCGTGCTCAGGTTAATGGCGGCGGAAGAAAACGCGATGGCTTCCAGAGATTCATGTGTGGATGGCCCCGTTGGGCAAGGAGTTTCCAACGGTCGATGATGCTCTGGTCAGGGTGGTAATCCCCCCCCCCCCCCTGGAATTAGAGGGATCGGAGCGTAGAATTTTCTCGGTCAGCGGAACGAGGAGATTCGGATGGGACGAGTCGTTTCGCGGATGCCCAGATCATGGCGATCCTGCGCCAGGCGGAGGACGGTATCCCGCTCCGCAGCCTGTGTCGCTTGAAACTTGCCGCATCGCGCCAAATATGCAAAGACTTACCGAATTATCGGAGAGTCATCTTGAGCCGTTCTCCCCTTGATCATCCCTTTGCCGCGCCGCCCGAAGCGGGCGATGTGCTGGCGGTGGCGCCGGGCATCCGCTGGATTCGCATGCCGCTGCCCTTCGCCCTGGATCATATCAATCTGTGGGCGCTGGACGATGGCGAGGGTGGCGTGGCGCTGGTGGATTCCGGCCTGGGCAATGACGAGACCAAGGTGCTGTGGGAGCGTCTTCTGGCCGGGCCGTTGGCCGGGCGGAAGGCCACCCGGCTGATCGCCACCCATTTCCATCCCGACCATATGGGGCTGTCGGGCTGGCTGTGCGAGCGGCTGGGGATCGAACTGACCGCCTCGGTGCGGGAATGGCTGTTCGGCCGCATGCTGTGGCTGGAGGACAGCGAGGAGTTTACCGCCAATCAGGTCGCCTATTACCGCCGCATCGGCTTCGATGCCGAGCAGTTGGAGGGCGTGCGCGCCCGCGGCAACACCTATCGCGCCCGTATCGGGGTGATTCCGGTGCGGGTGGTGGGCATCCGCCACGGCGACGACATCACCATCGGCGGCCGTTCTTGGCGGGTGATCGAGGGCGGCGGCCATTCGCCCGAACATGCCTGCCTGTATTGCGCCGAGGCCGGGGTGCTGATTTCCGGCGACCAGATCCTGCCCCGCATCAGCCCCATCGTCGGCGTCTGGCCGCAGCAGCCCGAGGCCGAGCCGCTGTCGCTATTCCTCGATGCCTTGACCCGCTTGCGCGAATTGCCCGCCGATACCCTGGTGCTGCCGTCCCACGGACTGCCGTTCCGGGGCCTGCATCAGCGCGTCGATGAGTTGATCGCCCATCATCACGAGCGGCTGGAGCGCACCCTGACCGCCTGTGCCGAACCCGCCACCGCCTTGCAGGTGCTGCGGGTCCTGTTCAAGCGCGAGCTCGATGCCCACCAGATGGGGTTCGCCACCGGCGAAACCCTGGCCCATCTGCATTATCTGATGAAGACGGGGCAGGTGGCTCGTGATGCCGGGACTGACGGTGTCTGGCGATTCCGGGTGGTCGGTTAAACTTTTGTGACAATGCGGTTGCGGCAAGACCGTCCCGGTCGCCGCCGCTATGATCCGGGACTTCCCCAATGATGTGTGGACCCAACACATGCCGCCAGTCTCGCCTGTCCAGCCTCCCGCCGAGGCCGTGAGCGGCCTGACCGGCCATGTTCTCCTACTGGGGGAACGCCTGGATACCCGCCGCCTGGAGGAAGGGGTGGTTCTGGCTACCGCGCCCTTGATCATCCGGGCGGGGCGGGGGGGATTCGCGGTGCTGTTCCGCTATGGGGTGGCGGTGCTGTTCGCCCTGGACCCCATGGAGGAAGCGGTCTTCCTGGCTTCGCTCAGCAAGCTGGTGGCGGCGCCCCTGCCGGTTCAGGGCCGCAACGCCGCTCATATCCTGATCGAGCCCGATGGCGACGATCATGTGGACAAGCAAGGCATCATCCATCTGCGCGACATCTGCCCCGAGCGGCTGCAGCTGGTGGCCGAGATGATGGCGCGCGATCTGGTGCTGGAGCATTACGAGACCCGCATCGCCAAGGTCTTTGACGCCATCGAGCCCCTGGCGGTCTCGCTGGCCAAAAGCCAGTTGCGCAAGCTCAAGACCAAGGACCTGCTGGCCCAGATCGGCGAGGTGCTGCTGGCCGAGCACCGCATGGTCGGCCGTGTGGAATTGCTGGAAAGCCCCGAGGTACTGTGGACCCGGCCGGAGTTGGAGAGGCTGTTCATCCGGCTGGAGCGCGACTACGACCTGTCCGCCCGCAACCGGGCGCTGGACCGCAAGCTGGAAGTGATCTCCGACACCGCCGAGACGCTGCTGGACCTGATCCAGACCCGCAGCAGCATGAAGGTGGAATGGTATATCGTCGGCCTGATCGTCTTCGAATGCCTGCTGTCCATCTATCAGATGGTGTGGGAGTGACTGATCAGGCGGCGCAGGAGCCTTCCGGGGCGCAATACAGCCCGTAGAGGGTGTTGATCACCGCCGAGGCCTCGGCACCCGACAGGGAGTAGAAGATGGTCTGGGCCTGCCTGCGGGTCTGGACCAGGCTGTCGCGGCGCAGGCGCGCCAGATGCTGGGACAAAGCCGACTGGGAGAGGCCGATAATCCGCTCCAACTCGCCCACCGACTTCTCGCCGTGCAGCAACTGGCACAGGATCATCAGGCGATGTTCGTTGCTCATGGCCTTGAGCAGGGCGCTGGCGCGCCGGGCGCTATCCTGCAGTTGGGCACCTCCGGAAACTGGCGTCGGCTCGGGTTTCGTGATTCCCTATCCGTATGACGGAACAGGGGGCGGATATGA
>NZ_LWQT01000069.1 GCF_001650715.1 Paramagnetospirillum marisnigri | reverse complement strand
ATGCCCGGCACATCGACGATGCGTAAGGGAACCCCGCCATGGGTGATCTCGCGCACATTCAAAGAGGTCGTCACCCGCTGATAGTTGGCGACGGCGGATTGGGCGCCTGTCAGGGCATTGAACAAGCTGGTGGAACCGGCATTGGGGTTACCCACTAATGCCACGGTGACGGGGGATTTCATATACGGCTACCCTTGAAGCGATGTCGGATGGGATGATTATTTCAAGCGAATGCGGATCTGCTGGGCCTCGGCATTGCGCAGGCCCAGGCTGTAGCCCATCAGGCTGTAGATGCGCGGATCACCTAACGGGGCCGAACGATCCAAGGTGACGGGAGTACCGGCCACGACGCCAAGAGACTGCATGCGGCGCTTGAAAACGCCGTCCTCGGTTTCGATCTTGACGATCTCACCCTGCTGCTCGGGGCGAAGGTCGGCAAGGGTAAGAGTGTCGGAATTCATCTGCTGCGCCACGGGACGACTCCTCTGAAACATGGTATCGCGGCCCTGGATGATTTTCAGGCAGTCCAGGGCTGGCACGAAAACGGTTAAAGCTTGAAAGAGGTCCTGAGGCCCAGCACGCTGGCATCGGGAATGGTCTTGGAGGTGTTCTCGGGCAAGGTGGTGGTGCCGCCCGGATGGAACAGGTACTGGCCAAAACCGGTAACGGACCACCAAGGGGTGACGGCGTAGCTGTACATGATCTCGACCACGGATTCGAAATCGTGATCCGGCGCGGTGGCGGTGCCAAAGCGGCGAGCATCGGCATCGCGCGACGCCAGCTCGTCACTCATCTTGCCATAGGCGAACGAGATGCCGGTGATGTCGTCATCACGCCCCTCGAAGGTCCCCTTCAGGGTCAGGCCGGTATCAAGCCAATAGGACATCTGATTGCGGTCGTCAGGCATGTATGTCGTGCGGAAGAAGGCGCCGACCCCGCTGTCCACCGTGCCTTCGCGCTTCCACAGCATGTGATCGACGATGCCGTAAACGGCCCAGTTGCCATGCAGATTCCGGGCGACGCCCGAGCTGGCGCCGCTGCCCAGGGACAGGCCGGTATTGTCGAAATGCTGATCGGCAGTCCGGCCGTTGTAATACCAGCCACCAAGCTTGAAAGTCGCCGGCAGTCCTGGCGAGTCCTTGTCCTGGTTGATGGAATAGGCAGCCTCACCGAACCATACCGGGGGAGAACCGAAGGAGAAATCCGTGCCGCTGCGATTGCGCTTCTGGGCATCGTTGCCCACATTGGTGCCAGGCGCCACGTTGCCGGAGAATACAGCGGCCATCAGGCTGATCTCTTCGGTGGGCTTGACCTTCAGGCGGGTGCCCATGTTAGCCAGGGGATAGCCGCCACCGCCCGATGGCATGTTGGCGGCATAGATGGCTGGCCAGCCGAAAGCGCTGTTCACCATATAGGCCGCGTAGGTGCTGGTGAAGAACTCCTCCTGCATGGGGATCTGACCGAAGCGCAGGGAAGCCCTGTCATCGAGCACGCTTTGCTCGAACCACAGCGAGAACAGACGGGTGGAAGGCGCAGCCTCTACACTGGAGACCGGGATCAGGCCGCCGATAAAGTTGGAGGTCAGCTGACGGCCCTGGATATGGAAGGCTGTAGCGTGGATTTTGCCGCCCTGCCACCCAACCAGCTTATCCAGATTGACGTCCAGATCACCTTGCAGAAGGGCCGCGCCAACAGCGCGCCGCTTGATGCCGCCCGAGGGATTGCCAAGGGTTTCTGCGGTGTAGGTAGCGGTCAACTCGACGCCCCTGTCGGCCAGATCCGTGCGAATCCCCCCCCAATCGCCGGTCAGCTTCTCACGATCCCAGAACCCCTTTTCTACCTCAGGAGTGACTTCATCTGCAACGGCAGGTAATACGGCAAGGACGAGGGAGGGAAGGACAAGGGCTCCAGCCAAAACGTTCGACAAACTGGCAATCTTCTTCATTGGAATACCCAGCGCAATTAAATAGTGCGATTAGCTCGCATCTTCAATAGCGCAGATCCCCCCCTCCTGACAAGACTCTATGTGGGAGGTCGTGCCCCGCCCAGCAGCATGCCGCTGGGGGTAAAAAGGGGGCACGGATATCGCCATCAGCCGTTCTCGTGGAGGACTGAGCACCAAAATCCATACCATCGTGGACGTGCGTGGATTGCCGGTGAAATTGCTGCTAACGCCTAGCAAAACCTCCGACAAGGCGGCGGCCCCGACCATGCTTGAGGGCTTACCGACGGCTCAGGCATTTGTCGGCGACCGAGGTTATGACTAGCAGACCCTCGTCGATCCGGTCAAATCCAATGGCTGCTGCGCCCTCAGGAAAAAAATGAGAGAAGTCGTTTGGTGGGTGGCTTGGCCGGAACGGCCTCGACTTTTGCCGCCGCCTTCAATAGGGCTTCCATGGCGGTGATCCTGATCATAGGAGCCTTGGCAGCCTTGATCAGATGTTCCGTCCAGTCGCGGACATGGAAGTCCGGGCTGAGCGCCCATTGCCGCAACAGATCCGAACTGTCCGGCCGGGTGAAATCGCTTTTGGTCAGGACGAGATTCTCGCCGTTGTGATGACGCTTCAGCAAATCGGGCTGGAAGGTCAAGGCCCGCAGGGACAGCAAAATCACCAGCATGGAAAAATGGTCGATGGTCCCGTCGAAATGCCGGACCTCACGCCGGGGGTGCTGGAAATTGACGCCCCCCAGCATGGTCGAGGCCAGCCCCTTCAACTCCGGCAGATACATGGAATCATAGTCGATCAGCTTCAGGGCGCCGTCCTGTCCGACCAGGACGTTGTCGTGCTTCAGATCGCCATGGGCGACGCCCCGTTGCAGCAAATCCAGGCACAGACGACTCCACGCCCGGGTCAATCCGGCCAGGGCGGGAGCGTTTTCCCGCTGACACAGGATCTGGACGACGGCCCCCAGGCCCCGACCATCGACCCAGGGCATGGTCACCACCGCGTAATCGGCATGGGGGGCGACGCTGGAGGTCACGAAGACCTCCGCCGGAAGAAACCGCAGGGGCACCACATAGGGGCATTGGGCGCTCCGGCAGAACTTGGCCACGGCGGCATAGCGGCGCGGCAGATCCGAGACTTCGCGGGTGAAGCACTTGACCGCCACATGCTCCCCCTCCGGGGTCACCATCTTGAACACCCCGGCGAAGTTTCCCGCCAGGAAGACCGGGCTGCAGCGGGCATCCAGATGCGGCCGGACGTCCAGGGTCGCGAAACGCCCTTTGGCGTTGGCGATGGCCGCCTTGTAATCGTTGATCAGGGGAAACGGCATGGCGAATCACCGGGACCGGGCAAGATCGACGTCGATCATGATCAACGTGCAATCGTCATTGGCCAGCAGCCCCTTGCCGCACAGGGCGCGGACCTGCTCGGCGAAGGCTTGATCGGATTTGAGGCAATCGCGCAGGGCCGTCAGCTCGGCGGACAGGCCGGGCCCCGGCGTGGCGCGATGGGCACGGGCGGCCTTGCCAAGCTTGCTCTCGCCGGTGCCAGACAGCCGCTGGAATTCTCCCACCAGCCCCGCCGCCGCCGCGGGGCGGGGCTGACCGGCCAGGGTCCGCAGCAGCAGATACTGGCCGATCCCGTCCGACGCCAGCACCACCGTCGCCCGATCCGGCAATACCATTTCCCCGGCATGGAATCCGGAATCGTGCGGCAGATCCTTCCAGTTGAGCAAGAGGGGCGCACGGTCCAGCGCCGACAACGAGGCTGGATAACAGGCCGCCAGGACAGGCTGGCGGCCGGTGCGGTCGAACACCATCATCTGGCTGTCGCCATAGCCCATCCATCGCAGCCGGACCCGGCCCAGGCGATGGACGAGCCAGCCGGCCGCCAGCGTGGCGAACGAGCCTTCCCGGATGAATTTGCTGTGCCGGGCGGGAGTGGCTTTGGACAAGGCGGCATATTCCGAGCGAAAGCCCAGGCAGAACCCGTCCATCCACTGGTTCAGCGCATTCACCCCAGCGATGGGGGTCTTGGGCAGACGGCTCACCAGCGTTTCGGCCCAGGGGCCGCAGAACAGCCCCGCCCCTCCGGCTCCGTCGGAGACGGCGGCCAGCAAGCCGTTGGGAATCCGGGCCAGCCGTAGCCGGTCTTCGTTTTGCCGCCACCGCAGCCTGTCGCCATCGGCATAGCTGTCGTTGCGGGGCTTGACGATCGAGCGGCCCTGGGCTGTCCAAGTGAGCATGGGGGTAGCGCGCCGGATCAAGGGCGGATCAGCCTTGATCGCCATATTCGATCCGCACGGATGGTTCTTCCAGCACGAAGGAATCCTCGATCAGGGATTCGGCCTCGATTCCCGGCGGCGTGAAGGGCTCCATGGCCACCGACAGGCCGATGGCCTGACGGGTGCCGATATCCAGCAGCTTGAGCAGCGCCACGGCATCGGCGTTGAAAGCCATGCCCTTGATGGAAGGGGTGCGGCCGGGGTCACGGTCGAAGATTTCGCAGATGACGGCGCGATGGCGATTGGACAATTCGCTCGACATCTCGAACAGCAGCTTGGCATAGGGGTCGCGGGGCAGTTCCGCCGCCGAAGCGGGGAACACCACCGATGCATCGCTGCCGCCCGCGATATGACAGTTGATGAGCAAGACATTGCCGTCGCCGGTCTTCAGCCCGGTCAGCTTGCGCGCCGTGGCCAGAAGCTCGGCATCGGAATTGACGTCGTTGGCCATGCCGTCGGTAATGTTGATGACCACCGGCGGGAACGAATCCGGATTGTTGCGCACCCATTCCGCCAAGGTGGCATGGGCCAAACCGAACGCGGCGTTCATGGGGGTGCTGTCCACTCCCACCGGATCGATCCAGCGCGACAAGGTGATGCGCTCGATCAGCACCTGCCCGCGCATCTCGGTTTCGATCTCTACTTCCTCGATCTCGGCCTTGGCCGCCACTTCCGGAATGGGAACCAGCCGACGACCCGCCAAGCCGCCGCGCCAGCAGAATTCCGGGCGATTGGTGCGGCCGTAGCCGATGATCCCGATGTCGAAATAATCGCGCACGCCTTCATCGCGCATGCAGCGGTTGACCAGTTCCTCCAAGGTGCCGTTCAAGGCATTGGCCACCACCTCGGCGCGGCTGACCATCTTTCCCGACCGATCGGGACCGAAGGGCTTGTTCATGGATCGGGACTGATCGACCAGGAACAAGAAGACTCCCTTGCACTCCCTGCTGATTTCCTGGGAATAGCTCATGCTTGCCTCCTGCCCGCCGATCACTGTCGCCAGCCCATCAAGGACCGGACAAACCCTGATTTCGGGCGATAGCATAATGCCGCCGCCATGTACACCGCCATGTTCAACAATGCAGCATCGTGTTGACGAAGCATAGGATTGTGATAATCATACGCAATTTCAGTCATTGACGCATCGACGCCCAACCCATATCAATGGATTGTTTCGAAGGTATCCCGCCGTTCGCCTTGCTGTTACTATAAGGGGAACGCCTGCGGGGCGGCGCATTGGGATGGCGATTGCGGCCATCATGGGAGATGTCCTTATGTTGATGGGGTTTAACAAGGCAGCCTTCGGCAAGTTGAATTCCGCCTCCCGCGCGGCCTTGATCGGCGCGGTCATTTGGGCTGTCCTGTCCATCGTCTATCTGACCATTTTCAATGGTTGGAAAAATCTCTTCACCATGCTTCCCCATGAATTCTTCATCGTGCTGCTGTCCATCGCCTTGCCGATCGGACTGACCGTCCTGATTCTCATGCTCTCGCGGATCGTGAAAAGCGTGGACACCTTGAAATCCGAGGTGACCACCCTGTCCCGGAACGATGTGTCGTCGGAGGGCTCCGTGGCCATGCTGGCCGACCTGTTCCGCGAGCATCGCGCCGCCATCGCCGCCCAGGTGGAGGCCCAGGTGGAAGCGACCACCCAGCTGATCCGGCTGAACCAGGAGGGCCGCGCCCTTGCCGCGCCCGCGCAGGCATCCGGCACCGACGAGGCCATGACCTTGCTGGCCCAGCTGTTCCGCGAGCATCGCGAGGCGGTGGCCGCCCAGTTGGAGGCCCAGGCCTCGGCCACCGCCCAGCTGGTCCAGGTGACCCGCGACAGCCGCGACGGCATCGTCGATGAGCTGCGCTCCCAGCGGGTGCTGTCGCAAGAGATCACCCAGGAATTGTCCCAGATCGCCCAAAGCCGCACCGTCGCGCCGGCGGCCCCCGGCCTCGACCCGTCGCAGCGGATCGACCGCATGCGGGCCTTGGCCGAGGTTCTGGGGCTGGCCCTCAACGATCTGTCCATGACCGCCACCCAGGTGCTGACCGAACATCTGAACGCCGCCCATGGCGACCGGGACGGAACGCGGAAATTCATCTCGACCCTGACCACAGCCTATTTCGCCGGCGACAAGAACGTCTTTTTCCGCAGCTTGGTCCAAGAAGCGGTCAACCGCTCGGAACAGCTGCGCCGTTGCGCCGAGGACACCGAAAGCGTCCGCCAGCAGATTTCCAAGATCTTGCGCGAAGCCCGCGAGATCCGCTCGCTGGTGGCCGCCTGCGATCCCAACGACCTCGTCCGTATCGTCTTCGAGGACGGCGAGTTGTGGGCCTTGGAAAAAGCCCTAGCCGAACACTTCCTGATCGACGGAAGCCCCGTCTGGACGGAAACCGCGCCCGATTCCGGCATGGACTGATGGGCTATGGTCATTCCATTCCGAACCGGGATATGAGAAACTTCCGCCTCGACAGTTTGGAGCCGTTCTTATAAGCGGCCACCCCCGACGCCAAAGCACAAACCGGTTAAACACTTTGCCATCGATCGAGTCCCCGTGAGCAGTAAGGCCGTTGCACATCCCAATATCGCGGTTTGGATCATGGCGCTGGGCATTGCCTTCAGCATGGCCCTGGTTCTGACCGCCGTGTTCAACGCCAATCCCTGGGAGGACCACACCTACGATCTGGCCCCGCCCATCGTCGCCGGAATGCCCGCCCCCCATCGCGACGGCCGCGAGAAGATGGTCTGCTCCAGCTGCCACATCGTCACCCCCCCGGCCATCGGCACCGGACCGGGATCGGGAACCCTGCCCATCGTCCAGGGAACCCCGGCGCCCCATGTGGACGGCCGCGAAAAAATGCCCTGCGCCAGTTGCCACACCATCGTGAAGAAAGGCAGCGTCGCCAAGGGCGCCAAGGCGGCGCCGCTTCCGGCTGCGGTCACACCGGGCATGCCCCTGCCCGAGGCGGTGAGCGTGGCCCTGGCGGTGGCTCCGGCCCCCGCCGCCGTCCCCCTGGGCAACGAAGCCCACGAACGGATGGTGCCCTTCCGCTATCAGGGCAAGGTCGTGAGCATCGCCGGAGCCGGAGCCCGCTCGGTCTGGGGCGACATCTACATCCAGATCAACGACGGCATCAATCCGCCCATCTGGATCGACTTGGCCCCGCGCTGGTATCTGCAGGCCGAGGGCTGCGTGGTTCGTCCCGGCATGTTCGTCAAGGGCACCGCCTTCCGCGATCCGACCCAAGCCGCCGCAGGACTGGATTACGCCATGAGCGTCATGGCCAACGGCGAAATCTGCGCCTTGCGCGACAATCACCTCAACGGCCTTTGGGCGAATGCGGGAGGCATGGATGCCGAGGAACGCTGAGGCTCCGGCCAAGGGGACGACGGCGGCCGACTTCGCCCCCACCCAATGGAACATCATCTATCTGCTGATGACCGTGGGCGCCCTGATGGCGGCGCTGTCCATTTCCATCCAGCCCCTGCTGCTGGACAAGATCTTCGGCATCGCCTTCGAAAAGGAAGGCGCCGTCAACGCCGATATCCAGGTGGTGGCGGAAATCGTCTCCATCGTCTGTGTGGGCTGGTTCGGCCTGCTGTCCGATCGCATCGGCCGGGTGCGGATCATCGCCCTGGGCTTCCTGATCGCCGTGGTCGGCGCGGCGGTATCGCTGCTCAGCCTTCAGGTAGGACTGGCCTTCGGCGCCGCCGGTCTGGTGCTGTTCTATCTGACCCGGGTACTGCTGACCGTGGGCGCCGATACCGTCCAGTTGCAGCTGTCCACCCTGGTGGGCGATGTGTCGTCGCGCGCCAACCGGCCGCGCCTCATGGGGAATCTGGTCTTCATGATGGTGTTCGGCGGCACCATGCTGGCCGCCATCGTCATGCAGATGGCCGATTATCCCGGCGGCGTCTTCCTCATCATGTGCCTGCCGCTGCTGGCCGGAATCGCCGGTTTCCAGCTGACACGGCGCAATCTGCGGGACGTGGCCCCGCCCCAGCCGGCCTCGGGAGACGACGAACATCCGCTGCGGCAGGTCTGGACGGTGATCACCAGCGATCCGCGCATGCAGCTGGCCTTCGCCGCCGCCTTCTACACCCGCGCCGACGTGATCATCCTCAGCCTGTTCTTCTCGCTGTGGTGCATTTCCGTTTCCGATCTGGTGGGGGTGACCCGCACCTTCGCCACCGCCCATGCCGCCGTGATGATCGGCCTGCTGGGGCTGGCGGTGCTGGCGGCGGTGCCGCTATGGCGCAGCTTCATAGAACGGCACAGCCGCATTTCCGCCATCGGCGCCAGCCTGTCCCTGGCGGCGCTGGGCTATATCTGGCTGGGCATGTTCGCCAATCCCTTCAACTGGCTGGTGGCGCTGCCGCTGCTGATGGTGGGAATCGGCCATGCGGGATGTTTCGTGACCCTTCAGGTTCTGACCGTGGACGCCTCGCCCAAGCCGATCCTGGGGGCCATGGTGGGAGCCGGTTATCTGGTCGGCGGCCTGGGAACCGTCATGCTGGTCCAAAGCGGCGGCTATTATTTCGACGCCCTCGGCCCCCGCGCCCCGTTCATCTTGATGGGAACGGGCAAGATGCTGGTGACCCTTTACGCCGCCTGGCTGCTGGCCAACGGCATCGACGAAACCTGCGACCATCATCTGAAATCGGCCCGCACCGTGGATTGGAAGCCGCTAGTGTTCCTGACCGCCGCGTTGCCCTTCGTCTGGCTGGTGGGACGCAGCGTCATCGAGGGCTATATCTCCAACGGGTCCCTGGGCGAGGCCCCCGTCGGCTTCGTCAACCGCTATCTCGGCGATTGGGCCTTCACCTTCTTGATTATTTCCCTGGCCATGCGTCCGGTCCAGGAAATCACCGGCATCAAGACCCTGGCCAAATACCGGCGCATGATCGGGCTGTTCGCCTTTTTCTACGCGGTGATGCACGTCTTGGCCTATATCGCCTTGGAATGGGCGCTCAATCTGGGCGACATGATGGGCGACATCTACAAGCGGCCGTTCATCTTGCTCGGTCTGGTGGCGTTCGCGCTGCTGATTCCACTGGCCTTCACCTCGGCCAACAGCCAGATCAAGCGGATCGGCGGCAAGCGCTGGAAGAAACTGCACAGTGCTACTTATGTGATCAACGCCCTGGTGGCGCTCCACTTCATCCTTGCCGCCAATCACGAAAACGGCGAACCCTATGTCTATGCGGCGGCCGTCATCGTTTTGCTGTGGTATCGCTTTCACCAGTGGCGGGGCGGGAACGTGCTGCGCGCCCTGCGGATCGGCTGATGAGGCTGGACACGCGGCGCATGTCTTATCGGCGGTGATGGTGCGATGACGATAGTCCGTCCGAGAATAGTGGTGATCGGCGTCGGCGGAGCCGGCGGCAACGCCGTCAACAACATGATCCAGTCCAAGATCGAGGGCGTGGAATTCATCGTCGCCAATACGGACGCCCAGGCGCTGGGGCTGAGCCTGACCGAGCGACGCATCCAACTCGGCGGCCGGGTTACCCAGGGATTGGGCGCCGGTTCGCGCCCGGACGTGGGCCGCGCCGCCGCGGAAGAAAGTCTCGAAGACATCCAAGACCTGATCGGCGACGCCCATATGGTGTTCATCACCGCCGGCATGGGCGGCGGCACCGGGTCGGGCGCGGCACCGGTCATCGCCAGGGCCGCCCGCGAACAGGGGATCCTTACCATCGGCGTGGTGACCAAGCCGTTCCACTTCGAAGGCAAGCACCGCATGCACACCGCCGATCTCGGCATTGAAGCCCTGCAAGAAGAGCTCGATACCCTGATCATCATCCCCAATCAGAACCTGTTCCGCGTCGCCACCGAGCGCACCACCTTCGCCGACGCCTTCAAGATGGCCGACGGCGTGCTCAATTCCGGGGTGCGCAGCGTCACCGATCTGGTGGTGATGCCCGGCCTGATCAACCTGGATTTCGCCGATATCCGCATCGTCATGAGCGAAATGGGCAAGGCCATCATGGGCACCGGCGAGGCCGCCGGCGAAAAGCGCGCGATCGACGCCGCCGAGGCCGCCATCTCCAACCCGCTGCTGGGCGACACCTCCATAAAGGGGGCCAAGGGCGTCCTGATCAACATCACCGGCGGCATGGACATGACCTTGTTCGAGGTGGACTCGGCCGCCAACCGCATCCGCGAGGAAGTGGCCGCCGAGGCCAACATCATTTTCGGATCCACCTTCGACGACGCCCTGGCCGGCAAGATGCGGGTTTCGGTGGTAGCCACCGGAATCGCCTGACGAACCCCCCCCCGCCGCCCTGCGGCCGATTACGGCATCACTCGCCGCGGGGGGCGAAAATAATCACCAGGGCGCCCGCCAGGCAGAAGGCGGCGCCCAGAACGTCCCACCGGTCCGGCGGGCTCTCTTCCACCGCCCACATCCACACCAACGACGACAAAATGTAGATGCCGCCATAGGCCGCATAGGCGCGACCGGCGAAATCGGCATCGACCCGGGTCAAGGCCCAGGCGAACAGGGCCAGACTGGCCATCCCCGGAGCCAGCCAGAAGGGCGATTTGCCCAGCCGGAGCCAGGCCCAGAACGCGAAGCAACCGCCGATCTCGGCGAAAGCGGCCAGAAGGTATGTCGGAATGGCCCACATCCTGATTTCATCCCCTTTTTCCCGGAAATCATAGCCGGACCACAGCACCGCCCGCCCCCGCGGCAAGCCGGATCAAGGCCGATTGCCATAAGCCGATCGGGAAGCCCCCCCTAAAGCCTTTTACGTCGAATGTGACGCAAAAGGCTTTAATCTTATGTATGCCCTCGCCGGGCGCAAACCTACGGTTTGCTTGGCCGCTCGCTCAATGCTCGCCAAAGCGGTTTGCGCCAGATAAAGCGCAAACCGCTTTAGCCGCAAGACGCCCCGTCGCAGGGATGGACCTCCACCGTGACATGGCTGAGTTCGTGAACCTCGGCCAGCAGCGTCTTGTAATGGCCCGGCTCGCGCGGGGTGCGGGTCACCAGTGAGACGATGGCCCCCCAATGGCCCGGCCCGATCTGCCAGAGATGAAGATCGGACAGCCGGTTGTCGGCATCGCCCTCGATGGCGGCGCGGACTTCCTCCGGCAGCTCCCGGTCGTCGCTGTGATCCAGCAAGACCGAACCGGTCTTGCGCAGCAAGCCCCAGGCCCATTTGCCGATGACGGCGGCCCCGACCAATCCCATCATGGGATCCATCCACCACCACCCCAGATATTTCCCCAGCAGCAGGGCGGCGATGGCCAACACCGAGGTGAGGACGTCTGCCAGGACATGGATATAGGCGGCCTGGAGATTGTGGTCGTGATGGTCGCGATGATGGTCGTGATCGTGGTGGTGGCCGCAGTGATCATGGTCGTCGCCGAGGCCGTGTCCGCCCAAGATCCCGGCGCTGACCACGTTGACGACCAACCCAATGACGGCGACCATCAGGGCCTCGTCGAAGGCGATGGCTTGGACCGTCATCAGGCGGTTTGCCGATTCCCACACCATCAGCAGCGCCACCATGCAAAGGATAATGGCGCTGGTAAAGCCGCCCAGCGTCCCGACCTTGCCGGTGCCGAAGGTAAAGCGCTGGTCGTCGGCGTGACTGCGGGCGAAGGCATAGGCGAAGGCGGCGATTCCCAAGGCGCCTGCATGGGTGGACATATGCCAGCCGTCGGCCAGCAGTGCCATGGAGTTGAAGATCGTGCCAGCCGCGATCTCGGCCACCATCATGGCGATGGTCAGAGCCACCACGATCTTGGTCCGGCGTTCGGCGGATGCTTCCAGGCCCGATTGGAAATGGTGGCTGTGTTGCCATGACGACAGATTGTGTACATGCATGATCGCCCCTCCATCCCTAGGCAAGCCTCTGTTTCAAGGTATTCGACGACGAGGATAAGCCCATGCCGTCCTCGGACCTCTGAGTAGCGCCGGCCTTCAGCAAGCGCAATCCATTGAAGGCCACCAGAAGGGCCGCTCCCATATCCGCCGCGATGGCTCCCCACAGGGTCGCGATGTCCAAAATCGCCAGCACCATGAACACCGCCTTCAGGGTGATGGCGAAACCGATATTCTGGCGGATGACCGTCATCATCCGGCGGGAATGGCCGATGAGCCAGGCCAACCTGGTCAGATCGTCGGACATCAGCGCCAGATCCGAGGTTTCGATGGCGGTATCGGTTCCGGCGGCCCCCATGGCGATGCCCAGGGACGACCGGGCCATGGCGGGGGCGTCGTTGACTCCGTCTCCCACCATGGCGACGGTTCCGAATTGCCGGGCGAGATCGTCCATGGCCTCGCTTTTGTCCTCGGGCAGCAGTTCCGCCAGGACGAGATCGAAGCCCAGGGCAGCGGCCACCCGCTCTCCGGTGGCGGCGTTGTCTCCGGTCAGCATGATCAGTTTGCCCACCCCGGCCCGGCGTAGGCCCGCCAGCGCCGTCGCGGCTTCCGGACGAATGGGATCGGACAGGGCGATCAGCCCGCGTACCCCGGCGGCATCCCCCACCGCCACCACCGACCGCCCCCCTTCCGCCAAGGCCAGGGCCGCCTCGCGCACGGCAGGCGTCTCGGCACCCCGCTCCATCGCGTAACGATGGGAGCCCAGCCACACCGCCTCGCCGTCGACGACCCCGCACATCCCCTTGCCGGGCAGGGACTGGACGGATTCGGCCGGAGGCGGAGCAATGCCCCCGGCGGCGGCGTGATCGAGGATGGCCCGGCCCAGCGGGTGGGTGCTGCGCGCCTCCAGCGCCGCCGCAAGCCGCAAGATGCGGCCCTCGTCGCCGCCGTCCAGCGCCATCACCCGTTCGACACCGGGGCGGCCCAAAGTCACGGTTCCCGTCTTGTCGAAGGCGATGGCGGACAGCCGCGACGCCGTTTCAAGATATTCCCCGCCCTTGACCAGCACACCGGCCCGCGCCGCCGAGGCCATGGCGGCCACCACCGTCAGCGGCGTCGAGATCACCAGGGCGCAGGGGCATGAAATGACCAGCAACACCAAGGAGCGGTAGATCCATTCGGACCAGTCCAGGCCGAGCGCCAGCGGCGGCAGCACCGCCACCGCCACGGCACCGGCCAGGACGACGGGGGTATAGATCGCGGCGAAGCGATCGACCCAGCGCTCCACCTTGGATCGCTTGCCCTGGGCCTCCTCCACCAGCCGGGCCACCTTGGCCAGGGTGGTTTCACCGGCCGGTTTAAGGTTTTGCACCTCCAAGACGCCGTCGGCATTGATGGTGCCCGCGAAAACCTCCGTGCCCACGCTTTTCAGCACCGGCACGCTTTCCCCGGTGATCGGCGCCTGATCCACCATGCTTTCGCCCACCAGGACGCGGCCGTCCAGGGGAATGCGTTCACCCGGCAGCACGACGAAGACGGCCCCCACGGGTACATCCTCTGGCGCCGCCAGGGATTCGGCTCCGTCGGTTCCCTTTACCCGCGCCATGGGCGGGGTGAGTTCCATCAGCGAGGCGATAGCCCGGCGAGCGCGCTCGGCGCTCCAGCTCTCCAGCGCCAGGGACAGCGCGAACAGCGCCGAAACGGTAGCCGCCTCCATCCAGTCCCCCAGTGCCATGGCACCGAAGACCGCGACACTCATCAACAAATTCATGTCCGGCCGCAGCGAGCGAAAGGCATGCAGTGCCTTGGGCAGCACCATCCACAAGCCCACCGCCACGGCCACGGCCTCGGCGATCTGGGCGGGGAGCGGCACCTTGACCGCCTGGTCGAGAATCAGCCCCAGCAGCGCGGCGCCGCCGCTGAGCCCCGCCAGAACCGCCTGAAGCAACCGGCGCGAGGAATTGGCCTTGTCGCGCTCGGCCACGCTGGTGCGTTCCCACGGCTCCGCCCTCATTCCCGTGCGCGAAACGGCGGCGATCACCGCGTCGGCGTCGATATCGGCCCGGACAATCATCTTGCCGTTGAGCAGATCGAAGCTCAGGCGCTCGTCCCCTCCGGCCAGCGGGCCGACGGCCGCCTTCAGCGTCCGCATCTCCTCGACGCAGCACATGCCGGTGATGCGGAAGGCCCGGGACTTACCCGGCCGAGGCGGCTGGAGCGCCGCAGTGGGAAGAGCCGCTGACGCGCCCCCGCCGCAACATTTGCTGGTGCAGCAAGATTTGGCTTCCGACATGACCCGAACTCCTTCGACGCGGCCCGTGATCGCGCTGGACAATCACCCGATTCAAGTGGAGCATGGCCCCTGGAGCCACTACAGAGTCAACGGAAAATCATGACGCTTCAGCCCTTCAATATCGGCGGCCTCAGCCGGCAGACCGGCGTCAACATCGAAACCATCCGCTACTACGAGAAGATCGGGATGCTGCCGCCGCCGGCACGAAGCCAGGGCGGATTTCGGCAATATGAGGACCACCATATTCAGCGGCTCCGCTTCATTCGCCGGGGCCGCGATCTGGGCTTTTCCATCGATTCCATCCGTGCCCTGCTGACTCTGGCCGAACGACCCGATTCCCCGTGCGAAGGCGCCGATCAGATGGTTCTCCTCCATCTTGACGAGGTGGAACGCAAAATTGCCGACCTCACCCTTTTGCGCGACGAATTGCGGAAGATGAAGAATTGCTGCGGACAGGTGGTCGCCCAATGCCAGATCATCGGCTCGCTGACCGCCCCCGGCTCCGCACAGCAGGACGCTATATGACCGCGACGGCAGCGAAACGCGCGGTTGCGCTCTCGCGCTTTGCCAACCTCTCCCTTGATGGTACCTTTCCCCCTGAACCGGCAGGAAAAATCGGATGAGACGGCCATGATTTCTCGAATCGAACAACGTTGCATCGACAAGAACATGAAAATGACCGGCCAGCGCCGGGTCATCGCCCGCGTCCTGTCCGAGTCCTCCGACCATCCGGATGTGGAGGAAGTCTACCGCCGGGCGGCCGAGATCGATCCCCATATCAGCATCGCCACGGTCTATCGCACCGTGCGGCTGTTCGAGGAAACCGCCATCTTGAAGCGGCACGATTTCGGCGACGGCCGCGCCCGCTACGAAGAAGCTGACGGTGATCACCACGATCACCTGATCGACCTGAAAACCGGCAAGGTCATCGAATTCTCCAGCGAGGAGATCGAATCCCTGCAAAAGGAAATCGCCACGCGCTACGGCTACCGGGTCGTGGGCCACCGCCTGGAGCTGTTCGGAGTTCCGCTGGCCGCCGACGAAACCGCCGACTGAGGCGGGCCCCCCCCCAAGCGGCACGGCAATCCGCGCGGCTCATCGGGGGCGATGCGAATACCCATTGACAATGAGTGGCAATTGCGGCTTTCTGTAGATGCGATTTGTTCGCAATCATAGCCGAGGAGATGCCCCATGAGCCGTCAAGCCGCCACCTTCTCTCCTTCCGCCGGGTCCCGCGCGGTCGTTCGTTCCACCGTCGCCGGTGCCGGTGGCGCCGTGGCGGCGGGAACCGCCAAGGCCGCGGGCTTCCTGACCATGGGCAAGATGGCCGGTGTCGGCTTGGGCGCCCTAGCCGGCGGTCCGCTGGGCGCCGCCGTCGCCGTCGGCTTGATGGCCGGTCTGATCTACGGATCCGCCGCCGCCCGTCACCGTCGGGTCTGAACCCCTTCCGATGGAACTAAACTGCCCGCCGCCCATGGCGCGGGCCGCCCCTCTCTCGGTCAGGCCCGTGCCGCGGCGGCGGGTGCCGGGCTGACGAACAGGCGGATGTCGCGGGCGTGG
>NZ_LWQT01000068.1 GCF_001650715.1 Paramagnetospirillum marisnigri | reverse complement strand
TCGCGCTCAAGCTCCTTGAGCCGCTTGGCCTGTGAGACCTTCATCCCACCGTATTCCTGGCGCCAGCGGTAGTACGTAACCTCCGTTACCGCCAAAGCCTTGGCGACGTCGGCCACCTTCCGGCCTTGCGCCAGAAGCACGTCCGCTTCACGCAGCTTGCCGATGATCTCTTCGGCGGTATGTCTCTTCTTCGGCATGGAATGTCCCCTTCATGGTCAGTTGAATTATTACATTCAACCTGGAGCCATTCACGGGGGGAGGGTCAATGCCTATCCATGCATTTTTGGCCGCCGTGCTCACTGACCCAGTCCCAGCTCGGAATTCCGCCTTCGCAAACGCCGACCAGCACCAGGTCGTGATTGCCCAGCAGGAAGACCGGATCAAACATGGCCATCTTGGGCCCGGTCAGGATATCCAGCACGCCCTTGCTGTCGGGACCGCGGTCGATGTAATCGCCCAGGCAGACGACCTTCGGGTGGTCAATGCCGGCGCTGGCGGCGTGCATGAGGATCTGCTGCAGCAGGGCGTCCAGCTGCGCCGAGCAGCCGTGGATATCCCCAATAGCGTAAATCCCGTCCACTTTATCGCTCCACTTCCGGCAGGCCTTTGATCCACCGCCAGGTTCGGGCCAGTTCATCAAGCTGCCCCTTGCAATCGGACTTCGGCAATGCGTCTACCTGCATGCCTTCGAGACCGGCTCCGAACTCCGGGATGGACTGACCCGCTGGTTCGGCTTTTATAACAGGGGCAGACCGCATTCATCTCTGGCTGGACGAACGCCCGACGAGGCGTATCATCAAATCGCGCCGACACCCTCTCCGGGGCATGCCCCGGAGAGGGTGTCGATCATCCCACTGGCGGCGTAAAAGGAACCGGGCGATAGCTTAACCAAGCCGCCATTCTGTCCAACAGGACGGGGCCAGCTCTATATGCGGAGAACAATCGTGGCGATCGGGGATGCGGGTGACGAGCGCGACTTGTCCAAGAACATGGACAAGATTCTGGAAAACATCAAATTCGAGCGCGATTACACCCGCAAGATCAAGGCATTCTTCCGTATCGGAATTTCAATTCTGGCCTTCCTCCTTGGGTGGTGGGGCTATATCCAGGGCCACAAGGGAGGACTTGGCCCCACCGATCTCATTCAGTACGCCTATCAAGCCATTCAGTTGTTGACCTTCAACATGCCGGCCGATGCGGTACGGGCCGACCTTCCTTGGCAATTGCAGGTGGCTCGCTTTGCACTCCCGGGCCTGGCACTCTACACCACCGTAGGCACCTATCTCGATTACGCCCGTCGCCCGCTCCGCACCTTCTGGTCGTTTCGGCGCAAGGACCATATTATTGTGGTGGGCGGAGGCGAGAAAGCTTTGGAGGTGACCAGGAGATGTGTCGCTCAGGGCCATTCCGTGGTGGTGATCGTGCCCGAAAGCACTCCTGCCGTGGATGAGCTCAATGACCTGGGGGTCGCCGTGACCGTCGGCGCCATCAGTAGCAAGACGACCTTCACGCGGACGGGCATCAACCACGCAAGGGCTGTTCTGATCCTGACGGGCGTGGATGTCACCAATCTCCAGGCTATGCTGGTCGCCCGCGAGGCCGCCTCCCAACGATCGGCCATTCAGCCCCTGTTGCTGGCCTGTGAAGTCCAAGACAGTGAACTGACCGCCGTTCTCTCTGCCTCCTTCGCTGAGCAGCGTGGCGGACGCATCGAATGCCATATCATCGATTTCACCGACAACGTGGCGCGCCAACTCGTGCCTCGTCTAGCCCCGGTTCTGGGGGCCTCGTCCATTCCGCATCTTCTTGTGGTCGGTGGCGGTGATCTTGCCCTGCACATCATCCGCAAGATTATTCTGAACGGCCCGGAGGGCATGCGCATCACTGTTGCCACCCGAGACCCGGAAGCGACGGCAAAGGTTTTCTACGCGCCGAACCCTGGGCTGGAGAATTTCCAGGGCCTTCGGTTCATCGAAGGCGAAGCCGGTGCGGGTTTCGCCTCCGGCGCTGCGGTGACGGATCTGCTGGATGAGCATCGGCTGGATGCCGCTTTAATCTGCACCGGCGACGAGGCCGGTATTGCCGCCGCACTGTCGCTATGCCGCGGCTGCTCGGCGCGGGAACATCCCGCCCTTCCTATCTTCGTGCGCCAAAGAGCAGACCGGTTCCTGCTCGAGGCCGCCCGTCTGACCATCCGGGACGCAAACCAGGCCAAAGTTCTGTTCGGCTTCGGAGACGCGGCCGAGGAATGCTCCCCCGACCTTCTTCTGCGCGGCACCCTCGATCGGCTGGCACGCCATATCCATGAGGCCTATCTGGCCAAGTCACCATCTGAGAGCACCTCCGTCTCATGGGAGAACCTCCCCGAGACCTTCCGTGAATCCTGCCGAAGGCAGGCAGACCACGTCTGCGTTAAACTGGCATGGCTAGGACTCGAGGCGTCTCCCGGCCCCGGCCCGGTAAATCTGGAACTGACCGACGAGACACTCGAACGGCTCGCTGCCATAGAACATTGGCGGTGGTGCGTTGATCGATGGCTCGACGGCTGGATCTACGGCGAGACCAAAAGCGAATCGGCACGGACGTCTCCCTATCTGGTGCCCTATGACATGCTGAGCGACGAAATCAAGGCGCTTGACCGCGATGCCGTGCGAAACCTGCCCGATCTCCTCGCCCGGGCGGGCATGACGGTTCGGCGGGTCAAGGCGCAGTCCGCCTGACCCCGGCTGCATCACTTCCGGGGCGGATTGACCCAAGCGGAAACCACCATATTGGCGGCCATCATGGCAACCCAGACATGGTGGCGGCTGGACGAAGGCAAACCACCCTGTCAGCGCGAAAACCGCGATCACCGCGATATCGACCCAGCCTGTAACCACCGCCAACGACATGTAGATCATGGCCGCCACCCGTGCAGCACCAAAATCGGCATTAATCCGGCGATAGCGGCCGAGAACCTACACAATGATGTTCATTCCATATGGATCCCGTATTCGGCTATGCGCTGCTCCAATCGGCGGGCGAGAAACGGACTGGCGTCGCGCAGGGCGGACAGGATGGTCTCCGCCTCGGCCCGGTAGGCGATATAGAAGTCAGTCTCTTGATCGGTGAAGGTGAAGTGCGCACATCCCGCAGTCTCCCGATCACGCGCCGAGAGTTCCACGACCAAGTTGTCGGGGAGGATGAGGTGGTGGTGGGACTGTTGCCCGAGAACGTGCGTCCGGTGCTGATGGGCGACCGGTTTTACGGCAGTCTTCTGGTCTTCGAGGATGGCGGCGAAACTACCTTGTCCACATACGCAGCAACGGCTCAGGGGAAGGGTTGTGGTTGAAGGTTTGTGGGAAGGATCGCGAGGCGTTATGTGGGGAAAGTGGATATAACACAGCCGTTACGAGGCTGGCTTGGCATAACGCACGCCTTGGTTAAGGTCATGAAAAACCAAGATGTTTTGTCAATATTATTTCCTTCAGGCATGTAATACCCGATCTCGTCAAGTACAGTAAAAAAGGGTGCGCGAGAATTAGCTCCGAACCTCAGCATGGAGCTGTATCTCGTGGTCGGAGATCGTCGATCATCTCCAGAATGCGGCGAAACAGGTCATGCGGCACTGCGACCTCGGCCATCTGGAAGACGGCGTAGCGGGCGTGGGCGATAACCTTGGCTCCGATCTTCACCACCTTGTCGCGGATGGTGGTCAGCGACCAGCTTTCCATCTCGTCCGGCAGGGCCAGCCGAGCCATTCCTTAACACCGTCAAGGAACTTGTCGCGGCTTTTCCGGCTCGGCTTGCGGGCAACCCGATAGCGCCAGCCCGTCTTGCCCTGGATGCGCATGTAGTGCGTAAAACCAAGGAAGTCGAAACTGCGCGGTTCTACGGATGGCCCCGTCTTACCGTTCTGTCTGGACCATTTCCCGAACTCGATCTGTCTGGTCTTTTCCGCCGACAGGCGCAGCCCGAATTCGGCGAACCGCGCCTCCAGTTCCTGACGGAACCGTTCGGCCTCGTCCCTGCGTTCAAAGCAGACCACGAAGTCATCAGCATATCGAACCAGTTCACAGGTTCCCGCCGCAGACGGCTTGAACCTGTGCTCGAACCACAGATCAAGGACATAGTGCAGGTAGACGTTCGCCAACAGCGGCGACATCGGCCCGCCCTGCGGCGTTCCCTCCTCGCTGCGACCGACGACCCCGCCTTCCATGACCCCGGCCTTCAACCATTTCACCACCAGACGCAGAAGCGTCCGGTCGGCGATCCGGTGGAGAAGGAACTTCATCAGCCAGCGGTGGTTGACCGTATCAAAGTAACTTGCGATATCGGCCTCCAGGGCCTTCCCATCAAGAGGACATGGTCGGCTCCCGCGTGAATTTTCGAGGCTCAATAGGTTCACTTGCGTTACGGCCTGCACCCCCCTGTTCTACGCTTAGCCGACGCCGTCACCAGCGCCGGTCCAAGAACTCGGTTCCGCACCCTGTCGCTACCAGCGCACGGGCGGGAGTTTCACCCGCTGGAAACACGCGCCTTATCCTGGCGCACCCTCAAGAGGTAAAGAGGTAAAGAGGTAAAGATATAGGAAGAAACGCTCCCTCACGGGAGCGTCCTGGCGAGGCGGAATCCCAGACTGCCGTTGCGGTTGCCTGGGGTGAAGTGGTAGCGGAAGGCGGAGCGGAGGTTCCTCGGATTGTCGCCCCAGGAGCCGCCCCGGAAGACGCGGTCGCAGGAATTTGTTTCCAGCCAAGCACTGCCGTCACTCGGGGCGCCGCTGTAGTTGCTATGCCAGCAATCCTGCACCCATTCATAGACATTGCCGTGCATGTCGTACAGACCGAAGGCATTGTCCGATTTGCTCTGCACCGGCTTGGTCTGGTTGCCGGAATTGGCATCATACACCGCCACCGAGGACAGGCATGTTTCCGAGCCGCCGCACGACCACGGCGTGGTGGTCCCTGCGCGGGCCGCGTATTCCCATTCCGCCTCCGACGGCAGGCGATAGCGTTTGCCGGTCATCTCGTTCAATTTCCGAATGAAAACCTGCACGTCATCCCAGCTGACATTTTCCACCGGGCGGTTGGCGCCACGGAACTTGCTGGGGTTGTTACCCATCACCGCCTCCCATTCCGCTTGCGTCACCTCCGTCTTGCCCAGCGCAAACGGCGCCGCGATGGTCACACGGTGCTGCGGACGTTCATCGACATGGCTGTCTTTTTCACCGGACGGACTGCCCATCAGGAAGCTCCCCGGCGGGATGATCACCATCTCCGGACAGGTGGGGCAATCCTTGAACGATTGGCCGGGCTTGTAGTTCTCGGTGGTTTTTGAAGGGGGGGCAACTCTGTTCTTAACATTATTAGGGCTCGTTGTTGACGAGGCTTGCTTGCAGTCCGGCGTGCAGGAAAGATCAGCCCGCGAGTCGCATTCCTCGCCGAACGATCTATCGACGACCCCGTCGCCACAATAGTGGATGTGGATGTTCTGACAGGCGGATGGATACATCTTGATATCAGTCCATTTCCGCAAACGCTGATCGGGGACAAGCGTCTTCTTGCCGGCTTTCTGCTTTCCGCTGCCGTCACCCAACTCTTCCTGGGTGAAATAGAAGTACTCTCCCGATCCGCCCGGCGGCTGGTCACTGAATCCCAATTCCTTCTTGTAGGCCACGTCATATCGGACCTGGAGATGCGGTTTGGTCTCGTCTAGCCGTTTCACCGCCTTGACGTCACAGCCCTCCGTCGCGATGACGATATAGTTCTTGCCCGGCGGATCGTATTTCCCATCCGGTGGAATGACGTTGCTGACCCGGTACCAGTCGGTGCAGGCCCCCTCCTTGATGCTTCCGGGAGTGTTTTCCCAGATGGTGACCTTGCTTTCTCCGGCCCGGATGAACCAAAGCTCGGGATCCTGGTCTTTGCTTCCCCGGGTTATGGCGTCCATGGGCTGGACAAAGATGAACTCGTCCTGCTTGCCGTACTTGTCCAGGCGGTGATTGGTCTCGCACCGGGAGAACTCTTCCGAGCGGGAAACCTTGATAGCGCCGGGCGGCTGGGCGCCTCCGTCCGCCTGGGCGGCTCCGCCCAGGGCCCTGGCTTGCTCTACCGCCTTTGCATCGGCATTGGCTGGCGGCGGGGCGGATTGGCGGCTGATTCCGTAGAAGCCGAGGCCGCCCGCCACCACGGCTGCAAACAGCGCAGCGACCGGCCACGATACCTTCGAGGGGGATGGCGCAGCGGGAATCGGGGCGGAGACAGGTGCGGGCGTCTGGCGTTCCGGCGCAGGGACCGGATCAGGCGCGGGCGGAGGAGGAGGTGCGGGAACCGGCTCTGGCGGCGGCGGCGTGATCCCCGTCTGCTGCCGGATCACCTCGACCAGCATCGCGATGTTCTCGTCCCACTTCCGAAACAGGTCGATCCACTGCCGGGTCGCCAGTTCATACTCGAAGCTTTCGCTGGGAACGATGTCGTCCACCCGCACCGGAAGCACAAAAAGCCTTTTCTTGCTGGCCAGCGCCAGCTCCTTCTCGATCTCGGTCGAGCTGTTGGCGTTGGAGGAAAACACCAGCACCATGGCGGGGGCGCGCTGGATGGCGCCAATAATCGAACGCTGGTAGTTCTCCCCCACCTTGACGTCGCGACACGATATCCAGCAGGGGATGCCATGTGCTTCCAGCTCCCTAACCAGCCTCAGGGCGATATCCCTATCGTGGGAGGAGAAGCTCACAAATACCTTGTCGCCCATCTCAAGCCTCCGCCGGACAAAGTGCCGCTCACTGACAACAAGGACTATTCAGCCCAGGACCGGTGGAGTCAATTGGGCACCTCCGGAAACTGGCGCCGCACGCCGATCCATGGTTCCATTCTCAGGATTACGTCGCGGGGGGGAACTGGGCACGCAGGCACCCCAACTTGGTTTTCTTTGCTTTGGTGGCCGCCAGTGCCGCCTTGGTGCGCTCGACAACGCCATGCCGACGGGCGACAGCCATCGCCGACGCAGAACCGTCCCCTCACCACGCCACCAGCACCTTGTCCCCACCGCCCACCAGAACCGGATTCTGGTCGCTGCCCTTGCGGCTGGCCTCGCGGCGGACCTGGCGTTCGGCATAGGAGTGAAGCTCGCCCAGCGTGATGCGGTGGTCGGAATCGGCATCGGCCTCGCCCATCAGGCCGCGCATCAGGTAATAGCTGAACAGGCCGTGGCGGGCGGCGGCGAACGAGGATGACCACTGGTCGTTGCGCGACGCG
The DNA here is from genome assembly GCF_001650715.1 of Paramagnetospirillum marisnigri. Lineage (GTDB taxonomy): Bacteria > Pseudomonadota > Alphaproteobacteria > Rhodospirillales > Magnetospirillaceae > Phaeospirillum > Phaeospirillum marisnigri. The sequence goes on along the minus strand of NZ_LWQT01000068.1, from coordinate 9,348 downwards.
GCCAGCACGGCGGCAGGGCTGGGCACTTCTCCATCCCGTGCGCGGATGATGACGGGGCGGATATCGGCGATCAGGGTGTCGTTGCCTCGCGTGCCGCCGGAATAGCAGGTATCGAGGAACAAGGTCAGCGACTTTGCCCCGGCCTTCAGGATGGAATCGATGGTGGCGGCGCGGTCGATGGCGCTTTTCTCCAGCAAGGCCCGGTCGCCGTCATAGGGAAAGAGATAGAGGTTGCGGCCGTTCTCCGAGGCCAGCCCGTGGCCGGAGAAGAAGACATAGACGTCGGTGGCACCGTCCTTGATTTCTGGGGTCAACCAGGTGTCCAGCGCCTTCTGGATATCCAGCAGACGGGCATCGGCGCCGACCAGCAGCTTGACCCGCTCCGGCGCGATGCCCAAGCCGTTGACGGCGAAATCGCGGAAGACACGGGCATCGCGGGCGGCGAACTGGGCGGCAGGCAGGCGCTGATACTCCTCCACCCCGATGATCAGGGCGATCGCGTCGGACTTGCGCTTGCCCACCAGGCGGGAGGGATCGAGGGGCGGCAGCGGTTCGGCGATGGCTTCGGCGGTGGCGGCGCCCCCGCTTCCGGCCTCGCGCAGTTCGGCCACCGGCGTGAAGGCGGCGGCCTGGGACTGGGCGCGGCCGAGTTCGGCGGGGTCGAGGCGGCGGGCGATGTCGTCGCGGCGGGTGACGGCCCGGCGGTGCAGCCCGTCGCGTAACCGGGCGGCGGCCAGCGAGGCCCAAACATAGGCCTGGGCCACGTCGCGTGGTCCCCGCGTTTCCCGCATCAGCGATTCGGCCAGGACCAGTTGGGCCTCGGGCTGACCCTGCAGGGCGGCGCGCCTCAGCCAGCGTTCGGCCTCGGCATGGTTCTGGGGCATGCCCTGGCCGTCGCGGTAAAGTCCGGCCAGCAGCATCTGGGCATCGGCATCGCCCAATTCGGCGCCCAGGCGGAAATGCCGGGCGGCGGCGGGAAAGTCCGAGGTGCGGGCGGCGCCCCGGCCCCGTTCGGCGGCATGGGCGGCGGTCAGGCGGCGCAGGGCGGCGGTCTCGGCGGCGGGCAGGTGAATGCTGGTCTCGGTGGGGCGACCGTCCAGCATCACGCGGGCGCGGACATGGAGGGATTCCCGGTCCAGCAGCAAGGCGGGGCGGTCCACCAGTTCATAAAGATTGACCGCCAGGTTGCCATCGGCATCGGCGACGACCTCGACCGAGGGCGCGTCCTCGACCAGAACCGCGACGCGGGCGTCGGCCCAGGGGGCGCGGCTGGAGCCGTCGCGGCCCAGCGGCCGCCCCTCGCCGCTGGTGCGGGCGACCACGTTTTCCTTGCGGCCCAGTTCGGCCCCGGCCAGGGCCTCGGTGGTGGTCTTGCGCAGCTTCTCGTCAAAGGGCGACAGCACGATTGCCAGGGCGGCGGCCGGGCCGCCCAGCAGGAAGCCGACCGGATTGGGGTCCTTGGACTTCACCTTGACGGTGGCCTCGTCATAGGACTCGTACTGGTGCAATTCTCCGCTGAATTCCCTGACCGCCGACAGGGCCAGGATGCCGCGGGCTGCATCATAGCGCCCGCCGAGCAAGGGTCGGACCGACCGAGCCTTGGCCTCCGGCACCAACTCCACCGTGCGGAGATTGCGCTTCTCCACATTGGTCGAAGTGCTGACCCCGCCGCAGGACGGCAGGCTCAGCAAGGCGGCGGCGAGAAGCACTGTGGCCGCCCCATGTCGCCGGAAGCCACGCGGCATGGCTTCACTCTCCCCTTCGCTTGCAAAGATGATGGTGGTGGTCATTGTTTCGGCACCCTGACGAAGCGGCCACTGCCCTTGCCACCCATGGAGGTGACGGAATAGCCGCTGTCCAGGGTGAATAGGCGGGTCGAGCGACTGTCGCCGGTTCCCACCGGCTGGCCGGAGCGGATATTGCCGTAGGCGTAGCGGATGCTGACGTCGAAGGCGCCGCCCTTGGGGACGATCTGCATGACGTCGATATGCTTTATCACTTCGCGCGTCTGGGAATAGGGCTGCTTGCGGAACACCGATTCGTGATAGCCGACGATGGCGGCGACCATGCGGCGCATGGCCTTTCCGTCGGCGCAGAGCGTGGTCTTGCCATCGGTCTGGCTGCATTCCGCCACGGGGGGCAACTTTTCGCCGAAATCCCAGTCGTCGCCGTTATCGGCCCCCATGCGGGCGCCGGGGGCGCATGCGGCCAGGGCCAGCGGCAGCAGGATTGCCAATTGTCCCATCCAGGGCTGGTATCGGTCCGTCATGGCGCTACGGCTTCCCGCCACGGGCGGCCTGGATGTCCTTTTCCAGGTCCAGGAACGCCTTGGACGCCCGCAGCTTGCCGTCTAGCAGGTCGCTCTTCCTGGTCTGGTCGACCATGATGCGGTTGGCCTCGCCCAGGGGGTACTGGACCAGCACATAGGCGCGGTACTGTGTTCCCTGAGGCTTGATCTCGGACTTCACCGCCTGATAGCCGGCCATGTTGGCCTCGGTCACCACATTGGTGGTGACGCGCTCGACCTCGCTCATGACGCGGGCGTCCTCGGCCATTCCGCTTTCGCTGGCGAAGTCCTTCATCTTGGCCGAGAGCAGGCTTTTCAGACGGTCGGCGACGATGCGCTTGCCATTCAGCGTCGCCTTGTCCACCGCCATCTGCATGTCGGACGAGGTAGCGGTGCCGGGGGCATAAAGGCTGAACTCGTCCTTAGGGGGAGCGGTGAACCAGGACGGCGCGTCGGACACCGTGTCCTTGACCTGATCGGCCCGCATCTCCTGCTGCTTCTGGTGGGCCAGGGCCACGGCGGCGGGCGAGCCCGGCTCCGGCGTGGCGCATCCGGCGATCAGCGTCGGCGCGGACAGGGCCAGGACAACGGCCAGGATTGAGCGAAAACGGGTCATGAGGGTTTCTCCCCAGGTAATGCGCCGAGCGCGGTTTCTATGGTCTGGATTTCACGGCCGAGGTCGAGCCCCCGGCCACCCAACGATCTGAGATCGGCCAGGGCGCGTCCGGCCATGCCGATATCGCCGCGTTTGAGATAGGCCAGGGCGGCGCCATAGAAGGCGTCGGCGGCCTCGCGGCTCTGGCCGTTCCCCAGCAACAAGGCACCTGAATTGTACCAGGCGAAGCCGTCGGCGGGATCGGCGTCGATGGCCATGGCATAGGCGGCCAAGGCCCGGTCCGCCCGCCCGGACAGGGCGTTGACGTGGCCGAGGCCGTCGAGATAACGCGCATTGCCGCCGTCCAGCGCCACGGCGCGGATCATGGCCGGTTCGGCCTCCGCCGCCCGGTCCAGCTTGACCAGCATGCGGCCCATCAGGAACTGGGCGTCGGCGCGTTCGGGATTTTCCCCGGCCAGCTTTTCCGCCGCCGCCAGCGCCCCGGCATAGTCGCCCTGGGCGGCCAGGGCCTCGGCCCGCGCCATGGCATCGGGGGATGCGGGCGGGACGGCCTGGGCCAGTTTAGGCATCTCGGCCACCGGGTCGTCCAACTCGGCCAAAGCCAGATCGGGAATGGTGGAGGCCAGACGGCGGGCAAGGTCATCGGTGACCCGCAGGCGCTGTTCCTCGGTCAGATTACTGGCGGCGTCCAGGATGCCCATGGTGACGCCAATGGGGGACAGGGGGACCGAGCCGCCATGGCTGGCGGCCACATGCTCGCCCTCCCACAGGGCTTGCCCATCGGCGGCGCGGGTCAGGCGCAGACGCACCCCCACGGCGACGCGGGAATAGATACCGAAGAAATCGCTGCCCGCCTGGGTGATCTCACCCGCCAGCAGCGCATCGCAGGACAGGGCGGCGCCCAGCTTGCGCGTATCCTTGCGCTCGGCCTCCGGCAGGTCGGCCAGCACATGATCGATGCGAGCCAGCGGCACCTGCCGCCGCCCCTGGGGGGCGAGATGGGCGAACAGCACCCGGCGCACCGCACCGGCGGCCTCGGGCGGTCTGCCCTCCAGCGGCAGCAGGGCGACGCAGCGGGGCGGCGAGGCCCGGAAGGCATCATGCAGGGTGAACACCACCTGATTGGGCCAGATCTCCGAGGCGGTCTCGCCCTTGCCCCGGTCCACATAGCTGGGGGTGGCGCAGCCGCCCAGGGCCAGGAATGCGGCCAGAAGCGCCCCGGCGCGGGCGGTAATCATTGCGGCCTCACAATGGCGTAGCCCTTGCGGACCAGCCGGGCCTCGGAGCGCGGGATTTCCAGCAGCAGGGCCTTGAACTCCTCCAGCCCATAGGAGTCGCGAAACGGGATCGGCTTGCGGCTGCCCACCGCCAGCAGGTATTCGGACACCAGCGGCGCATGGGCCTGACCCGCCTTGGGGAATTCCATGTCGAGGGAATAGCGCCGGGCGCCGTCGGTGCTGGGGATGGTGGCGCGCCCGGTGATGCGATCGTTGGCGTCCATGGCATTGGGAAACAGACGCTGAACCTGGCGGTCGCGGCGTTCATAAGGCAGCCACTGGAACACGGCCAGATGCATAGGCTGGCCGGGCTCCACCGTGATGTTCATGGCCTCGCCGACGCGGAAGGCGGTCTGGTTGAGAATCAGCGCAAACTGGAAGGCGGGATCGGGCTCGCCCCGCCAGCGCACCACATCGGCCTCCAGCGAGACCCGGCACTGGCGGATGCCCGGTGCCGGGGTGGCCGTGGTGGCCGAGCGAAGATCGCGCAAGGCCCGCACCTCGCCCTCGGAGGCGGCCCAGACCAAGCGGCCCAGGGCGCAGGAGGCATCCTCGGCCTTTTCCTGGCAAACCTCGATGTCATCGACGGCCAGACGCTCGCCCAGCACCCGGATCAGGGCGGCCTGCTTGGCCTTCTCCTCGGCGATGCGGCAGGCCTCGGCCTCCGGCATCTGAACGGGAAACAGGTACTCGCCGTTTCCCGGCGACCATTCTGCACGGGCGGAGGGAACAGCCAGCAGCAGGACGGCCAGGGCCAGCACGGCTACCCGATCCCCTCTCCATCCCGTTTTTCCGGCTGCCGTCATCATGTGATCTTCCCCGTTGAACGCCTAACCCGGCCCGGCGCACAGCACCCTATGGGCCAATGCGAAGCAGGATGGACGTTGGTCGCATTCCCCGGCCTCGCACACCACCATCCGCGCCGCGACTTCCACTGCCAGGGCGCTGGACAACAAAGCCCGTCCATCCAGCCCGTATAGAATCCGCATCCGTTTGCAGAGGGATTTGTTCTCGGGTTCCATACTTGCTTTCCTAAGTCCAGTTGTTGATTTCTCCGCAGCAGTGGCCGTCACGGAGGAAGTTCTACTCAAAAGAGGGCGTGAGACAACGTGGTGATGTCTGGAGTCGTCCGCCCACTACTGGGCCAGGGCAGAATCCGATCAAGCGTGGACGGGGCGGTTCTCTGTTGACTTCAACCTGAAGCTGTTTTCATCTTTAAGATAATGGGGGCCAAATCCGTTGTATCGAGTCAGTTGGCAGCGCCGGTGAAATGGTTCACATGTTGCGGGGTTAATATCCCGCATTTTGGGTAAAGCACGGTTATGTTGCCGCCGTTCCTTCTGACATGACAGGAGCCGACCGTTGAGCACTTCTCCCCAGGCCGATGATGTCGTCTCCACTGACCGTCCCACCATCCGGGTGTTCATCTCGTCACCATCCGACGTCCGCCCCGAGCGGTTGATCTCCGAGCGGGTGGTGCAGCGGCTCGACCGCGAATTCTCCTACCATTTCCGTATCGAGGCGATGCTGTGGGAGCGCGAGCCGTTGGTGGCGGGGGAGCACTTCCAGGACCGCATCGTGCCGCCGCACGAGACCGATATCGTGGTGGTGATCCTGTGGTCGCGCCTGGGCATGACCCTGCCCGAGGACAAGTACAAGGGCGCGCTGAGCGGTGGCGCGGTCACCGGGACCGAATGGGAGTTCGAGGACGCCCTGGCCTCCTATCGTGAGCTGCGCCTGCCCGACCTGCTGCTCTATCGCAAGAAGGCCGAGATCACCGGCAGCCTGGAAGACGAGGCCGCGGTTCAGGAGCGGCTGGGGCAGAAGCGGCAGGTCGAGGAGTTCATGACCCGCTGGACCCGCTCGGCCGATGGCAGCGCCTTCACCGCGGCCTCTTGGGAATTCGCCGATGCCGCCGCCTTCGAGGAGCAGTTGGAGAACCATCTGCGCGAACTGATCCGTCGCCGCCTGAGCGGGGCCGAGCAGAGCCCCGCCGGGATCCGCTGGCATCAGGGCAGCCCGTTCCGTGGCCTGCAATCCTTCGATCTGGATCATGCCGCGGTGTTCTTCGGTCGCACCCGCGCCCGCAACGAGGTGCGTGAGCTGCTGGCCCGTCAGGCCGAGCGCGGCTCGGCCTTCGTGCTGGTGATGGGGGCGTCGGGGTCGGGCAAGTCGTCCCTGGTTAAGGCCGGGGTGCTGGCCGATCTCAAACTGCCCGGCATGATCGGGCGGGTGGCCCTGTGCCGCCACGCCATCCTGCGTCCCGCCGATGGCGAGGGCGACCTGATCGGCGGCCTTGCCGCCGCCTTGCTGGCGCCCAAGGCGCTGCCCGAACTGACCCGACTGCAATACGACGTGGCCAGTCTGGCCGACCAGTTGCGCGACAATCCCAAACAGGCGGTGTTCGCCGTGCGCCAGGGGCTGGCGGCGGCGGGCGAGGCCGCCAAACTGACCGAGATCGCCGAGGCGCGGCTGCTGGTGGTGGTCGATCAGCTTGAAGAATTGTTCACCCTGGACACCATCACCCCCGCCGAGCGCGAGGGCTTTGTCGCCGCGCTGGCGGAGCTGGCCCGCTCCGGGCTGGTCTGGGTGATTGCCACCCTGCGCTCCGACCTGTTCGACCGGCTGGAGACCGTGCCTGCCCTGGCGGAACTATCGGCGGGCGAGGCCCGCTATCTTCTGACCGCCCCCAATGACGGCGAATTGGGACAGATCATCACCCGCCCGGCGCGGGAAGCCGGCTTGCGCTTCGAGGCCGATGCCGCCAGCGGCACCAGCCTGGACGATGTGCTGCGCGAAGCCGCCGGGCGTGATCCCAACGCCCTGCCGCTGCTGTCCTATGTGCTTGACCTGCTGTGGCAGCGCCGCCGCCCCGAGGACGGGGTACTGACCTTCGCCGCCTATCAGGAGCTGGGCGGCCTCAATGGCGCCATCGGCCGCCGGGCCGAGGATGTGTTCACCGCCCTGCCGGAAGATGTGCAGGCGGCTTTCCCCCAGGTGCTGCGCGCCCTGGTCACCGTGGGCCAAGGGGCCAAGGGCCAAGCGACGGCCCGCATGGCGGCCAGGGCGGATTTCCCACCGAACACCCCCGCCGGTGCCTTGGTAGAGGCGCTATTGGCACCGGAGGCCAGATTGCTGGTGGCCGATGATGATGGCGGGATGAATAGGAGAACGCCTATCTCTACCGCGAGAAACATTAGATTGGACTGCACGAAAAAGTGCGAAAGTCATTTGCGATCTGAAGCGCGAAATGCTGTAGCATGTAATGCAATGAAAGCGCTTAAACATACTATTATTATTTTTCCAACTTTAGTAGCAGCTACACTGACTGGGCTTCTATCTCTAAGGGCAGTCCCAACAGTAATTACGAAAATGTATGACTTTGGATTTAGAGTAACACCTGATGAGTACAGATCGGTATTATTTTTTGTATTTTCATTTGTATTTGTTGTTACGACAATTGTGGTTGGATCCGTTGCTGTAAAAATAATTATAAAAAGATCGCCAAGTTCTATGGCGCACGCAATTTCTGACACCATAATCATCTTGTTTTCCACTTTTATTGGCGGCGCATCGGCGTTAGCAATAACAATTTTATTAATCTCTAAATACATCTCTGACCTTAATGAATTTGCAACAGTAACACTATATTCTATAGGATTGATATTTGGATTGTTTGCATCGCTTTCATCAATTTATCGCATGCGCCGAAATTTATTAGAAAAATACGGCACCCAAACGATGCTTCACGCGGCCATTGGCATTTTGAAGTCCAAGTTGTCAGCGCATTCGGATGAGTCTAGAGAACTAGTATTATTAACGGAATGGGAAACTACACCAAATCTCGCCAAATTCAACAATGGTCAAATTGGGTTGCTGCGAGTGGCGCATGAAGCGGTTCTGACGCACTGGAATCGTGCGCGCGAGCAAGTTGCCCAGGATCGCAACGATTTACAATTGCGGGCGCGACTTGAGCAGGCCGCAGCCCTATGGAAGGCTGCGGTAGAGCATTATAGGCCAACCATGCTCCTCAATCCGGGCTTTCCTTTATTGGAGGCGGAAAGCCTTTTAAAGCGACGCAGTGGTGAACTCGACGAGACAACGATTAGCTATGTGGCGGCATCAAGCATTGTCGCCAGCGCCAATGATCGTCGGCGACGTAGGCAGTTGTATGTTGCAACCACCATGTTTGGAGTATTAGCAGTATTGGCAAGTGCATTTGGATGGTTTGCCATGAAACAGCAAAACGAAGCAAATGGGGCGCGTCAAGAGGCGGAAAAGCTAATCCGGTACATGGTGCTTGATCTTCGGGACAGGCTAAAATCGATGGGCAGAGATGATTTGCTACGTGAGGTTTCTCAGCTTGCAATGGCATATTTTGAAACTTCATCGCAATACAGTCGAGATGGGGTGGGGGCGCGCTCTGTTGCGACAAATTACGCGAACAAGGGCGATGTGTTGCGCGATAACAAATTCCACCAAGAGGCGGTCTCGTATTACAGGCAAGCTATAGCGATCAGAGAAATGATGGCTGATATTTCTGCCGATAGAAGTGATTTACTGGAAGAACTTCTAAATGATGTGGATCGCCTAGCTGTTGCTTTGGTTGCGCAAGGAGCCTCAACCGAAGCGTTGGAGCAATACCGTAGAAGCCTTGCCATCTCCGAGCGCCTCACCGCCCATGACCCAGCCAGCACCCAGTGGCAGCGCCGCTTGGCGAGCAGCCACTACAATTTGGGTAAAGTCCTCCAGGCCCAGGGCGATCATGCCGGGGCTCTGGCTGAATTCCGCAAGTCCCTCGCCATCGCCAAGCGCCTCGCCGCCCGCGATCCCGCCAACACCCAGTGGCAGCGCGCCCTGGGGGTTACGCATGGCACCCTGGGATGGACGCTGATTCTGAATGGTGATTTCGCCGAGGGGCGCAAGGAGACCGAAGCCGCCCACTCCTTGGCGCCGGACGATTTCGCCTGGATGGTTAATCTCGGCCACACTTATCTGCTGAGCGGTGATGGCGTGACTGCGCGATCCTGGTACCAGAAGGCGCTGCCGAAGATCCGCAACGAGGCCGAGTTGAAATCCACCATCATCGACGATTTCGACATCTTCATCGGCAAGGGCTGGAAGGTGGCGGAATGCCGCCAGATGAAGGACTGGGTTGTCGCCGAGTT
>NZ_LWQT01000067.1 GCF_001650715.1 Paramagnetospirillum marisnigri | reverse complement strand
TGAACTTCGATGCCTTCATCGCTGATCTTCCTTCCCCAGCCGGGAAATCCGATCCGAAAACTCTAACTCAAAACGATCCAGTTTCCCGGGGGCACATCACGTACTCCTCCGAGCGTGGATTTCGGACTTGCGCCAGAATGCCGATCAGATCTTGAAATCCCGCGCCCTTGGTGACGAAAAGCTCGATGCCCAATTCCCGACACGTTCTAGGATCGGGGCCAGGACATTTGCCCGAGAGCACTGCGGCGGGAATATCCGCATAAGCGCCCCCCCAAATCCCGAATCCTGCTCAACGCCTCCAATCCATCCATGCCCGGCATCTCGATGTCGGAGATGAGGGCGGCGGGGGCCAGTTCCACGGCCTCATGTCCGTTTGTGGCGGCCATGACGATAAAGCCCAGTTGCTCCAGCAATGTGCGCATGGACTTCAGCGCCAAGGGGGAGTCATCAACGAGAAGCACGATCTTGGTGGTGGAATCGAACGGTGACGGCCGTGCAGGGGATACCATGGCGGCATCTCCTTAAATGACAAGTCCGGACCGCACGGCAACCACGGCCGCCCTGACACGGTTGTAAACACCAAGTTTCGGAAATATGTTTTTCAGATGAAACTCAATGGTGTTGATACTTGTTTTGAGTGCTTCTGCTATTTCTGGGTTGCTTTTACCAGCGACAAGCAGGGCAAGAACCTCGTGCTCGCGCGGCGACAATTCAGCTTGCCGCTGAAATCGACATAAGTATTCGTTATTCCGCAGCAAACTAAAAAGAAGATCGTAAACAATTCTGCTTGCAGACAATTCAACTTCTTGCGGCAGACGAGAGCGGTCAGCGCAGATAAGATGGGCAATCAGCAACGGCCCAGCTTGATCCTGGACGACCTGCCCAAGGATATCGTCGATGCCGGAGGACTTCATGACAGTGCCCAGAGAATATCTGTCTGACGTCGTCCCCTGGAGTGCCACCGACCACCAGGCTGACAATGGGCTGGCCCGATTCAAGGCCCCCATGATCTGATGGGGCGTCGACCTCCAATCCCAGGACTGCCCCTTGGAGAAGGCCTCGTCCATCTTGCCGTAACCGGACCATCGTCCGTCGGGTAACCGGCACTGGATGATGATTTCTTGGAATCCAAGTTCTCTGGTCCGATCCTCGAATTCGGACATTCCGGCAATCCCAAGGATTTCCCGCCATGAACCCATTTTCATGGAGTTCATGACCAACATCCCATCAAGGACAGAAGCCGTATCCTATTGATCATCCGTGGCGTCTCGCGGCTGGTAGTTGTTCCATTAAAGAAATGGAAGCACTACAAAAGCCGGAAGCGCACCCCACGGAACCCCGTGGGTATCTGCCAACCAATTGATTATAAAGTTATTATTCCGAATTGCAGCGCCTTGAGCACTGCCCCGATCCGCGATGTCACCTCAAGCTTTCTGAAGATATTCTTCAGATGCCACTCCACTGAGTTTTCAGCGATGTTCAATATCTCTCCAATTGCCCAGGCGCTCTTGCCAACAGCGCACCAGCGCAGGATTTCACATTCCCGGGGGGTCAATCGGGGCGGCGGAGGTGGCGGGGGAAGCGTTCTGGCGCTATAGGCGGTGTGGAACTGTATGGCCATGAGGTGAAGCACAGGCATGGCCACCTTTACGTCAACCTTGCCAAGAGTACTGGCGAAGCCGATCCCGACGCACTGGTTGTTCGGGCCATGGATCGGGATGCCGATTCCGTCCCGCAATCCAGCATCCTCGGCTTCGTGCAGAATTCGGTTGTGCAACCGGTTTCCTGGTTCCGCCGCGTCCGTCCAACGGAACGGACGGTTCGTGGCCAACATATGAAGGCGGACCGGATCGGCATCAACGTAGCCAGCCTCGACATAATGATGGATCCATTCGTCGGGATAGGTTCTGGCGACACAGGGCAGTTGGGTGTCAGGGTGGTTACGAAGGGCCCGATACATGATTTGGTCGTAGCCATGCTGGGCAGCGGCCTCTTGGAGATGTTTGAAAATCTCCTCTGGGTTTTCTTCGTCAACTATCCCCGCAATGAATTTGTCCAATCGCATGCGCCGCCCAAATCTCTGGGATCCCAGCAGGATTTGGGGGGTATTGGCCAAACCATGTCACCCCCCATGAAGCGAGGGGGTGTTGCGCTGTTGCGTTGATTTACCCAGCAGACAAACACCAATAGATACATGTCTTAAGGCAGGATGCTGCGATGCACCAGCGCCACCGCCACCGCATGCAGACGGGAAGAGGCCCCCATCTTGCGGACGCAGGCGTTGATGTGCATTCGAACGGTGTTTTCGGCAATGCCGAGAATTTGGCCGATCTCCCACATTGTTTTGCCTCGGGCCAACCAGCTCAGGCACTCGCGCTCGCGTCCAGTCAGAACAGCGGGGCTCGTGGCTTTTTCATCAGGAACCAGAATTTTGTGCCGTTCGTGAAAGTGAAGCGCGAACAGGTGAAGGCGATGGCTGGACGCCTGCCAAGCCCTCTCAAAAGCCGCTTCATGTTGCGAAAACACTGAAAACGAGGCGCCTCCCAGCCCAGGGTCATGCAGAGGGATGTCTGCCCCCGCAGCCAGACCAAAGCAAGCCGCTTCCGCGAACACTTTGCGGCCGGGGGCATTGACCGGCAGATCTTTCAGAACCTCGCCCCAAGTGAAGGGCAAGCCCACCCGCACCACCCTCTCGGCAACGGGATCGATGTCGGCATAACCCCGCTTTTCATAGGTTTCGACCCATTCCGGGTTCCAATCGCCCGAATAGACGAAGGTGCCGGTGAATGGCGAATACCGATGATAGGTATAGCCCGAGAAACCGAAGCCGATGACGGTGTCGTGGGCGATGGCTTCGAGTTCGCAACGCTCGACAGTTCGGACTATCGAGGCAGTAAGTTCGTCGATGTTCAGAAGTTCCGTCATGGTGTTATGGACTTTTGCCGTGCTGTGACGAATTGTGTCATCAGCGGTGACTGCCTTTGCTGAAGTATACAGATCATTTGCTCGCTTCGCATTCGCATATTGTATTTATATTCGTTCACCTACTTGGTTCCGTAGGTGACGTAAAACCAACCTCAACCTAAGGTCTGGCTTCTGAGTAGTGTGCTGCATTCATGGGATTTTCAAGCCCATAACTTTGGTGTCGCACCGAACAGGAGTCGTGGAACATGAACGCTGTGGCCGGAAAAAACCGGAATCGTCGATCCAGGAAATGGGGCGGCTCCATGATCCTGGCTCTGGAGCCTCGCATCATGTTCGACGGGGCTGCGGTGGCGGATGTTGTCCATGCGGCGGCCGAAGTGGACATCAAGACCTCGCCTGCTCCAGTGACGGTGCGCGAGGCGGACCCCGCCAAGGATGGCGGCAAGAAGGAGGTTGCCTTCATTGATACTTCGGTCGCCGATTACAAGTCCCTGGAGGCGGGCATCCGCGATGGCGTGGCCATTGTCGAGATCGGTGGCGGGGCCGACGGACTGGCCCAGATGGCGCAGTGGGCCGAAACCCATTCCAGCTATGACGCCATCCATGTGCTGAGCCATGGGGCCGAGGGCGAGATTCATCTGGGCAGCCGACAGGTTTCCGCGGCAGACATGTCCGATTCCGTGGTCCAGGCCCAATTGTCCTCCGTGGGGAAGGCGCTCACCGACGATGGCGACCTCCTGATCTATGGCTGCGACGTGGCCAAGGGCGCGGATGGTGCGTCCTTTATCGCTCATCTTGCCGAGGCCACCGGCGCTGATGTCGCCGCCTCGACCGACGCCAGCGGGGGGCATGGCCAGGGTGGCAACTGGACTCTGGAGCAAGTCTCGGGTGCCATCGAGGCTCAAACCATCGAGGTCCATGGCTTCCATGGGATTCTGGCCGATCCCATCAATGGCGGCGCCATTGATGCCAATCTCAATTCGGGAGTTCAGGAGGGCTTTTGGCAGAGTTCCTATGCACTTCAGGTGGAGACTGATAGCAGTGGAAATATGTATACATGTGTCCTGGCATCAAACGGGGATTATATATTCTATAAATTCAATGGAACGTCATGGTCTGAGTTGACGCGTATTACAACAACAACATCAATCCGTTCGTCGTATTCATACGAGAGGTTTGATGCTGGCGATGATTTCGCGTTCACCGTCGACAGTTCCGGCAATATCCATGCCGCCATGAGTCCCGAACTGGCATCCGGGGCCCCGGATCCCCTTGATCACCTGGATTACGCCTATTTCAATGGAACAAGCTGGTCGATTCAGCGTCTGGTTACCGATGCGGTTCGCAATGACACGTCTTCGGATTGGATAACGAATGTCAAGATTGCTCTGGATCCGAATGGAAAAGTCTATATACATGCCACGCAGTTTAATAACTACTGGAACAACGGCGTAGGAGCGCACAATTACTGGAAGGAATCGCTATTTACAAATGTATCTGGCTCATTTGTAAGAGAAGATTACTACTCAATGCAGGGGCAAAGTGGTGCCGATTTTGAGTGCTCTGATATATTCTTCGACAATAATGGGCGTCCGGTCATGCTCGGGTGGTATAATGCCGACTGCGCCGTATACACGAAGAATGCCGGCGGAAGCTGGGTTCGCTCACTCCCATTTGGAGCCAGTTCTCAATATTTTGCGGGAGCCGTCAAGAATCCGGTTACCGGCAATATCGATGTGGCCTGGACCGATGATAATAACGAAAAAACATACTGGTGTACCTATGATGGAACAAATTGGTCGGCAAGCACTGAGATAACGGTTGCGGCAAAGACAGCGGGGCTGACTTCTCTTTTTATTGGTCCGTCTCTGATTTACAACCAGACAGCGCAGGCCAGTTACATGGTCGCGGATTCCAGCGGCAATGAATACCTGCTATTGACCAACTCGAATGCCGACCTTTCTGCCTGGGAAACCCGCGTGGTGACCCGCAAGGCGGACGGGACTTGGCTGGATGGTCGCACCGACATCGCCCTGCTCAACAGCCGGACGCTTTGGTCAAACTACACGGGGTTCGGCATTGACGGTTCCTCGCGTCTCCATGTTCTGAGTGGTGCAAGCAGTTCGTCCGGATTGGCGGCGCTGTCCTGGCTTTACGGCCCGCCCTCGTCCTATCGGCTGACCAGCAATAACGACCCTTCCCTGGCCATTGCGAACACCACCCTGGCCTATACCGAGAACAACGCGGCGACCCAGATCGATGCCTCGGCGACGCTCAGCGATTCCGACGGCAACGCGGAGTGGAATGGAGGGACGCTGACGGCGCGGGTCTCGGCCAATAACGAGGCGGCGGACGAAATCAGCATTTCCGACACGGATGGTGACGGTACCGCGATCACCATCAGTGGGACCAGCATTCTCTCAAATGGCACGACGATCGGCACCCTCTCGACCAGTGGCGGGGTCGTGACCAACGGCACGACGCTAACCATCACCTTCAACGGTAACGCCACCAACGCCAATGTGCAGGAGGTGCTGCAATCCCTGCGCTATCGCAGCACATCGGACAATCCGGGCACCAGCAACCGCACCATCACGGTGGTGGCCACCGACGTGAACGGCGGAACGGGGACGGACACCCGCACGGTCTCGGTGGCGCGGGTCAACGACGATCCTGAGGGCACACCCACCGTTTCCGGCACGATCTCGGTGGGCCAGACCTTGACCGCCAGCGCAGCGGCGGTCACCGACGCCGATGGCTTGGGGGCGTTCAGCTACCAATGGCAGGTATCCGACGACGGCAGCACCAACTGGAGCAATATCGCCAGCGCCACCAGCAGCACCTATGCCCTGGCGGCGGCTCAGGTGGGCAAGTATGTGCGCGTCAAGGTCACCTATACCGACAGCGGCAGCACGGCAGAAACCGTTTACAGCGCGGCCACCACCGTGGTCACCGCGCCCGAGGTGGCGGTCAGCGGCAATTCCACCAATATCGCCGATGGCGATTCTACTCCCGCCACCGCAGATCACACCGATTTCGGCTCGGCTTTGGTATCGGGCGGCACTGTGGACCGCACGTTCACCATCACCAATTCGGGCACGGCGGCGCTGACCGTCAGCACAGTGACGATTTCCGGCACCAACGCGGGTGATTTTTCCATCCAAAGCCAGCCCACCTCGCCGGTGGCGGCCAATAACGGCACCACCACCTTCGTGGTGCGCTTCGATCCCTCGGCGGGTGGCGCCCGCACCGCGACGCTGACCTTTACCACCAACGATTCGGATGAAGGCACCTTCAACTTCGACATCACCGGCACCGGCACCACCAACGCAGCCCCGGTCATCGGCGGCACTGTGGCCAGCCAGGCGGTCAACGACACTGCGACGAACACGCCATTCTCCGGCGTCACCATCACCGATGGCGAAAGCGATAACGTCAGCGTTACCGTAGCGCTGGACAGTTCGGCCAAGGGCGCTTTCACTGCGGAATCGCTGATGGCGTCCGGCTTCACCGACGCGGGCGGCGGCAGCTATACCCTGGCGTCCACCACCCCGGCGGCGGCCCAGGCGGCGATCCGCGCCCTGGTGTTCAACCCGGCGGACAATCGTGCGGCGGTGGGCGCGACTGAGACCACCACGTTTACCATCACCGTCAACGACGGCACCTCCAGCCCCACGGACAACACCACGACGGTGGTGTCCACCAGCATGAACGATGCCCCCACCGTGGGCACCAATGGGGGCAAGACGGTGGCCGAGGGGGCGACTGCAACCATCTCCACCGCCGAATTGTCCATTTCCGACGCCGATCCGTCGTCGACGCTGACGCTGACGGTGGGCACGGCGCCCGCCAACGGCACGCTGTGGGTGGATATCGACGGTGATTCGACCCTGGATGCGGGGGAAAGCCTGTTGTCGTCGGGCACCTTCACTCAGGCGCAGATCGCCGCCAACAAGCTGAAATACACCCACAATGGCGGCGAAACCGTGTCGGACAGCTTCACCTTCACTGTGGCGGACGGCGCGGGCGGCACCATCGGTTCCACTACCTTCAACATCACCGTCACCCCCACCAACGACGCCCCCACCTTGGGCGGCAGCACGGGCGGAACGTGGATGGAAAACAGCTCCGACACCACCACGGTGGCGGCCTATAGCGGCAATTCCGTCAACATCTTCTCGGGCGTCACGCTGTCGGACCCGGACACCACCACCAGCTTCAACGGCTCCACCTTCACGGTGGCGCTGGATTCCTATGGCACGGGCGCCCTGGTCTCGATCCCGGCCTCGGCGGGGTCGGTGTCCTATGACCAGAACACCACCCAGGTGTCGGTGTCGGGCACTGTGGTGGGCACGGTGGCCGGTGGGTGGCAGCAGGATCTGGTGATCACCTTCAACGGCAACGCCACCAGCACCAACATCGCCACCGTTATCAATTCCATCGTCTACACCATCTACGCCAACGATGTGCCCACGGCGGGCAACCGCACCATCACCGCCATGTTTGCCGACAACGCCAATGGCGGCGCGGGGGCGTTGACCGGCACGCGGACGGGCACCCTGACGGTGGCGGCCACCAACGATACCCCCACCTTCACCGGCCTGAACGGCGCCCCCACCACCAACGAACAAAATGCGGTGGTGCTGGATGCGGACGTCACCGTGGCGGACCTGGAACTGGCGGTCGGCAATTACAACGGCGCGTCGCTGACCATCGCCCGCAACGGCGGCGCCAACAGCAGCGACAGTTTCGACTTCAACACCACGGGCGGGCAGTTCACGGTTGCGGGCGGCAACCTGCAATCGGGTGGGCAGACCTTCGCCACCTTCACCAGCACTTCGGGCACGCTGACCGTCACCTTCACCGGCACGGGCACCAACGCCACCTCGGCGCTGGTCAACGATGTGATGCAGCGCATCCGCTACACCAATTCGTCGGACAATCCGCCCGCTTCGGCGCAGTTGGACTGGACGTTCTCGGACGGCAACAGCGGCGCCCAGGGCAGCGGCGGGGCGAAGACGGCCACCGGTTCCACCACAGTGACCATCACCCCGGTCAACGACGCGCCGACGCTGACCAACCTCGACACCGACACGGTGACGTTCAGCGTGGGCGGCAGCGCGGTGGCGCTGGACACCACCACCAACGCCACTGTGGCCGATGCCGACAATGCCAATCTGAACGGCGGCAACGTCACAGTGTCCATCACCGCCAACGGCCAGAATGCCGAGGACGCGCTGGGCATCACCAACCAGGGCAACGGCGCCGGCCAGATTGGGGTTACGGGCGGCAACGTCTCGTATGGCGGCACCCAGATCGGCACCTATACCGGCGGGTCCAACGGTGCCGATCTGGTGATCAGCCTGAATGCCAACGCCACGCCCACGGCGGTGCAGGCCTTGGTGCGGGCGCTGACCTATAACGACACCGATGCCGCGACCGGCAATACCACCGCCCGCACCGTGCGGGTGACGGTGAACGACGGGGCGGCGACGTCGAGCAACCAGGACGTCACGGTGGCGCTGGTCCGCGCGCCGATCATCGATCTGGACGGCGACGATTCGTCGGGCGCCACCAATGGCGGCTATACCAGCAGTTTCACCGAGAACAACGGGAACCTGTCCATCACCGACAGCGACGCCAGCCTGACCGACGACGACGCCAACCTGAACCAGGCGGTCATCACCCTGACCAACCCGCAGACCGGCGACATCCTCAGCCTTAACGGCTGGGGCGATGCCTCCAATTTTAACGGCATCACCGTCACCTATACCTCGTCATCGGTGATCACCCTGTCGGGTTCAGGCGCCAAGGCCGATTATCTGACCCTGGTGAAGGCGGCCCGCTTCAACAACACCTCGGAAGCCCCCAACACCACGGCGCGCACCATCACCTTCGCCGGGCGCGACACCGACAACAATACCGGTTCGGCGGTCACCGCGACCATTTCGGTGACGGCGGTCAACGATGCGCCCGCGCTGTCGGGCAATCTGAGCCTGGCCGCGGTCAACGAGGATACAGCCGCCCCGGCGGGCGCCACCATCTCCAGCCTGGCCAATGGCATCTATTCCGACCCGGATAACGGGGTCGAGACCATCAGCGGCCTGGCCATCATCGGCAATACCGCCAATGCCTCGACCCAGGGGGCGTGGCAGTATTCCACCGACGGCGGCACCAACTGGCACACGGTGGGCACCGTGGCCGATGGTGCCACGGCGCTGGTGCTGTCGTCCACCACCAAGCTGCGCTTCGTACCGGTGGCCGATTACAGCGGCACGCCCACGGGATTGAGCGTGCGTGCCCTGGACGCTAGCTATGCGGCGGGGTGGACCAGCGGCTCGACGCGGGTGACGGTGGATACCTCGGCTCCCGGCGGCACCAGCGCCATCGCCGCCACGGCACGCAGCGTCACCACCTCGGTGACTGCGGTCAACGACGCGCCGACCGGGACGCTGACGTCTTCGACCGTGGCGTTCAGCGCGGTCAGCGGCTTCGTGCTGGTGGATTCCGGCTTTACCCTTGCGGATGTGGACAGCAGCGATCTTGCCCAGGCGGTGGTAATCATCACCAATCCGCAGGACGGAGCCAACGAGACGCTGTCCTCTACCTTCGGCACCGGCAATCAGACGGTGAACGGCCAGACGCTGACCTTTACCCTGTCCAACTCCAACCGAACCATGACCATCACCGGGGCGGGCAGCAAGGCGACCTATCAGGAGGCGCTGCGCTCGGTCCGGTTCAACGACAGCGCCAGTCCGCGCAATACCACCATCCGCTCGGTCACCATCCAACTGCGCGACGATTCGGGCGACAACGCCACCCAGGACAGCGCCACCTATACCCGCTCCATCACCTTCAACACCGCGCCCACGGCCACCGGGGGCACCCTGACCATGACGGCGGGGACCAAGGGGTCGGCCTACAGCTTCGCCCTGCCCAACGGCACCTTCACCGACGCGGATGCGGGCGATACCCTGACTTATTCGGTGACAGGCCTGCCCGCCGGATTGAGCATCAACGCCACCACCGGGGCCATTTCCGGCACGCCGAGCCAGAACGGCACATTCAGCGCCACGGTGACCGCCACCGACGGCTCGGGGGCGACGGTGACCAAGACCTTGAGCCTGCGGGTCAATGCCCGTCCCGAGGCGGGCAATGGCGGATTGGGGGCGCCGGGCGGCATGGTGGGGACAGGCTATGCCTTCGCCCTTCCCCCTGGGGCCTTCACCGATGCCGACAACGACACCCTGACCTATTCGGTGAGCAGCCTGCCGGCCGGCTTGAGCTTCAATCCCGCCACCGGGGCCATTTCCGGCACGCCCTCGGTGGCGGGCAGTCATTCCGTCACCCTGAGCGCCAGTGATTCCTCGGGGGCGACGGTCAGTCGCAGCCTAACCATCACGGTGGCGGCACCGCCTCCTCCGCCACCACCGCCGCCGCCGCCGCCTCCGCCACCGCCGCCTCCGCCGCCACCACCACCGCCGCCACCGCCGCCGCCACCACCGCCGCCACCGCCACCGCCGCCCATCGAGGTGCCTCCGGCGCCGCCGCCGCGAGTGGCCGAGGGGCTGACCCGTCCGTCGGGCAATGCTTTCCAGGTGGTGGTCGCTGCCAAGCCCGCCGGGGGCGGCGACGCCCTGGTGGTCAATGCACCCATGCGGGATTCGGTGATTGCCGAGGGGACCCGGATTTCGGTCACCATGCCGTCGGAAGCCTTCGCCCACACCAAGGCGGATGCCACGGTGACCCTGACCGCCACCCGCGACAATGGTGCGGCGCTGCCGGCCTGGATGGCCTTCAACCCACAGACCGGCACCTTCGAGGGCACGCCGCCGCCCGGCTTCAAGGGCGAGGTGGTGGTCAAGGTGGTGGCCAAGGACAACGAAGGCCGCGAGGCGGTGCAGACCTTCAAGATCGTGGTCGGCCAGGCTGGTCAGGGCAACATCGCTCCCGGCCAGCGCGGCGGCGAAGGGCAAGGGCAAGGTCAGGGCGAGGGTCAGCCGCAAGGCGAAGGCCAGCCCCGGCCCCAGGGTGCGCCGGGTCAGACCGGTGACGCTGCTCCCCGCGATGGGGGTAAGCAGGCCGCGGCCAAGCCCGTGGGCCGGCCGAGCCTGACCGAGCAATTGCATGCCTTGAGTTTCAAGGGCGGCGTGGCCCGCCAGATCGCCTTGTTTGAAGCCGTTAAGCGTGGCGGCAAGGCCGCGTGAAGATAAGGGGGATGGTTATGGTTATTTCTGCTTCCGGAGCCAAGCGTCTGCTGGCCTCCGTGTCACTGGCCGCGCTGCTCTCCGCCTGCGCCATGACGCCCGAGCCTTTCACGCCCGAGCAGCTTGCCCAAAGCTCGAAGGATGACCGGGCCGACATGTTCAAGTCGGGCGAGCCGCTGTCCGGCCCGCTGAGCGTGTCCGAGGCCATCGCGCGCGCCTTGACGTACAATCTGGATCGCCGCGCCAAGGTGATGGAAGAGGCCCTGGCCCTTGGCCAGACCAATGTGGATCGCTGGGACATGCTGCCCAAGCTGGTGGCAAACGGCAATTTCACCAGCCGTTCGGAACCCAACGCAACCCGGTCACGGGATCTTTATACCCAGACCACCAGCACCTCGAACCCCACCTATTCCACCGACCGCGACAATTACACCGCCGATCTGGGCCTGTCCTGGAACGTGCTGGATTTCGGCTTGTCTTACTTCACGGCCAAGCAGAACGCCGACCGGGCGTTGATCGCCACCGAGCGGAAGCGCAAGGCCGTCCATAATCTGGTGCAGGAAGTGCGTTTCGCCTTCTGGCGAGCCGCCGCCCACCAGGAGCTGAAAGCCGATGTGGATACGGCCGTCGCCGAAGCCAAGGTGGCCCTTGATCGTGCCGAGACGGTGGAAAAGGAAAATCTCAAGGCCCCGGCGGAGGCGCTTCGCTATCAGAAGAGCCTGCTGGAGACGCTGCGCCAGTTGACCGCCATCCAGCAGGAACTGTCGACCGCCGAAATCGAACTGGCCGCCCTGATCAACGCGCCCCCCGGCACCAAGCTGGTGCTGGACGTGCCCAAGGACATGGCCGTCCCGGCCTGGGATCTGGGTCTGGAGAAGATGGAGGAAGTGGCTTTCGTCAATAACCCGGACCTGCGCGAACAGGGTTATCAGGCCCGTATCTCCGCCGATGACACCAGGAAAGCCATCGCCCGGCTATTCCCCGGCATCACCTTTTCCGCCAGCCGCAATTACGACCACAACTCGTTCCTGATGGCCAACCACTGGTACGAGGCCGGGGCCAAGCTGTCGTGGAACCTGATGAATCTGGTCAGTGGCCCCGATGCCATCAAATACGCCGAAACCACCGAGGACGTGGTCAAGGCCAAGCGTCTGGCTCTTCGCATGGCGGTGCTGGCCCAGGTGCATGTGTCCGAGCGCCAGTTCCAGAATTCGGTCAGCCAGTACATGCAATCGGACAAGCTGTGGCGCGTGGATGCTCGCCTGTTCCAATTGTCCGAGGCCAAGACCGCCAACGACGCCCAAGGCATGCTGGAACGTGTGGCCGGCCGCGCCTCGGCCATCGCATCCGCTTTGCGCCGCTATCAGACCTATGCCCAGGTGGAACAAGCCTACGCCAAGATGCAGGCCAGCATCGGCCATGATCTGATGCCGGAAAGTGTCGCCAGCCATGATCTGCCAGGATTGTCGGCGGCCATCGCCGAACGGCTGGCGGCCTGGGGGGCGGCAGACAACAAGGCGAAGCCGGACGCTCCGATCATTCGGCGGGACGGCGAGGGCTGGCTGAACAGCGTCTCGCGCTTCTTAGGGATCGAAGAGCGTGAGGACCATGTCAGGGCCGACGAAGAGCGCAACATCGCCCATATCCGAGAGCTGACCCAGGCATCCTCGCGATGAGGGCGAGCCTTCCCGCCATCGTCCTCTTAGTGATGGGAAGTCTGCCTGCCCAGGGGCAGGAACTGCGCGCCCAGTTGTCTCCCCGCGACTTCACCACCTTGGCCGCCGAGATCGGTGCCAAGGTGGAACGCATCAGCGTGCGCGAGGGCGAACGGTTCAGGAAGGGCGATACCCTGATCGCCTTCGACTGTTCCATCCAGCGGGCGCAACTGGCCGAAGCCAGGGCGGCCCTGTCGGCTGCCGACAAGACGGTTGCGGTCAATGCCCGCCTGTTGGAGCTTCAGACCATTGGCAAGCTGGAAAGCGATGTCGCCCTGGCCGAACGAGACAAGGCCCGCGCCCGCGAAGCCGCCGGTGCTGCCGTCACCGCCAAATGCGTTGTTCCGGCACCCTTCGACGGCCGGGTAGTGGAACAGAAGGTCCGCGCCCAGCAATTTACTCAGCCCGGCCAGGCGCTGTTGGACGTGCTGGACGATTCGGTGCTGGAGCTGGATTTCGTGGTGCCCAGCAAATGGCTGGTCTGGCTGAAGCCCGGCCATGGCTTTCAGGTGGCCATCGACGAGACGGGCAAGACCTATCCGGTGAAGCTCACCCGCGTCGGTGCCCGCATCGATCCGGTCAGTCAGTCGGTGCGGGTCACCGGGGCTATTGGTGGGCACTTCCCGGAATTGTCGTCAGGGATGAGCGGCAAGGTGCTGCTGTCCCCTCCATGACCGATATCATCCATGCTTGGCTGGAGCTCGAACACCGCATCCTGAAGGCTAAGCGCCCGGTCGAAGCCGAATTCGCCGCCATCAATCTGGCCCACACCCTGGTTCCCTATCGTCAGGCGGTGCTGTGGGACCAGAGCGTCGTCGCCCTGTCGGGGGCGGCATCCGTCGAGGCGAACGCGCCTTATGTGCTGTGGCTGGACAAAGTCCTGCGCCAACTCCATCGCGACCATCCCACCCTGGTGGAGGCCGCCGACCTGCCCGCTGATCTGGCGGGCCATTGGCCCGATTGGCTGCCAGCCCATGGACTGGTATTGTCCTGCGGCTCCGCCATCCTGTTATTCGCCCGCGATGAGCCCTTCGCCGAGGGGGAAGTGGCGCTGCTGGAGCGTCTGGCCGATCTGGTCGGCGTGACCAGGACGGCACTCAGTCCCCGCAAGATCACCTTCGCCATGCCAAAGGGTCGTCGGGCCTGGGCCTTGGCCGCCATCGGGATCGCGGCCTTGTTCTTTCCCGTCACCGGTTCGGTGTTGGCCCCTGCCGAAAGCGTGCCCGCCCATCCGGTGATGGTGCGCGCCCCCTTGGATGGTGTCGTGGACAAGGTTCTGGTCCGGCCCAATGATCCGGTCAAGGACGGCCAGGCGCTGTTCGCCCTGGATGCCACAACGCTCTCGGGGCGTCTGGATGTGGCCCGCCAGACCCTGGCCACGGCGGAAGCCGAATACCGTCAGGCCGCCCAGGCCATGGTGTTCGACGCCAAGGCCAAGGCGCAGGTGGCCATTCTGGCCGGCAAGGCCGAGGAAAAGGCCGCCGAGGTCCGTCTGCTGGAAAGCCAATTGGCCCGCATCGAGGCCAAGGCCCCCAAGCCCGGCATTGCCGTCTTCGACGATGCGGCCGACTGGATCGGCCGCCCGGTGGTGGTGGGAGAAAAGGTAATGGCGGTGGCCGACGAGAGCGACACCGAGATCGAAGCCTGGGTCTCGGTCGCCGATGTGGGGGAAGTGCGGGTCCAGGGAGTGCTGACCTTCTTCCTCAATACCGATCCGCTGTCACCGGTGAAGGCCCAGGTCCGCTCGGTGGCCTATGAAGCCAGCGCCCGGCCCGATTCCACCATCGCCCACCGGGTGCGGGCCACCATCGCCGGGAATGCCAAGCCCCGCCTGGGCCTGAAAGGGACGGCCCGTATCGACGGCGATTCCGTGCCGCTGGTGTGGTGGATGTTCCGTCGCCCGCTGGCCACCATTCGCCAGTTCATTGGGTTTTAGGCATGTTTGGCACACTCGCCCTGCCATCCTTGCGCGATGAATTGGCGCTGTTGCAGGGGCCGCCCACCAATGATGGTTCCCCCACCTGGACCTTGCACGACCCGCTGTCCAACCGGTTCTTCCGCCTCAGTTGGCCCGCCTTTGAGGTGTTGAGCCGCTGGCACCTGGGCCAGGCCGACAGCGTGGCCGCGGCGGTGACCGCAGAGACCGCCCTGGACATGGAGCCTGAGGATGTCTCCGGCGTCGTCGAATTCCTGGCTCGGGGCGGATTGCTGAAAGCGGAAACGCCAAAGGACATCGACCGCCTGCTGGCGATCCATGATGCTGGCAAGACCGGCTGGCTGACCTGGGCCTTACACCATTACCTGTTCTTCCGCATCCCCCTGGTGCGGCCCGATGCCTGGCTCGACCGGTTGCTGCCCCTGGTCGCCTGGATGGGCACGCGGGCCTTTCGGCTGGCCACACTCGCCGCCCTGCTGGCGGGACTGCTGATGATGGGCCGTCAATGGGAGGTGTTCGCCGCCACCTTCGTCGATCATTTCTCGATGACGGGATTGGCGGCCTTCGGTCTGGCCTTGGGGCTGGCCAAGGTAGCCCACGAACTGGGTCATGCCCTGACCGCCAAGTCATATGGCTGCCGGGTGCCCACCATGGGGGTAGCCTTCCTGGTGCTGTGGCCCATGCTCTACACTGACGTCAACGAGGCGTGGAAGCTGACCGAACGCAGGAAACGCCTGCTGATTGGCGGGGCTGGCATCCTGGCGGAGCTTGCCATCGCCGCCTGGGCCACCCTGGCCTGGGGGCTGCTGCCTGATGGCCCGGCCAGGGGCATCGCCTTCACTCTGGCGGTTACCACCCTGATCTCGTCGCTGGCCATCAACCTCAGCCCCTTCATCGACATCAACGTCCCCGACCATGTTACCGGAGCGGAAGAGGTCGGCTGGCTTTCTGGGGCGCTTGAGACCATTCGCTCCAAGGAACAGACAATGACAATAGACGGCGAACCAGCCCCCGCTGCCTACGTCTTCGTAACCAACCTCCCCTACCACCACGAACCGAATAGCGGTGACTTCCGGGTGGCTGTCCTCGCTGAAGGCTTCAATATCTCTGATTTCAAGATGGGCTTGCAGTTCGCTTCCCTGCGTGAGGCTCGCGCATCAAGGGATCGCCATCGCGACATGTTCGAGTTAGCGAAGACTTTCCATGACCAGCATGTGCCATCGACCTTCGATGGCGAGATCCCTGAATTCGCGTTCGGGGAGATCACGGAACCCCGCTCGATGATCTCGGAGATGAAGGGCCTTGAGGACGAGAACCGACGGCTGAAGAAGATGTTCGCCGAGCTCAGCCTGCAAAACGAGCTGCTGCGCGAGGCCCTGGGAAAAAAATGATCCGGCCATCCCAGCGCCGGGAGATGGCCGAGACAGCGGTGGCGCGACGGGGCATCAGCATTGCTTTGTCATGCCGGACCTTCGGGCTGAGCGAGACGTGCTATCGCTACAGCCCCAAGCTGCGCCCCGAGAACGAGGAGATCGCCGATTTGCTGATCGGGTTGACCGCGTCGCGCCGGAGTTGGGGCTTCGGGCTGTGTTTCCTGTATTTGCGCAACATCCGGGGCTATGGCTGGAACCACAAGCGGGTCTACCGGATCTATCGGGACCTGGAACTGAATCTGCGCATCAGGCCGCGCAAGCGGCTCAAGCGCGACAAGCCTGACGAACTGGCGGTGCCCGATGCCCCCAACCAGGTGTGGTCCATGGATTTCATGGCCGATAGGTTGGAGGACGGACGGGCCTTCAAGCTGCTCAACGTGCTCGCTGTCACTGCCGCCTGAATACTCCCCAGAAGGGGCGACTGAAAATTCCCCACCTTGACGCACTCGCCCGGCCCTGGGG
>NZ_LWQT01000066.1 GCF_001650715.1 Paramagnetospirillum marisnigri | reverse complement strand
CAGCCTGATCAATCCGGCCAAGCCCGCCGGAGATCAAACGGCGACTGCGCTGTTACACCAATCCAAGGGACACGATCTTCTCACCTTTGACCATCACGGCGCACCAACAAATTCAATGAGTTATGGCATGATCTCGACGACGCCCCTTGGGGCGGCGATGCCGCATGGCATGGTCCGCCACGCTGCGGTCCCAGCATAATCCACCGCCTCTGGTCCGGGTCATCTAGGCGACCATTCGCGCTGCTCGCGCGGCAGGCCTTTATCGACATGGCCAAGAGCAACAGGTTCAAGTCATGCCGGGGTTTCGGCGTCACATGGGTTCGGGGCTGGGCGAAAATCCCTTTTCCCTGTTTCGGCCAGCCCCTAAGCTTGCGGACACGACAAGGGCGGCCGAGGACGACCGGAAAATGACGGCGACAGTTCCGCTGGCAGTGCTGGGAAGAGGCTTTTGGAAGCTGAACCTCATCATATCGCCGCTCTCACTGCTCTTGCTGCTCTATCTGGCCGTGATGGCGGGAGGGAGCCCGAATTCTCCGGGGGGCTTGAACAGCGTCCTCATGGCCGGAGCGTTCATCTTCCTGACACCCCTCGGCCTGGTGGCGGCCCATATCCTGGGGGCCAAGATCATCGATACGGCTCTGCGTCTCGTCCCGCCGGGCCATGCGGCGGTGACCTGGATTGGACTGGCGGTTTCAGGCATCCTCGTCGTCGTTGCTGGAAATGTTTTTGTCGACGACCTCTACCAGTTCAGGCAGGGGAATTATGGAATTTCCATCATCGCCCTTTGCCTCGACTTCGGCGGCATGGCGGCCGTCGTCCTGGCCGGTGGCGGCAAGCTGCCCACGATCCGAGCGTAGAGCGAGACAACCATGAACGGAAAACGTCTTGCCGTCGTCATGGCGCTGCTGCCATTTGCGGCCATGGCCGGAGAGACGCTGTTCCAGACCCAAATCGCCTCGGATTGCCGCCCCATCCAGATGGCCACATGGAGCCATCCCACCAAGGAGGTGATGGCGGAGCGTCAGGTACGGCTGCTGAAGGCGGAATTGTGTCGCGAGGACAAGTTTCCGGTTTTCACCGTGAAATTCCCTTATGATCCGCAGGGCGCGACGGAGTCGTATTTCAATCCGCTTTACGTGGAGATGGCGGCCGCCAATGGGAACTGGCCTTTCGCCTTCGTCGACCCAGAAGACAATCTGGTCGTCACCGTCATTCCATCGGGCCGGAACACGGTTCGGCTGGAGTATGAGCCCTGGTCAGAATGATGCCGGTCCACGGCTCAGGATCAGAAGCCTGATGTCGCGGTCGGGAACGTAGTCGCGGATGGTGGATTCGAAGGTCGTCGGTCCGGTCTTGCGCAGCCCGTTCCAGCACAGGGAGACGATATTCTCGGGCGCCCCTTTGTCGATGACCAGCCGGAACCTGCCGATGGGACCCCGCCAGTTCCGGGCGGTGGTCAGGATGTATTCGATTTCCCATGGGGAAAACAGAACCGGCTGGCGTGTCTCGATGGTCTGCAAGGCTTTCCTTGTCGCCCCATCGATGCAATAGCGGTCCGCGCCGGAGCGGTCTTCGCCGACCAATCGGCCGACAGCGGTCTTGCCTCCGATATCGGCTGATTTATGGCCGACCATCCGGCCGACGAAGGGCTTGTAGACATGCCGGATCCGGGTTTCGGCCCCGGCGGGAAATGTTTGCGTCCAGAAGTATTTGGTTTGCAGAACCCAGGTGGGCATGTCGTGGTCGTCGTCTCCGTCGGTGACGAGTCCGGCCTCGCGCAGACGGGTGATTGTTTCCTTCGGGACATGGGCGAATTGCGGGTCATAGCCCCCCGGCTTCCAGGGGCCAATATCGAGCACGCCCGCCGCGGCGAGCTCTCGGGTGACGTCTTGGCCCTTGAACTGGGCGCGGCGTTCCAGAGTCGCGGGGACCGGCCGGTCGTTGACCCACAGTTTGAAGTCCAGGAAATCAGGTTTGTTGACGGGGAACCCCCAATTGGGCGCCTCTAACCCGGCGGAAAGGTCGAGATCGGGCAAGGGAAAGGCCACGATCGTTTCCACGGGATGGTCGGTGACGTTGCGAAAGACGTAGGAGACCCGGATTTCGTCGGGTCCGATCCGCAGATCCTCGGACACCATTTCGATGTCGCGGGTCGCCGACAATTCGATTCCGGTCGTGCCCTGAAAGCCGGTGCTGTCATTGGCCTGGCCCGGCAGCGGCCACAAGGCCGCCGCCAGAATAAGCAAGGCGGCCCAGCGGCCCGGCGCACAGGGATTCATGGCCGCACCGGAACATTGGCGGAGCGCCAAAGCACGGGCCAGGATACGATGCCGCCGCACCGGCCCTGTTTGGCGTAGGCGGCCAGTTGGAACCGGCGGCCATCGAATACCCAGGACGCCGACCTGCCGCAATCGCCCAAGCCCCGTCCATTGGCCTTCATGGCAAAGATGTGGGTTGTCGGATCGTAATCCGCCGAGAAAAACATATCCATGGGCGCGGCTTCGAGGGGCAGCGGCAGGGTCAGGCGTTCCGCCTGGGTCGGCCTGTCCGTCGGACCCCGGAATGCCAGCGAGGCCGATTGATAGGGTCCCCGGAAGCATTCCAGCAGAACCAGCGCCTCGCCGGGCGACAACAGCATGGCCCGGTCCCGATCGTGAGGGGTTCCGACATCCGCTTCCGGCTCGCATTCCGCCGCAGTCATGTCCGATGCCTTCGCCACACGGATCGCGCCGATCAAGGATCGGGCGGCCTGGGGGGAAAGGGTCGGAGCCATGGCCGCCGCCACCACCATGGGAAGGGCGGGGGCCGGTGGAACCTGATCGGCGGGCGCCGGACCTGGGAGGGCGAGGGCGCCCTCACCGCCGACACGCCCCTGGACGTCGTCCATGAGCATCAGCACCGCGGCAAGCCCGCGCAAGGATAGAGCCGGGGCCGATCGGTCCTTGCGCGGGCCGGATGACAAGACGATCCCGTTGCGCAGTGCCTTCAGGACAGCGGCGGCCTGTTGTCCGGATGCGAGAAGCATGGTGCTCCGCTCATCCCGCCGGATGGCCCAACTGGCTGCGGTGTTGAACGGCCCGCCATCGAGCATCAGCGACGAGGGTTCGATTTCGCTTTCCGAGGCCAGGGTGATTTCCAAGCTGCCTTCAGGTCCAGCATTCCGCCGAATGATCATGGACAGCCCCGGATTTTCATCCGAAGACCCCTGCGCCTCGCAAGAGCGGGTGTTGTCGCAGGCCACCATCCAGTCCTTGATCTCGGCATAGGCCGGAACCGAACGGGGGGCGGCCATTGCCGCCCATGCGGCCATGACCTGGGCCGCCACCACAAGGGCAATGCCCGCCCGGCAAAGGCCTAGCCAAATCATGTCACGAATCCTGACTGTGAATACCGCACCCTCGCCGGGCTTGCCGCCGACCAGACTCTGGTCGCCCTGCTTATTGATCACCACGTCATGGCAGATGGCAAGCCCCTGGCCGAGAGCCACGGCCATCATCCGACTACCGTGCCCTGGTCAGCCGACATCAACCATGCTTCACTGACTTCTGATTTGAAGCCGCCATTAAGGGGCCGGTCAGGAGACCTTCGCAATGCCATCTCGACGAGACGTTCTGCGTCAGGTGTCAGCCCTTGGCGCCGGTTTGCTGATGCCACGGCCGGGGGTGCTGGCCGAGGAACGCCCTGATTACGCCCTGCCGGAGTGGACCGGGGATAACTTCGACTCCATGCACGCCATTCGCGACGGCCATGAGCCGCGCGCCATCCCCAAGCCAGAACGGCGGGTCGAGGTGGTCATTATCGGCGGCGGTCTGACCGGGTTGGCGGTGGCGACGCTGCTCAGCGACAGCGATTTTGTCCTGCTGGAACGTGAGAACACCATGGGCGGTAACGCCAAGGCGGGCCAGTGGCGCGGCATCGACTATGCACTTGGCTCGGCCTATCTGGCCGATACCGAGGAGCCCTACGGCCCGTTCTATGACAGTTTGGGCCTGACCCTGACGCCGGTCAGCGAGCCCGCGGATCGGGTCCTGACTGGTTCGCCCGACATGGCCGATGCCCTTCAAGGCCCATTGCGCAGGCCCTATGCCAAACTGGTGGAGTTGCTGGCCGCGGCGTCCGAGTCCAAGGATTTTCCCCGGATTCCCATCGAGACGGCGACGTCCCGCTCCCTGGCCTTGGACCAGATCCCGTTTTCTGAATATCTGCGCCGCGAGCAGGTTTCGGCGGCGCTGATGCCTATGATCGACGCTTATTGCTGGTCGTCGCTGGGCGGTGGCGCCAATGGTATTTCCGCCTATTGCGGCATCAATTTCCTGTCGGAAATCGCGGCCCCCATTTATGCCTTTCCCGGAGGGAACGCCGCCTTGGCGAAAGCCATGACGTCCAAGATCAACCGGTCGGGAGGCAAAAGACTGGTTGGCGGGGCCTCGGTCTTCGCGGTGGAGCCCGATGCCAACGGCCGCACCCTGGTCGGCTATCTGGACCATTCAAGCGGAGAAGCCCGCGCCGTCTCGGCCCGCTGGGTAGTGGTCGCCGCGCCTTATTTCTTCGCCGGTCGGATCATCCGTGGCATTGATCCCGCCGCCGCCGGTTTCATGAAGGGGCTGTCCCATGGGAGTTATCTGGTGGCGAATTGCTGCTTCAGCGGCCGCCAGTTGCCTGGACCCTATGATTCATGGACACCGTCCAATCCAGGCTTCACCGACTTCGTCAGCGCCACCGCAAGCTTGTCGGCCCGTGCCCGTCCGCAAGACCGCGATGTCATCACCATCTATGCGCCATTCACCGATCCCGCAGCGGGGAGAGTCCAATTGCTGGCCGGCAATCAGGCCGCCGCCGCCAAGCCGGTCGTCGACGGCCTGAGGCGGTTCGCACCGGATTTCTTCGCCAATTCCCGACTGGAGGAAGTGCGCCTGACCCGTTATGGGCACCAGTTACTGACATCGCGGGTTGGGCTGGTGGCGGCCATGCGTCGCCACGAAAAACGCTTCGGCAACATCCTGCTGGCTCATTCCGACGGCCAAGGCATGTCGGCGGTAGAGAGCGCCATCGTTGAAGCGCACCGCGCCGCCGAAACGATTCTCAGCCGCCGATAGAGTCTCGGATCAAATCCAGCAGGGATCAGCCGCCATCCGCAACGGGACCCGGTGGCGCCAGACTGGCGTACAGCTCCCTGATGGACGGGAAGGAGGCGTAAGCCCGGATGGTCGCATCCGAGATGGCGACGCCGTAATGGGCTTCCAGCGCCAGCATCACCGCCATATGACCCATGCTGTCCCATTGGGGATGGCTGCCCAGACCGGACTCGTCGGACAAGGAGTCCGGATCGCATTCCAGGGCGGTGGCGATCAGATCGCGGGGGGCGGGGGGAACGGACATGGAGGCTCCATCACAGGGGGGCTTCGGCGGCGATCTCCGCCGTGCTGTCCAGGACCATCAGCCGGTTGTCGCGGTCGTTGGGCTTGAACTCGATATTGCTGCCGATGCCGAACACCACCACGTCGTCGGGAACGTGGCGATCCACCACCAGCGTGTTGGCGGCGAGGCGCACATTGCGCCCGATCCGGCTTTTCCCCAGGACGGAGGAGCCCGGCCCCATCCACAATCCGCCCATGATGGTGGGGTAATGGCCGTGATTATGGCCGATGGTGCAATTCTGGGTCACGGCGATGAAGGGGCCGAACTCGCCATAGCCGATGACGCTGCCCAGGGCGTGCAGCGGGAAGAACAGGTCGATTTCCTGGGTGCGGTAGAACAGGTTCAGGCCACAGCGCCCCCGCATCACATAGAACAGGCAATCCAGCAAGGTGGTGGGAGCCTCGGCCAGGAACAGCCGCCGGGTGAACACCTGCAGCAGGCGGGTGAGGTGCTCGATATTCAGGGGGTTGACCAGGGGTGTGCCGTCGGCGTCCCGGTAATAGCGGGCGGTGCAGCGCCGATGCTCGGCGGTGATCTTGTCGAGGGCGCCCCGGAACACCGCTTCGAAGGGTTCAAGCCGCGCCCCCAGGCCGGGCAACGGGCTTTCCCGGTCCATGATCTGGCGGAACGCCGCCCAGATCAGTTCGGGAGCCCAGGTGCCGGGGCTATCGGAATCGATCAGACTCGCCAGATCGGCAGGGGAGGTCATGACGGGGGGGCTCCCAGAGAGGCTTGAATCATGGGGTGCAGCGCCTGCACGCCATCGCCCAGGACCCGGCGCAGGACGGCGAAGGCCTCGTCGGCATGGCTGGGCTCCACGGTGGAGGCATAGTGGTAGGCGGCGGCCAGCGCCTTTTCCAGATGGCCCAGCACGGTGGCATGGATGGCGCGCTGGCCCGATTCCAGCGACTGCAACCGCCCCATGATCCGTTCGCACAGGCCGACCATGGCGGCCTGGGGCGAATTCCCCTCCAGCCGCAGGCCCTCGATCTCGGCCACGACCCCGTCGAGGAAGCCGTGCAACTCCGCCACCATGGCGGCGAACCGCTCGGGCTCCGACATATCGTCCCGGCACAGGGTCAGCTCGGAAAGGGCCTGGTCCACCACAACGTGCGGCGGCTCGGCCGCGGCCGCGATTTCCACCGAATCCGGGTCCAGCGGCGCCGCCCCCGCGATCAGCACGCCGTCGCTGCAATTCCATACCCTGGCCTGCCCGACCGCGCGGATGGCGTTGACCACCGATTCGCGCCCCCAGTCCAGCACCCAGCCGCTGCGGACCTGGCCGCCGAAATTGCCCGGCAGGATCTTGTCGAAGTCATAGGGGGTATAGGTCGCCAGTTCGCTTTCATCCTGGTAGGTGAAATAGACCGAATGGCGGGAATGGTGATAATCCGGGTCGCGGGCGCCGAAATCCAGGCCGAACAGATAGACCTCGCGGAAGCCCAGCGACAAGGCGCAATAGACGGCGGTGTTGCCCGAGGTGGGCTCGGCCAGTCCGGTGATCTCGGCGCCGTTGGCGTAGAAATGGGTCGAGCTGAGATCGCTGCGGTGGAAATAGACCGTCTGGCGGAACCGGGGCGAAATGCGGGGATCGACGGTGGGCGAGGCGTAAAGAACCATGTCGGACAGGCCGAAGCGGGCGTCCAGCTCTTCCGCCACCACGCCCAACCCGGCCCCGTTCTCCAGTTCGCAGTGGATATGCGGGCGGATGCCGTTGGACAGCAGGACCTTGAGGGCGCTGCTCGAGGTAATGATGACCGCGCGGTCCTGCACGGCGCGGATGGCCTCGATGGCGGCGTCCAGGGACGGACCGGCGCCGACCACGATGGCCGGGATGGAGCGTGCGCTGCGCAAACGCGCCGTCTGCAGATGAAAGCCCGGCCGAGCGAAATTGGCGGCGTTGTTCCTCAGCATCAGCAACTGGTCTTCCACCCAACCCGCCGCCATGCCGAGCCCCAGGCTCGATTCGCCTGCGGCCCCCGGCGCCAGCAAACGCTGCCCCACCGCCGTCAGTTCCGGGGTGGCGTAATGGAAATAGGAATAGGACCCGTCCACCAGCGGATAATCGGCGCCCCGCATGATGCGAATCACCTGCTCGTACAGCCCGGCGCCCCGCACGAAATGGATCTGGCGGCCGGTACGCGCCAGGGTGCGGAACAATCCCTGCCAGTCCATGGCGTGAAAGCTGTGGGCGATCAGCTCGTCATGGGGCTCGACCACGATCAGGGTCTTGAAGGGCAGGCGCTCGACCAGGGCCTTGATGTGGTAGCCGAGCCCGACGCCGAAGACCACGAGAAAGCCGCCGAACGGCGCCTGGGCCGGGGCGCGGGGAAACTCCGCCATCCCCGCCCGCAGCGACCGGGTCAGGGCGTTGAGCGCGATGCAGTCCTCCAGCACGTCGCCGGGGGGCAGGAAGATGCGGAACGGCGCGGCGACATAGTCTTCCACCTGGCGCATCGCCGCCGCCTCGGCGCTGTCGGGATAGAGGGTCTGGCCGCCGCCGAGATCCACATTCAGGCCACCGCCGTCACCGATCACCAGGCGAGTGGAGGGACGGACCGCTTCCAGCGCCTGGGCTGTCGCCGCGTCGAGGCGGGCGAGCTGCTTGACGGCGGCCTTGAAGCGATCGGCGTTCTGGTAAGGTCGCATCGGCCCGGCCCACAGTTTCGACGGATGGAGAATAGCCAAGCCGCCGGAGTTGGGAAAGCGGGTTACCGCCGCCATTTCATGTTGATCCCGGTGCCGCACAGGCGTAACACCGCGTCTCCCCGCCGGGCGGCCCCTGCCCGGACCCATCGCACAGGGCCAAGCCATGTTTGTCGGAATGGATTTCGGCACCACCAACAGCGCCGTCGCCCTGGCCGCAGCCGACCGGGCGGTGGAGGTGCTGAATTTCGCCACGGTGGACGGCCCGGTCTCGACCCTGCGCTCGGTGCTGGCCTTCGAGAATGCCCGGCGCGACGCCCAACGCTGCATCCAGCCCCTGGTCGGCCATGACGCCATCGACGCCTATCTGCACGGCGACGGCGAATGCCGCTTCCTGCAATCCTTCAAGTCCTACCTGACCAGCCGCTCCTTCACCAGCACCGCCATCTACGGGGCGCCATACTCGCTGGAGACGCTGGTGGCGCTGATCGTCGCCCGCCTGCGCGAAACCGCCGAGGCGACGGGCGCCAGGGTGGACCGGGTGGTGGCCGGTCGGCCGGTGCGCTTCGTCGCCGAGGGCGGCGAGGAGGAGGACGCCTATGCCACCGGACGGCTGGTGGAGGCCTTCGCCAAGGCGGGCATCGGCGAGGTGGTGTTCGAGTTCGAGCCCATCGCCGCCGCCTATTATTATGAAAGCACGCTGAAGCGCGACCAGACCGTGCTGGTGGCGGATTTCGGCGGCGGCACCAGCGATTTCTGCCTGATCCGCCTGGGGCCGGGTCGCGCCGGTCTGGCCCGGCCCGAGGACGCCATCATCGGCACCGCCGGTGTCGGCATCGCCGGCGACGCCTTCGACCGCCGCATGGTGGAACATGGCCTGTCCGGGCATTTCGGCAAGACCACCACCTATGTCAGCGACGGCAAGGTCCTGCCCATGCCCGCCTGGGTCTATGCCAAGCTGGAGCGCTGGCACCATGTCGCCTTCCTCAACACACCCCCGACCCTGCGGCTGCTGCGCGATCTGCAGCGCCATGTGGAGCATCCCGACCGGATCGAGCAATTGCTGGCGCTGATCGAGCATAATCTCGGCTATCACCTCTATCGCGCGGTGGAGCAGGCCAAGCGCGACCTGTCCCACTCGGACGAGACCGTACTGCGCTTCGACCATGACCCGGTGGTGGTGGAACGCCGCGTCACCCGAAGCGAATTCGAGGGCTGGATCGCCAAGGAACTCGCCGACATCGAGACCTGCGTCGACGGGCTGCTGGAAAGCACCGGCACCGCTTTGTCCCAGGTGGACCGGGTGTTCCTGACCGGCGGCTCGTCGCTGGTGCCCTCGGTGCGGGCCATTTTCGCCAGCCGCTTCGGCGAGAACCGCCTCAGCGCCGGGGGCGAATTCATCTCGGTGGCCACCGGCCTCGCCCAACGCGCCCGCGAGGTGTTCGGAGGCCGAGACAGATGATATGGTGCCCCATCGCTGCGGCTCGGCGCCCCGTGCCGCATTTTCAATGAAAGCATGACATCTCCCATGGACCTTTTTCCCGCCGGGCATCCGCTGCAGCGTGCCCTGACCGAGCGTGACTACACCGAGCCCACCCCCGTGCAGGCGGCGGTTCTCGAACCGGGAACCAAGGGCCGCGATCTGCTGGTCTCGGCCCAGACCGGATCGGGCAAGACCGTCGCCTATGGCATGGCCATGGCCGAGACCCTGCTGGGCGATGCCCCGGTACTGGAACTCGCCGCCGAGCCGCTGGCCCTGATCGTCGCCCCCACCCGCGAGCTGGCCCTGCAGGTGCACCGCGAGTTGAGCTGGCTCTACCAGCATGCCGGCGGGCGGGTGGTGTCCTGCGTCGGCGGCATGGACCCCCGGGCCGAGCAGCGCATGCTGGCCCAGGGCGCCCATATCGTGGTGGGAACCCCCGGCCGTCTGCGCGATCACCTGGAACGGGGCGGGCTGCGCGTCAACAAGCTGCGCGCCGTGGTGCTGGACGAGGCCGACGAGATGCTGGACCTCGGCTTTCGCGAGGATCTGGAATTCATCCTGGAAGCCACGCCGCAAAGCCGCCGGACGCTGCTGTTCTCGGCCACCCTGCCCAAGGCCATCGTCACCATGGCCAAGCAGTACCAGCGCGATGCCTGGCGCATCGCCGTCTCGGCCGGAAGCCAGGGCCATGCCGATATCGAATACCGCGCCGTGCGGGTGGCGCCCAACGAGATCGAGCACGCGGTGGTCAATCTGCTGCGCTTCATCGAATCACCCACCGCCATGGTGTTCTGCAACACCCGCGATTCCGTCCGCCATCTCCAGGCCATCCTGCTGGAACGGGGCTTCGCCGCCGTGGCCCTGTCGGGCGAGCTGGGCCAGCACGAGCGCAACCAGGCGCTCCAGGCGCTGCGCGACGGCCGCGCCCGGGTCTGCGTCGCCACCGACGTGGCGGCGCGCGGCATCGACCTGCCCAATCTGGGGCTGGTGATTCACGCCGAACTGCCGCAGAACGCCCAGACCATGCAGCATCGCAGCGGACGGACCGGACGGGCCGGGCGCAAGGGCATCAGCGTGCTGCTGGTGCTGCTGTCGCGGCGACGCAAGGCCGAGATGCTGCTGCAGGCCGCCGGGGTCCAGGCCATTTGGGGCGGCGCGCCCTCGGCCGAGGATATCCGCAAGGTCGACCAGGAGCGGCTGCTGCAAAGCCCGCTGCTGGCCGAGGAAGTGACCGAGGACGATCTGGCCATGGCCAGGGCACTGCTGGCCGAACGCTCGCCCGAGGATATCGCCGCCGCCCTGGTGCGCATGTACCGCGCCCATCTGCCCGCCGCCGAGGAGGTGTTCGATCCCGGTCCCGGCACGGCGTCGCCGGAGCCGCGCCCGTTCCGCGAACCGCGCGAGCCGCGCGAGCCCCGGGGCGAGCGAGGTCCCAGCCTACCCGGCGGCAGCGTGTGGTTCCGCCTCAATGTGGGACGGCAGAAGAATGCCGATCCGCGCTGGCTGATCCCGATGATCTGTCGCCAGGGCAAGATCACCAAGCAGGAGATCGGGTCCATCCGCATCTTCGAACGCGACACCCGCTTCGAGATCGACGCCACGGTGGCCGCGCGCTTCCTGGCCGCCTTGCGCCAGCTGGAACGGGCCGATGTCCGCATCGAGCCGCTGGACGAGGTGCCGCAGGCCGAACGCCCGGCCCGCGAGCCGCGCCCGCATGAGCCCCGCCCGCAATCACCCAAGGCGGCCAAGCCCCCCAAGCCAGCGCCGCAGGCTCCCTGGCGCCTGAAGGCGGGGGGAAAGCCCAAGCCGAAGCAATCGTGATCCCTTAGCCGACAGGAAAACCATGACCAGCGAATCGACCTGCCCCAAATGCCAGTCCGAGAACGTCTATCACGACGGCAGCCTGTGGAACTGCCCGGACTGCGGCCATGAATGGACCCCCGGCGCATCCGATGCCGAGGCCTCCCAGGAGCGCATCATCCGCGACGCCAACGGCAATCCGCTGGCCGATGGTGATTCAGTGACCGTGATCAAGGACCTGAAGGTCAAGGGCTCGTCCCTGGTGGTCAAGGGCGGCACCAAGGTCAAGGGTATCCGCCTGGTGGACGGCGTCGACGGCCACGACATCTCGTGCAAGATCGACGGTATCGGCGCCATGAACCTGAAGTCGGAGTTCGTGAAGAAGGCCTGATGGGGCATGCCGTCCTTGTAGACGTGTCGACGGATCAGCGCGTCATGGACATCGGCCAGCCATCTCGCCGGGGACCGACATGAATATCCGCAAGAACACCTTCGTTACCCTGGCCCAGCGCGTCACCGATCCCGGTGGGCAAATCCTCGACGACGGCGGCGAGCCGCTCCGCTATCTGCATGGCGGCTACGGCGGTATTTTCGCCAAGCTGGAGGACGCGCTCGCCGGTAAGGGCGTGGGAGACACCGTGCGGGCGACCCTCGCCCCCGCCGATGCCCATGGCGAGCATGATCCGGATCTGGTCATCGGCGTGCCGCTGGCCAGCTTCCAGGCGCCGCCGGTGATCGGCGATATCGTCGAACGCGACTTCGCCGGGGCGACCCTGCTCTACCGTGTCGTCGCGGTGGATGACGACACGGCCAAGCTTGACGGCAATCACCCCTGGGCCGGAATGACCCTGGTGTTTTCCGCGACGGTAACGGAGGTGCGTCCCGCCACGGATGCGGAAGTCGCGGCCGGGGTCGCGGCCCAGGAACAGGCGGCGCACCACCTCCTGAAAACGAAAAACGCCCGCGCCCGCGCCGATAAGGCGGCCAAGGCTGAACGGGAGGCCGCCGCTCTTGCCAAGGCCGAGGCGGAGGATTTGGTGGAATCCACCTATGTCCCCCAATTGGGCATGCGCATCCGTTTCGTCTTCCGATCCCAGACCCATAAGCTTTGCTGGCTGGCCCCCCTGTTTCTCCTTCCCATCCCCGGTGTCTTTCTGGGTATCCGCGGTCACGAGGACGCCGCGGTTGCCGTGGCCTTGGTGTGTATCTTGTGGTGCTTCCTCTCCCCGACCCTGATCGGTTGGGCGATCGATCGCTGGGGCTATCGCTTCCTGTTCTTCGACTTCTCACCCAACCTGACACCCAGCCCGCTGGAAAGCCGGATCGTCACCGGGGGGCAGGTGCTGTCGGTGCTGGTGGTGCTGGTCTACACGGTCGTCGCCCTGTTCCACATCGAGCATTTTTCCGATCTGCTGGCCTTGGTCGGCCTTGATCTCTTCGTCCTGTTCGTGGCGTCGATTCCCTTGATGATCCTGCTGCCCTTCCTGGTCATGGTGGTGACGGCCTTCCGGGTCCGCCCGGTCATCGACAAGACGGTCTCGGCCGCCAAGCAGGGCTAGGTGTTTAGGCCGTGGCGGTGCAGGCAGCGATGTAGGGATGACCGCGTCAGATGCGGGATGGTCGCCTGCAAGGCATAGAGGCAGTCATCCAGGGGCAGCAGCGTATGGCGGCGAAAGGCCACCACGATGGCCTCTTCCTCGATGGACAAGACCGTCGATCTCGGCACCTTCGGCCCGGTCGGCAGGTCCGTAACCGAGCCGCGCTTCTTCCACTTGGCGACGGTCTTCGCGGATGGCGTCGCGGAATGCCCCGGAATCGTAGCCTTTGTCGCCAAGAACGTGCTCTGCCGGGATGTCGGCGATGAGGGCTTCTGCCTGGGTGTAGTCGCTCGCCTGTCCTGGCGTCAGGATAAAGCGCAGCGGGTTGCCCAAGGCATCGACTATGGCGTGGATCTTGGTGGTCAGCCCGCCGCGCGAACGGCCGATCGCACGAGCTTCAGGCCCCCTTTTTTGCCCGCCGCATGTTGGTGCGCCCAGACGATAGTCGAGTCGATCATGACGTATTCGATGTCGGGGTCGTCAGCCATCATGGCGAAAAGCCGGTCCCATACACCGTCCTTGGACCAGCGGGAAAAACGGATGAACGCGCTGTTCCAATTGCCGAAAAAATCCGGCAGATCACGCCATGGGGAACCCGTTCGGGCCAGCCATAGCACAGCTTCCAGGAATAGGCGGTTATTATCCGCACCAGTCCTGCCAGGATCGCTGCGCTTGCCCGGCAAATGTGGCGCCATCCGATCCCATTGATGATACTTTAAGGTCAAACGGACCCCGCTCATTCAAGCCTCCTTCTCGAAAAGGAGTTTGAATCAGATTTTAGGGGCCGTGGGAATCTTGAATGTCAACGCCCTCTAGACGATTTCCTCCATGAGGCGCTGTTCGAGAGCAAGCAAGGCACGGCTTCTCTGCCTCATTTTCTGGGCTGGGATTCCCGCATGAATCCACCAGTCGTCAAGGGACTTGGGCACTAGAGACAGCGCCCCGACGGAGGCGCCTTCCCCAATGGT
This sequence comes from Paramagnetospirillum marisnigri, assembly GCF_001650715.1. Taxonomy (GTDB): domain Bacteria; phylum Pseudomonadota; class Alphaproteobacteria; order Rhodospirillales; family Magnetospirillaceae; genus Phaeospirillum; species Phaeospirillum marisnigri. The sequence goes on along the minus strand of NZ_LWQT01000066.1, from coordinate 256,940 downwards.
TACGCCGGGCAGAATGACCGTGCCTGATCCGATGATGACATGGCGTCCCAGTTCGACCGGCGCAATCTTGGTCTTGGCATATTTGCCTGGCACGGTCGGGTTGGTTAGGGATTCGCCCGTGTAGTCGTCTGTCCCGGAATAGATGCGGACGCCTTGTGACAGGCCGGAGAAACTCGACATGGTAATGCCACCGGCGCAGTTCAGATGGCAGCCGGAGCCGATGTGGATGAAGTCATGCAAGGCCAACCGGCCAGACTGAGCAACGATGGTGACGCCGCCGTCGATCCGGACATTATTGCCGATCGATATGTTTGCCAGCCCGATAATGGTCGCGTTCTTTGCGATCATCACGTTGCGACCGACTTCCTTGAAGCCGAATTGCCGCAACTCGTCACTGCTGAAATATCCCTGGTCGAACGGGTTCCAGCCAGCCCCCGGGTGCTGAGGAATTTCATCCGACATTGCCAAACCCATTCCTGGCGAGAAGGATCACTGCACGATCATCCGTTGTTTGCCATCGCGTATCTGTCCACGAACGGTTCAGGTTATTGGCATTCGCGGTGTCAGCTTTGACGTGGACTCATGGAGCAGCATCCAGGCAAGACGCGCTTTGCTCTTAAGTTCCCTGAATGACGATAGTGTGCGAATTTCTCGCAGGATGCGGGACGGACGGAAATAGTAGCGGCGGGTCGCCATATTCTTCATGGAAACCAGTTCCTGGCGCGACAACTCGTCCTCGATGATGTGGGGGATGACGTAGTCGGGCTGCGGATTCAAGGTGAAGTCACGCCAGAAATCCGTGGGAATGATGCCCTTGGCCATGCCCTCCCGGTAGACGGCGGTGCCGGGATATGGGATCAGGACCACGAAGACGGCGTAGTCAGGATCGAGCTTATTGGCGTAGGCGATGGTTTTGAGCGCATCTTCACGGGTTTCGCTGATGAAACCGAACATGAAATAGGCCATGACGGTCATGCCGATCTCGCGGGCGGTTACCATGGCCTTGTCCACCTGCTCGAAGGTGATGGCCTTGCCCGACAAATCAAGAATACGCTGCGAACCGGTCTCAACACCAAAATGAACCCGGTAGCACCCTGCCTCCTTCAGCAGCTTGTACAAGTCGGGAGTGACCCGGTTGACGCGGTCGCGTATGGCCCAGTTGACCTTGATGCCGCGGTCGATGATGCCCTGGCAGATATCCTTGGCCCGCTGGTGGCCCCAAGTGAAGGTGTCGTCATAGACTTGGACATCGGTGATTCCCAGTGCGGCGATGTCGGCGAATTCATCCACCACCTGCTCGGCGGTGCGGGCATAGACCTTCTGGACGTCCATCTTGCAGAAGACGCACTTATAGGGACAGCCTCGCGACGTCACCATGGTGGTTTCATAGTCGGTAGGGGTCAGCACCGACGAATAGCGCTTATAGGGGAGCAGTAGGCGATTGGGAGCCGGAATCTTGGTGAGGTCCTTGACGACGGCCATAGCTTCGGAGGGAGCTTGTGCGCTGCCGTTTGGGAGACGGCGCCATAATCCCGGGTGATCCGCCACTGGTCGCTCGGCCTGGAGATCCTGGACCATACCCAGCAGCACGTCCTCACCGTCGCCTACGACCAGGTAGTCGGCGGAGCAGCCCTCCACCGTTTCCTTGGGATAGCAGCCGGCATGGGGGCCTCCCAGAACGATGACGCTGTCAGGCAGCAGGCGGCGGGTCTCCTCGATGGTCTTCCATGCCGGATACCAGAAATCGGTCCACACCGTGAAACCAACCAGGTCCGGCTTCTCCTGGGCAATGCGCCGGGCGGTTTCCTCGGGGGATATCTCCTCCATCTGCGCATCCAGGCAATGGACGTCCGCGAAACCTTCGCGCTGCAGATAGGTCGCAAGGATCATGATGCCCAGCGGTGGCTTGTGGCCGATGCCGTGATCCTTGTGATAAGTGAACAGCGACTGGACGCAGTTATCGCTAGACGGCTGAACCAGCAGGACTTTGATGGGACGTCCTGCCAGGGAGAGAGATAATGCCATGAATCGAACCTAACCTTGCACCGCACCGGAGATGAAATTGTCGTGCCAGAGCTGAAAGCTCAACAACGCCCACAACGCCCGGCCGTGATCGGCCCGTCGGTTGAGGTGATCATCGACCAATCGTTCGGTCGCCTCGGCAGCTAGTATACCATCCGCCTCAATCTTTTCCCTCGACAATGTTGTCCGGAGCGTATCGGACAGGGCAGATCTCAGCCAACCAGCCGAAGGCGGGCCAAAGCCTTTCTTCGGCTTGGTGATAATCCGTGAGGGGAGCTTTGGTTTCAACGCCATTTTCAATAGGGGTTTCAACTGTCCTCCCGCCATCTTGACCCCGGCGGGCAGGGCGGCGACATAATCCATCACCACCGTATTGAGCAATGGGACCCGTGCTTCCAGCGAGGCGGCCATGGTCATGCGGTCGGCCTGGAAAAGTCCGTTACCCTCGAGGAAGGTACACATGTCCAGGTGGAGGATGCGGTCAACCGGATCGGTTTCTGTTGGGCGGGCGAGATCGGGCACCGCCAGCGCCCTGTGGCCGTCGTGGCTCGCGGCCTCGGCAATCTCGGGGCGCAACAACGCCGCTACTCCGGTCGCGTTGAAGTAGCCCATCCAGCCCAGGTGCTGCTGTTCCGGGGTCAGGTCCATGCCCTGGATGAAGCGCTTGGCCTTGAATTCCAGGCTGAGATAGCGCTCGGAGACAGGCAGGCGCCGGATAGCCGCCGGCAACAGGCCGTCGCCGAGCCAGCCGGGCAGCATGCGATAGAGCCTGGCCGCCCGGTGGGCCCTCAGGGTGGGATATCCAGCGAACAGCTCATCACCGCCCCAACCGGTCAGAACCACCTTGACGTGGCGTCGGGCGAAGCGAGACAGCGCCAAAAGCGGCACTACCGTGGCATCGCCGAACGGCTCGTCCAACATGGTCGCAACCTCTGACACTGTGGCGCGCAGTTCATCCACCTCCAGGCGGTGCTCGAAATAGTCCAGCCCCAGACTGTCGGCCACGAGGCGGGCATCGGCTGATTCGTCGTGGGTCGCCTCTGGAAACGATAAGGCGAAGGCGGGAAGCTTGCGGCCGCGTTCGGCGGCGGCGGCGGCCACCGCCGAGGAGTCCAGGCCGCCGCTGAGGAACACGCCCACCGGGACATCGGCCAACAATTCGCTTTCAACCGCGTCGCCCAGCAGTTCAGCAGCCTTGGCCACCGCCTCGGCCAATGGCACCGGGTCTCCCTGCCCGACCAGCGGGGTCCACCAACGGTGAAGTGACAGGTGACCTTTCTCTATCCAGCCAAAATGTCCGGCGGGGAATTTCTCGATTCCGGCGAAGGCGCAGTCTCCGGGGGCGAAATAGCCCAGTTGGAGGAATCGCGCCAGGGATGGCCAATGCGGCGCCGGGCGGTCCGGCATGATGGGGAACAGCGCCTTGGGTTCCGAGGCGAATGCGATTCCATGGATGCCGCGGCCCAGATACAACGGTTTGATTCCCAGGCGGTCACGGGCGATGAACATCCGGCGGCTGGGGCAGTGCCAAATGGCGACGGCGAACATGCCGTTGAGACGGAGCAGGCAGTCAGGCCCCCATTCCTCGAAGGCGTGCAGGATCGCCTCGGTATCTGAATGGGTCTTGAAGACATGGCCCTTGGCGGTCAGGTCACGCTGCAGCTCTCGGTGATTGTAGATTTCACCGTTGAAAACGATGACCAGATCGCCGGTCTCGTTGATGATCGGCTGATGTCCATCGGCAAGGTCGATGATGGATAGACGGGTATTGCCAAGCACCGCCCAATCATCGGCGAATACACCCATATCGTCGGGACCCCGATGTGCGAGGCGTCGGCCCATGGCAGTCCCGATCCGGCCTAGCTCGGGGTCGGGCCGGGCCATGGCGGCGCCGAAGATTCCACACATGGCCGGTCAGCCCTGGGGGTCGGTGGAAAAACGCTTGTTGTGGCGTACGAGGCGATGACGCCATCTGACGTCCTGGGCGCGTCCGGCCTCGATCTCCAGGAAAAGGCCGAAAATGGGCAGCACCGATCCCACGAACGCTGCCCAGGTCCCCACTCCGCCAAGCAGTGTTCCGACAATCCGCCAATGCGAGTTGCCGCCCCACACGGCATAGGTTAGTCCAACCCAACTCAGGAAGCACATCAGCCCGAACATCCAGAAGACGAAGGCGGCTTCGCAGAAAATATGGAATGGTCGCGTCTGGGTGGCATTGACTGCAATCAGGGCAAAGACATCAAGGATGCCACGATGGCGAAGCAAGCGATATTTGGACTGGCCGTGCTTGCGTTCAGAGTGCTCGACCGGAATTTCAGAGATCGTGAAGGCCTTCAGCGCCACCAGAACCGGGACCAGACGATGGAGATCGCCCCGCAGTTCGATGGATTTGTAGACTTCGCGGCGATAGGCCTTCAGCCCACTATTGATATCGTTAAGCTGGACACCGAATACGCGATTGACCAAGCCGTTGTATATCCGCGAAACTATCTTCTTCGCCGCCGGGTCGTGGCGGCTGCGGCGCCAGCCGTTGACGAAGTCGTAGCCCGCCTCGATCTGTTCCAGCAGCCGGGGGAACATCTCTGGCTGGTCCTGAAGGTCGGCATCCAAGGTAATGGCGACATCCCCCGATGCCGCGTCGAACCCTTGCATCAATCCAATGGACTTGCCCTGATTGCGGAAGTGCTGGATGTAGATGACATTGCCATATTGGCGCCCAAGCGCCTCGACCACCGCCTGGGTGTCATCGGTACTGCCGTCGTCGATCAGGATAAATTCAAAAGGTTGCTGAAGGCCACCCAGAACCGTCCGCACTCGCTCGTAGAGCTCGTTCAGTGACGGCGCCTCGTTAAACGCTGGCACGACAACGCTGACAAGTTCGAACACGGGGTCGTCCTAGGGTTATTTCCTGCCGGTCAGCGCAAATTGCATGACATTGGCCCCTGCCACAAGGGAAATCATCAGCTCTTCAAAACTCCTGATTTTGCTCAGTCGTTCCAGCAAATAGCCCGGCCGGACATAGAATTCCCGGTAGGCCCGGACGATTTGCCGGGACAATTCGTCACCCGACAGACCACAGAGGGATTCGTTGAAGAAGCCGCTGGTGTGTAGATTTTCCATATTTGAACCAGACCCATCTAGGATCTCTGGTTGCTTTTCAGCCACCATATCGAAAATTTCGGTGCCGGGATAAGGCGTCAGGATGCCGAAGGTCACCGTGCTGGGCCGGATTTCCTTCACGAAAGCGATGGTCTGTCGGATAGTGTCCAGGCTTTCGCCCGGCCCGCCGAAGATGATGTGGGCATGGGTGTCCAGGCCGACCTCGCGCGCCTTGGCGAAGGCCCACCGGGCCTGGTCGGTAGTGGTGCCCTTCTTGTAGGTCACGAGCATCTCGTCGGACCCGGTCTCGACGCCGAATTTAAGCATGTGGCAGCCGGCCTTCTTCATGGCGCGCATGCTGTCCTCGTCGATCATGTCGACGCGGGCGTTGGCGATCCAGCTGAAGTCCATGCCTTCGGCGGCCATCCCCTCGAAAATCTTGAAATTCCGCCCCTTGTAGGCAGAGAAGGTTTCATCGCGGAAGAAGATTTCGCGGTAGCCCAGCCGCTTGATCTCGCGCATTTCCTCTAGCACTTTTTCCGCAGAGCGGACCCGGGTTTTGTTGCCGTAAAAGGTCGGCGCGGTGCAGTAGTTGCAGCGCGCGGGGCAACCGCGCGAGGTCTGCATGGTGGTGTAGGGCAGTCGCTTGACGACCGGGTTGAAGTAGTCGGCGCCCGCCGGCAGCAAAGTCCGGTCGGGAATGGGCAAATTGTCCATGGTGACAAAAGCGCGGTGTTCATTGATGCGCGCGCTGCCGTCGGGATGACGCAGTGCGAGGCCCGCCAGTTCGTCCACCGGCTCGCCACGGGTCAATGCGCCCAGTAACTCGCGCAGGGTGTCCTCCGGCTCGCGCAGGACCAAATAGTCCACCACGGTTTCCTGCAAGCAGTATTCGGGCATGAAGGTGGGGTGCGACCCGAACAGGATCGCCTTTATGCCGGGATTGAGCGCCTTGACGCGCTCAAGCGTTTCCACGTCCTGACGGAACGACTGGGTCGAACTCATCACCGCGACGGCGAAAAAGCCTTCGAACCGGGTATCGATCAGGGCCTGAAACCGCTCGGGCTCTACCAACGCATCCAGGAAGACCGGCTCGACACCATCCTGCCGGGCATGGGTGCAGGCGGTCAACTCGGTCAGGGGGGGCATCTGCATGCCGCCGATCCGGCGGCCGTTGCACCAGCAGCCGTAAAGGAAGTCGCGGACGACGTTCCGGGCTCCGGCACCGGATAGCGGCGGCTTGAGAAACAACGCATTCTTGGCAGTCATGTAACCAATCCTCGCTTATTCGGCCCGCTCAGCCGACGCCCTGACGCAGTTCATAGGTCAGGCGCAATTGCTCTGGCTCGACCAAGTTCACGTCGAAGAAGTCCTCTTCCTTGAAGCCTCGCCAGCAATCCCAGCTCTGATCGACATTCGACTTCTTGCGACCTAGGATCAGGGCCTCAAGAGCCCGGTAATAGTCCCGCAGGTGGTGCCATGACACCATGCGCTTCATCATCCGCCAGATTGTCTTCGGGCGCATATAGAAGCGTCGGAAGGCATAGCGCTCGAACTTCAGGATCTCTTCCGGGCTCAGTTGCGGCTGGCGGATCAGAACCTGGCATTGGCCGTATTCGTACCAGTCCTTCGAGGTCAGCCAGCCGAGTTCCACGGCCTCGTTGTAAAGTTGGGTGCCAGGATAGGGGGTAGCGATGTTCAATTGGAACAGGTCAACATCCAGCTCGATGGCGAAGTCCAGCGTGTCCTTCATGGTCTGCCAGGTCTCGCCCAGATGGCCGATGATGAAGGTCGCCCGGATTTCCAGGCCGTGCCGTCGGGCGATGGCCACCGTCTCCTTGTAGCGTTCGCGGTCGATGGGCTTGCCGATCTTCTTGGCGATTTCGGGATTGCCGGTCTCGACCCCCACCAGGACCTGATGGCAGCCAGCCTTTTTCATGGCGGCCGCGATATCGTCGGAAAAGCAATCACCCCGGATATAGGCGGTCCAACTGACATCCATCCGCTCGGCCGCGAGGGCTTCGCAGAAGTCCAGGCAGTGCTTCTTCATGACGGTGAAGGTGTCGTCATAGAACTGAACTTGGCGGATGCCGTAGGTGTCGTGGAGATGGCGAATCTGCTTCACCACCTCGTCCGGCGAGCGGGACCGCAGGGTGGTTCGCGCCGAGTTGCAGAAGCTACACCGCCCCGGGCAGCCACGGGTCATCAGGACGTTGATGGCGGGCAGATGACGGTAGGAACCTGCGGCGGGGAAGTAGAAGTCGAAATCCACCAAGTCGTAGGCTGGCATGGGGAAGCGGTCGAGATTCATCTCGACCGGCCGGTGCTTGTTGTGGCGCACTTCGGTGCCGACCCGGTAGGTCAGGCCCGGAATCTCCGACAGGGGGCGGCCTTCCATGATTTCCACCATGGCATCTTCGCCATCGCCACGCACCACGATGTCGATGGCCGAGTTGCGCAGCGAGCGTTCGGGCAGCGCTTCCACATGCGACCCTCCGACCACGACCATGCAGTCCGGCAATTCCTCCTTGACGATGCGAGCGATGCGATGAGCGGGCACGCAGGCATTGGTCAGCACCGAAATGCCGACGAAACGGGGACGTGCCGCACGCAGACGGGCGCGAACCTCGCCCTCGTCAAGATGTTGACCATGAACGTCGATCACGCCGACGGAATAGCCCTTGGAGCGGACGAAGGACGCGATGGACAGGACCGAAAGGGGTGGCAGGAAATTCTGAAGCGCGGCGCGCTCTTCCAGGGCCGGCCAAGGTGGGTAGATCAGAACTAGGTCCTTGGCGTTCCCCTCAATTGTCGACAGGCATACGGTTTGGTCCTGGGCGGGAGCGTGAGTCAAGGGGCGATCCATCAATATTCATGGGCCGAAGCGGTGGCCACATATCAGGGCTCCGCATAGGCACGCGGCCAGAGGCCAGCCATCGCAACTACTAACGCCCCAACGGGTGCGGCTTCAAGACTTTTGTTTTTGTGGTTTTTCCTGGTCAAGCCCGGTCAATCGGCGGCTTCATCATCGCCAGACGCCGCCGTGTGCAAGCCCAGGCTGGACAGTTCGACCATGCGGCGGAAGTTTTCGTCGCTGCCGATCAACTGGTCGAAACCGCCCTCCGCCTTGACGACACCGTCATGCAGCATGATCAAGTGGTTGCAGTTCTTCAGGGTGCTGAGACGATGCGCCACCAGGATCAGGGTTTTGTGACCGGCCAGGGCATTGATGGCCTCTGTGATTTCCCACTCGGTACCGCTGTCCAGCGCCGAGGTGGCTTCATCGAAGATCAGCAGTTCCGGATCGTGGTACAGCGCCCGGGCCACGCCGATCCTCTGGCGCTGGCCACCGGAAAGCCGGACCCCACGCTCACCGATATGGGTATCGAAGCCCTGTGGCAGCGAGGCAATTAATTCACTGAGTTGAGCCATCTCGGACGCCCTGCCCAATCGGACGTCATCGATATCGGTATCGTCCAGGCCGAAGGCGATGTTACGGCGCAGGCTATCGTCGGTCAGGTAGATGGTCTGGGGGACGTATCCGATCCGACGCTGCCAACTGCGAGGATTATCTAGGATGCTGGCGCCATCGACGAGAATGTCGCCCGAATCGGGGCGTAGCAGGCCCAGGATGACGTCCACCAGGGTGCTTTTCCCGGCGCCGGTGGACCCGACGATACCGATGGCCGTGCCGCGCGGCACCGTCAGATTGATGCCCCGAAGCACCTCGTGATCGGAACCGGGATAGGTGTAGTGAACTGAGTCAAGGACAAGGTCTTGCTGGAACACCACGGGGTCGCCGTCAGCCGGGGCGGACGGATCGCTCTCGCAGAGGGCGCGGTAGTCGTTCCAAATCAGCTCGACGGCGGCGCTGCTATTGCGAATCTTGTTGATGTGAACCACGGCGCGGTTGAAGGAGGGCAGGACACGGAAGCCGACATAACCGAACATCCCCAACAGATAGACCAGTTGGCTACCGCTGTCGCCACGGGCCGACGCGACGCCGATCAGCACCACGATGGTGAGGACCAGGACCGTTTCCATGGCCAGCCGTGGGGCCTGAGATACGGCGGAATCGCGGCGCAGCAATCTGCCGCGGTTCCAAAGATAGGTATTGTAGCGCTGCCAGAAGAACAACTCGCGCCCGGTGACCCTGGCCTCCTTTGAGGCCCCCAGGCACTCGTGGATGGCCTGGAACATCTCGGCTTGCAATTTCTGGGTCTGCTGGCCCCGCAGGACGAAACCCCGCTGGGACGTGATCAGGATCAGCGCCACCAGGGCGCCCATCACGCCGGCGGTCACGATGGTTACCATGGGATCGGCGATCATCAAGGTCGCAAGCAGGCCAATGATGGTCAGGGATTCCGAGAACAGGGCGGCGGTTGCCAGGATGACGTTCTTGGTTACCAGTTCGACGGAATAGCCGATATTGCGGAATAGCTCGGCCGAGTTCTTCTGAAAATGGAAGGCGTAGGGGGCGTAAAGGTAGCCCTTCAGTAGTCGGCCGCTGATGAAGGCCATGATCCGCAGCTCGCAGTGTTCGCGGTAATATATCTCGAAGAACAGGAACAGATTCTTGACCACGAAGAAGCCGGCAACACAGATGGCCAGCAGTTGAATCGCCCAGGAGGGATTGGCCTTGGCGAACTCCACCAGATAGCCGCCGGCAACGGGGACCTTGGCCAACAGCGACACATCCGCCACGGTTCCAATCAGGGCGAAGACGGCTCCTGCCCCTAGCATTTCCAACACTGCGGCGGTGGCGGCCAAGCCCCCGACCACCAGCCATTGCCGGGCCAGTCCACGATCGATCATCGCCACGGCGCGGCGGACGGACAGGAGGACGCGACCCTTGCCACCACTCATGGCGAGGCCTTCGCGATGTCGCCGTTCAGTTCCGGCATCTTCTCGCACACCATCTCGTGATAGGGCCGCTTGTCCAGGTTGACCAGGGTGTCGTAACGGGAGGAGTCGAAGACCTCGGTTCCGTCGATCCAGGCTTTCAGCCGCTCCACCACCGCCTCCGCCGTGGTCAGGCACAGGCCAGGAAATTCACGGAAAATGGATAGCTTCTGGCCGGGAATCACGTCGATCATGGCGGTGGGGATACCCAGTTGGAGGGCCTCGGCGATGATGGTCGATGGGTCGGAAATGATCATGTCCGCCCGCAGCACCAGATCATAGACCGGATCGGTGACATGGGCCACGTTGGCAAGGCCCCGGCGGCAGTCCTCGATGAAGGCGGGGATCAACTCGTCATGGGGATAGCCGCTTTTCACCTGAAGTGCGATACGGCGGTCGGGAAAGGCCTGGGCGGCTAGGCGCACGGCGCGGATAAATTCCGCATTGCCGATGGCGAAGCGGGCCATGAACAAGATGTCGGACGAGGTGCGGATGGGCGCCTTGAAATGCTGCTCGGTGAAGGCGAAGGAGCCGATGGCGTGCAGCGCGTCCACCTTCCAGGTGTCCTTGAAATAGGGATGGAAGGCCGAGCCGATGGTGAAATAGCGGTCCATGGAGACATGGCGCAGTTGCGGCATCTTGATGGTGATGCCCTGGACGGCGTGGTTGAGGCCCCATTGCTGGGCGCCGACCCGGTTCAATTCCTGGCGGCGCAGCACATGGTCCACGTTGTAATCGTCCCGCGCCCAGAAATAGCGGGGGCGGAAGCGATTGAACAGGGCGCGCAGCTTGACCCGGCGCCAGGGCAGCAGCGCCATTTCCCAGAACAGGGCAGGCGCCAGCCCACCCCAGCGGCGCCAGATGTCGAATGCGTCGCGGCTGGCATCCAGGGCGGCCTCCCAGGCGCCCCTGGGGTCATAGGCCCCGTCGCCGGGCAGGCAGTACGGCCACTCCTTGAATTTGTCGCGGGCCTGGGCGGCGATTTCGGCGTTGCGCATGACCACCAGCAGTTCGCCGCCCTTGGCGAAAGCGCGGTACAGCTCCAGGTCGCGCCAGTCATTGTTCTGGTCCGCCATGACGAAGACCGGCTTTGGCGTGACCTCGCTCCGCAGCCGGGTCAGCACCAGCGCCAGGGCCGACAGCCACCCGGCCAGGGCCAACGGCCAGGTCAGCAGCCGGTTGGGCAGCCGCGCCGGGCTCACCCCCGCCAGGGCCTGGGCACCGAACCAGGCCCTGGCAAGCCCGGTGATTTCCGGCGACAGCCCGATCACCTTGGCGCCAGTCAGGCCCACATGCTTATTGATCAGGAAGGCGGCCATGTAGCGGCGGAACATGAACATGGTGGCCAGCAGCTTCAGCGCGATGCCGTGGCGCTCATCCCTGTCGGCCGCGTCGAAACGGAAATGCTCGCCCTGCCAGGGCTCGATGACCTCCAGCACATTGTCGGTGAAGATCAGGGTGGGATAGGACCATTCCTGCCGGTGCTCGGGATAGTCCTCGATCAGCAGGCGCGCCCCCCTGCCCCTGGCCCAGGTCCATAGACGGTCCAGCAACGGCCGCAACGGCGGCAGAATGGGGTCGATCAGCAGCAGGCGCGGGGCCTCGCCCCGCCGGACGCGCAGAAAGAGAGACAGTGCGGTCAGTTCATTGAGGACGAGAACGTCGTCAGCCATAGGCCTTGCTCAGCCACAAGGGATCACTGGCCATGGTCTTGGTGACGCGGGCCAAGTCCTCGGCATTGTCCACCGTGTCGGAGACGATGGGGGTGACCAGCACCTTCATGCCGCGGCCCATCTCGATGACGCGGTTGTAGTCGATGCCTTCCACCTCCTCGTTATAGGTCATGCCGAAGGCTAGGAACTCCTTCAGGAAGGCGGGTTTGAAGGCGATGATGGCGGTGTGCTTGTAGACGCGTTCGGGCAGCACGCCGTGCTTCTTGGGGCTGGGGATGGGGGCGCGCGACATGTAGATCAGGCCGCCGTCGCTGTCCCGGAACAGCACCTTGACCCGGTTCAGGTCGTGGAATTCCTCGATCAGGGTCAGGGGCTCCACCAGGGTGGAGGACTCGAGATCGGGCTCGGCGGCATGGGCATTGATGATCTGGTCGAGCATGTCGGGATGGACCAGCGGCTGGTCGCCCTGGACATTGATCACCAGATCGTAAGCGCCGTCGGTCTTCGCCACCTCTTCATAGGCCCAGGCGATGCGGTCGTTGCACATGTCGAATTCGGGGGTGACCACCACCTCTCCCCCTAAGCGCCGGATATCGTCCGCCACTTCCTCGTTGGGGGTCGCGACCACCACCTTGGTCAGGCTCTGGCACAGCCGGGTGCGCAAATAACAGTGGCCGACCATGGACATGCCGTCGATATACTTCAACGGCTTGCCGGGGAAGCGGCCGGAATTCATGCGGGCGGGAACGATCGCGATGGTGCGGAGCGCACCGGGGGCGATGGTCTTCAGGGTCACGGGCGGTCCTCCACATCCAGGATGATTTTCAGGCGCGAGCCGGCGCGGGCCAACTCCCAGGCCTCGGCGAATTTCGACAGCGGCAGGGAGCAGGCCATCAGCGCCGACAGGTCCAGCTCCGGCATCAGGCGGATGGCCTCGGCGAAATCCTCCGCCGTGCTGCCCACCGAGCCGATCACCGTCTTGTCGAAGGCGGCGATGGCCTCGAACGAGAATTCCTTGCGGGCATAGGGCAGGCCCAGCAGCAGCAGGGTGGCCCCAGCGGGGGCGGCGTGCAAGGCCTTGTCCAGCACCTCCGGATGGCCGGTGGCTTCCACCACCACGTTGAACTCGCCCAGCCGGTCGAGATCGGCCGAGGTCTGGATGGGGCGGCCCTTGAACACCTCGAGCCGGGCGGCGTTGCGGTCGAATACGGTAACGGCATGGCCGCGCCGCGCCAGTTCCACGGCGCAGATATGGCCAATGCAACCGGCGCCGATGACGGCGCAGCGGCGTTCGGCATTGGGCTGGGCCTCCAAGGCGGGCATCAGGCGGCGCATGCCCTTCAGCACCACGGCGGTGGGCTCGCACAGGGCGGCCTGGCGCAGATCGGTGCCGGGCGCCAGCCGGTGGACGAAGCGTGCGGGAACGGTGACGAAATCGGCATAGGCGCCGTTGAGCCGCAGCACCCCCACCTCGGCGCGCTCGGCGCAGCCGATGAAGTTGCCCGCCCGGCATTCGCCGCAAGAGCCGCAGCTCTGGATGCATTCCACCACCACCGGGTCGCCTTCCTTGAAGGCGATGACGTTCTGGCCCACCGTGACGATGCGGCCCGAGAATTCGTGGCCGGGCACGATGGGATACTTGGCCATGCCGGATTTGTAATAGCCGAGGCTGCCCGCCAGCAGTTCCAGGTCGGTGGCGCAGACCCCCACATGGGCGGTGCGGATGACCACGTCGCCGGGCTTCAATTCGGGCAGTTCGATATTTTCCAGCGCCACCTTGCCGGGGCCATGGATAACCACGGCGCGGGTGGAGCGGTCGAATAGGGCGTCCTCCTGCTCGGCGCGGGTCTCCAGCGGATGGGCTTCCAGCAGGCCCTTGAAGGTGCCGATATTGCGGTTGACGCGGAAATAGACCACTTCGCGCAGCCGCTGCCCCAGGGTCAGGCGCGCCGCCACCGGGTTGTCACCGGGCGAAAAGGCGTTGACCAGGTCGGAGACAGTGTGGCGCAATTCGGCGAAGGCCTCGTTCAGCACCCGGTCTGGTCCCTTGATGCCCATGCGCCGCGCCGCCACCGCTTCCCGGTAATAGCGCCGCCTGATCTGGCGCCAGCTTTCCTCGTGGATATGGTACAGCCGGGCCTCGGGGCGGTAGACCACCCGCAAGCCTTCCGTCATCCAGCGCCTTGCCCAGTCGATATCCTCGAGCCCGGTCAGTTCCTCGTCGAAGGGATACTTCTCCCACAGGTCGCGGCGGATGGCGGAATTGGCGTTGTTGACGCACCAGCGGGCCGGGCTTTCCTCGCGGGGCCGGGGGCCGAAGGTCCGCTCGAAATCCTCGGTCTCGGAGAATTTGGAACAGGCCTTGCCCAACTGGCGGCCATAGGTCATGGCCACCGTCGCGTCGCGCAGCGGCGCGATCAGGGTTTCCAGCCAGTGTTCGTCGCAGGGCTCGGTATGGGCCGAGACGATGGCGATGAATTTCCCCCTCGCCGCCTTGATCCCGGCATTCAGGGAATAGCCAAAGGTGAAATCGTGGCTGGAGATGCGCAGCACGGTGTCGGCGCGAGCCTCGGCGATCTCGCGGGTGCGGTCGAACGACCCGGAATCGACGATGATCACCTCGAAGTCGCGGTAGGTCTGGCGGTCCAACGCGTCGAACAGGCCGGGCAGGTATTTCTGCTCGTTGAAGCAGCGGATCAGGACCGAGGTTTCGACCGCTCTTGCCTCAGCCACGCAGACCATCCAGCAGGTTTTTCAGGGTGGAATGGTGGATGCGTTCCCAGGCCTTGGGGCTGGAATTGCTGTTATGCGGCGCCAACAGCACGTTGTCCATGCCCAGCAGCGCACTGGTCTTGGGCAGCGGCTCGTGCTCGAAGACGTCCAGCGCGCAACCGGCGATCCTGCCCGATTGCAGGGCGCGGACCAGGGCGGCCTCCTCGACCACCGGGCCGCGGGCGGTGTTGACCAGCACTGAACCGGCCTTCATGCGGGCAAAGCGGGCATCGTTGAACAGCAGGTAGGAGGTCGGGTTGAGGTCGCAGCAGACGCTGACGAAGTCGGATTGTTCCAGCAAGGAGTCCAGATCCATCATCTCGACACCCATCTCGGCCACGAAGGCGGGGTCGATCTCGCGGATGTCGTTGCCCAGCAGGCGGGCGCCGAAGGGCTTGGCCCGGCGCAGCACGGCCGAGCCCATGCATCCGACCCCGACCACACCGATGGTGGATTCGTTCAAGGCGCGGCCGGGGATCTTGTCCCACACCCCCGCCTTCATCATCTTGTCCATCCAGGGCAGGTTGCGGGCGAAGCACAGGATGTAGCCCAGCGCGGTGTCGGCCACCGGTTGGGTGAAGGCGTCAAGCGTGCGCCCCGTCGGGATGCCCTTGCTGGCGGCATAGGCCGAATCGATGGAATCGATGCCGGTGCCCCATTTGGAAATCACCTTCAGATTGGTGGCGGTGTCGATGACCGCCTTGGTGATGCGGTCGTCGCCGCAGACGATGCCGTGATACTTGGCGATGATGGGCAGCAGGTCGGATTCTTCCAGCCGCTCCTGGACGTCGGCCACGGTGATTTCGATGTCATGTTCGGCGAACCACGGCCGGAAACGGTCGATCACCGGGATCATATAGGGGGCACTGATCAGGACGTTCCAGGTCATGGCGGCTCCGAGGGCAGGGCGGTGTCGGCCTTTCTCGCGCTTCGGGACTAAGAGGTCAAGTCTCCTGGGTCAGCACCACCCGGCAGGGCGCCCCATCGGCACCGATGATCTTCAGCGGCAGACAGGTCAGATGATACTCTCCCGCCTCGACGCCGCGCATATCCAGGCCCTCGACGGCGATGACGCCCGCGCCCAGCAAGATGCGGTGGGTGGTGGGCGCGGCGTCGTGGAAGCCCTGCACCGACAGATAGTCGATGCCCACCAGCCGGATGCCGCGCTCCACCAGCCATTGGGCGCCCTCGGGGGTGAAGGCGACGAAATCGCGGTGAAAGGGATGAGCCGGGGTATTCCACAGATCGGAATTGCGGGTCCGCACCAGCAGGCGGGTGCAGCCCGCCGGAATCTCGAAGGCGTCGGGGCCGATGGTGTCCACCGAATCCGCCACCCGCGCCACATGGCACGGCCCCATCAGCACGTCCAGCGGCAGCGACGCCACATCGGTGCCGCCCTGGATGAAATGGACCGGTGCGTCGAGATGGGTGCCGTAATGGACCACGAAATCCATGCGCGTCACGGTGCAGGCATCGCCCACGTCCATGTCGGACAGGCGGGTGATGCGTGGCGCGGGCTCGCCCGGCCAGGGCGGCACGCCGGAGCCGAAGGCCAGGGTGAGGTCGAACAACCTCACCGGTTCCTACCTTCCCAATCCAGCGCCGAACGAACCATCAGATCGAGGTCGTCGCGCTTCGGGCTCCAGCCCAGCACCTGCTTCAACAGCGAGGAATCCGCCACCAGGGCGGGCGGGTCGCCGCGTCGGCGGGGGCCGATTTCTACCGCAAGAGGCTTGCCCGCCACCCGCTCCACCGCCGCCAGCACGTCCCGCACCGAGAAGCCCCTTCCATAGCCGCAATTGGCGATCAGCGACTCGCCGCCCGCTTCCAGGTGGTTCAGCGCCAGCACATGGGCCTCGGCCAGATCGGAGACGTGGATATAGTCGCGGATGCAGGTGCCGTCCGGGGTGGGATAGTCGTCGCCATAGATGGCCATGCCGGGGCGCTTGCCCGTCGCGACCTCGGTGGCGATCTTGATCAGATGGGTGGCGACCGGCGAGACCTGACCGCTGCGCAACTGGGCGTCGGCGCCCGCCACGTTGAAATAGCGTAGCGCGGCGAAACGCATCTCCGACACCGAGCACAGGTCGGCCAGCGCCCATTCCAGCGCCAGCTTGGAGCGGCCATAGGGGCTGATGGGGCGAAGCGCCGCGTCCTCGGGAATGGGCAGGGAGTCGGGCGCGCCGTACACCGCCGCCGTGGAGGAATAGACCAGGTGGCGCACGCCTTCCCGGGCACAGGCGTCCAGGAAGGCGAACCCGGCGCCGATATTGTTGCGCCAATAGGGCAGCGGCTGCTGGAAGGATTCCGAGACGATGATGGAGCCCGCGAACATCATGACGCTGGCGCAGCCATGCCGGGCCAGCAGGTCACGCACCAGGGAGGAATCGCCCACATCACCCTGGACGAATTCGGCCTGGGGCGGCACCAGATCGCGCCGTCCGGTGGACAGGTCGTCCAGCACCACCACCGACCGGCCCGCCGCGATCAGCTCCAGTGCAACGTGACTGCCGATATAACCGGCGCCACCGGCCACCAGGACGGGGGCGATCATGCCGCGCCGCCGTCGGACGACGAGAACACCCGCTCGAAATCGCCGTTGGCCTTGGCGAAATCATCCAGCCGCCCGATATCGAGCCAGTATTCCCGGATGGGAAAGGCCACCACCGGCTCGGAGGCGTTCATCACCCGCTGCAGCAGGGTGGGCATGTCGCAGGGATGCCCCGGCTCCAGCCGGTCGAGGGCACTGGGGTCCAGCACATAGATGCCCGCATTGATGAAATGGGTCAGCACCGGCTTTTCCTGCAGCGCCCGAACGCGGGAATTCTCCACCTCGACCACGCCATAGGGCACCTGGATGTCGTATTCGCGCACGCACATGGTGGCGCGGGCGGCGTGTTCGGCGTGGAAGTCCAGCAGCGAGCGGTAGTTGACGGCGGTCAGCACGTCGCCGTTCATGACCACCATGGGCGCCTCGGGACGTTCGGGCAGGTGGCCCAGCGCCCCGGCGGTGCCCAGCTTGCCGTCTTCCCGCAGATAGCGGATGTCGAGGCCCAGGCGCGAGCCGTCGCCGAAGGCGTCCTCGAACTTCTCGGCCATGTAATTGACCGCCAGATAGACCCGGCGAAAACCGCTGCCCGCCAGTTGCAGCAAGATGGTTTCCAACAGCGGCCGCCCGCCCACCGGCAGCAGCGGCTTGGGCGTGGTGGCGGTCAGCGGCCGCAGCCGCTCGCCCAGGCCGCCCACCATCACCACCGCCCAATTGGGCAGTTCCTCGCCGGTCAGCAGTTCGCCCTCGGTCTCGACCCCGATCAGCACGCCCTTGGCATCCACCACCGGCAGGTGTCGCAGGCGGCGCCCCCGGATCAGGGCTAGGCGCTCGGCGGGCGGCATCGCCGGGGTAGCCACCAGCGGCTTGGGGTTCATGATCAGGCGCACCGGCTGGTCCAGGCTTTCACCGCGCAGGATCGAGCGGCGGATATCACCATCGGTGACGGTGCCCAGCAGCACGCGGCCCGGGTCCACCACCAGGCAGATCTGGGTGGCGGACTGGTCCAGGGTCTTGATGACCTCCAGGGTCGGGCTGTCCGGCCCGACCAGGGCCATGGTCCAATTCTTCATACTTGGCCTCCGGCGGCCAGGATGGCCTCGGCGATCCGGAAATCAAGCAAAGAGTCGATATCCACCGAACGATCGGCGGGCATCTCGTGGCCCAGGCTGCCCTCGCCCAGAAAGGCGCGGCGCTGCCGCAGCCAGGCCACCCGCACCACATAGACGGCGCCGTTGGGCACGAACACCCTTGGCTGGTCCTGGCGCCGCGCCGCATTGGCGTCGGGCATCAACGGCGACAGGCGGCCGCCGTCGTCCATGGTCTGCATCCACCACGGCGACTTGGAGGATTCGGTCACCGAGACCACCGAGGGCGCCTCGGGATGGTCGACCAGCTTGCGGATGCAGGCATCGATATCGGCGCTCTCGCGCAGTGGCGAGGTGGGTTGCAGCAGGACCAGAATGTCGAAATCCTGTCCCAGCGCGTCCAGGGCGTGAATGGCGACATCGGCGGAGCTGGCGGTGTCGCTGGCCAGTTCGGCGGGGCGGATGAAGGGGGCCTCGCACCCGGCGGCCTGGGCCGCCAGGATGATCTCGGGGTCATCGGAGGAAATCACCACCCGGTCCACCAGGGGGCAGGCGCGGGCCTGCTCCACCGTCCAGGCCACCAGCGGCTTGCCGCCCAGGGGGCGGATATTCTTGCCGGGCAGGCCCTTGGAGCCGCCGCGCGCGGTGATCAGGGCCAGGACGGACTTGCTCACGGAGTCTCTTCCAGGGTGTCGTCGAGTTCATAGGCCTTGCTGGCGGTTCGTCCGAGGATCGACCACAGTCGCATGGGGGAAATGCCGAAGCCGGAGGTTCGCTTCATGGTGATGTCGTCCGGGCCGATAATTGCCCCCTTGGCGATCGCCCGCGCTGCGACCAGGGACTTGCGGATAATCGGAAGGTTCTGGCGCTCCGAGGCGGTAGGTTGCTTGCGCCCGTCGCCCAAGGAGAGTTCGACCTGGCGAATCGCCGAGACCATGGCGGCAAGGTCGGCGGGTTCAAGCGACATGCGGTGATCCGGACCAGGCAGACGCCTGTCCAGGGTGAAATGCTTTTCCACCGAGGCGGCCCCCCGGGCCACGGCGGCAATGGCGACGGCGATGCCTTCGGTATGGTCGGACAGGCCCACCGGCAGGCCGAAGGCATCGCGCAGAGTATCCATGGTCCGCAGATTGACCTCGGCGAACGGGGCCGGATATTCGCTGGTGCAATGCATGAGCTGCACATTCATCCGTAATGCGGCTTTTCCGGCGGGGTCGGCATAGGCGGCGGCGAAGGCCTCTTCCCCGGGAGGGGCATCCAAGGGTCGGCTGTAGCCGAATGCCAGCACTCCCAGCGCCGTCTCCACCTCGTCGAGGGTGCTGGCACCAGTGGACATGATGAGCTTGCGGCCGCTGCGGGCCGCCGCCAGCAGCAAAGGCGCATTGGTGATCTCACCAGACGGAATCTTCAGCATGTCCAGCTTCAGCGTCTGGGTCAGAAGGCGCATGCTGTCGAGGTCGAACGGGGTCGACAGGAAGCGGATGCCGCGGTCCTGGCATCGTGTCATCAGCGCGCGATGGGCGGCTTCGTCCAGTTCCAGGCCCGCCAGCATCTCCTGCTGGCTCTGGTTGCCGCCGGTGGTTTCCGTCTGGTACTTGGCCTTGCCCGCCCACTTTGTCACGACATTGGTGATGACGAATGACTGGAACTTGACCACGTCCACTCCGGCGGCGGCGGCGGCATCCACCAAGTCCAGGGCGCGAGCCAGGTCGCCGTTGTGGTTCACGCCGGCCTCGGCGATGATGTTGACGCTCATGAGTTCATTCCTGGAAGGTCATGGAATTTCTTCGTCAAGAGGCCTTCGACTTCGGTGGCCTTCAAGACCTCGACGATGCGCCGCGCCGCGCCGGGACGTCCGAACGGATAGGG
The DNA here is from genome assembly GCF_001650715.1 of Paramagnetospirillum marisnigri. Lineage (GTDB taxonomy): Bacteria > Pseudomonadota > Alphaproteobacteria > Rhodospirillales > Magnetospirillaceae > Phaeospirillum > Phaeospirillum marisnigri. The sequence goes on along the minus strand of NZ_LWQT01000066.1, from coordinate 236,967 downwards.
GGCGCGGCTGGCCTCGGATCGGAAGTTGACGTCCAGGGCCAGGGCCAGGGCCTTGCCGACAGCGGATTCGGTTTCGGCGCAATCGATGACGGATGGCGACCGAATCCGGCCTTGCTGACGAATTCCGAGATTGACGGTGGGAACACCCACCGCCGGAGCCTCGACGATACCGCTGGAGGAGTTGCCCACCACGGCGATGCAATGGCGCATGGCGGAGAAGTACAGAACCTGCCCCAGAGAGGCGAAGGTGCGGACCCGGTCGGGTTGGCGGCTCCTCCAGGCCTCGATGGCCGACGAAACCGCGTCATGGCCCGGATCCGCATTGACACCCGTTATGATGACTTTGTGATCGGGATGGCGATCCAGGGCGGCAGCCAGTGCCGCGATGGCTTCGGCGGGGTCGCCTTGGTCCAAGGTCGCCGGATGATAGGTGACAAGGAAATAGGGGGTGGTGACCGGAATGCCCAGGCGCTGGGTGACCTCGGCGCGTGTCAGTCGCGGCAAGGCTTCCAGTGCGTCCAAGGCCATGGCTCCCACGGTAAAGACGCGGTGGGGGGGCTCGCCCATTTGGATGACGCGGCGACGATAGGGCTCGGCGGCGGTGAAGTGAAGATGGGACATCTTGCTCAAGGCGTGGCGAATGGACTCATCCATGGCGCCCTCGCTGGCCTCGCCGCCATGGATATGGGCCATGGGGGTGCGGGTCAGCAAGGCGGCCTGGCCAGCGGCCAGCATTTCATAGCGGTCACCCAGCACCACCAGCAGGTCGGGGCGCAGCCGCTCCAGCGCCTCGGTCATGCCGATCAGCCCCGCCGCCATGGACCGCGCGATATCCGTCGGATCGTCACCTTCCAGCGGCATGGGCACCCGGGCGTCAATGGCGAAGCCATCGGCGAGGATGGCATCCACCGTCATGCCGAACCGTTCAGACAGATGGCTGCCGGTTACCAGCACCTGCAAGTCCAGCTCGGCATCGGCGCCGATGACCCGCATTAGGTCGGCTAACTGGCCGTATTCGGCCCGTGAACCAGTGGCGACGCAGACCGTTCTGATCCGGCGACTCACGATGCCACCGGGCTGGACGGGATGTTGATCAGCCGTGCCGCGATGGACTGGGTCACCGGCAATGGCCCGCGCGGGCAGTCGCCATACATGGGCAGTTGGTGCATGGGGGTCCAGACCGGGCGGCACTGGATGCCCGCCGCTCCCGCTTCCTGGATCACCCTCTCCACCCGGGCCGGGTCGGGCTGGTCCAGCAGCAATGCGTGCAGCCAGTAATTCACCGTGGTTCCCGGGTTCTCGAGCATCAGCCGGACACCGGGCAGGTCGGCGAAGACACGGGCGTAATGATCGCCCAGGCGGCGCTTGCGCGCCACATACTCGTCCAGCACTTCCAACTGGGCGCAGCCCAGGGCGGCGTTGAGATTGGGCAGGCGGTAATTCCAGCCCACCTCGTCATGGTCGAAGCGATAGGGATGGGGCACCTTGGCGGTGGTGGTCAGGTGCTTGGCCCGTTTGGCCAGTTCGGCGTCATTGGTCAGGATGGCGCCGCCGCCACCGGTGGTGACGATCTTGTTGCCGTTGAAGCTGAGCGCCGCCAGCCTGCCGTGATGGCCGGTGTGTTGCCCGTGGTAGGAACTGCCCAGGGATTCGGCGGCATCCTCGATCAGCGGCACGCCGTGGCGGGCGCAGACCGCCGCGACGCCGTCCAGATCCACCGGATGGCCGAAGGTGTGCATGGCCACCACGGCGGCGATGGGCTGGCCCTTGGCCGCAATCAGATGCTCGTCGAGGCGGGCGGGGTCGAGGCCCAGGGTGCGCTCCTCGATATCGACGAAGCGGCAGGTGGCGCCCAGATGGCTGGCGGCATTGGCGGTGGCGATGAAGGTCAGCGAGGGCATCACCACCTGGTCGCCCGGCTTGACTCCGGCCAGATGCAGGCAGATTTCCAGGGCGGCGGTGCCGTTGACCACCGCCACGGCGTGCCGGACGCCAGTGATCTCGGCCAGCATGGCCTCGAAGCGGTCCACATAGGCGCCCACCGAGGACACCCAGCCGGTATCCAGGCAGTCCTTGACATAGTCCCACTCGCGGCCCTCGAAGACGGGGGCGTGCAGCGGCACCGGCCCCTCCGCCCCCTGGGTGCCGCGCCAGAATTCGATCAGTCGCCGGGTGATCTCGTCCATGTCAGATATTGTACCGGTCGGCCTTGTAGCGGCCGAGATTGGCGGGATCGCGGAACCAGGCCACGGTTTCGGCCATGGCGCGCTCGAAGCCCTCGCCGCCGCCATAGGCGGGTGCCCAGCCCAGCAGGCGGGCGGCCTTGGCATTGTCGCCCCACAGCCGCTCCACCTCGCTGGCCTCGGGGCGCAGCCGGGCCTCGTCGGTCTCGATCTCCAAGTCGCAGCCGATGACCTTGGCGATGGTCCGGGCGGTGTCGCCGATGGAAATCTCGAAATTGGAGGCGGCGTTGATCACCTCGCCCTCGATCCCCGGCGCGGTCATGGCGGCCACGAAGGCCGCCACCGTGTCGGCGACATAGTTGAAGTCGCGGGTGGGGTGCACCGCCCCCAGCCTGATCTTGCGCATGCCCGACAGCAGTTGGGTGATGATGGTGGGGATCACCGCCCGGGCGCTCTGGCGGGGGCCGAAGGTGTTGAACGGCCGCAGCGTCGCCACCGGGGTGGCGAAGGAGCGCCAGAACGCTTCCGCCATCTGGTCGGCGCCGATCTTGGTGGCGGAATAGGGTGACTGGCCCGACAGGGGGTGGGCCTCGGTGATGGGCACGAAGCGGGCGGTGCCGTAGACCTCGCTGGTGGAGGTCTGGATCATGCGTGAAACCCCCAGGTCGCGCGCCGCCTGCAAGAGGTTCAGCGTGCCGGTGACGTTGGTCTCCACATAGGCGGCGGGCGAGTGGTAGGAAAACGGAATGGCGATCAGGGCGGCCAGATGCAGCACCACCTCGCGGCCCTTGACCGCTTCCCGCACCCCGTGGGGGTCGCGGATGTCGCCCGAGAACACATCGAGCGAGCGCTTGATCTCGGGCTCCGACTGGTCGAGCCAGCCCCAGGAATTGAACGAGTTGTAGTAGACGAAGGCGCGCACGTCGTGGCCTTGGCGCACCAGCGCCTCGGTCAGGTGCGAGCCGATGAAGCCGTCGGCTCCGGTCACCAGAATCTTCTTGGGGCTCATGATCACCCGCCTTGGAAAGTCGCGGCCTGATTGCTCATCAGGCTAGCTTCATCAGGTATCCTGCAATCCCGGCGTCTGCAAGCCGTGATAATCGTAGCAGGTCTTGCACAGCGGCAGTTCGTCGTGACGCATGGCGACCAGCAGGGCGCGGTAATGGTTCAGGGTGTCGGAGTTCCAGATGGCCTCCAGGCTGCTGTCCTTGACCGAGCCCAGCGGCATCAGCTTGTCGGAGTCGCTGCAGCAGGCGGTAACGGTGCCGTCCCAGTCGATGGACATCTTGTCGAAGACCTCGGGGCATTCGGGATGTTTCCGCACCACCGATTCCTGCTCCTTCAGGCTTTTCAGCATTTCCAGTTCGTCGGCGCGCAGCCGCACCGTCGCCAGATCCACATGCTCCAGCACGGTACGCCCGACGCTGACCAGGTCCACCAGCGGCGACAGCAGCGCCTTGAAGGCAATCACCTGCTCCTTGGTCTCGTAGGTGATGGTGGTGGACACATGGATATAGGGAAGCTTGCGTTCCCCCCGCACATCGACGAACAGGCGGATGGTGTCGATCAGTCCGTCGAAGAAATCGGTGTTGCGCATCTCGCCGAAGCTCTTGCGATCCACGCCCTGGAAGGAAAATTTGATGGAGTCCAGACCAGCCTGGATCAATGCCTCGGTATAAGGGCGGTCCAGCTTGCTGCCGTTGGTGTTGATGTGCGTCAACACGCCGCGGCCATGGGCGGCGGTAACGAATTCCACCAGTTTGGGATGCATCAGCGGCTCGCCCCAGCGGATGAAGCGAAGGGGTGTTTTGCGTGGCGCTACCTCGTCCAGGATCTTGTAGAAGACCTCCTCGGCCATGAAGCCCTTGGGCCGTTTCATGGAGAAGGTGCCGGTGGGGCACATCAGGCACCTGAAATTACAGGTGTTGGTCATCTCAAGATCGAGCAGGCGCGGAAATGCGGGCAGGTTGGAGAGCTTACTCTCGGAATTTCCGGTGTTGCACTGCTGATATATGGAGGCGAAGGGGTTCATTCTTGACCTGAAAATAACGCTGCCACAGCCGCCTGGGCGCAGTCCTGACCATGTGTAGCACGATTCTAAGCCCGACTTTCAAGACTCATCGACTGCCAGAACCGTTCCGATGCCGACCGGCCATCGCCGGTATCGCACATATAGTCCGTCACCGCGTCGCAATCGGGAACCATCCCCGCCTTCAGGGCGGCCGCCAGTTCCTCCGCCGAGTGGTAAACCCTGAGGGGGCCGAGTAATTCGAGGGCAATACTGTTGGGAAGCGGCACCAGCGGGTAATAGGGGCGTCCGGCGGCCAGTGTTTCCACCAGGGCGCCTGAATCGGCGGGTCCGATCACCAGATCGGCCCAGTCCAGATGATCAGGAACCACGCCATTCTCGACCACATCGAGGTCAAGGCCGAAGGTCTGGGCCAGGGCACGGAACGCCTGACTGCCATGGCCGGGATGGACTTTCAGCCGGATGGAGGAATAGCCCAGACGGCGCAGCATACGAGACGCCTCGACGATGTCCCGGTAAACGTTACATTTGAGGGCACGCACATTGATCATCGGAACGTTGCCGGGCAGTAGCAGCACGTTTCCCTGTCCAACCGGCGGCAGGACGACGTCTTTCCGGCAGCGTTTGAGGGTGTCGAGGCCGGGATAGCCGATTCGTACCGAGGCGACGGTCGAATGGATCATCGTCAGCCAATCCTCTTGTGACTTGCTCCACGACCACAGGCGCGACAGCTTAGGGGGATGGCGATGGTCGCCGCAGCGAGCATCCGACGCGAAAGGATGGACAAAAATCCCGTTGAGCATCTCATCAGCGGGAATGCCCAGTACACCTGCCGCCTCGATCAGCATTCGCCCGCCGAAATTCGAGGAATCGCCGACGACGATGCGTTCGGGCCGACAGCGCGACAACATGGCAAGGTCCGACTTGGCTTCGGCGGCGAAGTCCAGCATTCGCCCACTGTCGAAGGCCTCTGCGTTCAAGAAGGCCCGTCGCGCCCGTTCCACCGGCGTTGTCGGAGGGTGCTCGCGCCAATACCGTCGCAGATGCTCGATGCCGTCTTGCAGGGATAGACGCTCTGCCGAGGTCAGGGTCAGGCGGGGACGGCTGATCATGGCAGCGCCGCGTCGCAGCCATTGCGAGAGAAAACCCCAGGTTTTGGGTGAGCGCTGGCTGATCATCGCCGGGCCGACCTCGCCACCCGGCCAGGCCTTCAGAAGCCCGGCTTCCATCAGTGGGTTGAGGAACAGCAGGACCCGGCGGCGCGGCCGGAGCCAGGCGGAGGCGCGGAAAACCATGCCGATCAGATCGCAGGCCAAGTTGCGCAATACCGTCTTAGCGCCACCTTGGCGAACCGAGCCACCGTAACCCGCTACATCGTAATAATGACCATCATCGCGGGCGACTGGGTCCAGTCTGTCCTCCACGATCAGGCCGTGAGCCTTGGCGAGTTCATCCACCAGGATTTGTTTCAGCTCGCCATTCACCATTCCAAAATCGCCGCGCAGGTCGATCAGGATGATCCGTCGCGGGCTGAAGCGTCGGCAGAGCGAGTCCAATGCCCGCCACAGGCGCTCGAACCCCATCATGGCCAGTTCCACCTCGCGGTTGAGCGCCTTGGCGGTCGACATGCCATACAACAGGCCGACCTCTGGTCCGGCCTGATACATCCAGTCGGAATAGCCGACCAACAAATCATGAGGCGGCGTAAAATCGGCCAACTGGTGTTCCAGCAAGACGCAAGCCACCCCTTCATCGACCAGGGTTTTCCAGACCACCCAGTCGCAGGCGGCCACCAGGCATTCCGGCCCGAAGGAGCGGGCTGCGGGCAGATGCCTGGGGTGGGAAACCAGCACCATCCGCTCATAGGAATCGGCAAGGCCTGGCATGGCGACTGGGTGGGACGGGCCGATGGGCATGCTGCTCTCGAGGGATAGGAAAGGGCGGGATGGTAGTCGCGGTCGGGTGCCTTTGCAATGCGATGCGGGATCATATACGGTTGCCGACCCAATCCGTGCCCAATCGAAGAGGCCGTCCGTCCATGAGCATGCATCCCGTAGCTGTCGTCACCGGCGGAGCCGGTTTCATTGGATCCCACATGGTTGATCTGCTGGTGGCTCGCGGTTATGCCGTGCGGGTGGTCGATAATTTGGTCGGTGGCCGCGAGGCCAATCTCGCCCACCACGCCCATAATCCCGACGTGATATTCGAGAATATCGACATTCGCGCCTTGCTGCCGGGCTCGCCCCTATTCGCCGACGCCCGCTATGTCTTTCATTTCGCCGGTATCGGCGACATCGTGCCATCGATGGAAAATCCGATGGAGTACATGTCTGCCAACGTTCAGGGCACCGTCCATGTGCTGGAATGCGCCCGCGCGGTCGGGGCGAAGGTGATCTATGCCGCCTCGTCATCCTGCTATGGACTTGCAGATACCCCGACGCGCGAGGATCATCCCATCCGGCCGCAATATCCCTATGCCCTGTCCAAATATCAGGGCGAGCAGGCCTGCTTCCATTGGCACGGCTGTTACAAACTGCCGGTCAATTCCGTGCGCATCTTCAATGCCTATGGCACCCGCTCACGGACATCGGGAGCCTATGGCGCGGTGTTCGGGGTGTTCTTGCGGCAGATGCTTGCCAACAAGCCTCTGACCGTGGTCGGCGACGGGACACAGACCCGTGATTTCCTCTATGTGACCGATGTGGCCCGCGGCTTTCTCGCCGCTGCCGAGACCGACCGGGTCGGTCAGGTCTGGAATCTGGGGGCGGGCAGGCCGCAATCGGTCAATCGCCTCGTTGAACTGCTCGGCGGCAACAAGATTCACATTCCCAAGCGCCCGGGAGAGCCTGACTGCACCTTCGCCGACATCACCAAGCTGACGACCGAATTGGGATGGCGGCCCGAGGTGTCGTTCGAGGAAGGGGTCGCCCTCATCGTCGAGAATATCGACTACTGGCGCGATGCCCCTCTGTGGGATCCTGCGTCCATCGCCAAGGCGACGGAGACTTGGTTCAAGTATCTGGGGAACTGAGCGCCTCGGCCGTTTGGGTCGTGTCAGACCGGCTCACATCGGTCAGCAGCCAGATGATGCCTCCCGGCAAGGCGGCCACCGTTCCGATCAATCCGGTGAGAAGGGAGAGGAGAAGCGCGCTGTCGGCGTCGATGCCCACGAGGCCCAGCGCCACCACCATGGCGCCTTCGCGCATTCCCCAGCCGGAAATGGAGACAGGCAATAGCAGGACCAGAACCACCAGCGGCCATAGAACCAGGCATTCGATAGGCTTAAGCGGAATGCCAAGCGAGAGGGCGAGAAAGAAAAGCGAATAGGAGAGATTGATCTGGCCAAGAATGCCACATCCAATCGATCCCAAGGCATGGCGTGGCGACAGCAGAACCGCCCGCACATCCCGGGACAGTTCGGCCAGGGCGGAAAAGATACGGTGGTTGCGATGGCCGCCGATTAGCTTGTCGACGCTCATGGCCAGGACCGTTCCTGATACCGCCGCCACGGCCAGTGCCCAGACCGTAAGACCGAGAAGGCCCGACTGGGGCATGTCCGGCAGGAAAGGCTGAGTAACCACCACGGTCACGATCAGGCCCAGAACAGCGGTCAGCCGGTCGATCAAGACGCTGGCGCCAGCGGCCATGGGCGTCATGCCGCTTTTCCAGATCATCCAGATCCGAACCGCGTCGCCACCGACGGTCGATGGCAGGATCAGATTGAAGAATTGACCGATATAGGTCAGGCGGAAGGACAGGCCGAACGGGACTCGGCCGTCCAAAGCCCGTGTCACCGCCATCCACCGCCACGAGGCGATGATCACCTGCCCCATGACCATGGCCGTGGAAAGACCTGCGAAAAACAGGTCGGCCGCGGCGGCACGGCGCAAGATGCCGCCGACATCGACCTTGCTCAACAAAAAGGCAACGATTCCAATCGAAACAGTTGCCTTCAGCAGCAAGATCAGCCGACGTCGAATTACCAGGCGAGGACTTGCCATCGTGTCGGAATTTGCACTTCTGTTCACTTTCGCTCTGTCCTCGTCGCGTATTCTGCCGTGCGGCCGGACACTAAACTCAAAGCGATCTTCCAGCCAGCGGAATGTGCCCGATGGACCGGCCTGTTGCAAAGCGGATTGGCCATCCTGTACAACGTCCACATGTTTGGCCGACCGGGCCTGTTGATGTCGGAGAGTGATGTGAAGGCTGTATTATTGGCTTCACTGGTGAGCCTGTGTCTCTTCGCCGCCATGACGACCGCGTTCCGGTTCCGCCCCCATCTGCCCAAAGCCTTGCTGTCCTTGCGGGTCTTCTATGGCTCCCTACCGGTGCTGCTGGTGACCTATTGGGCAACCCCAGCGGATCTTGGTTTCCTGCCGTCCGAAATGGCGGGGGGGCCGGTTTGGCTTGACCTGCTGCTGGCGGTGTTCTTTCTGTCGGCGTCCTATTTCGGTGGTTGGCTGCAGCTTTACAACATCGGCAGCCGGGGGTACTCCCTGCGGATTGCCATGGACGCGGCCCTCTCCCCCCGGCGCTCGTTAACGCCTGAAGAGGTCCTGACCGGCTATTCCGATGGCCACGGCTTGACCTGGATGTACGACACCCGGATGGACGGGCTGCGTCAGGGTGGTTTCGTTACCGATCAAGGGGAGATGACGGTGCTCGAGGAGCGTGGACGCAAGACCGCCGGGCTGTTTCGCATGCTCCGATCCATTTACGTGCTGGGAAAGGCGTCGCCATGACCGCTCAATGGATCGGCGTTATCGCCGCCACGATCTGGTTCGTGATGTTCATGCTAGGCCATCTCGCCTGGGTCCATTTGACCGGCGAGAGGCGCTTCGCACTTGTCCTGCGGAACGCGTTCAAGCTGTCTCTGGCCGGTTGCGCCCTGAGCATCACCATTTATTGCGGCATGGGTGGCGGCAACGCCAGCATGCTGTTGTGGCTGACGAGCATGGTCATCGGGCCGATGATAATGGCCTGCGCCTTTGTCCTCTACATCCCATTCATCTTCGTTATCGCCACCTCGCTGTCGGTGGAGACGATCCTGATGCTGGATGAAGCGGGTGGGACACTGCCCCGGCAAGCCCTATACGACCGCTTCGTCTCGGCCGAGGCGGTGCGGGCGCGGCTGGAGATCATGCGTGGCAATGGCCTGTTCACTCTGGGCGAGGATGGACGTTACCTCGCCACCGAAAAGGCATTCCCCCCTACACGCTTCTTCCTGGCCGTCAAGCGAATGTGGAATCTGGGATCGGGTGGCTGACAGGCTCAGTGGGCCTTGGGCTTGGCGAAAAGACAACGCGGTCCAACCGAGAGGAGCAGGCGGGCGATGGTGGTCAGGATGGCGACCTGATTCTTCATCTTGAGGGCAGAGGAACGGCCTGTGGTGCGTTCCTGGAGGCGGATCGGGCACTCGTGGAAGGAATTTCCCTTGGCGAGCACCTTGATCACCGCTTCGGCCTGATAGGCAAAGCTGTTGGTATTGATCTCAATCTGACGCAATAGACGGACCCGGTGGACGGATGGCCCGTTGTAGTAATTTATTGTGAATCCAAAAAGAAAATTCATCAAATATGTAAAAGCGGAAGAGGCAAAGGCACGAAACCTCGTGCGCACTTCCGTATTGACCACATAAGGCAGGATAATATCCGCCTTCCCAATATTGCTTAGAATTGTGCGAATGCTGTCGGCGTCAAAGCTGTTGTCGCCAGGAACCATCATGGCATATGCCTTGGATGCCTTTGACAGGCCATGCTTATATGTGCCGCCCAAATTCATATTCTTGGCATTGTGCAGGGCCTTGACCCGATCATTGCCGGCGGCAAGACGGTCGATGATGGAGCCGGTATCATCCTGGCTGGCATCGTTGACCAGGATGATCTCGTAGTCATCCCACCGTCCGGTAATGGCCTTGATGATGGTATCCACCGTATCCGCCACGGCTTCCGCTTCGTTGTAGGCAGGAACAATGAAGGTGATGGAATTTGTCGAATCGTCGGCGGGTATGGTCATCGAAACTGCCTAGTTTAACGGGCGAAACCCGAGGAGAGATCGCTTCGGTCGGTCTGCAATTATCCCCGGCAGGCGCTCCTGACGAGATTTTGGCGACGGGGCCTAGTGTCCCGATTCTGAAATTCGCACCATCAATTTCATGCCTCATTCGAATTTCAGAATCGATCAGGACACTAGAACGGCCCCTTGAAGGCCGGGGTAGGGACATCGCTTGGCAAGGCATTGCGCTTGGTGGCCAGTCTTTCGCGGATGGTGGCGACGGTCTGAGGAGCGACGCCGCAGGTGGTGACGGCGGCGTCGAACACGTCGATGGCGGTCCGGTAATAGCCGATGGCGAGGCTGCGGCTGCTGGGGGTCGGATGATCGGGCAGGCCGACGCGCACTGGCGGCGCGAGCAGGCAGCTCATATCCCGGCAGGCCACCTCGGCCACCAGTTCGGCGCCCATGCCCAGGGTCCGGAAGCCGGTATCGGCGGTGACCAGTCGTCCGGTCTTGCGTACCGAGTCCATGATCGGTGTCATGTCGAGCGGACGCAGCACGGCCAAGTCGATGATCTCGGCGGAGATATTGGCTTCGGCCAGGAAGTCGGCGGCCATCATGGCCTCGAACAGCATGTAAGACGTGGCGACGATGGTGACGTCGTTACCGTCGCGCACCCTGCGCGATGTCAGCGGCACGGTGTAATAGCCTGTGGGCACGTGGCCGGTGACATAGTGGACCCAGCGATGCTCGAGGAACATGATCGGGTTGCCGTCTTCCAGGGCGGCGATCAGTTGTCCCTTAGCCTCATAGGCGGTGGTCGGCATCACCACTTTCAGTCCGGGAATGCTGGCAAACAGGCTTTCCAGGCTTTGGGAGTGGGCAGGCCCCTGGCCCCAGCCGCGGCCGATAATCATTCGGACCACGAGCGGAACCGAATGCTTGCCGTTGCTGGCGTAGTACGCCTTGGCCGCATTATTGAACAACTGCTCCAGGGACAGCATGGCGAAGTCGACCCGCTGATGAACCATCAGCGGCTTACGCCCCATCATGGCCGAGCCGATGGCAATGCCGGTCAGGCCATTTTCGGCCACCGGCATCTCGATGACTCGCTTGGGGCCGAAGGCGTCGAGCAATCCACGGGTCGTCTCGAAAATCGCCTTGGGGTCGGTGACGCCCTCGCCGATCACGTAAATCTTGGAATCGCGTTCCATGGCGACCTTGGTCGCTTCGCACAAGGCCTCGGCGACGCTGATGATCCGTTCGGCATTAGGCATAGACGCGTTCCTCGGCGCTGGCGGCTAATGGGAAGGGAGCGGCCTTGGCGGCCTGGAACGCGGCGGTAACCTCAGCCTCGATTTCGGCGGTCATGGCGGCCAGGTCTTGGTCCGACAACTGCCCCTCGGCCATGAGTTTCTTCTGCAGGCTTTCGACCGGGCAGCGCGCTTTCCATTGCTGGAACTCCTCCTCGCTGCGATATCCGACATTGTTATCGTAGTTGGGTCCGCAATGCTCTCGCCAGCGATAGGTATTGAACACCAGGACCGACGGCCCTCCTCCATCCCGGGCCTTGGCGATGGCATCTTTGGCGGCGGCGTGTATGGCCTCGACGTCATTACCGTCGGCGGTAACGGCGGTCAGGCCATGTGCCAGGGCAAGGTCGCCCAACGGGCGATGGGGCTGGCGCTGCTCCAATCCGGTAAAGCAGGCATAAAGGTTGTTCTCGATGACGTAGACCACGGGCAGGGACATCAGGGCGGCGAAGTTCAGGCTTTCATGGAAGATGCCTTCCTCCACCGAGGCGTCACCGGGAAAGGTCACTGCCACACAGTCGGAGCCTTCTTGCTGGAATGCCAGGGCCGCTCCCGTTGCGATACCGATGGCGCTGCCGACGATGGGCAGACTGGCCAGGATACCTGCGGCCGCGTCGAACAGATGCATGGAACCGCCTCGCCCGCCGCAGCATCCGGTTTCCTTGCCGTAAATCTCGGCCAGCATGGCATTGAGGTCGCCGCCCTTGGCCAGGTAATGGGCGTGGCTTCGATGGGTAGAGACGATTTGATCTTGTGGTCGCAGAGCGAGGCAGACACCCGTGGCCACCGCTTCCTGGCCGATGGACAGATGAACCGGGCAGCGCATTTCCTGCTCGGCGTAGCGGGTGGCGATGGCCTCTTCCACCAAGCGAATCCGCAGCATGCTGCGGAACAGCGCCAGTTGATCGTTGACAAGGAAGGAGGGGGCCATGGTCTCGCTCATTTCAGTCCGAGGTGCTGCATGACCTTGATATTGAAATAGCGTTCGTCGGTCATGGAATTGGGTAGCTTGCCCGATTTCATCGCCTCGGCCAAACCGCGAACAGCGTCTTCCACGGTGTATTTCAGTTGGAAGCCGATTTCTTCGCGCATCTTGCGGCCGGAAACCTGATAGGAGCGCGGATCATTGGTGGGGACAGTCTCGATCTCAACATGCTCGCCGACCACCCGGCGGACGATTTCCGCCAGTTCGGAAATGGGGTGGTTGGTATCGCCCGCATTCCAGATCTTGCCCTGAATTTTGCCGTCGGGCTGCTGTAACAGATGGAGGTAGACCCGCACCATGTCCAGGATATGGATGTTGGGACGCTTCTGCGGCCCACCGGTCACTCGGATCTTGCCGTTATTGACGGCCTGATTGGTGAAGATGTTGACCACCACGTCCAGCCGCTGGCGCTTGGCGTAGCCGCAGACGGTGGACGGACGGATGGTGCAGACCGTGAAGCCCGGCCCGGCTTCGGCATTCAGTTCGACCTCGCACATGGCCTTGAACTTGGAATAATCGGTCAGCGGTTCCAGGGGCAGGTCTTCGGTAACCTCGGGCTCTTCCTTGACGCCATACACCGATGAGGACGAGGCATAGATGAAACGCCGTACCCCGGCGGCTTTTGATGCGCGGACCAGGGGCAGGAAGGCATCGTGATTGATGGAGCGCCCCAAATTGGGGTCCAGGTCATAGCTGGGATCGTTGGAGATGCACGCCAGGTGGATGACACAGTCGCAGCCGGACAGCGCCGTCCTGACGGTGTTGATGTCGCGGATATCGCCTTTGATCTCGCGCAGGTTGGGGTTGCCCCTGAATTCCTCGAAGACCTCACCGTAGAGGTACAGGTCCAGCACGGTGACCCGGTGGCCTTCTTCCAGCAAGGCGGGGATCAGGGCGCTGCCCACGTAACCAGCGCCGCCCGTGACCAGGATATTCCAAACTGTCTTCGTCATGTGTTCCTCCGGCGGCGAGTCGGCTACTTCAGCAAGGTAGTGATGAACTTGACCAGCGGCGCCTTCTCAACCGAACTACGGTGGCCGACGATGCCGACCTTGATGGCGCCGGCAGCGTTGCCGACAAAGCCAACATGGTCCATACGACCACCTGCGGCCACCAGGGGCGAGGTAATGGCCAGGAAGGCGTCGCCTGCACCGACCGTATCGACCACGGTCTTGGTGAAGGCGGGAATACGGTGGCTGCCTCGTTCCTGTTGATAGGTGACACAGCCGTGCTTTCCGTGGGTCAGGATGACCCTGGAATTCCGGATCTTGCGCGGCAGCAGGTCGCTGGCGATCAGGGAGAGGTCCTCGTTCTTGCTGCGCACCGCCATGCGGGCCTCGGGGGCGTCGATGCAGATATAGTCCGCGCGAGGATACTTTGTAATCAGGTTGAAGCCCATATTGGCGCTGTTGCTCTGGGCGTTGACGGCTAAGTAGCGGGCCTTGTCAGCCATCAGTTCAATGGTGCTGGGCTGGATGCAGCCATGGCCGAAATCCGTGACGAGAACCAGATCGTAATCCTGGATCCGTTCGGCCAAGCGCTGATTGAAGCTGTCGGTCATGGAGTCGCCGGCAGGCGAGTCATCCATGTGATAGACCTCGAACAGCTTACGCATATAGTTCGGTTCGACAAATCGGCACTTACGGGTGGTCGGTGCATCCGGTCGGTACAAGGCAGTCAGGCCGACATTGGGCTTCAGGGCCTGGCGCACCAGGGAATCATGGGGGTCACCCTCGCCAAGAACGGTCAGGATATCGACCTTGGCACAGAATTCCGCCACATGATTGGCGGCGGCGATGACGCCGCCGGCGAACAACTCCTTGTTCTCGAACAAGGTGGCGATCATGTTCTCCTTGGGCGACTTGCCCAGTGTCGACACATACTGATACTCGTCGATGATGGTGTCGCCGACGAGAAGCACCTTGAAATTCTTGACCTTTTCGATCATCTCCAGGATTTGTGGCAGAGCGTTCTCGGCGCGTGCCTGATCCAGGTAGTCGCGCAGCGGCGGGTCGTATACATCGAAATAGCGGTTGATCAGCGATGACGAACTGAAAGTGACGTCACGGGTAAAGACCAGCTTGCCGCCATGGGATTCGATGGTGTCACGTTCGCTTTGGATCTTGCCGGTGACATCATCGTCCGGGTTTTCGTAGTCGGAGCCCTTGACATAGACATCGGGCTTGACGGCATTGAGAACGGTTTCGGCCGACATGGAATGGTTGATGCCCACCCAGTCAACATATCCGACCGCAGCCAACATCTCGGCGCGGATGGTATCGGGAAAGATCGGACGCCCAGGCCCCTTGTTGACGAAGGCGTCGGCACTGACCGTGACAATCAGCATGTCGCCTTCGCGCTTGGCAACTTCCAGGTGGCGGACATGGCCCATGTGAAGAAGGTCGAACACGCCGTGACAAAGAACGACCTTGAGGCCCGTGGCCTGCGCCTGTTGCGCCAGTTCGGCCAGTTGGTCCAGCGTCTTGATCTTATCGCGGGCGGAGCATGCGTTGGTATTGGCGGATTCGGACACGTCGCGCTTTCCTGTCTAAAAGGCCGGACCTAATTACCCTGCCGGACGTCAGTGGTGCAAGCCGTTCAATGGCCGAACAGCTTTTCAGTCAGACTGGAGCGATGATAGTTCAATTCGACTAGCTTTGACCCCGGTGGAGCCGACACCGCCATATGGATCAAATTCGCCGGAGTGATCTCGGTCGGCTTGCCATCCACCGTGGCTTGCCAGAACCCGGTATAGGGGATGTTGATCAGCACCATGGCGCCATCGGGCGCATCCAGATGGGCGACGACTTTGTCGGGAAGCAGATGGAAATCGGTGACCTTGCCGGTTGCCGGGGCGGTTCGCCCGGCATATTCAGCCGACATCACCGCCTCGCGGCGTATGGCCTTGTCACGGATCAAGTCCAGCAGCGCGGGCTTGTCCAGGCCGGTCGGGGCCACCGCCACGCCCGAGGCGGCGAACACCCGGGGAAGAGCACCGCCCAGGCGATAGACTCGGATCTGCGGGGGCTGGACAAGCTGGCGGGCATAGCCTTTCAGACGCGGCACAATCGGTTCGCTCCGTCTGACTGGAACCTCTTCGGTGGGGCCGCCAACTTGTTGAACACTGGTTAACGGCAGGATGCTGAGAATGAAGTCCACATTCGCGATGCGCAGAAGATCCAGGTCGGCCCGGATGGCGATGTCGTAATCGGTGCAGCATTTCATGTCAAAATCGGCGAGTCCGAAATTGATGAAGCCGGACGACATGTCCTTGGGGGAATGCCGGGGCAGGATACCGTAAGTCCAATAGTCATGCATGGCGGACGTGACAAGGTTATAGGTACCGTCGAAAGTGTCCAGGCCGACGGACCACAGCATGTTGCTGGAAAGCCGATAGGGAACGGTCACAACGCGGCTTGGTTCGGCCGCATCCAGGACGCGTCGGTCCAACTTTTCAACGGCGGCGAGGGGGCTTATCCCACCTTCGGACAACAGTACCGCCAGATGGTAGCACTTCAGAAACACAAAGCTGCTGGTGGCGATGGCGAAGACTGCGGCGGTAGCCATCCTGCGACGGCGTTCGTCGGCCCAGCCGGAAAAGGCCGCGGCACAAAGGACGGCCATGGTCAGTGCCGAAAAGCTGGTGTGTTGCAAGTTCAGGCCTGAAACCATTCCGAGCCCCGGTATGGCCCGCCACGGAATCTGGTTTAACAGAACCCCCGCGCAGGCCGACAGCGCCAGCAAACCAATACCGTGCAGCCATCGACCGCCACGGCGATTGACCAGCAAGGCTAGGCAAACGAGGCCGAGCGGCCACAGAACCAGTGAACCACCACCCCAGACCAAATTGCCGAGAAACGCTTCAAAACTGGCAGATGCCCAACTGTATGAGCTGCCGCGGAGCGTGAAGGGGGCGACTTGCGCCTTTGCCCACAGGGATTCTAGCCAGTTGGCTAGGACGACAATCGCAAAGACGACCAGGGAGGGACTGACCTGGAGGATGCGCCGCCACCCGACCCAGGCCGCTCCCAGAAATACGGCAAACATGGCCGCGGGCATGGTGTGGGTGGGATTGCTGCTGGCCGCGAACAGGGCGGCGACGGCCACTGTGCCTAGCAAGTACCGGGGGCGGCCCCAACGAAAGACGGACATATAGACCAGCAGTGGCGCGATGGTCAGGCTGACGCCATGGGCCCAGGTATCGGTGATGAAGTTGTCATGGCCGAAAATGAACGCGGCCGCCACGGCGGTAGCAAAGGGCCTGGGCGCGCCGACCGCCCGCGACAGCCGGTAAGCGCCGAAATATCCGACTCCTGAGACGAACACGGCATGCAGGAACAGGGCGATCGGCAGCGGCAGGCGTAACAGTATTCGTTCGATCGATACGGCCTGGCCGGTAAAGTTGATCAATGCATCCAGGTCATTGCCACCCGCGATGGCCTGGCTGAATTGGGTCGAGTTTGGAATTCGGTCGACATAAATTTGAGTGGGCAAGACCACGCCAACGCCGTTGGCGGGCTCGACGAACGAAAATGAGCCGAGCCCCCAGAACTCCAGGGTCGCCAACAGCACCCAGGCCAGCCCAAACACGGCGGTGTGTCGGCGCGATGTCGGCAGGTGATTCATCCGCCACAGGACGACTAAGGTCGTAATGGCGACCGCCACCCTGATCACGTTAAGGGCGTCGAACAGACCAATAGTCATAAAGTTTCCTTTCGGTGTTGCCGCCGCCAGATCACCCGATACAGCATTCCCACAGCCCCTGCCATGGCGGCGGTCCAGCGGCCGACCATGCGCTCGCCCGGCAGCGTCAGTACCGCCACCCCCATGCAAATGGCGTGATAGCGGATGGTGTCGCCTGAAAGCGGCAGGGTATCAAGCGCGATGTCGGCCTGATTGTATCGTTCCATGAAGCTGGAGCCGCAATCCTTGGCGGTGATGAAGCTCATCTGCTGCCGATCCCTGCCAGATGCTTCTTCAATTTTCCCAAGACGGCGCGGAATGTTGCCGTGAAGAGTGTGAAGATCGGCGTTATCCGGAAACTGGTTACGGGCGACGCCATAGGCCTTGGCAGCATCGGATAACTGCCCCGCTTGTCCCAGGGCCTGGGCCAGATTGACCACCGTCTCCGGGTGGGTTGGGCGCAGGTCAATGGCACGACGAAACAGGTCCATCGCCGCACCGAAATCACCGGCAACTTGACGGCAAACTCCCATCTTATTCAGAGCCTCGGGAAGATCCGGACGTAATTCCAGGGCTATGGAAAAGTCGATGGCGGCCTGGTGCGGCTGTCCCAGGGCACGAACGGCGTTGCCAGTATTATTGTGGGCTTCGGGATGATCGGGCCGTTGCCGCAAGGCTTCCGCGTAAAGCGGCACCGCCAGATCAAGCCGACCGGCCCGGTGATGGCCAAGGGCTGTGTCGATCAGGTCCTGCACCAAGGATAAGCTCCGAAAAAAGAAAGGGTGGCCGGAGCCACCCTTTCCCTAGACTAGATGTTTAGTCCCGGTATTTGATGGATCGGATCGAGATTGAATCGCTTTGGTTCTGTTGTCCAGATTTTGCAGATGTATTCGTATGGGGTGAGGCCCTTGAGGGTCTTGAGCCGCTTGGCAAAGTTGTAGGCCATCACGAAATCGCCGAGATGGCGCCGAAGCTGGTGGTGGGTCTCGTAGTAGAAGCGCTTGACCGTGGCGTCCTTGATGGTTCGGTTCATCCGTTCGACTTGCCCATTGGTCCACGGGTGTCTCGGCTTGGTCAGGCGGTGATCGATGTCGTTCTGGGCACAGGCGAATTCAAAGGCATGAGCGCGGAAGCGTTCGCCGCGTTCCATTGCCAGCTTGATGTCGGGCGCCGCCGACCCCTTATTCCCAGGTGTCGTGAAGTGCGTGCCGTTGTCGGTGAGAACGGTATGCACCTTGTAGGGAACCGCTTGGAGAAGTGCTCGCAGGAAATCGGCGGCTATGCGCGTCGTGGCCTTTTCATGCAGTTCCGTAAAAGCGAATTTCGAGGTTCGGTCGATCGCCACGAACAGATAGAGCTTTCCCTCGGCGGTCCTCACCTCCGCAATGTCGATATGGAAATAGCCGATGGGATAGGCTTTGAACTTCTTCTTGGCGGGCTTGTCGCCTTCCACATCGGGCAGGCGGCTAATGCCGTGGCGGTGCAGGCAGCGATGTAGGGATGACCGCGTCAGATGCGGGATGGTCGCATGCAAGGCATAGAGGCAGTCATCCAGGGGCAGCAGCGTATGGCGACGAAAGGCCGCCACGATGGCCTCTTCCTCGATGGACAAGACCGTCGATCTCGGCACCTTCGGCCCGGTCGGCAGGTCCGTAACCGAGCCGCGCTTCTTCCACTTGGCGACGGTCTTCGGGTTGATCCCATAATGCTTGGCAAGGGTTCTCAGGCTCTCTTGACTATCTTGTATTGCTCGACGGATAGCCTCTGTCGTTGTGGCGCAGCCGTGGAGTATCTGGCCCATAGTGCCTCCTTCCATTCTACGGAAAAGATTGCACCATCAAAGCCTGGGATCAAACATCTAAACCGTTGTCGAGAGCCGATTAGAAGGCCAGCGACAGACCGGTCATGGCGGCAAAGCCGCTGTTCTCGTAGGCGGCGTCGGAGACACCCATGGTGCCCTTACGCTCGTCCTTGTAGTTGGCATAGCCGAGAGTGGCCAGCACGTCCACGCCCGGGCCGAGGTTGTACTTGCCCGAAGCCTGGTAGAACTCGATGGTGTCGTTGCCGAAGACGGCGAGATGCAGTTTAACTGCTTCCATCCCGGCATCGAGGAGGCCGTGGACGCCGACATGTTCGGGCGCAATAATACCGGTGGTCAGATGCCGCAGGCATGACGCCATGCGGCCCGGTACAGGCGCTCCAGATGGCCAGTCCACGCTGCGGCATCGCAAAGCCTGGACAATCGGACGCTTTCACGAATATCGGCGCGGCGAGCCCGCCAGGCGTCGATGTTGTTGGCCATCGCCACCGCCCGCGATACGAAATCCTTGGGCGAGGACGCGATCAAGTCCCGCAGTCCAACAACCCGCAGCATGGAGGTCGTCCAGCGACCGACCATGCGTTCGCTCGGCAGGGTCAGCACCGGCACCCCCATGCAAAGGGCTTGGTAGCTGGTGGTGGCGCCCGAAAACGGCAGGGTGTCGAGCGAGATATCGGTCTGATTGTAGCGCTCCAGGAAGCTGGCACCGCTATCCTTGCCGGTGATGAAGTCCACTTGTCGCCGATCGGCGCCAGCCGCGGATAGCTCCCGCAGCAGCCGCTCCCTCAAGGAGGCTGAACTGTAGGCTTGATGATATTTCAGTATCAGCCTGCCTTGGGGAAGGGTGGCCAGAATTTTCCCCCACAGTGCCAGGCTCGTGGAAGAAATCTTGGCAGGATTATTGAAGCAGTTGAAAATTGCCGGCCCTTGACGAGGCGATGCCGGCAATGGCGGCAGGTTAGGGAAATCGGCCACATAGATACTTGGCAGCCGAAGTGGCCGCTCGCTGAAGTATTCCACCGTGCCTTTCGGGATCAACACCAGATCACCAATAATGTAGTCATGCTCGGCCATGCCGTTGGTGGCGACATCGTACATGTTGATCTGAACCGGCGCTGCCCGCCAACCGCAAATGCCAGGGCGATTGAGGTCGAATCGCCCTGCCAAGCTGACAAGGATGTCGATGCCGTCCATACGGATACGTTCCGCCGCTTGCCGATCGGTCAGGCCGCGAATGTCGCACCAGCCATCACCCAGCCTGCGAAATTCATCGGTCAAGGCATCGGGCCGGGCGACATGAGCGTAGAAATGGATCGAGAAACGGGATCGATCATGATGGCGAATGATGGGCAACAGATTGGTGGCGACCGGATGTTCGCGCAAATCCGACGACAGATAGCCGATGCGTAAGCGGCGATCCGAATCGGTGGCGGTGGGGCGGAGGAGTGGGGGCTCTACCAGCGGCGGTCGGGCCATGGCGGCGCCGAAGCGACGGTGAATGGCGGTGACCTGCTCGGTGCTCAGGTCGTCGCGGTACATGGTGGCATTGAGCAGGCTGCCGAAAGCTACGAAGTGTTCCGGGTGGCGGGCGAGAATCCGCTCATAGCACTCGGCCGCCTCGGCGGCACGGCCAAGGATTTGCAGCGTTGCACCAAGATTGATCTCGGCGGCGGAAAAGTCGGGCCACAGCGCCAGGGCGGTGCGATGGCAAGCCTCCGCCTCGTCCAACCGCCATTGAAGCTGGTGGATCGATCCCAAGGCCGTATGGGCCTCGGGGGAGTTGGGCGCCAAGGCGAGCGCGTCCCTCAATGCCGCCTCTGCTTCGTCCAGCCGCCCCGTCGCCTTGAGCAGGGCACCCCTGGCCATATGGGCTTCGGCAAAAGCCGGGCGCAGGGCGAGGGCTTGGTTCACCGCCGCCATGGCGGCATCCCATTGCCCCAGTTCCGTCATGATGGTGGCGAGATTGTTATGAGCGATGGCATTGTCGGGCTGAAGCCGCAAGGCGGCGCGTTGGCAATCGGCGGCTTCGTCCAGTTTGCCCTGGCGGGCGAGGGCAAGCCCCAGATTGCCATGGGTGGCAGCGAGCCCAGGTGCCAGCGCCACCGCGTCCTGAAGGCAGATGATCGCATCTTCGGTCTGTCCATGGAGCATCAGCGCAACACCCAGGGCGATGGCGGCCCTGGCATGATCCGGTGCCTGCCCCCGGGCGGCTGCCAGGATATCCACGGCTTCGGAAAGGCGGCGGCATTCGGTCAGGGCGACGCCCAGATTGACCTTGAAGTCGATAGAGTCTGGCTGTGATCGAACCGCATCGGCATAGGCCTCGGCGGCCTCGGTGATTTCGCCAAGGCCTCGCAGGACATTGCCATGAAGGTTGTGAAGATCGGCGTTATCCGGGACCAGGGCGCGGGCGACGCCATAGGCCTGGGCAGCGTCGGGCATCCGTCCCGCTTGTTCCAGGACTTGTGCCAGATTGATCGCCGCTTCGGGATAGGTCGGGCGCAGGTCACAGGCTCGACGGAACAAGTCCGCCGCGTCGGCGAAGTCACCGGCAGTTTGCCGACAAACCCCCAGATTATTCAGGGCCTCGGGAAAATCCGGACGCAATTCCAGGGCTTTGCCAAAGGCGATGGCTGCCTGGTCCGGCTGGCCCAGGGCGCGAAAGACATTGCCCAGATTGTTATGGGCCTCGGGAAAGTCGGGGCGGGCGGCCAAGGCGCGGGCGATCCAGTCCACGGCATCGGCAAAGCGGCCGGTCTGAATGGAGACGACTCCCATCAGGTGCAGGGCTTCGGGGTGGTCGGGGCGGTGTCGCAAGGCTTCCGCGTAAAGCGGCACCGCCAGATCAAGCCGACCGGCCCGGTGATGGCCAAGGGCTGTGTCGATCAGGTCCTGCACCAAGGATAAGCTCCGAAAAAAGAAAGGGTGGCCGGAGCCACCCTTTCCCTAGACTAAACCGTTGTCGAGAGCCGATTAGAAGGCCAGCGACAGACCGGTCATGGCGGCAAAGCCGCTGTTCTCGTAGGCGGCGTCGGAGACACCCATGGTGCCCTTACGCTCGTCCTTGTAGTTGGCATAGCCGAGAGTGGCCAGCACGTCCACGCCCGGGCCGAGATTGTACTTGCCCGAAGCCTGGTAGAACTCGATCACGTCGTTGCCGCTGTTGGCCAGCAGGCCCTTAACTTCGGAACGATAGTAGCCGAAGCTGACGGCATACGGACCGGAAGCGTACATCAACGACACGTCGAAGGCGGTGCCGCCGAAGTCGAGCTGACCGCCGCCCTTGACGGCCGACAGGTTGACCGAGGTGTTGGCTCCGGTGGTGGACATCACCGAGTTGGTCAGAGTGGCCTGCGGGCCGGTGTTGTTCTGGGTGGCCATCTGGATGGAGCCGCCCAGGGTGAAGCCGGCATAGGACAACTGGGCGCCGTACATCTGGGCAGAGAACGAGTCGAGGCCCAGGGTCTGACCGGCCGAGGACAGATCGACGTAGACGTAACCGGCCGAGGCCTTCACGCCCACGGGGCCGAAGGTGTTGGCATACAGAGCGGTACCGCCCCAAGCGTCAGCCTGCGACAGCTGAGTGGTACGGACGTCCTGACGGGCCACGTTCGGGATGTAGCTGGCGCCGACGGTCAGACCGTAGAAGCTGGGAGCCACATAGGTGATCTTTTCGGCGCGGTCGTCGGCGATGAAAGCGGTGGTGTTGGTCGAGCCGCTGTAACCGACGATCTGGTTCATGCCCATGACCGAGGTCGGCTTCGCCACGGCGAAGTTGTTGCCCATCATGGAGCCACCGATGCTGCCGTTGGCGGCGTCGGGGGCCTGGACGTGGGTCAGGGCGGTGCCGTTGGAGTGGGTGCCCAGGATGACCTTACCGAAGCCGCCTTCGATCCAGGCGAAGCTCTGGTCGATGGTGTCGGTGGTGTGGTCGGAGTGGCCACCGGCTTCCAGGTTGATCTGCACGCCGACGGTCAGGCCGTTGTCCAGCTTGGTCGAGCCCGAGAACCAAATCTCGTTGTCGCCCTTGACGTCGAAATTGGAGCGCTGGCCCGAACCGTTGGTCGCGGTGCCGCTGGAGCCGGCGGCGCCCAGGTTGTTGTTCAGGATGCCGCCAGTGGTCGAGGCGGTCTGGAAGGCGTCGGACTGCCAAACGCCGACGACCCACCACTTGCTGTAGCCGCCAACATTCAACTTGATCTTCTCAGCGGCTTCGGCGGCACCGGCATGCATCATGCTGGCGGCCACCAGAGCGGTGCTGGCGAACAGAATCTTCTTCATGGTATCTCCTCTCTTTGGCTTCCGGATACCGACCCCCAATGGCCGCACCCGCTATCCAAATGAACGAACGAAGGCCATATCGCCATAGCCCCCGGCAAAGATCAAGCGCACCGGGCGGCGTCTGTGTCGAAAGGCGCGCACTGTGGCATGATGGCAACACATCGGGCGGTGGGGGCTTTCTTGCTTGCCGCCGGGGCGGCTCTCGTTGCATTCTCGCGGGGCCGGGTTC
Organism: Paramagnetospirillum marisnigri; assembly: GCF_001650715.1. GTDB lineage: Bacteria > Pseudomonadota > Alphaproteobacteria > Rhodospirillales > Magnetospirillaceae > Phaeospirillum > Phaeospirillum marisnigri. The sequence goes on along the minus strand of NZ_LWQT01000066.1, from coordinate 213,451 downwards.
GGCAGGGCCGTCCACGCGGGCCGCTGCACTGTCAACAGGCCGTGCCTTCGATGAGGAGGGCGGCGGGATGAAGAAGAGACATGATGAGGAAAAACCTTGCGGGAGCCGTTGCCGTGGTCGCCGCTTTCATCGGTGCCGTGGTCCTGTCCGCCTGCGATAAGTCAGAGGCGGTCTACCCCACCTATGAAAAGGGACAGAATGCTCCGCGCATGTCCAATGAGAAGCGCGAGACCGTGTTCGGCCCCGAGGGGTTGTTCGGCAAGTCCAAGCAAGAGGGCGAAGGCGGCGGCATCGGTGTCAATGCCTTCCTGTGGCGGGCCTCGCTGGACACCATCTCGTTCATGCCCATCACCACGGCGGACGCCTTCGGCGGCACCATCATCAGCGACTGGTACCAGCTGCCCGAGACGCCCAACGAGCGCTACAAGGTCAATGTCTTCATCCTCGACCGCACTCTGCGCGCCGATGGGGTCAAGGTGTCGCTGTTCAAGCAGGCCCGCGATTCCATGGGCAACTGGGTCGATGTGAAGGTCGATCCCCGCATGGCCAGCGATCTGGAAAACTCCATCCTGACCCGGGCCCGCCAGCTGCGCATCGTCTCCACCGAATAGCGGCGGCGGCCGTCTTTTTGATTTCTGGCACCATCAGCAACGGACGACGACATGTCGCGCGCCGACGAACGGTATAATGTCAAGGAAACCGAGGCCAAATGGCAGCACGTCTGGGACGAGCGCCGTTGCTTCGAGGTGAGCGAGGATCCCTACTGCCCCAAATATTATGTGCTCGAGATGTTTCCCTATCCATCGGGACGCATCCATATGGGGCATGTGCGCAACTACACCCTGGGCGACGTGGTGGCGCGCTACAAGCGGGCCAAGGGCTTCAACGTCCTGCATCCCATGGGCTGGGACGCCTTCGGCCTGCCCGCCGAGAACGCCGCCATCCAGAACAAGGTCCATCCCGCCAAATGGACGCGCGAGAACATCGCCGCCATGCGCGAGCAGCTCAAGTCCATGGGCCTGTCCTATGACTGGCGGCGCGAGGTCGCCACCTGCGAACCCGAATACTACCGCCATGAACAGAAGATGTTCCTGGACTTCCTCAAGGCCGGGCTGGTCTATCGCAAGGAATCCTGGGTCAACTGGGATCCGGAGGAGAACACGGTTCTCGCCAACGAGCAGGTGATCGACGGGCGCGGCTGGCGCTCGGGCGCCCTGGTGGAAAAGCGGCTGCTGTCGCAGTGGTTCCTCAAGATCACCGCCTATGCCCAGGACCTGCTCGACAGCCTCGCCACCCTGGAACGCTGGCCCGAACGCGTCCGCCTGATGCAGGAGAACTGGATCGGCCGCTCGGAAGGGGCGCGGCTGATGTTCGATCTCGCGGGCCGCTCCGACCGGCTGGAAATCTTCACTACCCGGCCCGACACCCTGTTCGGCGCCAAATTCATCGCCATCGCCGCCAACCATCCCCTGGCCGCCGAACTGGCGGCGTCCAATGCGGAACTGGCCGAGTTCGTCGCCGAGTGCAACCGCATGGGCACCTCGGAAGCGGCCATCGAGACCGCCGAGAAGAAGGGCCTCGACACCGGCCTGCGGGCGGTGCATCCCTTCGACCCCGCCTGGACCCTGCCGGTTTATGTGGCCAATTTCGTGCTGATGGATTACGGCTCGGGCGCCATTTTCGGCTGTCCCGCCCATGACCAGCGCGACCTGGATTTCGCCAACAAATATGGCCTGGGCTATACTCAGGTGGTGGAGCCCGCCGCGGACAAGGATGGGGTGGTTGCCGCCATTGCCCGGGGCGAGGCCTATACCGGCGACGGCACCGCCATCAATTCCCGTTTCCTCGACGGGTTGAGCGTGGAGGCGGCCAAGGCCGAGGCCATTCGCCGCATCGAGGAGACCAAGCGCGGCGAGCGCACGGTTAATTTCCGCCTGCGCGATTGGGGCGTGTCGCGCCAGCGCTATTGGGGCTGCCCCATCCCGGTGATCCATTGCGAATCCTGCGGCGTGGTGCCGGTGCCAGAGGCCGACCTGCCGGTGCGGCTGCCCGAGGACGTCACCTTCGACCGGCCGGGCAATCCGCTGGACCATCACCCCACCTGGAAGCTGGTGAACTGTCCGTGCTGCGGCAAGCCCGCCCGGCGCGAGACCGACACTTTCGACACCTTCTTCGAGTCCAGCTGGTATTTCGCCCGCTACACCTCGCCCGACCGCGCCGACGTGGCCTTCGACCGGGCGGCAGCGGATTACTGGATGTCGGTGGACCAGTATATCGGCGGCATCGAGCATGCGGTGCTGCATCTGCTCTATTCCCGCTTCTTCACCCGCGCTTTGAAGGATTGCGGCTATCTCGGGGTCAAGGAGCCCTTCGCCGGACTGCTGACCCAGGGCATGATCTGCCACGAGACCTACAAGTCGGCCGATGGCCAGTGGCTGTATCCCACCGAGGTCGCTCCCGGCCCCGGCGGCTCCCTGATCCATGCCGAGACCGGCGCCCCGGTCACCGGCGGCCGCTCGGAGAAGATGAGCAAGTCCAAGAAGAACGTGGTGGACCCGGCCGGCATCATCGATGGTTACGGCGCCGATACCGCCAGGCTGTTCATGCTGTCGGACAGCCCGCCCGAACGTGACCTGGACTGGACCGAATCCGGCATCGACGGAGCCTGGCGCTATGTCAACCGGCTGTGGCGCATGACCATCCTGGCCGAGCTGCCGCCCCGAGGCGCGGCCATGCCGGAACTGGGGGACGAGGCACTGAAGGCGCGGCGCCTGGTGCACAAGACCATCGCCCAGGTGGGCGAGGACCTGGAGCGCTTCCACTTCAACAAGGCGGTGGCCCGTATCCGCGAGATGACCAATGGTCTGGCGGAAATCCCGGTGGGCGCCAAGGGCGGCGCCTGGGTGCTGCGCGAGGGACTGGAGGCGGCGGCCCGGCTGATCGGTCCCATGATGCCGCATCTGGCCGAGGAGATGTGGGCCGAACTGGGCGGCGACGGATTGCTGGTCGAGCAGGCCTGGCCGGTGGCGGAACCCGCGCTGCTGGTGGAGGATTCAGTCACCCTGGCGGTGCAGGTCAATGGCAAGCTGCGCGCCACAATCGAGCTGCCCAAGGATGCTGATTCCGGTCTGGCGGAGCAGACGGCGCTTGCGCATCCCCAGGTGATTTCGGCAATGTCGGGGAAGCTGCCGCGCAAGGTGGTGGTCGTGCCCAATCGGATCGTCAATGTGGTGGTCTAGAGTCGCTTTCGTCATCGCTTTGCTGGCGCTGGGGCCCGTGGGCTGCGGCTTCAGCCCCATATATGGCAAGAGAGGCGACGCCGATTCGCCGGTATCGGCCGATCTGGCGCAGATCCGCATCCAGCCCATCAAGGATCGCCTGGGACAGCAGTTGCGCAACGCCCTGGTCCAGCGGCTGACTCCCCAGGGGGAGCCGGGAGCGCCCCGCTTCAATCTGGCCGTCGATGTGACCTCCTCGGCATCGGACATGGGCTACCGGCGGGATTCCTTCGCCACCCTGGGCAGCCTGACCATGAATGCGTCCATCAGTTTGAGCGGCGACGGTGTCAGCCTCGCGAGTGGCCAAGTCAAGACCGTGGTCTATTTCGATTATCTGGGGCCGCGCTATGCCAGCGTCGCCATGGAGCGCGACGCCGAGGAACGGGCGGTGGCTCAACTCGCCGACGATATCCGCAGCCAGGTGGCGGTCGCCATTGCCGCCTATCGGGCCAATCCCAAGGACCCCCGGTTCCAGCGGCTCCAATCCGACGAAATCAAGCCCTATGTTCGGCCCGGGGCTCCGGCGGCGCGGCCTTGAAGCTTTCCGGTGCCCGCATCGAGGCCTTCCTGAAGTCGCCCGACGCGGCGGCGAGGGCGGTTCTAGTGTTCGGCCCCGATCTGGGACTGGTCAATGAGCGGGTCCAGCGCCTGATGAAGGGGGTGGTCCCTGACCTGTCCGATCCCTTCCGCGTCACCGAACTGACCCCGGCCTCCCTGAAGGAAACACCGTCGCGCCTGTCCGACGAAGCCGCCGCCATGGCCTTCGGCGGTGGCCGCCGGGTGGTGGTGCTGCGCGATGCCGGTGACGGCCAGACCTCGGTGCTATCCTCCTTCCTGGCCAATCCCCTGGGTGATGCCCTGGTGGTGGTGGAAGGCGGCGAGTTGGGGCCGCGCTCCAGCTTGCGCAAGCTTTTCGAGGGCGCCGACAACGCGGCGGCCCTGGCCTGCTACGGCGACGAGGGCGGCTCGCTGGCCGGGGTGATCCAGGACGAGTTGAAGACCGCCGGGCTGACCGCCGACCCCGACGCCATGGCCTATCTGGTGGACCATCTCGGCGGCGACCGCCGCCTGACCCGGGCGGAAATGGGCAAGCTGGCGCTGTATATGGGCGGTCCCGGCCGGGTGTCCCTGGCCGATGCCACCGCCTGTATCGGCGATACCGCCGCCCTGGGCCTGGACGATCTGGCACTGGATACCGCCGATGGCGACCACGTGGGCGCCCAGCGGGTGCTGGACCGGCTGTTGCGGGAAGGCGCCTCGCCCATCCAGATGCTGCGCTCGGTGGCGCGGCACTTCATGCGCCTGCACCTGGCCGCCGGGGGGGTGGCCCAGGGCAAGACACCGGATCAGGCCATGGCGGCGCTGAAGCCGCCGGTGATCTTCAAGGCCGCCGACCGCTTCCGCCGCCAGCTCTCGCGCTGGCCCGCCGACCGGCTGGGCAAGGCGCTGGACCTGCTGACCGAGGCGGAGCTGGATTGCAAGACCACCGGCATGCCCGCCGCCGAGATCACTTCGCGGGCCTTGATGATGATCGCCCGCGCCGCGGCGCGGCGATAAGGGGCGGCTCGCCCTAATCCAGTTCGAAGGCGTTCTTGTAGTCGAGCTTCAGGCCTTCGTCCTGCTCTTCCTTCTTCAGGAAGCAGTTGCCCACCACGAGGACCTCGATCTCCGATCCCATGAAGCAGCGGAAGGCGTCTTCCGGTGTGCAGACGATGGGCTCGCCGCGCACATTGAAGCTGGTATTGACCACCACGCCACAGCCGGTGAGGCCCTTGAAGGCGGAAATCAGCGCGTGGTAGCGCGGATTGGTGTCGGCATGGATGGTCTGCACCCGGGCGGAATAGTCCACATGGGTGATGGCGGGTAAACTCGAGCGCGGCACGTTCAGCTTGTCGATGCCGAACAGCTTGTTCTCGTCCTCGGTCATGACGCGGCGGTGCTTTTCCGCCACCGGGGCCACCAGCAGCATATAGGGCGAATCGCCGTCCAGATCGAACCACTCGGCCACGTCTTCCCGCAGCACCGACGGCGCGAAGGGGCGGAAGCTCTCGCGGTACTTGACCTTGAGGTTCAGGGTCTTCTGCATGGAGGGCGAGCGGGGATCGCCCAGGATGGAGCGGCCACCCAGGGCGCGGGGGCCGAATTCCATGCGGCCCTGCATCCAGCCCACCGCCTTTTCATCGGCCAGGGCCTGGGCGGTGGCGGCGATGACCTCGTCCTCGCCCAGTACGGAAAACCTGGCCCCGGCCTGGGTCAGGCGCGCCTCGATGTCGGCCTGCTCGAACACCGGCCCCAGATAGGAGCCCTTCATGGAATCCTTGCCGTTTCCCGCCACCTGGCGCGGCTGGCCCTTGAACAGGTGATAGCCCGCCAGGGCGGCGCCCAGCGCGCCACCGGCGTCACCGGCGGCCGGCTGGATCCAGATATTGTCGAAGATGCCCTGGCGCAGGATCTTGCCATTGGCGACGCAGTTCAGCGCCACGCCACCCGCCAGGCACAGGTTTTTCGCCCCGGTCTCGGCCTTGATGCCCCGGCACAGCTTGGACACGATGATCTCGGTGACCTCCTGGATGGAGGCGGCGATGTCCATGTGGAACTGGGTCAGCTGGTCCTTGTCGGCCCGGCGCACCGGTTGGCCGAACAGGGCGGCGAACCGGTCGTTGGTCATGGTCAGGCCGGTGCAATAGTCGAAATAGGACTGGTCGAGCCGGAAGCTGCCGTCCTCCTTCAGATCGACCAGATTGTCCAGGATCAGCTTTGTGTATTTGGGCTCGCCATAGGGGGCGAGGCCCATCAGCTTGTATTCGCCGGAATTGACCTTGAAGCCGGTATAGTAGGTGAAGGCGGAATACAGCAGCCCCAGGGAATGGGGGAAGTGCAGTTCCTTGTGAATCTCCAGCCGGTTGCCCGATCCCATGGCCAGAGAGGTGGTGGTCCATTCGCCGACGCCGTCCATGGTCAGGACGGCGGCGTCCTCGAAGGGAGAGGGGAAGAAGGCCGAGGCGGCGTGACTGAGATGGTGCTCGGCAAACAGCAGCTTGTTCAGCCAGTCGAAGTCATTGGCGAAACGTTTCAGTTCCCGAGACAGCAGGTCCTTCTGGAACAGCTTCTCCTTCAGCCAGACCGGCATGGCCGCCTTGAACGAGGTGAAGCCCTTGGGCGCGAAGGAGACATAGGTCTCCAGCAGCCGTTCGAATTTCAGGAACGGCTTGTCGTAGAACACCACGTGGTCCACGTCGTTCAGTTGGATTCCGGCCTCGGCCAGGCAATAGGCGATGGCGTGCTCGGGAAACCCGGCATCATGCTTCTTGCGGCTGAAGCGCTCTTCCTGGGCCGCCGCGACGACGGTTCCATCCACCACCAGGGCGCAAGCGCTGTCATGGTAGAGGGCCGAGATGCCGAGAATACGCAAGGGCAGGCCCGCCTAGAACAGGGTATAGATGAAGGGTGCCACGGCGGAGCCCTGGGACAGCACGATCAGGCCGCCGAACACCACCATCATGATCAGGATGGGCAACAGCCAGAACTTCTTGCGCTCGCGCAGGAACTGCCAAAGCTCGATGAGGAAGGCCACGGGTCGATCTCCTAGAACTGGCGGCGCATGGTATCGGGAGCGGGGCCGGGCGGGCGGCGGTCGATCCAGTAGCTGGCGGCGGCGGGATCGTGCTTCAGCTTCAGCGGGTCCTTGCCCAGAGCCCGCATGATCAGGGCGACGGGAGTGACGGTGCCGAAGAACAGCAGCCCCATCACCAGTGGCGAGACGATCTTGTGCAGCAGCAGGCCGAACAGGAACCAGACCTTGTTCAGCGGCTTCAACAGACGGGGAGCGACGAGGGCGACCGCCAGAAAGGCGGCGCCGACGCCTCCCAGCCACCAGTTGGGTGATCCGCCGGATTTCAGCGGCAGCAGGCAGAGAATGGCGAAAACAACGGCGAAAACGATGCCGAAGGACCGTTCCGACCCCATTTCGACCTTGCGGCCATGGGAGTTTCCGTCCAGCGCGGCTTGGGGGGAACTCATGCCTGTGACAAGCCTATCCGTTCAAGACCCGGCGACTTCTAGCACAAGCCCCCCCCCGAGGCAAACCCGCCTCACTCCTTCGGGGCCGCCTTGGCTTCCACCTGATCGCACAGGGCATGGCCCAGCAGGATGTGCATTTCCTGGATGCGGGCGGTGACATTGGACGGCACGATCAGCAGCGGGTCGGCCAGTCCCACCATCTTGCCGCCGTCGCGGCCGCCGAACCCGGCCGCCACCAGCCCCATGTCACGGGCCACCGCCAGGGCGGTCAGCACATTCGGGCTGTTGCCCGAGGTGGAGATGCCGATGGCGACATCGCCGGGCTTGCCCAGGGCCTCGATCTGGCGCGAGAAGATTTCCTCGAACGAGAAGTCGTTGGCGCAGGCGGTCAGCAGCGAGGTGTCGGTGGTGAGCGCGATGGAGGCCAGGGCCTTGCGGTTGTAGCGGTAGCGGATCACCAGTTCGGTGGCCAGATGCTGGGCGTCGGCGGCGCTGCCGCCATTGCCGAAGAACAGGATCTTGCCGCCGCCCGCCAGACTGGTCAGGCAGGCTTCCACCAGCTTCTGGAACGGCTCGCGCACGGCGGCCGAGGTCTTGGCGACAACTTCGGAGTGCTCGGCGAACTGCTGGTCGAGAAACTTGGCGAATTCCATGGGGTGCTCCTCCAATACCGTCATGCCCGGACTTGATCCGGGCATCCATGCCGCCCGCCCGAAGCGACCGGATCAAGCGCCTCCCCCACCGATTTGCGTGGATGGCCGGGACACGCCCGGCCATGACGAAACAGGGGAAGACTCTGACTCCTTTATCCGGTCTCCGCCGTACCGGCAACCGTTGTCTCGGTCAAGGTGCGCAACTGGCGCCCCGCCACCATGATCATGGGCAGGTCGATATGGGACGCCGCCTTGAGTTCGGCCAGCAGCGCCTCGGAGCGCTCCACCGCCGCGCGGTTGCCCTCGGCCCAGGCGCAGATGGCCTCGGCGGGCTCCAGACCCGGCTGCGACGCCGCCACCCGGTCGGTGATGTCGCGCTGGTGGCCGTAGAGGTCCTCGATGGCCGCCGCCGATGCCAGCTTCAGCCAGTGGCCGCGACCCGACAGCTTTTCCGCCGAGGCTCGCAGCCAACCCAGCGAGAAGCGGGCGCCCACCGCGAAATACAGCCGTCCGGCCACGCTGATGGAAATTCCCCGGCGGGTGGCGATGCGCAGGATATCGGCGGCCGAGGCCAGCACGATCAGATTGCCCACCCGCCGCGCCAGGGATTCCGGCACGCCCTGCTCGACGAACTGGTTGATGCGGGCCGCCACGGCCGCCGCGGCATCGGGCGGCAGGACATGGGGCACCGCTTCTTCCAGGGCCAGCACGCCGGGTGACAACTCGCCGATGCCGTCGCCCAGCGCGAAGGGGGACGGCATGGAACGCAGCACCCACAGGGTGGCCCGCTCCACCAGGCGGTTGGCCTCGATCAGCATGGCGGTCTGGGCCGCGGCCGGAACGGTGCCGTCCAATCCCTCGATCTCCTTCCAGACCTCGCGCAGGCGGAAGGCGTCGCGGGCCACGATATAGGCGCGGGCCACCTGGGCGGGCGGGTGCCCGGTGGTTTCCATCAACTCCGCCACGAAGGCGCCGCCCACCCGGTTGACGATGGAATTGGTCGCCACCGTGGCGGCGATCTCGCGCCGCAGCCGGTGGCGGGAGATTTCCGCGCCAAACCGCTCCTGCAAGGCGGTGGGGAAGTATTTGGCCAGATCGGTGGCCATGAAGGGATCGTCGGGCAGGTCGGAATGCAGGATGTGCTCGTAGAGCCAGATCTTGCCATAGGCCAGCAGCACCGCCAGTTCGGGGCGGGCGAAGCCCTGCTTGCGCGCGGCCCGCTCGGTCAGGACCTCGTCGCCGGGCAGGAATTCGATGGCGCGGTCCAGCCGCCCGGCTTTTTCCAGCAAGCGCATGAAGCGGGCCTCGGCGTCCAGCAGGTCGGCGCCCAGCACCTCCATCATGGACAGCGCCTGGGTCTGCAGATAGTTGTCGCGCAGCACCAGGGCGCCGACCTCGTCGGTCATCTCCACCAGCAGCTTGTCGCGCTGCTTGGGCGTCAGGTCGCCCGCCGCCACCAGGTCGTTGACCAGGATCTTGATGTTGACCTCGTGGTCGGAACAGTCGACTCCGGCCGAGTTGTCGATGGCGTCGGTGTTGATGCGCCCGCCGGTGCCGCCCGCTCCCGCCTGGGCGTATTCGATGCGGCCCAACTGGGTGAAGCCCAGATTGGCGCCCTCGCCCACCACCTTGGCCCGGATGTCGCGGCCGTCGATGCGCAGCGAATCGTTGGCGCGGTCGCCCACCTCGGCATTGGTCTCGCCCGAGGCCTTGACATAGGTGCCGATGCCGCCCAGGAACAGCAGGTCCACCGGCGCCTTCAGCAACAGGCGGATCAACTCGTTGGGCGGCAGCGTGTCGGCGTCGATGCCGAAGCGGGCCTTGACCTGGGGCGACAGCGGGATGGTCTTGGCGCTGCGCGGATAGATGCCGCCCCCGGCCGAAATCCGCGAGACGTCGTAGTCGGGCCAGGCCTTGACCGCGTCGAACAGCCGCTGGCGTTCTGCCAGGCTGGCCATGGGGTCGGGATCGGGGTCGAGGAAGATATGGGCGTGGTTGAAGGCCGCCACCAGCAGGGTGTGCTTTGACCGCAGCATGCCGTTGCCGAACACGTCGCCCGACATGTCGCCCACCGCGATGGCGGTGAAGTCCTGGGTTCGGGTGTCGATGCCCATTTCACGGAAATGGCGCTCCACCGCCACCCAGGCGCCGCGCGCGGTGATGCCCATCTTCTTGTGGTCATAGCCCTGGCTGCCACCCGAGGCGAAGGCGTCGCCCAGCCAGAAGCCGCGCTCCAGCGAGATGGAATTGGCGATGTCGGAGAAGGTGGCGGTGCCCTTGTCGGCGGCCACCACCAGATAGGGATCGTCGCCGTCGAGCCGCAGGGTATCGGGCGGCGGCACCACACCCTCGGGGCCGAGATTGTCGGTGATGTCGAGCAGGCCGCGCATCAGGGTCTTGTAGCACTCGATGCCCTCGGCCAGCAGGGCGTCGCGCCCGCCGCTGGCAGGCGGCTTCTTGACCACGAAACCGCCCTTGGCCCCCACCGGGACGATGACGGCGTTCTTGACCATCTGCGCCTTCATCAGGCCCAGAATCTCGGTGCGGAAATCCTCGCGGCGGTCGGACCAGCGGATGCCGCCCCGCGCCACCTTGCCGCCCCGCAGATGGATGGCTTCCACCCGGGGGGAATAGACGAAGACCTCGACCATGGGACGCGGCGCGGGCAGGTCGTCCACCGCCCGGGAATCCAGCTTGAACGAGAAATAGGGCTTGGGCCCGCCGCCGGGCAGCGTCTGGAAGAAATTGGTGCGCAGCGTGCTGCGGATCAGGTTGAGGAAGCGGCGCAGGATGCGGTCGTCATCGGCACTGACCACCGCTTCCAGCCCGGCCAGCAGCCGCGCCTCGGCGGCTCCGGCATCGCCCGAGCCGCCGGTGGGATCGAAGCGGGCATGGAACAGCTCCACCAGGGCGCGGGTCATGGCCGGGTTGCCGCACAGGGCCTGCTCCATATAGGCCTGGCTATGGGTGGCGCCGGTCTGGCGCAGATACTTGGCATAGGCGCGCAGCACCATGACGTCGCGCCAGTCCAGCCCGGCGCCCAGCACCAGCCGGTTGAAGCCGTCACTTTCGGCGTCGCCCCGCCACACCGCCGCCAGGGCATCCTGGAAGGCGTCGCGGCGCTCGGCCACGTCCAAGGCGGCGCCATCGGCGCTTTCCACCTCGAAATCGTGAATCCACACCGAGGCCCCGGTCTGGCCCTCGGGCTGGATCTCGTGGGGGACCTCTGCGATCACCATCAGGCCCATGGCCTCGAACATGGGCAGCACCGAGGACAGCGCCACCGGCGTTCCGGCGCGGTACAGCTTCAGGCGGCCCTGATGGGCGGCGGCGGTCACCGGGCGGTAAAGATTGAGACCGATGCCGCCGTGACGCTCGACCTCCTCGATGCGGTCCACATCGGCCACCGCCGCCAGCACCGAATGACGCTCGCGATACGAGGCGGGAAAGGCCTGGACCCAGCGCCGGGCCAGTCCCAGACCGGCGGCCTCGCCATGGGCCAGGATCAACTGGCCGCGCAGATGCTCGGCCCAGGTCCGAGCCGCCTCGGTGATGCGGGCTTCCAGGGCCACCGCGTCCACATGGGGCACGGCGCCCGGCGTGGTGCGGATGATGAAATGCAGCCGGGCCAGCGGCTGGTCGGCGACCTGGGTATAGAAGGCGTCCAGGTGGCCGGCGAAGCTCTCCTCCAGCAGCTTGGTGATGGCGAGCCTGAGCGGCGTGTCGTAGCGGTCGCGCGGCACGAACACCAGGCAGGAGACGAAGCGCTCGAACTCGTCCTTGCGGGTGAACACCGCCACATGCTGGCGCTCCTGCAGATGCAGGATGCCGACGGCGGTGTCGTGCAGGGCGGATTCGGAAATCTGGAACAGCTCGTCGCGGGGATAGGTTTCCAGGATATTGGCCAGGGCCTTGGCGGCATGGCCATGGGGCAGGAATCCGGCGCGTTCCTCCACCCGGCGGATCTTGCGCCGCAACAGCGGGATCTGGGCGGGCCGGTCGGTATAGGCCGAAGAGGTGAACAGGCCGAGAAAGGCGTGCAGCCCCACCACGCCGCCCTTGGGGCCGAACCGCTTTAATCCGATGATATCCATGCGCACCGGGCGGTGCACGGTGGAATGGCGCGCCGACTTGGTCACCAGCACCGGATCGTGGCGCATGAGGAAGGCGCGCAGATCGGCGGGCATGTCGGCCAGGGTGACGGCATCGTCGAAGACATGGGCCTGGGGCTGGCGCAGCACGCCCAGGCCGCTGGCCGCCTCCGCCGTCACCGAGCCGTTGCGTCCCAGCTCGAACCAGCGGTAGCCCAGGAAGGTGAAATGGTTGTCGGACAGCCAGGAAAGGAAATCCAGGGTCTCCTGCTTCTCCTCGGGCTCCAGTCCGTCCTTGCCGCCGGTGAATTCGGCCACCGCCGTCTCCATGCGGGCCAGGATGGGCTTCCAGTCCTCCACCGCTAGGCGGACCTCGGCCAGCACCGCCCGCAAGTGCTCGGCCAGGGTGTCGTGGGTGTCGGGCAACTGACGGTCGATGGCGATATGCATCACCGATTCCCGGGCGCCCGCGCCGTTGTCGAGGATTTCCTCCAGCCGTCCGGACGCCCCACGCCGGACCGAGATCACCGGATGGATCAGCAGATGGATGGCGATGCCCCGGCGCGACAGTTCCATGGCCACCGAATCCACCAGGAACGGCATATCGTCGTTGACGATCTCCACCACCGTATGGCCGGACACCCAGCCGTGGCGGTCCAGGTCGGGGTCGAACACCCTGACGGCGGGACGGCCGGGCTGGCGCTCGCGGATGAAGGTGAACAGGCCCAGCGCGGCGCCGAACACCATTTCGGGATCGGCCCGGGCCAGATCGCCCGCCGGAATGCCGCCGATGGTGGCGCGGATCAGCCGCTCGGCGCCCATGCCCTTGAAGCTTGGCGCCAGCGACGACAGCCGCTGGTCCAGAAAGGTGGCGAAGTCCATGGAGCCCTCTCCCGTACCTTATTGTCGGCTCCCGCCGGGGCCGTTTCATCCAAGGTGGGGATAAAATCCCGATTTAACAAGACGTTCCTTAACGAGGTGTCCCGCCCCCGGTCAATTGTCCCATGGCCCGGCAAAGTTCCTCGGGCGTGATGGAGTCGATGCGGGGATGGGGAAAGGGGACCCATTGGAACCGTTGATAGAAGCACCGTCCGGGATGGGGGGGGCGCGAATAGTCGTGCGAGGGTTGGCGTCGCAGGCCTTCCCGCTCGGTCTCGACATAATCCAGGTTGCCCGCCTCGCTGGCATAGGCGGCGAGTTGGCGCCGCTTGGCCTCGCGCTCGGCGGCGGTGAGGACGAGGATGGACTGGGTGTAGTCCTCGTCGGGATCGATGAAGCTTTGGCTGTTCACCCGGCCATGGGCGAAATTATAGAGCGGCGCCTCGAACACGGCGAGCCGGGAGCGAAAGCCCGCCGCCAGCAGGCTGGCCACGTCGTGGTCCTGGTGCCCCCCTTCATAGGCGGGCACCCACAATGCGTCGGGACGCAGCCGTTCGATAACCTCGGCCACCGCCTGCCTCGCTTCCTGGAACTTGTCCTTCAGCCGGCGGCTGGGAATGTCGAGGATGCCGAGACTGTCCACGTCGAGCAGTCGCGCCGCCTCGGCCGCCTCGGCCTGGCGCCGTTCCGCCCGTTCCTCCCGGCCGCGCCGCTGCCAGGGCCACAGCACCTCGGCGGCCGGAATGCCATCGGTCAGGGTCAGGATTGCGACGCGGCTTCCCCGCACCCGTGCCCGGCCGATCAGGGCCGAGAAGCCGACCACCTCGTCGTCGGGATGGGGAGCAAGGACCAGGATCGAGGCGGATGTCATGGGCGGACGGCGGCCTGCCAGACCGGCAGCAGGTCCTCGGCCAGCACCTGTTCCCAGCTGGGCAGCCGCCTGGGGGCGTCGGCGGCCACGGCCGCCCGCATACGACTCCGCAGGTCGGCGTCGGCGGCCAGCCGTGCCAGGACATCGGCCCAGGACGAAGCGTCGCCACCGGGAACCACTTCGCCGGTGAGGCCGGGCTGGACGAGTTCCCCCATGCCACCCTCGGCGGAAACCACCACCGGCAGGCCGGAAGCCAGCCCTTCCAGCACCACGTTGCTCAGTTCCTCGATCTCGGACGGCATCACCAGCAGGTCGGCGCTGGCATAGACCCGTGCCAGTTCCTCCACCGCCAACTGGCCGGGGCAGAGGACCTGCGGACCCAGTCGGGCCATGATCCCGTCGCGTTCGCGTCCATCCCCGGCGCAGAACAGCCGCATCTCGACCCCACGCCCGTTGACCTGTCCCACCGCTTCCACCAGGGGAGCAAGATTCTTGCTGGGATCAAGACGGCCGACGAACAGGGCCAGCGGCATGGTCTCGGGGATTCCGTAACGCGCCGCCAGCCAGGCCCGGTCGCGCAGGCCGGGGCTGAACATGGTCGGATTGATCCCGCGCCGCAGTCTGCGCACCCGCTCGGCGGGCAGCACGCCCTGTGCCCGGGCCGCTTCCTCGGCTTTGGATACCAGGGCAAAGGCGCAGCGCGATTGATGCGCCGCCAGCCGCGCCAGCTTGGATTGCTTGAACAGATCGGGAAGTCTCAGCCGCTGACACAGCAACCGATACAGACGGCCGTGGCCGCAGGCCTTGCCGATGGCCTGCTCGGTGAACATGCGGGTCAGTTCGGGGGTGGCGGTGTGGATGGAATTGACCAGAGGCAGGCCGATGCGCGTCGCCAGCCGCTCGGCGGTGCGGGAGAAGGCGAAATAGGCGTCGGTGGTATGCACCACCCCATACCCTCCCTGGCGCAGATGGCGTGCCAGACGGGGATGCCAAGGCGACAGGTCAGTATGATCCGGCAACGGGCCGGTCAATGCCTGCAGGCGGCGGGTGCTGAACACCGGCGGCAAGGTGACATGGCGGACATTGGGGCCCAGCGGCGTGACCTGCTCGCGGCTGCCCGACAGGAACAGCGTCAGGTCGAGGGCGTCGGGAAAGGACAGGGCGGCCTGGGAGAGCCGTTCCCAGCATTTGACATGGCCGCCGGCCCCCTGCCTCTGCTCCAGGTCCACCAGGACAGCCACCGACAGCGGCGGCGCGGCGGTCACGGCGCGCCTCCCGATTTCAGCAGGCCCTTGATGCCGCGCCGTTCCATGACCAGCCAAGCGGCCAGACCGGGGGCGCAGACGACGATCTCGCGGGCGCGCTTAGCCAGGGCCAGGGCCAGGGCCAGTTCCGTCGGCAGGCCCAGCAGCAGGCCGATGGCGACAATGCCGCCTTCCTGGGCGCCGATGGCACCGGGGATCAGGAAGGCGATGCTGCGCACCGCCCAGGCGAGACTTTCCAGGGCCAGGGCGGTGTCCAGCCCGGCGGGGAGTCCCAGGGCGGCCAACAGGATCCAGGCCTCGGCCACATGGCTCAGCCAGCCCAGCAGGCGCCAGGCGAGGCCCCGCCGCATGCGGGGCCGGTCGGCCATGATCCGCGCCACCTCGCGGTCGAGCCCCGCCGCCCCCTGGGCGAGGCCGGAACTGGCCCGCTCGCCCATCAGCCTGCCCGCCATTCCGGCCAGGCCGGAAAAGAAACCCCGGCGTTGCAGCATGGCGAGAAAGGCGGCAAGCCCCACCAGCACGGCGGTGCCCGCCAATACCTGGGCGCTGGCGGCGATGCCCGGCGCCACCGCCATCAGCGCCGCCACCCCCATCAGGGCGAAGAGTGCCTGCGAGACGATGCCCAGGAGAAAATCAACCGCCACCTCGGCCCCGGCGCCGTCCGGCCGGGGGCGGGACGCGGCCATCAGGCGGGCGCGCACCACGTCGCCGCCCACCTGACCCACCGGCAGCAGGGTATTGACGGATTCTCCGATCCAGCGAATCCCCAGGGTCGGCAGCAGGCCGGGGCGGTCGGATTCGGCCATCACGCTGCGCCATCCCTGGGCATGCAGGGCGATGGGAATGATCCGGAACAGGCAGATGGCGGCAATGGCGGGGCCGAGGCTCGAAAAGGCCGCGCCCAGCCGGCCCACATCCTGGGCCAGCATCAGGAGGAAAAGGAGGCCTGCCCCAAGGGCTGTCGCGGCGATCAGGGGAACACGCATTGAGACTGCTCTAACCGAAACTTCCCAGTTGGACGCCCGCCAACCCGACGCCTGGGGCAGAATAATTCAAGGCATGGGCACCGAAAAGCAGGGATCGCCCTATGCCGAAAGCCATGGGCGCATGCCCAGGTCGCAATTTTGGAGGGGCGAAGCCGCCTCCGCCCGATGCCTCGGCCAGGAACGTCATGGATTAGACCCGCGCCGTCTTGGGAAAGCGCAGGTTGAAGGTGGTGCCGCGCCCCGGCGCGCTGGCCACATCGACCTGGCCGTTGAGCGAGCCGGTGACCACGTTGAACACGATATGCAGCCCCAGGCCCGATCCGCCATTGCTGCGCCGGGTGGTGAAGAAGGGGTCGAAGATGCGGGGCAGGTTTTCCGCCGGGATTCCCTTGCCGTCATCGGAAAAGGCCAGGGCGACATCGTCGCCCAGATCCTCGACCGTGATGGCCAGGATGCCGGTCTGGCCCTCGTCATAGGCGTGGACCAGGGCATTCATCACCAGATTGGTCAGGACCTGCGACAGGATGCCGGGATAGGAGTTCATCTCGATCCGGGGCGGACAGCTCACCTCCACCCTCAGTCGACGCTTCTTGAGGCTGGGGGTCAGGCTGTTGAGGATTTCCTCGATATAGGTCTTCAGGTCGAAGCGGCGACGCTCGGCGCTGGTCTGGTCCACCGCCACCTGCTTGAAGCTGTGGATCAGCTCGGCGGCGCGGTTCATGTTGGTCAGCAACAGTCGCGCGGTTTCGGCGGCCACATTCAGGTAGTCGAGGAAATCCTCCTCGGTCATGGCCTGGTCGCCGTAGAGCTTGCGCAGCCGCTCGGTTTCCGCCGCCAGGGTCGAGGCCCCGGTCAGGCCGATGCCGACGGGGGTATTGATCTCGTGGGCCACCCCGGCCACCAGACCGCCCAGCGACGCCATCTTTTCCGCCTGGATCAGGCTTTGCTGCGCCTGTTGCAGCTCGGCCAGGGCGGATTCGGCCCGGTCCTTGGCGCCCAGCAGCTCCTGTTCCATGCGCTTGCGTTCGGAAATGGGAGTGATGGTGGTCAGCAGCGCATCCTCGCCCTGATAGACCAGCAGCCGCGCCGAGATCAGCGCCCAGAACGGGACGCCGTTGGGACCGATGACCTGGGCCTCGAACTCGTTGACGGCGCCTTGCAGGCTGAGCTGGCGGAACAGCCGCTCGCCGTCCTCGGGCGACAGATGGTCCTCGGCGGCGTCGTACTGGCCGTCGAGCCCCAGCAGCAGCGCGGCCGACGGATTGGCATGCAGCAGCGAATGATCCGACAGCCGCGACACCGTCAGCGGCGTGGGAATGGCTTCGAGCAGATCGCGCTGGGCCTCGGCGGCACGGGTGCGGGCGGCCAGTTCCTCGCGGCGCAGGCCCTCGGCCTGCAGGCGTTCCAGCATGGTGTTGAACGCCCCCACCAGCCGCCCGATCTCGTCGCCGCTATCCCATTTGGCCCGCAGGTCGTAGTCGTTGGTCTGGCGCACGGTCTCGGCCACCTCGGCCAGATGGCCGATGGGAACCGCGATGCGCCGCGCCACCAGCAGCACCAGGGTCAGGATCACCGCCAGCAGGGCGCCCGCCAGGGCGAAGTGCTCCCACATCCGACGGAAGAAACCGTCGATACGCCGGTCCAGCAAGCGGTTCAACTCGCCGCTGGTCTGGCTCCAGACCACATGGGTGGCGCGCAGCGAGGTGGCGATGGCCTGGTTGACCAGGGCGGCGTCCACCGTCCCCGACTGGTCGATGATGCTGACGCGCAGCGCGGTCAGCAGGCCGGACAGGGCGGTGTCCAGCCCGGCGAAGCCGGGGGTTAGCGCCCGTTGCAGGCTGCCGTCGCCATTGCCGTTGTATCCGGCCTGGCGGTCGCCCTCGATGCCCCGGATGACGGTGGTCAGTCGGCCTTCCAGGATCAGGAACTCGGTGCGCTGGTCGGCGGCGATGCCGCCGTCATGGATGGCGTGGGCGGCCAGGGCGCGGATCTGGGCCAGCAGGTCCACCAGCTCGGGAAAGCGCAGCAGCACCAGCGACATGGAGTAATAGGAATCCAGGTCGGGATCGAGGATCAGGTTGGACTGGTCACCCACCCGGGAAATCAGCGCCCGGGCGGCGGCCACCGCCTTCAGCCGGGGCTCGGCGGCGTCATCGGGGGGGGACGCGGCCAGGGCGCGGCCCGCCTCCAGCAACACCGCCAGTTCCGACTGGCTGGCCATCTCGGCACCGTGGGCCGCCTCGGCCTGTTCCAGCGCCGCCTGCTGCGGCGGTTCCAGGGCGCCGCGCTCGGCGATGGCGAACAAGGCGTCGCGGGCGGCGTCGATATAGACGTTCCCCGCCACCTCCTTGCGGGCGAAATTGATGGAGATGTACTTCTCCTCGGCCAGGGAATAGCCCAGGAAGACCACCGCGATCATGTCCAGCGCATAGATCAGCAGCAGCTTGCCGGAGACGCTGATGCGCGAGATCACGACGATGCTCCGCCCTCGGCATGGAACTGGCGCTGGCCGATGGCGGCATCGGCGCTGGGAAACAGCCGCCGCAGCTCGGCCACGGTCTCGTCCAGTCGTTCGGGCAGTTCCGCCAGAAGATGCAGGGCGTCGCCCCAGCGGTCGTCCTGGCAGGCCAGTTCCACCGCCTCGGCCAGATTGCGCAGCGACACCAGACCGAAATTGGCCGAGGATTCCTTCAGGCCCCGGGCTTCCGCCTGGACCCGCATGCGGTCACTGGCGGCGGCCCAGCGGGCGAAGTCGGCGCGCTTGGCACGGGCGTCCTCGACATAGTCGGCCAGCAGTCCCGCCACCTGCTCGGGATTGAAGCGATCCTGAAGGTCGTGCAGCACCGCCCGGTCGAGCAGGGGAGTGCGCGGAACCGAGGGCGGCGCATGGGTGGAGCCCGAGGCCTTTTCCGCCAGCACCCGGGCGATCTCGCTCCACAGCAGCTCGATCTGGAACGGCTTGGTGACGAAGCCATCCATGCCCGCCGCCATGCAGCGTTCAAACTCGGCGGCCAGGGCATTGGCGGTCAGGGCCAGGATGGGAATGCGGGCGACATCGCCGTCCAAGGCGCGGATGCGCCGGGTGGCCTCCAGCCCGTCCATCTCGGGCATCTGCATGTCCATCAGCACGATGTCGAAGGGGCTCTCCTGCACAGCGCGCAGGGCATGGGCGCCATTGACCACGCCGGTGACATGATGGCCGGAGCGCTCCAGGATCAGGGTCGCCACCTTGCGGTTGACTGGATTGTCCTCGGCCAGCAGCACCTGCAGCGGCGGAAGGGTCTTGGCCGGTGCGCTGGGGCCGGGTTGCCCCTCCTCCTGGGGCTCGGCCACCGGCAGGCGGATCACGAACCAGAAGGTGCTGCCCTGGCCCGGGACACTGTCGACTCCGATCTCGCCATTCATCAGCCGCACCAGATTCTGGCAGATGGCGAGGCCGAGGCCGGTGCCGCCGAAGCGGCGGGAGATGGTGGTGTCGGCCTGGACGAAATTGCCGAACAGACGGGCGCGGGCCTCGGGCGCGATGCCGATGCCGCTGTCCTTGACCTCGATGCGCAGGGCGGGGATGCCGTCCGGCTGCATATGCGCCGACAGGTGCAACGCGACCTCGCCCCGTTCGGTGAACTTGATGGCGTTGCTGAGCAGGTTGAGCAGGATCTGGCGCAGGCGGGTGGGATCGCCCACCAGCCGCCCGGGAACGCCGGGCGCACTGCCATTGCGGAGTGCCAGACCCTTTTCCCTGGCGCGCGGCGCCATCAGATGGACGATGCTGTCGATCACCTTGGGCAGGTCGAAGGGGAGGCGTTCCAGTTCCAGCTTGCCCGCCTCGATGCGCGACAGGTCGAGTATGTCGTTGAGGATGCTGAGCAGCACCTCGCCCGAGGACAGCACGGTCTCGGCGTAATCGCGCTGGGTGGCGTCCAGCTCGCTGTCCAGCAGCAGGCGGATCATCCCTAAGATGGCGTTCATGGGGGTGCGGATTTCGTGGCTCATCACCGCCAGGAATTCCGACTTGGCGACGCTGGCGGCCTCGGCGGCGGCCGAGCGCAGGCGTTCCTGCTCATAGCGCTTGCGGTCGGTGATGTCGCCCAGGGACCCCACCAGCCGGGTGGGCGTGCCATCGGGGCCATAGCCGATGGCGCCGCGCATGCGGACCCACAGGGTCTGCCCCGAGACATGGCGCATGCGGAATTGCAGGTCCAGGGTATCGGAGCGCCGCCCGCAGGCCTCGTCCAACCCGGCCTGGAACAGGGCGCGGTCCTCGGGATGAACATGCTGGCGCCAGGTCTGGGGCGAGCCGTTGAGGCTGCCCGCCGCCACGCCCAGGATCTCCTCCATGCGCGGGCTGAAATAGATGGTCTGGGCCACCGTCATCCAGTCCCACAGCGCCTCGTTGGCGCCCTTGGCCGCCAGGGCATAGCGTTCCTCGGATCGCTTGAGGTGCTGCAACTGCTCGCCCAGGGCTTCGATCAGGTGGACATTATCGTAGCCCAGCGCCACCTTGCTGCCGAACACCTCGATCAACTGGCGCTCCACCTCGGGAATGGGGTGGGTGGTGGCGAGATAGATGGCGAGATGGCGGTAATTGGGGCTGTGCAGGTACAGGCACAGGAAGCTGTCGCCGTAATGGGAATGATGTCGGGCCAGGGCGCCGACCAGGGCATCGCGCGCCGCCGGGTCCGCCAGTTCGCGCAACGAGCCGCCGATACGGTCCTCGAACCGGCCCGATCCGGCCAGGATGGTGATGTGGTCGGCGGTCACGGCCGGGGCGTCGTCCTTGACGGCGCAGATCAGTCCGTCCTCGCGGCAGCCCACCAAGGCGGATAATTGGTTCAGGACCCCGGCGGAGAACAGTTGCAGGGATCGCAACTGGAACAGCATGGCCGAGCCGTCCAGGATCTTTTCCAGGCCGCGCCGGTTCAGCTCCAGCGCCATGATGTCCTCATAGGCGCGCAGCGCCGCCACCACGGTGGTGAACAGGCGTTCCTGGGTCAGCTCGGTCTTGGGCTTGTAGTCGTTGATGTCATAGGCGACGATCACGTCCTTTTCCGGTGCCTGGCCGGGCTGGCCGGTGCGCAGCACGATGCGCACGCGCT
This sequence comes from Paramagnetospirillum marisnigri, assembly GCF_001650715.1. Classification (GTDB taxonomy): domain Bacteria; phylum Pseudomonadota; class Alphaproteobacteria; order Rhodospirillales; family Magnetospirillaceae; genus Phaeospirillum; species Phaeospirillum marisnigri. The sequence continues at coordinate 192,312 of NZ_LWQT01000066.1, read as the reverse complement.
GGTTCTTCAGCTGGTTGCGGATGAATTCCACCAGCCGCAGGCCGGCATCGTCGGTTTCCATCACCACGTCCAGCAGCACCAGGGCGATCTGCGGCTCGGCGGCCAGGATGCCTTCGGCCTCGGCCCCGGAATAGGCGTCGAGGAACAAGGCCGGACGGCCGCCGAAGGAAAAATTCCGCAGCGCCAGCTTGGTGATCTCGTGCACCTCGCGGTCGTCGTCGACGATCAGGATGACCCAAGGGGGACGGCCGCCGGATTCCGGCGTCGGCGCGCGTTTCTCTGCAAAGACAAGACCCTTGGACATATGGCGATGCCCCCGACAGCTCGCGGTATCTGACTAAAATACTTGCCCTCTCCCCAATTGCCTATTTTTAGGGCATTGGCGGGGGCGAGGCAAGCAAGGCCAGGCGATATCGTGCCGATCTATGCTTATGTATGGGCGAACCAGGGGATCTGGAAGGGAGGCTGTTAGTATTCCGATCCGAAATTCAGGGATGGAATGACCTGGCCGCACAGGGTGACCATGGTGGGTTCGAACTCATAGACCTCGCGGCAGGTGGCGAGGACGAAGTCCCGATAGGGTTCGAACACGCTGAAGTGGCAGAGCATCAGCTTCTTGCGGGTCATGAACAGCGGCACGAAGGGCGAGCGCCGGGTGGCCAGGGCGGCCAGGATGCCTTCGGTGACGCCGGGCCAGTCGGGATGAAACAGATCGTCCACCGCGATGATGCCGTGGGGCGAGGTCAGTTCGCTGGCCAGGAAGAAATCATGGGTGATGTGCAAGGCGGTATGGCCGCCATCGATGCTGAAAAAGGCGAAGCGGCCGAACTCGGCCTGGATCGCCACCTGCTCGGCGGCGTTGATGGCAAGGCTGTCCCTGGTCATCAGGGTGACGCTGGCGGGGTCCAGCACATAGCGGTTCACATTGGTGCGGGTGATGTCGAACGAGCCCTTGCCCGAGCCGTCCACATTCTTGTCCTGGTCGTCGAAGACGTCGATGCCCAGGGAGCGGGCGGGCGCCAGGATGTTGTGAAGCGCGATCAGGTATTTGCCATGATGGACACCGATCTCGCAGGCGCCCCCGGTCACGCCGTGCTGGTCGAACAGGGTCTTGAAATGGCCCATGAACACCACGGAAGACGGTTGTCCGGCCCAGCCCGCGATCTGGGAAAAGCCCGATCCCATATAGGTCAGGAACGCACTTCCCGGTGCCATGGGGTCGTTCTCGGTGGTCAAGCTCGGTCTCCGGAAAAAGCGGCGACATGGGATGATACGCCTGGGGATGATACGCCTCGTCCGGCATCTGTCCAGCCATAGCCGTTGGCAGGGCGGGGCGGGGTCAGGCGGTCCAGGGGATCAGGGCGGTTCGCCGGGACGGATTGCCGACCACCCGCTCGATGAACGGCACTTCATAGGTTCCCCGCTGCGCCAGCAGCGGGTCGGTGGTGCCGCTGGCCAGCAGGCTTTGATTGACCACCCAGGCGAAGGGGGTGATGCCGGCGCGGGCGAGATCGGCCTGCAGCCGCTCGGCCTCGTGCACCGGCGTCGCCTCGGCCAGGGTGACGATGATGGTCCGGGTGAAGGCCGGGTCGCGCAGCCGCGGCAGCAGCGAACGCACCGCGTCGGGCATCTCGGCCTGGGTGCGCAGTACCTCGCGGTGATAGGCCTCGGCGGCGTCCAGCAGCAAGATGGTATGGCCGGTGGGGGCGGTGTCCAGGATGACGAAGCGGTCCTTGCCCTCGTCCACCGTGCGGGAAAAGGCGCGGAACACCGCGATTTCCTCGGTGCAGGGCGAGCGCAGATCCTCTTCCAGCATGGCGCGTCCGGCCATGTCGAGGCCGCCGCCCGCCTTGGCCAGCACCTCGTCGCGATAGGCCGCGACTTCCCGTTCCGGGTCGATGCGCGTCACGGTCAGGCCGGGAACCTTACCCTCGACCGCGTCCTGGACATGGGCGGCCGGGTCGGTGGTGGACAAGGTCACGGTGTGGCCGAGACGGGCCAGGGCGACCGCCACGGCGGCGGCGACGCTGGTCTTGCCGACGCCACCCTTGCCCATGGTCATGACCACGCCATGACCGGCGGCGGCGATCTCGGCCACCAGGGCGTCCAGACCGCCGGGCATGGCGATCTCGGGCATGGGCAGATAGCTGGGCGGGGCGCTGATCCTGTCGGCGCCCATGGCCCTGAGCGAATCGAGCCCCACGGTGCCCCGGGGCAGGAACGGTGTGTCGGTGCGGGGCAGCCGGGCCAATCCGGGAGGCATGGCCGCCAGGGCTTGGCGACCGCGCGCCGTCATGGCTTCGGCGATGGCGTCACCCGGCTTGGCGGCGGTGAAGACGCCGTTCAGCGCCAGGCGCAGATTGGTGACGCCAAGTTCGGCCAATTCGCCCCGGGTCCGCTCGGCCTCGCGCAGCGCCGAGTGTTCCGGGCGGCTGACCAGCACCAGGGTGGTGGCCCCGGCATCGGCCAGTTGGGCGACGGTGGCGGCATAGAGCGCCTTCTGCTTCTCCAGCCCCGCCAGCGGCCCCAGGCAGGAGGCGCCGCCGGTCGACGACGCGATGAACTCGGTCCAGGCCGAGGGCAGGGTCAGCAGGCGCAGCGTATGGCCGGTGGGCGCGGTGTCGAAGATGACATGATCGAAGTCCGTCGTCGCGGCGGGATCGCCCAGCAGCTTGGCGAATTCGTCGAAAGCGGCGATCTCCACCGTGCAGGCGCCGGAGAACTGCTCCTCCATGCTGGCGATGGCGGCGGCGGGCAGGATGCCGCGATAGGGGCCGACCATGCGCTCGCGGTAATCGCGGGCGGCGGCCTCGGGGTCGATGTTCAGGGCGAACAGCCCCGGCGCGCCGGGAATGGCGGTGGGAGCCTGGGACAGTGTCGCCCCCAGCACCTCGTCCAGATTGGAGGCCGGATCGGTGCTGACGATCAGCACCTGGCGGCCCGCCTCGGCCAGGGCGAGGCCGGTGGCGCAGGACAGCGAGGTCTTGCCGACGCCGCCCTTGCCGGTGAAGAACAGGATGCGGATGTCGACGGATGGCAAGGCCATCAGCAGCACCCGGATTTGGGCGAGCAGCAGGACGAGGAGCCGTCGGCCTTGATGGTGATCTTCGGCTTGGCCGCCAGACCGAGCTTGGCCGCCAACTGGTCGCGGGTGAGGTAGATGCCGGTGGAAACGATATGGCCGTCCACGGCGAGGATCGGCAGGCGGTCCATGCCGGCCTCCATCTCCTTGAGCACCTGGGGATTGGCGGCGAAGGCCTGGGGCTCGGTGCCCAGATTGTAGCGCTGGACGGTGATGCCCTGCTCGGCCAGCCATTTCAGGTCGGCGGCGAAGGCCACCAGGGCCGGGTCGACCTCGGGGCCGCAGACGCCGGTGGAGCAGCACATGGCGGGATCATAGACGTCGAGCTTGGTCATGATGATTTCCTTTCGTACCAGCCCTTGCTGGCATTGACGATCTTCACCACCGACAGCATCACCGGCACCTCGATCAGCACGCCGACCACGGTGGCCAGGGCGGCGCCCGACTGGAAGCCGAACAGGGAGATGGCGGCAGCGACGGCCAGTTCGAAGAAGTTGCTGGCTCCGATCAGGGCCGACGGCCCGGCGACGCAATGGGCGACGCCCAGCGTCTTGTTCAGCAGATAGGCCAGGCCGGAATTGAAATAGACCTGGATGGTGATGGGCACCGCCAGCATGAGGATGACCAGCGGCTGCTTGATGATCTGCTCGCCCTGGAAGCCGAACAGCAGCACCAGGGTGGTGAGCAACGCCACCAGCGAGACCGGCCCCAGCCTGGCCAGGGTGGCGGCCAGGGCTTGCGGGCCGCGGGCCAGCAGGGCCTTGCGCCAGGCTTGCGCCACCATCACCGGCACCACGATGTAGAGCACCACCGACAGGAACAAGGTGTCCCACGGCACGGTGATGGCGGATAGGCCCAGCAGTAACCCGACCAGCGGCGCGAAGGCGAAGACCATGATCAGGTCGTTGACCGCCACCTGGGACAGGGTGAAATGGGGCTCGCCATTGGTCAGGTTGGACCACACGAAGACCATGGCGGTGCAGGGCGCGGCGGCCAGCAGGATCAGCCCGGCGATATAGGACTCGATCTGGTCGGCGGGCAGATAGGGCTTGAACAGGTGGCTGATGAACACCCAGCCCAGCAGCGCCATGGAGAACGGCTTGACGCCCCAGTTGATGAAGAGCGTCACGCCGATGCCCTTCCAATGCTCCTTGACCTGATGCAGGGCGCCGAAGTCGATCTTCAGCAGCATGGGGATGATCATCAGCCAGATCAGTACCGCGACGGGCAGATTGACCTGGGCCAGCTCCAACCGGCCGATGGCCTGGAACGGCCCCGGCAGCCAATGGCCCAGCGCCACGCCGACCACGATGCACAGACCCACCCAGAGCGTCAGATAGCGTTCGAACAGGTTCATCTCAGACCTCGGCGGCCCGATCCGGCCCCAATTCAATCAGGCGCCGGATCTTGGTCTCGATCATGGCATAGACCTTGCGGAACTCGGCCAGTTGCTCCTCGTGGCTGCCCTTGGCGTCGGCCGGATCGGGAAAACCCAGATGGACCTTGGCGGGATGGCCCGGCCAGATGGGGCAGACTTCACCGGCCGCGTTGTCGCAGACGGTGATGACCAGATCCATCTTGGGGGCGTCGGGGGCGGCGAATTCATCCCACGACTTGGAGCGGTAGCCCTCGGTCGGCAGCCCCTTCTCCGCCAGGATTTCCAGGGAGAAGGGATTGACCCGGCCCACCGGCTTGCTGCCAGCGCTATAGGCCTTCCACTTAGCCCCGCCCAGATGGTTGATCAAGGCCTCGCCCAGCACGGAGCGGGCGGAATTGCCGGTGCAAAGAACCAGAACATTGATGGGCTTGTCGGTCATGGATATTACCTTGTCGCGTTGGTCAGGTCCGGGGTTTGCCGATCTCGTCCAGATGTTTTTGCAGCGCGAGACGATCAAGGGAGTGGATCGGCAGGGCGGTGAAGACGCTGATGCGGTTGTTCAGCATGCGCATCACATCGGCGGCAAAGGCCGCCTTCTCGACGGCGCTGCCCTCGAACCCGGCGGGGTCGGGCACGCCCCAATGTGCGGTCATGGGTTGACCCGGCCAGACCGGGCAGACCTCCCCGGCGGCGTTGTCGCAAACGGTGAAGACGAAATCCAGCTCGGGCGCCCCCGGCCGGGCGAACTCCTCCCATGACTTGGATCGGAAGCTATCGGCGGGGAAGTTCAGCTTCTTCAGCAGATTGAGAACCGTCGGATCGATATGGCCCTTGGGCTGGCTGCCGGCGCTGAACGCCTGGAACTTGCTGCCGCCCTCGCGGTTGAGAATGGCCTCGGCCATGATGGAGCGCGCCGAATTGCCGGTGCACAGGAACAAGACATTAAAGGTCTTCTCGCTCATGGTGGTCCCCCACAGCAGGTGGATTCCGCCCGAGCCATCGACACCAGCGCCGCCCGCCCCTGGTCGCACAGGACCTGGACCGGCACCGCGTTGACCAGCGCCAGGACCCGGCGATCCTCGGCCGTGGTGGGGTCGTCCTTCAAGGAGGCCCCCAGCAGATCGAGGAAGCACCGGGCATAGGCGTTGAAGTCGCGTTCGGCCAGGCGGTAATAGACCCATTTGCCGTCCCGGCGCTGCTGGACCAGTCCGGCGGTCTTCAGCGCCGCCAGATGCTTGGACACGGTGGCGGGCGCAAGCTCCAGCACCGTGGTGATCTGACAGACGCAGAGCTCGCCGCTTTCCAGCAGTTTCAGGATGCGGACCCGACTGGGGTCGGCGACGGCCTTGGCGACGGTTTCGAATGTCTCGAGCATGGGGAAACGCTACCGTCATTTCGATGAATGGTAAAATGATACATTCGTGACGCGGCGAAAGCAAGGACGACCGGGCCTTGTCTCTAGGCACCAGCGGCGTTCACGACCTAGGCTGCGGCTAGCGGGCCAATTGGATTTTGATCCTGGCCCGCTCAGACGGTAGTGCTGGAAGGCTCGACCACGGAGAGGCATAATTGCCCCCATGGTGGCGATACCGGCGCATGCAGTCAGCGCGAAGAAGCTGGGAGAAGGGTGAAATGATCGCCAAGGGGCAATTCAAGGTCCTGGGCAGGCCCGTTGGATGCGATGCGCCCTGCTTCGTGATTGCGGAGGCGGGAATCAATCACAACGGTAAGTTGGCCTTGGCCCTGGAGTTAGTCGATGCGGCGGCGGCGGCCGGAGCCGACGCCGTCAAGTTCCAGACCTTCAAATCCGACAAGGTGGTTTCTCCCATCGCCGACAAGGCCGAATACCAGATGCTGACCACCGGCGAGCAGGAATCCCAGCTCGACATGGTCCGCAAGCTGGAACTGTCCTTCGACGACTTCCGCACCATCAGCCGACACTGTCGCGATCGCGGTATTCTCTTTCTGTCGACACCGTTCGACGATGACAGCATTGGCTTCCTGAACGATCTCGACATGCCACTGTTCAAGGTCCCATCCGGAGAGATAACCAATTTCCCCTATCTGGCCCGGATTGCCGCCACCGGCAGGCCGGTGATCATGTCCACGGGCATGGCGACGCTGGGGGAAGTGGATGAGGCACTGCGCGTCCTGCACCAGGGCGGCTGCGACCATATCGCCATCCTCCATTGCGTCTCGAACTATCCCGCCGCGTTCGAGGACAGCAACCTTCGCGCCATGGATACGCTGAGGGCGGCCTTCGGCCTGCCGGTGGGCTATTCCGACCATACCCTGGGGATCGAGGTGGCGCTGGCGGCGGTGGCGCGCGAGGCCTGCATCCTGGAGAAGCACTTCACCTTGGACAAGACCATGGTTGGCCCCGATCACACTGCCTCGCTGGATCCTTCGGAACTGGCGGCCCTGATTCGGGGAGTCCGCCTCATTGAATCAGCCCTGGGGCATGGCCGCAAGGAACCCTGCGCGGCAGAGGTCAATACCGCCCAGGTGGCCCGTCGCAGCCTGTTTCTCGGACGTGACATGGCCGAGGAGGAGGAAATCACCCTGCCTGATCTCATTGCCCTTCGCCCGGCCGGCGGGATTTCACCCGCGCAATCCCGCATGGTGATTGGCCGTCGTACCCGCAGGCCCTTGGCGGCGGGCACCCGGCTGGAATGGGAAGATATCCAATGAGCCGCCACATCGCCGTGGTCTCGGTGGCGCGATCCGATTATGGCATCTACCGCCCGTTGCTGCGGGCCATTACCGCCGATCCGGCGCTGGAGCTGTCGCTGATCGTCGCCGCCACCCACCTGACCCATCAATTCGGCGACACCCTGTCCGAGATCATCGCCGACGGCTTCACGCCCGCCGCCCGGGTCGACTGCACCTTGGCCTCAGACAATCCCGCCAGTATCGCGCGCTCGATGGGATTGGCGACCATGAACTTCGCCACTGCCTATGAGAGCCTGAAACCCGATCTGCTGGTGGTCCTGGGCGACCGTTATGAAATGCATGCCGCCGCCTGCGCCGCCGTCCCCATGCTGATACCCATGGCCCATATCGCCGGCGGCGCCATCACCCGTGGCGCTATCGACGACAGCCTGCGTCATTCCATGACCAAACTGTGCCACCTGCACTTCCCGGAAACCGCCCCCCAGGGCCAGAGACTCCTGGATATGGGCGAGGCCGCCTGGCGAGTCCATGTTGCCGGATCACTGGCCCTCGATAATGTGAAGCAGGTGAAGCTCCTGGATATGGCTTCGTTCAACGCACGATTCGGTACCGCCATCGAAACGCCCCCCATCCTGGTGACCTTTCACCCGGTCACCCGTGACGCCGAACGCACGGCGGACTATGCCAAGGCTCTCATGGATGCCCTGGAGACGGCCCCCGAGCCGATCTTGTTCACGTACCCCAATGCCGATACAGCCGGACATGTGATCATCGACCTGATCGAGGCTTTCATTGCCGACCATCCGGGGCATGCCTTCGCTGTGCCGCATCTCGGCACCCAGGGATATTTCAGCGCCATGGCCCTGGCCCACAGCATGGTCGGGAACTCGTCGAGTGGCATGACTGAGGCGGCTTCGTTCGGCCTGCCGGTGGTCAATATCGGCCGACGGCAAGAAGGCCGCCTTGCACCGCCCAACGTGATTAACTGTGGCCATGGCCGAGACGAAATCTTGGCAGCCCTCTCCAAGACGCGGATCCATGAATTTCGCGACACCGCGCAAGGAGTGGTCAACCCCTACGGCGACGGAAAGACCGCGCCGCGCATCGTCAACGTGCTGAGGAATGTCGATCTTTCAGAGAATATTCTCATGAAAGAGATGTTCTGAAGTGATGCCGCACCAGCGGCTTCTGCCCAGGCCGGGCACTGGCAGAACGTGCTTACGGGGCCGCTATTACGGCTTTGCGGTCAGGCTCGCGTCTCCGTGACCAGAAGAAGAGGCTAAGCCAGATCAATCCGGCAGCCAGCGAAATGAACACTCCGTTCTTGTATCCCACGGCGTCGTAGGTAAACACCACCCGGCCCTGGCCGGCGGGTAGAACCGCCGCCTTGAAAATGCCGTTGACCTTGACCACGGGTACATCGGTCGCATTCAGACTGGCCTTCCAACGCGGATGCCAGGCGTCGGCCACCACCAGCAGAGACGCTGCCGGACTCGAGTAATCGAAACTGTACCCGCCCCAATCGAAATGGTGCAGCGCCAGGCTGGCGGAAGCTTGCTTGGTGACGGTGCCGGGAATCGCGGCGCGGTCGGCGGCCGACACATAGGCGGGGCCGAACGGCTTTCCCAGAATGTCCTCGGCCTTGCCGATCACCTCGACCCCATCTGCCAGATAGGCATAGGGCCACCCCTGACGGTAGCGATAGAGATACAGCGCCTTGGTCTGCATCACGAGATCAAGGGTGTCGTTGGGGGGAAGTGGCCGAGGCGAGTAGACCCACTGCACGGCTGCAATGTCCAGCAAAGCATGGGGCGGCATGGGCGGGTCGTTAGCCAGGGCCCGTGTGCTGGTGATCTTCCGGTCGCTGGATGCGTTGACCAGGTCAATCTGAAAATCGAAGGTATTCTTCTGGGTCAGATTCTTGCGATAGGACAGATCAATAGCCGGAGGGCTGCGATAGCCGACCCGGAAGGCCTCCTGGCTCTGGTGAAATGCCAGCCATTTCTCCGGCGTCGATAGATCGGGCTGTCCAGCAGAGGCGGCGGCCATGCGCTCCCACGGCTTGATGGCGGCTACCACCTCGGGATGTATCCGGGCTGCCTCGTCCCAAACACGAACCGAGTCTTCCAGGGGATAGACGGTCCACGACATCAAAAGATTGGTCGCCAAAATCAGGCCGGCGACACCGAGCAGGGACCGGCGCGCCATGGCCTCCAGCCGTACCGGCAGCAGGAACAGCAGAGCCCATCCGGCTCCTGCCACATAGAACATCACAAAAAGTGGCGTCCAAACCCGCGCCAATAGGTCGATCTGAGCCCCGGTCATGACGAGCAGCTTCGCATGGCGGACAATGGGGAAAATCGTCTGAATCACCGAGGCGACCACGGCCTTGGCCACGTCCGGCGACACCATCACCAAAATGGTGGCGACCGCGAGCCCGCCATAGAATCCCAGCAAGGTCAAAGCTAGTATCCGCCGGACCCAATCACCCGCTCCGGGATTGCGCAGGCTTTCCCCCCGGCGCAGTCGCAGGAGGAAGCTTGCGATCAGCACCAGTTCGAAGACCTGGATGAAGCAGTGGAACTTGGCCAGGGGATAGGCGTTGATCACATGCTGGATCATACCGACCAATAACCCCGGTGCAAAAAAATAGCCCAGGTGCCAGACCCAAAGGCCGACCACGACCCATTTGGCCGCGAACTCCCAGAATCCGTTGGCGCGGCGAAACATCATCACCGCCAGAACCAACGGGAACATCGGAGCGACGTTCTCCCACCCGACGGGATCAAGATTGCTGAGATCATATCCCCACGCCGCCTCGGGCAGCCATCCGACATGAATGAACTTGCTCAGGTAAATGGCGACCCAAAGCAGGTTGTTCTGAGAAAAAAGCGGCCAACTCCGCACGGGATCGCGAGCATAGGAGACATCCAGCTGCTCAATGGCCATGGGATAGAGGGTCCAGGCGAGCAGGCCCAGCATGATCACGCAGGCCCCACCCCAAACCAGAACGAAGCGGCCGAGGCTGCCACCCACTGGGCGCCGAAAATAGAGGGTATGGGCAATCAATAGCGGAATCGTCGCCGCCCCCAGATGCATCAGGGCGGTGAAACTACCGAAGCCGAAGACCAGCGCGGACAGGAATCCCAGAGCCAGCAGGTCGCGAAGGGCCGACCGCTCCAGATAGCGGACCACGAGCCAGGCGGCCAGTGGCGCGCCCGCCGACAGTGTTATCCAATGGCGCTGAAAAAAGAACTCATGCTGAAGCGGCGAGAAGACGATCATCGCAGCCACGGGCACCATCCACCACCCCTGGTCGGGGTCGGGGATGACTCGGCGCAGCAGCCAATGAACAGCCGTCGCCGCGATCAGCATCAGGGCGAAGACCGAGACTGGAAATACCAGCGGCGAACCACCGAAAAGCTTGGTGATCAGGCCAAGCGGCGCCCAAAGGGCACCGGCGCCAGGATCTCCCATGAATGAGGACAGACCCACACCCATGTCTGTCCTCCAGCCAGAGGAGGGCACATTGTGTTCCACGAAGCTGGCCAGGGACTCGCAATCGCCATCGATGAAAAAGGACTGCCCCATGAACAGGCCGAAATATCCGATGACCATTATGGCGGCGAGGGCCGCGACAACAGCCACGAGGGACGGCTTCGGCAGTGTCGATCCGGCATCGGTCATGGCAGGTCTCGTTGTTTCGTTGGAGCGCACCGTCAACGACGGCACCATCCGCCCCGGTCATGCGGGAAAGTCTGGTTTTGGTCGATATACATGGTTCGCCCTAAGGTGTCTAATGTCTTGTCCCTTGCCATCTGGAGCGGTCCGGCGGTCGTGACAGATACCGAAATCCAAGCTAGAACAGCGGAGTCTAAAGGACGGGGAGCCGCTCAAGTGAACCACGCCGTTTCCAACATCGCGCTGCCCCCCCTCGACCATATCGGCCTGCTTCCCCGCCTGGCGGAGCTTGGCGCGACCGGGCTGGAAGTGGCGCCCAGCCGGGTCTGGCGCGACACCTCCAATCCAGATGCCGAATCCTATCGCCGCGCCGTGGAAGCCGCCGGACTGCGGGTGGTGGGCTTGCATTCCCTGTTCTTCGACCGCCCCGAGCTGGGGCTGTTCAAGGGGCCGGACCTGCGTGCCGCCACCTTGGATTTCATGGTGCATCTGTCGGTGCTGTGCCGCGATCTGGGTGGGCGGACCCTGATCTATGGCGGCGGACGCAGGCGGGGCGAGGTTCGGCCCGAGGACGCCGCCGTCGAATGCCGCGCCTTCCTGTCGGAACTGCTGCCTCGCATGGAAGGCCACGGCACCAAACTCTGCTTCGAGCCGCTTGGCCCCAAGGACAGCGACTTCCTCAACACCGCCGCCGAGTGCCTGGCTCTGGTCGAGGAATTCAACCATCCGGCCCTGGGCCTGCAACTGGACGCCAAGGCGCTGGTTGAAAACGCCGAGACCGGCGCCGCCACCTTCGAAGCGGTCAAGGGCCGCCTCGACCATTTCCATGCCAACGATCCCGGGCTGGTGGTGCCCGGCTCCACCGGGGTGGTCGATCACGCCCTGCTGGGCCAAAGGCTGCGCGACATCGGCTATGACGGCTGGGTCTCCAGCGAACAGCGCATGCTGAGCGATGCCGATCCCCTGGCCGATGTGGCCCGCTCCCTGGCCTACCTGAAGGAGTGCTATCCATGACCGCCGCGCCCCGCAGCCCCTTCATCCGTCCCGACTGGATTCCCGCCGTGCCCAAGGGCCTGCGCATCCTGATCACCGGCGCCACCGGCGGATTGGGCCGCGCCCTGGTCGCGATGCTGCGCGAGGGTTCCGATTGCGTCATCGGCGCCCATGGCGCCAGCCAGAGCTTCGAGCCCGCCCCCGGCCTGATCCCGATCCGGCGGCCGTTCGAGAGCGAGGCCGATTGCCGCGCCGTGGTGGATGAATTCGCCCAGGCGGCGGGCGGCATCGACGCCCTGGTGGTGCTGTCGGGCTGCATCCTCTACACCGGCCACTGGAAGGACATCTCCGAGGAGCAGTGGCGCCGCGAGCAGGTCCTCAACCTGGACCAGCCCTTCTTCCTGGCCCGCGCCGCCATGGAGCGCATGACGACCCAGGGCGGCGGCGGCCGCATCCTGCTGACCGGCACCGAATCCGCCATCCATGGTGGTTCGCCCACCTCGTTCCCCTATGCCGTGGCCAAGCGCGGCACCGAATGCATGGTTCAGGGCATGGCCCGCGAGGGCGCCGCCCATTCCGTGCTGGTCAACGGCTTGCGCTTCGGCTTCATCGAATCGGGCTTTCACCAGCGCTGGCACGCCCGCACGCCCCAGCAGATGGACGAGCGCGCCCAACTGGTGCCGCTACGGCGTGGCGGCCATGTGGACGAGGCCGCCGCCCTGATGATCTGGCTGCTGTCGGGCTGGTCATCCTTCATCACCGGCCAGATGATCCCGCTGACCGGCGGCGACTGGCTGTAACCTATTTCCACTCGGTGAAACGGGACTGCGGTAATCCGGCGCAATGCAGGTTGCGGTCGTCCAGGCGGGCGTCGAACACCGCCTTGTCCTTGGCATGGGCCGCCGTCAGCCTTGCGGTGGCCGCCGTCGGGTCGCGGCCCTCGATGGCGCAGGCGGCGAGGTCAAGGGCCTGGGGCGCCAGTTCGGCATAGCGGTGGCGATGGGCCAGCCATTCGTTGACGTAAAGCTCGCGGGCCAAGGGCTCGACCCGGGGCAGCATCACCGGCAGCAGGTTCTCGTGGTCGAGCACCAGCACATTGACGCCGTTGAGCCAGCCCGCCTCGTGTGTCTCCAGCGTCGCCTTGTCCAGATTGGCGGGATGGGCCGGGGAATAGGATTCGAACACCATCTTGAATTCGGGATGCGATACCAGGAAATCGCGGGTGCTCTGGCGCACGTCGAAATAATTGGCGTCGTCGACGATGATCACGGCGCGTTCCGACAAATAGGGCCGGATCAGCAGCAATGCCATCAACTGGCTGCGGTAGTCATGGGCGCCATCCACGAAGAACACCGCCACCTTGCGGCTGCCGATATGGGAGGACAGGTTTTCCAGCGCCGCTTCGTAATCCATGTTGATCAGATGGGCGTTGGTGGCGTTCAGGCGCCGGGTGCGATCCTGGACGATGCCCAGATTCTCGCCCTTGGGGTCGAGAATGGAAAAATTGTCGATGCCGAAACAGGCAAACTCGGGATGCTCGATGGCCACCGACAGCAGAGACAGCCCCTGGAACACGCCGATTTCCAGATAGCACACCGAGCTGGACCCGGCCTTGGCCAGCCCCACCAGCCGTTGCAGCGCCCCCACCGTGGCCCGGCCCGACAGACCGCCCAGCACATCCGCGCCCTTGTCCGAGACAAGCCCGTCGCGGTCGGCCTGGCGCAGCGCCTCGATGACCTGATGGAAATATGCGTGCATGCCCATGGTGCGTCCCTTTTGTCCCTCGCCTTGCGCGGCGGGCGGCACTATGCCACAAGACTTTCACCCATGACCATCCTGCTGCGCACCTCCCGCGACCTGCCCGCCGCCGACCAATGGCGGAGCTGGCTGGCGGTCACCGAGTCCGACACCTCCGGCCTGGAGTCGGCGCGCAAACTGCCGCGCCTGGCCCATCGGCTGGAAGCCGCCTTCGACGCCGCGCGCGAGGACTGGTGGAGTCTGGCCCGCCAACTGGCGAAGTCGCCGGGCGCCCATTTGTCCCATACCGTGGCCTGTGGCGCCTTCGGCTCGGATTTCGGCCTGATGCTGGCCTGGGACCGCATGGCCCGCGAGCTGGCGGCCGAGGCCGAGCCCTATCTGATGGTCTGCGACGATGCCTGGATGTTCCGCCATCTCGCCGCCCTGCCCGGCGTCGAGGCGGGAGCTCCGCCGCCCCTGGCGCTGGTGGAAGGAAAGCGGGCGATCCGGGGCTTCGCCGCCCGGGGCAAGCTGGCGCTGCGCATGATCCTCTCGGTGCTGAAGACCCGAAGCTGGAGGGGGGCCATCGCCTCCGGCGACCCGGTCCTGCTGGTCTATGGCCATCCCGGCAGCCGCGCCGACGGCTTCGACGTCTATTTCGGCACACTGATGGCCGAGATGCCCGGCATCAAGCGGCTGCTGCATTGCGACTGCCCGCCCGAGCGCGTCGCCCAACTGGCCGCCGATGGCCGCACCGCCTCGCTCCACGCCTGGGGCTCGGCCCTGTTCGCCCTGACCCTGCCGCTGCGGGCCTGGCGGCCCAGTTCCGCCGACCTGTCCGGCCGCTTCGGCTGGCTGGTACGGCGGGCGGCGTCGCGCGAGAATGGCGGCGGCGGCCCGGCCATGAATGCCTGGCAGATGCATTGCCAGCGCCGCTTCCTCAAGGCGGCCCGGCCCGGTCGGATATGCTGGCCGTGGGAGAACCATGCCTGGGAGCGTGACCTGTGCCGCGCCGCCCGGAGCCTGGACATTCGCACCATCGGCTATCAGCACACGGTGATCGGGCCGCATCAGATCAACTATTCCCCCCGCGCCAATCTGGATGGGCTGGCCAGCCTGCCCGACATCGTCGCCGCCGACGGCCCCGCCTATGCCACCGAGATGGTGGAATGGGACATCCCGGCAGCACGCATCGTCGATGCCGGGGCTTGGCGGCTGCCCCCCGTCGCGGGCGGGCGTTACGACGCCACCGCCCAGGTCTTCGTGCCGCTGTCGGCCATTCCCGCCATCGCGCGGATGCAGGTGGACGCCGCCCGCGCCATCGCCCGGACGGGCCGGAAGGTGCTGGTCAAGCAGCACCCCATGTATCCGCTGGCCTTTGCCCCGGAAGCCAATCTGGAGCCCACCGAGACCGGCATCACCGGCCATGCCGCGCTGTCGGCGGTGATCGCCGCCACCGGCACGTCAAGCCTGGAGGGTCTGCTGCTGGGCCTGCCCACCTTCCGGCTGCTGCCCGACGACCGGCTGGCCGTCGACATCCTGCCCAAGGGCGTCAAGGCGGTGGCGGTGACGCCGGAGGAACTGCCCGAGGTCCTGGCCACCACGCCCGCGCCCGCGCCCCTGGACCACGCCGCCTTGCTGTCGCCGCCGGACAGGGGAACCTGGAAATCCTTGATGTTTGGTGATATTCCCGCAGCACCCGTTCAAGAGAGGGACTGAGCCGTGACCACGAACACCGTCAAAGTCGCGCTGGTGGGCTGCGGCCGCATCGCCGGGCACCATGCCCGCTCCATCACCGCCACCGATGGCGTCGATCTGGCGGCGGTCTGTGATCTGGATGCCGTCAAGGCCGAGGCCTATTCCAGCGAGTTCGGCGTTCCCGCCTATACCGATTACCGCCGTATGCTGAGCGACCATCCCGACATCCAGGTGGTGGCGGTGATCACGCCGTCGGGCATGCATTTCGAGCACGGCATGGAGATGATGGAGCGCTGGGGCAAGCATATCGTGCTGGAAAAGCCCACCATGATGCGCCCCGAGCAGTTGACCAAGGCCTGGGCCAGTGCCGACCGTCTCGGCCTTTCCATCTTCCCGGTGTTCCAGAACCGCCACAACAAGGCGGTGGCGCGGGTGCGCCAGGCCCTGGCCGATGGCGAGCTGGGCGAGATCAGAATCATGAGCGTGCGGGTGCGCTGGTGCCGCCCGCAGCGCTATTACGATCTGGCGCCGTGGCGCGGCACCTTCAGCCATGACGGCGGGGCGCTGACCAACCAGGGCATCCATCATGTGGACCTGCTGCGCCATCTCGGCGGCGAGGTCGACAAGGTGTCCGCCACCATGCGCACGCTCGGCGCCACTATCGAGGTGGAGGACACCGTGGTCGCCACCCTGTCCTATTCCACCAAGGCGGTGGGCGTTCTGGAAGTGACCACTGCGGCGCGGCCCGACGATTTCGAGGCCTCCATCTCCATCGTCGGCGAGAAGGGTCTGGCCCAGATCGGCGGCATCGCCGTCAACGAGCTGCAGGTCTTCACCCCCGATCCATCCGCCTGCGCCGTCCATTCCGAGGACTTCAAGGGTATCGAGGGCCACGGTGCCGTCTACGGCTATGGCCATGCCCAGATGTACCGCGACATCGCCGCCACGTTCCACCAGGGCAAGCCCTATCCGGTGGACCGGGAGGACTGCATGGCCACCATCCGCCTGCTGCACGCCTTCTACCGCTCGGACGAGGCAGGCGGCGGCTGGGTCGCGGTGAATTCCCCCGAACAGTCCACCCTGCTGGGCCGCCCCGACGAGGCCATTTCCAACCTCTACCGGACGCCCGAGCATGCTTAGGGTCGGCATCGCCGGATACGGCGTGGTCGGCCGCCGCCGCCATCAGGTGATCGACCAGCGCCCGGACATGAAGGTGGTGGCGGTCTGCGACCAGCGCCTGCCCGACGGCGACGTGGTCGAGGGCGGCATTCCCTGCTTCAACCATTATCAAAGGCTGCTGGAGCAGGAGATGGATGTGCTGTTGGTCTGCCTGACCAACGACATCGCCGCCGAGGTCACCATGGCCGGGCTGGAGCGCGGCCTGCACGTTTTCTGCGAGAAGCCGCCGGGGCGCGACGTTTCCGACATCCGCAAGGTCCGCGAGGTCGAGGCCCGCCATCCCGGCCTGAAGCTGAAATACGGCTTCAACCACCGCTATCACGAATCGGTCAAGGAGGCGCTGGCGCTGGTGAAATCGGGCGAGTTCGGCCGGGTGCTGAACATGCGCGGCGTCTATGGCAAGTCCACCATCATCGATTTCCGTTCGCCCGACCACTGGCGCACCAAGCGCGCCGTCGCCGGCGGCGGCATCCTGCTGGACCAGGGCATCCACATGGTGGACCTGATCCGGCTGTTCGGCGGCGAGTTCGAGGACATCTCCGCCATCGTCACCAACGATGTCTGGGGCCACGATGTCGAGGACAACGCCTATGCCCTGATGCGCTC
Organism: Paramagnetospirillum marisnigri; assembly: GCF_001650715.1. Lineage (GTDB taxonomy): Bacteria > Pseudomonadota > Alphaproteobacteria > Rhodospirillales > Magnetospirillaceae > Phaeospirillum > Phaeospirillum marisnigri. The sequence continues at coordinate 175,285 of NZ_LWQT01000066.1, read as the reverse complement.
GCGCGACGGCGTGGTGGCCATGCTGCATTCCTCGGCGACGCAATGGCGCCACCGCTTCAACCTGGAAATCACCCTGGCCAAGGGCACCATCATCCTGTCGGGCATCCTGTCGGGCTCCAAATCCTATGGCGCCGAGACCCTGACCGTGTCCTGGGCCCATGCCGACGACGCCGGAGATCCCAAGGAACAGACCACCCGCTACAACCACGACCCCAGCTGGTCCGACGAGATCGCGGAATTCGCCGAGGCGGTGCTGCGCGACCAGCCCATCGTCAACGGCTCGTCGGAAGAGGCGCTGAGGACCATGCAACTGGTCTATCGCATCTATTGCGCCGACCCGGCCTGGAAGGCCCGCTGGGGCCTCAGTGTCCAATAGGGATGGGGAGAAGGGATCAATGCTTGGCAAGCTGTTGCGGATTGTGCTGGTCAACGGTATCGGCCTGATCGCCGGTCTGTTGCTTGTCGAGGTCATATTGCGGGTCGCGACGCCGTTTCCCGTCTTCGAGAAATCCGGCTTTGCCAAATACCACCCCATACTGGGCATGGTCACCGATCCCAGCTTCCCCGAGATCGACCCGGAAGGCTTTCGTAACCCCGATCCGCCCGCCCATCCCGATCTGGTGGCACTCGGTGCCTCCGCCACCTATGGCTACAACGTCACCTCTTACGACTCCTGGCCGCAAGTGCTGGGCCGTCTGACCGGGATGAGTGTCTACAATTACGGCATTGGCGGCTACAACCCGCTCCAGTTCTACTGGCTGATGGATGCGGCCGTGGCCAAGAAGCCAAAGGTCATCTTGGTGGGCCTGCACGTGGCCAAGGACATGAAAGATGTCTGCAAGCTGCTCGTGTCGAACGCTTATTGGATCGACTGGGCCGCCAGGCGCTCGCTCGACACCACCCCTTGCCGCGACCTCAGCGAAGCCCCGGTGGGCGAGGAAGGGCGAGACCTGGGGCCGACGCCATTGCAGCGGATCAAGCTGGCGGTTCGTCGCACCGCCATCGGCAGCGCCATCGGCACCCTGGTGGTCGATCCCTATCAGGATGCCGCGACCCGCCAGCCCGGTCCTGGGACCGTATTCTTCCAGGATGGACGAAACGACACCTTCGTCAGCCGCGACTACAGCATCTTCATCATGAACAATTCCGACACCCAGGCGCCGTGGTCGGATTTCGCCATGAAGTTGACGGAAACCCTGTTCCTGGAGATGGCTGAAAAGGCAAAGGCCCAGGGCATCGGCTTCGCGGTGGTGTTCTTTCCGACCAAGAACAGCGTGGTCAAGCCGTATCTGGAAGAAGCGGGATACAAGCTACCCGTGGAGTTCCTGAAGGGAGTCGCCAACGAGACCCATCTGGAAGCCCATTTCACCGAGTTCTTCGACAAGGCGGGCATTCCTCTGGTGCAGCCTCGCCCCGCCCTCCAGACCTTGATGAAGAACCGATCCCACGTCTATCCATTCCGCAATGACGACCACCCCCTGGCGTCGGGATACGCTGCCATCGCCCAGGCCGTCCAACAGTCTCTGTTTTCGGTCAAAGCCCCTTAAGCTTGCCTTCGATCACCGCCACCAGCTCGCCGACATTCTTCAAGTCGGTGACCTCGGCGGTGGAGAATTTGATGGAAAACTCCACCTCGATGGCCACCATCAGCCGGATATGGCTGAGGCTGTCCCATTCGCGGACCTGCTCGGCGCTCAGAGTCGGAGTCGCCACCACAGTGTCATTGTCAAAAATGTCGCACATCAGCGGCGTCAAGCGAGCGTAAATGTCCATGAAACCTTCTCCGTTGGAATGGGCCTTAGGTCAGTCGAGCGAACCCGCGGCGCACCTTACAAGATCCAGAATGACCGGCGCCGGATCAGCCGCTTCCGGGCCGCTCAGCGACTGGGTCTGATCCGTCCGCAATCGGGGCAAACGGCGGATCACCGCGATGCGACCCGGCAGGCTGGCCGCCAGATGGGCCACCGTAACCTCTCCCGCAGCCTTGGCGCAGGCGTATTCGGCGAAGCCTTTTTCAGGCTGATCAATGAAGATGGTGGAGGGATAGATCAGCCGCGCCCGACCATCAAGCCGTGGCGCCAGCGCCTCGACGGTGCGGACAAGCCCATCGCAATAATAATCGAAATAACGACGCAGCAAGGTGGCATCCATGCCGGTCTCCGCCCCCTTGTCGATATGGGGCGAGGCAAAGTAAAACACATCCGTGAACCGCCCGGCGCCATCATCGTCAAGGGGCGTTGGCTCCAAGACGTTCAGCGGCAGACAGCGCGCGTCATAGCCATGGACGACCAGATCGGAGACGATCCGTTCCGCGTCGTCACGACCAACCAAATAGGTAATCACCACCGAGCCGCCGCCAATGGCCACGAGCTTGGCCGCAACCTCGCCCAGGCCACGCGCCCCCCCCACCACCAGCGCGCGACGCCCCTTGAACTCGCCAGCCTGGACCAGGGATCGAAGCTGGGCGATGTCGGCCTGATCCACTCGAGGCGGACGCAAGAAGCATTCGATGCTGCCCTTGGCGCCGCCACCATCCACCGTCATGGTCAACAAGCGGAATTGCGGCTGCCAATGGGCGACCTGATAGCGCAGAACCATGGGCTGGTGAGTTTCGGCAACGCCAAAAGTCAGCTTCAACCCGGTGTATATCGAATGGAGGCCAGGGCAGTCCATGCCGACCAGACGGGTGGAGGCCAGCAGAATCGCCGCCTGGGCATGGGGAAGGCGGGCGGACAAGGACGGAAACAGCCGACGGTACAAGGGCAGGTCCAAGGTGAGGGGCACCTCACCCGCCAGCCCCTGCAAATCCGCCTCTGATCGCTCGATGCAAACCGGAGGGGTCGCCCCGATTGCTGGAATCTCCAAATCCGTCGCGGTCGTCCCCAAGGCCAGGCGAATCCTGGATGCCTGCTGCCCATCACACAAGACGTCGACGGTAACCGAATTCCCCGTCCGGCTAAGGTCGAAAGTGACTCCCTGCCCCAGTCGTACCGGCCCGCGAAAGCTGACCTTGAGATCGGCCATGCCTTGGAAATCGGGATAAGTCGCCGCCACCCGATCCAATGCCGCCATCAACGAATGAGTGCCATGGACCACTCGGGTGCCGTAGAACAAACGGCGCGCGACCAGGGCATCCATGTGTTGGGGATTGAAATCCTGGGACAGCCGCGCGAATGCCTCATGCACTTCCGGCTCGAAGCAAATCGCCTTGCTTGCCGTCATGATTAGCGCTCGGTTCCCAAACGGGCGACCACGGCGCAGGACACCGTCGCCTTGACCGCCATGGCCCGCTTCAGGCTGTAGCCCATGGACGGGAAGGCTTCGGCCCGCTCGACCACAAGACCGGCCTGTTCCACCAGTTGAACCACCTGTTCCAGCGATTCCAGCAGATAGATATGGTCCGGAGCGGGGCTGTTGATGGGAAAATTCACCAAGATGCGCCCCGCTGGGGCGAGCGCCGCCGCCAGGGTGTTCAAAGCATCCAGGGGGGCTTCCAGGTGCTCAAGCACCTCGCTGATCACCACGATGTCGAACCGGCGCTCAAGGTCAAGGGTCGAAGCCTGAACATCCTGTTCCACCAAGGTCACCGGCCGTTCGACCCCCATTCTCGACAGCGACGCCCTGGTCTGGGCCAGACTTTCCGCGCTGACATCCCAGGCCTCGGCCTCGGCGCAATCGGAATCGGCCGCCACCGATGCCAGGTACAGGCCATGCCCCGGGCCGACCTCGAGATAGCGATAGTCCGGAACAGCCGTCTTTATGAACTCATTGAAGAAAATGAAGGAGCGTGCATGGTTCTGCCAGAACAGCTGGGAAACCAGCAGCCCCTCCATGTATTTGCGCATGAACTCTGCATTCGAGTAGACCGCCGCGTTCACCTCGGCAAAGTTCGAGCACCGATAGCGCCCGTTGCGCACGAAGTATAGCTGCTCCTCATTGAAGACGCCGCAAAGCCAACGATAGCTCTCGATGAAGCGATCCAGGTCGATTCCAGCCAGGCGCAAGATACGAGCGGACAGGATGTCGAGCAGGTCCAATTCGCCTTTGCCATGCCCCCCCAGGCTGGTGGCGACGAATCCCTCGTGCTCCGGCCACATCGCCAGCAGCCGATCAACCAGCCGGGTTACGGATGGGGGTGTCGCCATTTTTTCCGGAACTGCCGCCGTCATGGGATTTTCTAGGATTTTCAGAGGGGTGGGGAACTTGCTGACAAGTGGCGGAATATAGTAGGAAGGACGCCGTCCTCGCAAGGTGTTCCCGCCATGACAACCCAACTCAGTTGGCTTCCGCCTCTCCCTGACAATTTTCGTCAGCTGTGTTCCGCCCTGGGTAACTCGGAAACGGAAAGCGCGGCGGCATCCCTGACCTGGCTGGCCGGTCACGCCCTTGATGGCAGCAGGTTGCAACTGCTGGCAAAGGCCCGCGATCGGCTGGCCGCCCGCGCGGCGGATGGAATCGGCCTCCCCCAATTCCGCCTGGGAGTGCTGTCGAACGCCACGACCGATTTCCTGAAGGCCAGCATTGCCGCTTCGGGCCTGAGGCATGGGTTGGACATTCGGGTCCATCTGGGGGGATTTGGACAGGTCTTGCAAGACGCCCTGGACCCGTCGGCGGCGATCAATACCGCCCAATGCGATGCCATTCTCCTGGCCCTGGACCACCGCGCCCTGCCGTTGATTGGAACACCCGGCCAGGACCACGCCGCCCATGTGGAGGTGGCCATCGATCACTTGTCGCGCATCCGCGACGGCTTGCGTTCCAATGGCGGCGGCGCCGTAATTTTCCAGACGATCCCGCCTCAGCCGGAAACCCTGTTCGGCAGCCTGGACACCCTGGTCGATGGCACCCATCGCGCCATTATCGCCGATTTCAACGCGGCCCTGAAACGCATGGTCCGATCCTCCGTGGGCGATTTGCTGCTGGACGTGGAGGGGCTTGCTTCCGGAATCGGCCTCAAGACCTGGCACGATCCAATTCAATGGCACGTGGCCAAGTTGCCGTTCTCCCAGCACGCCCTGCCTCTTTATGCCGAACACGTCGCACGCTTGCTTGCCGCCATGCGCGGGCGCACCAGGAAGTGTCTGGTACTGGACCTCGACAACACGGTGTGGGGCGGCGTCATCGGCGATGACGGCTTGAACGGCATCGTTCTTGGCAACGGGTCCGCGGTGGGAGAGGCCCATCTCGACGTCCAGCGCCTCGCCCTTGCCCTTCGGGCGCGTGGCATCGTGCTGGCGGTCAGTTCCAAGAACGACCACGACGTCGCCCTACAGCCGTTCCGTGACCATCCGGACATGCTGTTGCGTGAGAACCACATCGCGGTCTTCCAGGCCAATTGGACCGACAAGGCCAGCAATCTGGAAGCGATCGCCCACAAGCTGACTATAGGCATCGACAGTCTGGTTCTGCTCGATGACAACCCCGCCGAACGCGCGCAAGTCCGCCAGGCCCTGCCAATGGTCGGCGTGCCCGAACTGCCCCCGGATCCCGCGCTATACAGCCGCACCCTCCAGGATGCGGGATATTTCGACACGGTTTCCTTCGTCGCCGAGGACGGCCAGAGGGCGGAGCAGTATACGGCCAATGCCAAGCGGGTCGAACTTCAGAAGAGCAATCACGACCTCGACGGCTATTTGCGCTCGCTCGACATGGTCGCGACCTGCGGCTCATTCTCGCCCCTGGTCCGAGCACGGGTCAGCCAGCTGATCAACAAGTCCAACCAGTTCAATCTGACCACCCGGCGCTACACCGAGCTAGATGTCGCGGACATGGAGGATGATCCGGCGATCTACGGCCAACAAATCAGGCTGAGCGACGCCTTTGGCGACAACGGCATCATCTGCGTGATCATCTGCAAAATCACGCCGGAAGCCTGGGACATCGACACGTGGCTGATGAGTTGCCGGGTTCTTGGGCGGGGTGTGGAGCGGTTTATTTTGAACCGGATCGCCAACGCGGCCCGGGCGGCAGGGGCGAAGCGGCTGGACGGCACCTTCATCCCGTCGTCACGCAATGAATTGGTCCGCGACCATTACCCGACACTCGGCTTCACAAAGACGTCCGAACAGGACGACGGAACCACGCGGTGGAGCCTGGACCTCGCAAGCTTCAATCCGCTTCCCGTCCATATCACCGAGGGATGAGCCCCCGGCCCCGGCTCAGAAGGGAGTGTAGCGGAATGGAGTCATGGAACTGCCCGGGTTCAGGACAGTTACAAGCAACAGCAAGACAACAACAAGCAGAACGGGCATCAGCCAGTACTTTTTGTTATTCCGCAAGAACTGGCCGTATTTATTGAGAAACGAAGACATCGCACCCATCTATTCCGCCGAACATCGCTGAGCTAACAATTTTAACAAAGAAAGTCAACGGTTTTTGGGGAAGCCCCCGACATCAAGTCATGACCAGATCGTTCACGGTTGCACCCAGGCACGTTCGATGATAGGCCTAGCGGGAACTGCCGACTCTTAGCAAGGCTCCCTTTTGCACGGCATCGCGTCGCGACCGGAGCATCAAGAGTTCACACAGATCGCCAGGGACATCCCAGCGCTGCAGGAAAGGAAATCGTGGTGAACAGCGAGCGCGTCGTCATGAGGGTTTTCACCCTTGCCCTCTCCATCGCGCTCGCCATTGGCGCCGGCGAAATTCTCCTTCGCGTCAAGAACAGCTCCATGCGCAATTACGACATGGAAATGTGGAAGTATTCGCGCGAACTGAAGCAGCGCCTCGATAATCCTGACCTTCCCTTCACCCATGTGACATCGAGGACGGCGCAACTGGAAAGTGTCGAGATTCGCCTGAACGAGGTCGGCCTGCGCGGCGCCCCCCTTGACCCCGCGCCACAGGGTGGCCGGCGAATTCTGTTCATCGGCGGCTCCACCACATTGGGCTGGGGCGTGGCGGAAAGCGACACCGTTTCGGCTCGGGTTGAACGGATGCTGACGGAAGCTGGCGAGAAGGCGCAGGTCCTCAACGGTGGTGTCGCCAATTACAACGCCCAACGTTACGTCACCCGCTTTTTCCAGGAACTCGCCCCGCTTAAGCCAACCGATATCGTCGTCAATTTTTTCCACCGCGACGCCGAGGATTTGAAGGTCGAGCGCGCCAATCCCCTCCTTCGCCACAGCCAACTGGCCTATACGTTGTGGCTGGCAAGCCAGAGGCTTTTCGAGCGCCCGGACGAACAGGGCATGGCGGAGCACTACCGCAAGGTTTATGATAAAAATTCCCACGGCTTCCAGGTCATGCGCCAAAAGCTGAGAGAACTTTCCGAATACGCCAAGAGCAATGGCATCAGAATTTACCTGACCGCGTCTCCAGACGTTCACAACCTTGTCGATTATAAATACGGATTTATTCATGATATAATTCATGAAATCGCCAATGAAGATGGCTATACCTTCATTGACCTGCTGCCAAGCATGAAGGGCAGGTCCGCCGAAAGCCTGTTCGCCATGCCCGGCGATCCGCATCCCAATGCCCTTGGGCACCAGTTGATGGCGGAAGCCATCTTCCCTGTTATTCATCAACCGCCTGCCAACAAATAGGCGGCAGCAGGCCACATAAGCGCGGTGATGGAGACGTAGATGCTTTTTAGCACACCTGTATTCTTCGTATTTTTCGCGATTTACTTTGTGCTGCACTTCTTCACACCCGCCCGGTTTCGGATCTATCTGATCATCGCCGGAAGCACCTTCTTTTATGGCTGGTGGAAGCTTGAATACATTTGGCTTCCATACGCCCTTACCGGCATGGTCATGCTCGGCGCATCCTGGACCGTCGCCAAGGACTCAAGAGAATCACGCGACATCAGGATGATTGTTGCTGTAACAATACTATTTCTTCCACTTGTTATTTATAAATATACCGATTTTATCTACAGAGATATCATTGGATCAATATTCGGATTCAGCGGAAATCTCCTCGACATACCCCTGCCCCTCGGCATTTCTTTCGTTACATTCACCCTGACGGCCTACCTGGTGGATATCACCCGCGGCAAGTTTCCCCTGGTCCGCTCCATCCCCATGATGTTGGCCTATGTTCTTTTCTTTCCCCATTTGATCGCGGGCCCGATCCTGCGTCCCGTCGAATTGATTCCCCAGTTGGAGCATCCAAGGCCAGCCAGCTTTCGACGGCTGATCGTGCCGGTGGCGATCTTCACCAGCGGACTACTAAAGAAGCTGGTCATCGCCGATCAGGTCGCCGAAGTGGTGAACGCTATTTATGCCCAGCCGGGCGTGCCTGACGCTCCGCATGCCATTTTGGCGGTCGTGGCCTTCGCCGTGCAAATCTACTGCGATTTCAGCGGCTATACCGATATGGCCATCGGACTCGCCCTGATGCTGGGCATTCGATTGCCCAACAACTTCGCCCGTCCTTATGCCGCCACGTCGATCAGCGATCTATGGCGACGCTGGCATATCACCTTGACCCGCTTTCTGATGGATTTCGTCTATACGCCGCTGTCGCTAAGGCTGACCCGATTCGCGGCCATGCGCCGCTATCGCAAATGGGGAAGCTTCGCCCTGGCGGTGGCAATCCCGGTCAATGTCACCTTCCTGGTATCGGGCATCTGGCATGGCGCCGGATGGAATTTTGTCTTGTTCGGCGTCATTACCGGCATCGCCATGTCCATTAATTTCGCCTGGAGGCTGGCCAAGATGCCGGTCCTGCCACCGACCCTGGCATGGTTGTTGACCATGCTGGCCTTCCTGCTCAGCCTTGCCGTGTTCCGTGCCCGCAGCCTTTCAGGCGCGTTGGACATGGCCATGGCTCCATGGGTGGGAAGCTGGCAAGGGACGCTGCCGCTGATTGAGGGGAATCTCCTACCGATCCTGCTGATCGCGGTCTTTGCCGTTACCCACCGTTTCGATGATCACCGCCGGATCAAGGCGATCGTGCGCAAGGTCAGGCCCGAGCTGGTGTGGACGGGCATCGCCTTCTGCTGGATCTTGGCCATCACCATGAGCCAAGGCAGTTCCGCCCAGTTCGTCTATTTCGACTTCTGATACCGACATGCGATGAGAGGAACTCATCGCATGTCGGGTAGGCCCAAGGGGCCGCGCGCCCGCCAGCTCCGCTGGCAAGCGGTTGATTGCATGCGGAGCATGCGTGGCGCGGGAGGCAAGGGTTTCGGAGAAACCCGCCAGCCGTCCGAGGGCCGTGTTGATCGGTTCCGATCAACACGCTTTGGCATAAGGTGGCTGCAGCACGGCAACGGCCACCAGCGCGGAAAGCCACAAGGCCGACAGCCACCAAATCTGCCAGATGCCATATCCGGCCATGGCCACCATAGCGGATGTGGCAATCACCGCCAGCGCCGTGCTCGTCCCAGGATCGGCACCGCCACGAGCACGCAAGATGGCCACCACCATCCCACAGAACAGGAACGCGCCGACGGCGCCAAGCTCGACCCAGACCTGAAGCACGAAATTGTGGGGGTGCAAGGGAAGCGCCTGGAGTTGCATGACGCAGACCCGCCCAGGCTTGCAATTGGTGGCCTCTTCCCTTGGTTCATCCACGAATTTCAAGGTTACGGGGATATCGTCCTCGCCGCCGGGAAGTGCCCGCGACGAGTCCAGACCCCAGCCCAGCAGCGGCCGTTCATCGATCCGCTGGCCCGTGAATTGCCATATGGCGAGACGATGCAACCCGGATGGTGGAATCTGCCTGATTTTCTGGGCGATGTCCCAGGTATTGGGAATGGACGATGCCAGACCGCCCACGGCAAAGCCGATGACAAGACACGACGCCAGGATCATCCGCACCGCCCTGGGGAACCACCAGGCCACCGCCAAGGCCACGAAGCCGACCACGGCGGCCACCAGACCGGTATTGCTGTTGGTCACCCAGATGATGACGAAGGCCGAGACCAGGACAAGCCCGGCACGCCGGTACCACCCCCGCATCCAGCAAGCTCCCACACACAATACTGCCCAGATGGCAGCCAGGGTCGCCGATGCTTTTGGAGCACTGAAGGCGTGGCCCTGAGCGATGGGCTTGCCAACCATGGCATGCAGGAGGCGGGACACCATCATGCCGTCCATATGGTCGCTGAGCGCGATGACCGCGCAAGAAATCAGGCCAAAGATCATGGCCAGCAATATCCGGTCGGCCGCCGCCCCATCCAAGGCGCGGAAATACCCGAGGCCCAGACACCCGGCCAAACCAAGGCCCAACAATTCCGCCGATTTCGGCAGCGCCAGTCCCGGTGTCGAGGCCCAAACGGCCGAAGCGACACACCATATGAGCAAGGCGGCCGTCCAGGCCAGCCACCCGCGGGAGGACGGAAAGCACCATTGCTTCTGGAACAGGCCCCAAAGGCCGAGCAGGGCAATCAGGATCAGCAGAATGATCGTTCCGCGAAAGGCAAACAACGCCACGAACGGGGCCGCGCCGACCAGCAGGGGCGCGGGGATGACTTGCTTCACGTTCTCCATGGGCGCGATCACGATCCTGGCGAGAGGTAATGGTTCGGAATCCGCGAAGAATAGCCGGAACCACCAGGAGCGCAAAGGCTGGGATTTCCCCAAGGTTCTTGACCGTCCGCGGGTACCGCGTCCATAAGCTTGGGTCGGTGTCATGGGGTGGAGAAGGCGTTTGCTTTTCAACAGCTTCGAGTTTCTGCTGCTCTTCTTGCCCGCCGCCTTCGCGGGCGCGCTGGTGGCCCAGCGCGTGGGGGGATGGGCGCTGAAGGCCTGGCTGTCGGCGGCATCGCTGGTGTTCTACGCCTTCTGGTCCACCAGCTTCGTCTGGATTCTGCTCGCCTCCATCAGCGTCAACTATCTGCTGGTCCAGGGCGTGCTGGGCGCCGCCCCGGGATCAAGCCGCCGCCTGGCCATCGCCACCTTGGGCATCGTCGGCAATCTGTGCCTGCTGGGCTGGTTCAAATTCGCCGGATTCCTGGCCTTCAACTTTAACGCCCTTACCAGCAGTGCCATCGACCTGGGCCAGATCATCCTGCCGCTCGGCATCTCGTTCTTCACCTTCCAGAAGATCGGCCTGCTGGTGGACGCCCAGCGCGGCGACATCGACGAAGTGTCGTTCATGGACTACCTGACCTTCGTCACCTTCTTCCCGCAGTTGATCGCCGGTCCCATCGTGCTGTTCCCCGATGTGCACGACCAGTTGCGCACCCCCGGACTCATCGGCATCCGCACCGAGCGGGTGCAGGCGGGGCTGTCCCTGTTCGCCCTGGGCCTGGCCAAGAAAACCCTGATCGCCGATGCCATGGCAGCCATGGCGACGCCGGTGTTCAACGCCGCTCAAAAAGGCACCTCCCTCTCCTTCGCCGAGGGCTGGACCGGGGCGTTGGCCTATAGCTTCCAGATCTATTTCGACTTCTCGGGCTATTCCGACATGGCCATCGGCCTCGCCTGGATGTTCGGCATCGCCCTGCCCTTCAACTTCAATTCCCCTTACAAATCCACCAGCATCATCGATTTCTGGCATCGCTGGCATATCACCCTGTCGCGCTTCCTGCGCAGCTATCTCTATTTCCCCCTGGGCGGTAATCGCAAGGGACCGCGCCGCCGTCTGGTCAATCTGATGGCGGTGATGCTGCTGGGCGGGCTGTGGCACGGCGCCGCCTGGACCTTCGTTGCCTGGGGGGTGCTGCACGGCCTGTATCTGGTGGTCAACCATCTGTGGCGCGACCTGCCCAAGGCCTGGATGCCTCCGGTTCCCGCCTGGGCGGCCAAGGCGGCGGCCTGGGCCGTGACCTTCCTGGCGGTGGTGGTGGCCTGGGTGCTGTTCCGCGCCGACAGTTTCGCCGCCGCCCAGGCCATCCTGGCCGCCATGGCGGATGTCGGCGGCATCAAGGCCATGCTGAAACAGGGGCTGCCGGAAGGCACCATGATCCCCAATGGCGCCCAAGTGGTGCCGTGGCTGGCGGGTGCGCTGGCGGTGGCGCTGGTGCTGCCCAATACCCACGACCTCCTGGGAAGCCGTGTTCCCACCGTGGGGCAGCCGCTGGATGCCAACCGGCACTGGCGCAAGCTGGACTGGCGCCCGACCATGGCCTGGGCCGGTTACGTGGCGGCATGCCTGGCGGGGGGAATCCTCAGCCTGTCGCAGCCGCAAGTCTTCATCTATTTCCAGTTCTAGGGGGAGAGGAATGCGCTATATCGCCGCCGTCCTCGGGTTCCTGGCCATTGCCCTGGGGCTGGTCTTCGCCGCCACCTGGTGGGTGGACCCCTATGGCTATTTCGGCCGGATGCCATTGGGGCTGTACGACGTCACCCTGGCCCGCCACGTCAAGGCCCGTATGATCTCCATCCAACGGCCCGAGGGCGTGCTGATGGGATCTTCGACCATGATGGGCGTGTTCCCGAACCGAATATCCGGTTGCCGCCTCTACAATGCCGCCTTCCCGGGCGCACGGCCTTCCGAGCTTGCCTATATGGCGGAGGCCTTCCTGCCGCCCATGGAACTGGCTGTGATCGGCCTGGATTTCTTCGCCTTCAATGCCTCCACCGAATCGGATTTCCTCCATCCCAGCTTCGGCACGATGACTCTTGCCAAGACAGCGGCGTATGCCCTGTCCTTTGATGCCATCCGCCAAACCCGCTACACAATCAAAACCTGGCGCAAGCAACGTCCCGCCTTTTATGCCGATGATGGATCGGCGCCTGCCGCCTTGGCCTTTTGGGAGGAATACCAGGCCGGTCAGCATTCCGCCGAATTGACCGAGGCAGGCCTTGATGGCGTGGTCCGGCTGCTGTTTGGCAACTGGCGCTATTCCGTGACCCAGGTTGTCGCCCTGGAGCATTTGCGAGACGTATTGGCCGCACGCGGCGTGAAGGCCGTTGTCTATATAAACCCCATGGGTCCAACCCTGACGGCTAGGTTGGAGGCTTTGGGTCTGGTCAAGGATTTCCAGCAGTTCCGAGCGGACATCCGCCGGATATTCCCCGAATCCATCGACTATTCCGACCGCATCACCGAGCCCGAACGGTTCTACCCCGCCGATCCCATGCATTTCCCGCCTGACACCGGGACCCTGATGGTACGGCAATCACTGGAGCATGCAGGGCTATGTCGACGGTGACGCCGTCCATTCACACCGGAATAGTCGAGGCGATTCGGGGCAGCAGCAGGAGATTGTGGCAGACCTCACCCGGCTCCTCCGTTAGCGGAACAAGCTGCAGGAATGGATTGGCCGGGGTCGGGGCCGGAACCATGAACACGTGATAATCGGGAAAGGTCTCCACATACCACATGAACGAACGGCCCAGCTTTCTCAGTCGCGTGGAATGAGCCTCCACCAGCATGGCTGGCCGGTGACGGGCAAAAGTCTCGCGGGCGCCATCGATAATCAGCGGCTCGAAACCTTCCGTGTCCATCTTGATGAAGGAGATTCGCGACGGCGGGTCCAGGGTGATCATCAACTCATCCAGCCGCCGCACCGGTAACCGCTCGACGGCATAGTTCTCGGGATGGCGCTCCATATGGTCGGTGCCGAGGAAGCTGGAGGTTCCTTCCATGCCGGCACCACCGCGGTTCACATGCATTTCCAACTCAGCGTTTTCCGCCCCCAAGCCACAGCGGACAAGAACCACGTTGTCCAATCCGTTCAGGGCGCAATTCGCCGACAGCCGCTCCGCCATGGCAGGAACCGGCTCGAACGCAAACACCTTGCCCTGGGGTACGGCCTTGGCCATGGCGACAGTATGCAGCCCGACATTGGCGCCAATGTCGAGAACGGTGTCGCCCGGCCGGACCAACCCGGCCAGCAGCCAGCTCACCTCGGATTCAATGCGTCCGTCGGCGAAGGTCACGATTTCGCGGCTGGGTGAACGCAGTGCCAGATAGGACCCTGCCGGGGCGACATAGCGGGCACCCTCGCGATCAACCACATGGTGGGAAACGTAGAAAGGATTGGTAAATCCCGCCAGTCGCAGCCGATAGCGGGAGAAACGCCCCGCCAAGGACGCCAGACGGCCGATCACGGGATGCTCAAGCATGGATAGGAGTGTCTGTTTCAGTCCCATGGCACCAACACTCTCGTCTTGTCGTGGCAACTGTGAATGAACGGCAGGTCCGTTGGCTTGGGCCTGGGCGAGTTGAAGGCAGACCATGGAGAGCCGTCGCCTCATTGTCAACCTCGTGCCAAGGCCATCCTCGTCATGGCTTGGCATACACCTACATGCCCCCCTGGAAATCTTTGGGGTTTGATGCTATTCACCGGCCGGTAGCCTCAAGCGGCCATGTGTCGCGGTCAATAATTGGGTCTTGGCCCTTAGGAATCCACCCATGGCAGTGCGCCAGACCAATCGTGCCTTCGGACTGACCTTCGCCGCCGTGTTCGCGGTGATCGCGGCCGTGGGCTGGCTGGTGTTCGATGCAAGGCTGATCTGGGCGCTGGAGGTTTCGGCGGTATTCGCCGTGGTCGCCCTAGCGGCGCCCCTGGTCCTGTTGCCGCTCAACCGGCTGTGGGCGGTGCTGGCCGGTGGGCTGGGCCATGTGAACAACCACCTGATCCTCGGCCTGTTCTTCTATGGCTTCGTCACGCCGGCGGGCCTTCTGATGCGCCTGATCGGCAAGGACCCCATGACCCGTGGCATCGATCCCGCCGCCGCTTCCTATCTGACGCCGGTCGGGCGCAAGGCCGGGGCCGAAACCTACCGCGACCTTTTCTGAGAGTTTGCCGCGATGCTGAATCTCCTTGGGCAGCTGTTCAAGTTCATGCGGGTCTACCGCAAATTCTGGATGGCCCCCCTGATCCTGGGGCTGCTGCTGCTGGGGCTGTTGCTGATCGCGGCGCAGAGCACCGCCATCGCTCCCTTCATCTACGCCATCTTCTGACGGCCGAGCGCATGATCGTCCTTGGCATTTCGGGTTTCTACCACGACAGCGCCGCCGCCCTGGTTCAAGACGGGGTGGTGATCGCCGCCGCCCAGGAAGAGCGCTTCACCCGCGTCAAGCATGACGCCGGGTTTCCCGCCCATGCGGTGGAATACTGTCTGGCCGAGGCCGGGGTGACGCTGGATCAGGTGGATTGGGTCGCCTTCTACGACAAGCCGCTGCTGACCTTCAATCGGCTGCTGGAGACCTATCTGGCCTTCGCGCCCAAGGGCCTGACCTCCTTCGTCAAGGCCATCCCGGTCTGGGTGAAGGAAAAGCTGTTGCAGAAGGACATGCTGCACAAGGGCCTGGAAGGCCTGGGCAAGGGCGCCGTGGCGCCGGAAAAGATTCTGTTCGGCTTCCACCATCATTCCCACGCCGCCAGCGCCTTCTACCCCTCGCCCTATGAGAGCGCTGCCGTGCTGGTGATGGACGGGGTCGGCGAATGGGCCACCACCACCATCGGCCACGGCCGGGGCGCCGCGCTGGACCTGATCTCGGAAATCCGTTTCCCCCATTCCCTGGGGCTGCTCTATTCCGCCTTCACCTATTACCTGGGCTTCAAGGTCAACGAGGGCGAATACAAGATCATGGGGCTTGCCCCCTATGGCGAGCCGAAATATGTCGACCTGATCCGGAAGCACCTGATCGACATCAAGGATGACGGCAGTTTCCGCCTGGACATGCGGTATTTCGACTACTGCACCGGCCTGACCATGACCAACGCCGCCTTCGCCGAGCTATTCGGCGGCCCGGCGCGCAAGTCGGGCGAGCCACTGACCCAGAAGCACATGGACCTCGCCCGCTCGCTGCAGGAGGTAACGGAAGAGGCGGTGCTGCGCCTGGCGCGGACCGCGCATGCCCTGACCGGCGAGAAGAACCTCTGTCTGGCGGGGGGCGTGGCGCTCAATTGCGTCGCCAATGGCCGTCTGCTGCGCGAAGGCCCGTTCGACAACATCTGGATCCAACCCGCCGCCGGTGATGCCGGCGCCGCCCTGGGCGTGGCCCTGGCCGTCAGCCACGAGATGGCGGGCATCCCCCGCAAGGTGAATCCGGGTGACGCCATGAAGGGCTCGCTGCTGGGGCCGGAATTCCCGCGCGAACAGATTCTGGAGATGATCGCGGCGCGCGGCGCCACGGCGGTGGAACTGTCCGACGACGAGTTGTTCCCCACCGTGGCCGCCGCCATCGCCGAGGAAAAGGTGATCGGCTGGTTCCAGGGCCGCATGGAATTCGGCCCCCGGGCCCTGGGCAACCGCTCCATCATCGGCGACGCCCGCAGCCCGCGCATGCAGTCGGTGCTCAATCTCAAGGTCAAGTACCGCGAGAGCTTCCGCCCCTTCGCCCCCATCGTGCTGAAGGACGATGTCGGCCAGTTCTTCGAGCTGGAGGGCGAAAGCCCCTATATGCTGATCGTCGCCCCGGTCCGCGAGGATCGCCGGGTGGCGCCAGGGCCCGAGGAGGCTAGCCTGTTCGGCATCGAGAAACTGAAGCTGGTGCGCAGCGACATTCCCGCCGTCACCCATGTGGACCATTCCGCCCGCATCCAGACGGTGGATTCGGGGCGCAATCCCCGCCTCGCCCGCCTGCTGGAAAGCTTCAAGGCCATCACCGGATACGGCGTGTTGGTCAATACCAGCTTCAACGTCCGCGACGAGCCCATCGTCTGCACCCCCGACGATGCCTGGCGCTGCTTCATGGGGACCGAGATGGACATGCTGGTGCTGGGCAATTTCGTTCTGCGAAAGGCTGAGCAATGAGCGCTCTCGCCCCCTTCTCGCCCCGCATCCTGCCGCTGCTGAAGGCGCCCGGCAAGAGCGACGACACCCATCTGGTGGTGGAGGATGGTGCGCTGCGCTGTGCCGAGACCGGTGAGCGCTTCGAGTACCTGCGCGGTATTCCCTCGCTCTACCATCCCTCGCCCGAGGAAGGCGCCGACGTCACCGCCCGTATCCGGTCCTTCTACGAGGAAACGCCGTTCCCCAGCTATGAAGGGCTGGAGGAGTTCGGCGAATTGGTGGCCAAGGGGCAATCCAACCCGTTCTCGCGCAATCTGCTGGAGGCGGTGGGCTACAACAAGACGGTGCTGGAATGCGGCTGCGGCACCGGCCAGCTCAGCCATTTCCTCCAGTTGAACAACAACCATACCCTGGGCATCGACCTGTCGCTGGCCTCGCTGGGATTGGCGGTGGAGCACAAGACCCGCAATCAGCTGACCCGGGCCAGCTTCTGCCAGATGAACATCTTCGAGCTGGCCATCAAGGACAACAGCTTCGACGTGGTGATCTCGCACGGCGTGCTGCACCATACCTTCGACGCGCGCCGCGCCTTCGGCAATATCGTCAAGAAGGCCAAGCCCGGCGGCATCGTCATGGTCGGCCTCTACAACAAGCCGTCGCGCTTCCCCACCTGGCTGCGCTCCAAGCTGATCCGCGTCCTCGGCCCCAAGATCGACTATGTGGTCAGGAACCGCATCCGCGACGCCCGCAAGGCCGATGTCTGGATCAAGGACCAGTACTTCAATCCGCACGAGACCTGGCATTCCATCGACGAGGTCTTGGGCTGGTTCGACGAGAACGACATCGAGTTCCTCAATTGCTCGCCCGCCATCCTGGATACCGATGGCGAGAGCGCGCCCGGCCTGTTCGACAAGACCAGCCCCGGCAATGCCTATCAACGCGCGGTGACCCAGCTGTCCTGGCTGGCCACCATCGCCCGCGAGGGCGCCCTTTTCGACGTGATCGGCAGGAGACGGGCATGAGCAGGCCAAGACGCCACCGTAATTCCGAGCCGCAGACGTCATTCCTGGGCGCCGTGGCAGCGCTGGGTTTTGGTCTGCTGGTCCTGCTGGTGGTCGCCGAGGTGGCGTTGCGGATTTTGATGCCGCAATGGCGGGAATTCTATTCCGGCTGGTTCATGACCGAGATTTCGGTGCCCGGTCATTCCAACGTGACCGTTGGAGTCGCGGGCTTCGATGGCTATTTCTCACAGAATAATGGTGATTTCCGCAGCCATATGCGGATCAACGGCTTCAACCTGCGCAATGACGAACCGGTGGCCGCCGCCGATGGACGGCTGTGGGTGATCGGTGATTCCATGTCGTTCGGCTGGGGCGTGCAGCGGGACGAGATGTATTCCAGCCGTTTGGCTGTCGAACTCGGCGTTCCCACCTACAATGTCGCCGGGCCGGGGTCCAATGTCTGCGGCTGGCAGTCGCTGTATGCCCGCATGCCCAAGGATGTCAGGCCGTCGGCGGTGGTGGTGGGGCTGACGGTGGAAAACCGGGTCGGTATTTTTGACTGCAAGGCCGCGGCCATGGACGCCAAGCCTCCTGTCCCGGAACGCATGGAACTGGGCAGTCTGGCCAACCCAATCATGATCAAGCGCTGGTTCACAAGCCACTCGGCGCTTTACAATTTCTTTGCCGTTTCCTTGAAACGGGTCGGACTGGGCGAGGCACTGTTGACCAGACTGGGCGTCATCGTCGATCCCAACGCATTGATGACCCATGGCCGCGATGTCACCAGGGGGGCCGAGATGGTTGCGTCCACCGCCACCGAGTTGGCCAAGCTGCGCGCCATGATTCCGGCGGACGTGCCCTTCGTTGTGGCGGTGTTCCCCGCGCGCTATGAAATCCGCGACGATAACGAATTCTACTCATCGCTGCGGACCGGCATGCATGCCGAACTGGCCCAGCGCGGTATCGCATCCATCGACCTGCTGGCCGATTTCAAGGCCGCCGGGTGGCAACCGACCCATTTCGCCCATGACGGCCACTGGTCCGCCCTGGGCCACAAGGTAGCCGGTGCCGCGATTTCCAAGTGGCTGGTCGAGAACAAGTTCGTTCCTCCCCGTTCGCAGTAAGGGCTTTTGTCATGGCCAAGATCGTCGGTCTCGTTCCCGCCCGCATGGCAGCCAGCCGTTTCCCGGGAAAGCCGCTGTTTCCGCTGCTGGGTCGCCCCATGCTGGAACACTGCTTCCTGCGTGCCGCCAAGTTCCCCCGCTGGAACGCGCTGGCGGTCTGCACCTGCGATGTCGAGATCAGCGATTTCAGCGCCAAGAAGGGCTTCCCGGTGATCTGGACCAAGAACACCCATACCCGTGCCCTGGACCGGGTGGCCGAGGCGGCGGGCCGAGGCGGCGTCGATCTCGGCGCCGACGACATCGTGGTCTGCGTCCAGGGCGACGAGCCCATGCTGCGGCCCGAGATGATCGAGGCGGTGGTCCGTCCTTTCGACGAGGACCCATCGGTGAAGGGCACCATGCTGGGGGTCCACATCACCGACGAGTCGCTGTGGCGCAACCCCGATATCGTCAAGATCATCCACGACCTCAAGGGCAATGTGCTCTATACCTCGCGCAGCCCCATCCCCTATGCCAAGACCTTCTCGCCCGACCTTGGCGCCCGGCGGGTGGGCGGCATCTTCGCCTTCCGCTGGTCGGCGCTGCGCTGGTTCACCGAGACACCGGAATCGCCGCTGGAAAAGAAGGAATCCTGTGATTCCAACCGCATTCCCGACAATGGCTGGTTCCAACGGCTGGCGCCGTTCCCCGCCGTCACCTATTACTCGGTGGACAGCCCGGCGGATGCCGATCTGGTGGAAGCGGCCCTGGCGGCCGATCCACTGTGGGGAACCTATTGAGGAGTCCAACCGTGGCAAGCTATGACGAGGTCAAGGCCCGCCTTCAGGCCGTGTTCCACGAAGTGTTTGACGACACTTCCATCGAACTGTTCGATGAGATGACTGCCGAGGACGTGGACGACTGGGATTCGGTCAACCACATCACCCTGGTGCTGTCGGTGGAAAAGGAATTCGGCCTGAAACTGAAGGTGGGCGAGATCGCCAAGCTCAACGACGTGGGCGCCATGATCCGCATGCTGATGGAGCGGGTTCCTTAAGTGGGCGCCCTGGCCGTCGTCTTCGACCTGGACGGAACCCTGATCGACAGCGCGCCCGATGTGCGGGCCGCGCTCAACCGTCTGCTGGCCGAGGAAGGGCGCCGTCAGCTGAGCCTGCCCGAGGTCCAGGAATTGGTGGGCGAGGGCGCCTCGGCCCTGATCGAGCGGGCCTGGGCGGTGACCGGCGACGCCGCCGCCGAGACCGGGGTCAAGCCGCTGGTGGAACGCTATCTCGCCCATTACCGCGCCCATCCCGCCGACCACACCCATGTCTATGACGGCGTGGTGGCGGAACTGGAGCGCCTGCGCGCCGCCGGGATTCCGCTCGGCATCTGCACCAACAAGCCGCACCGCATGACCGAGATCGTGCTGGATGCCCTGGGACTGGCCAAGCATTTCGCCGCCGTGCTGGGTGGCGACTTTCCCCGCCGCAAGCCCGATGGCGAGCATATCCGCGAGACTCTGCGCCGCATGGGCGCCGAGGGGCGAACCGCCGTCTATGTGGGCGATTCCATCACCGATGTGAGGGCCGCCCGCGACGCCGGTCTGCCGGTGGTGGCGGTCTCCTACGGCTATGCCCGCATGCCCCCCGAGGATCTGGGCGCCGACATCCTGATCGACCGCTTCGCCGATCTCGGCCCCGCCATCGCCAAGGTGCTGGCATGAGGGTCGCCGTCGCCTCGCGCTCGTTTTCCAAGCATCCGGTGCTGCGCGCCGAACTGCTGGCCCGCTATCCCGACGCCAGCTTCAACGACGCGGGCAAGAGTCTGGCGGGCGCCGATCTGCTGGAGTTCCTCAAGGGCCATGACGGCGCCGTCACCGCCCTGGAGCGGGTGGATGACGCCCTGCTCGACGCCCTGCCCGATCTCAAGGTAATCGGCAAATACGGGGTCGGCCTCGACATGGTCGGCCTGGAAGCCTTGAGGCGGCGCGGCATCCGACTGGGCTGGACCGGCGGCGTCAACCGCCGCTCGGTCTCGGAGCTGGTGATCGCCATGGCCATCAGCCTACTGCGCCATGTGCCCAAGGGCAATCTGGAGGTGCGTGCCGGGGGCTGGCGCCAGTTGCAGGGCCGTCATCTGTCCGAGAAGGTGGTGGGCATCGTCGGCTGCGGTCATATCGGCAAGGACCTGACGCCGTTGCTGAAAGCCTTCGGCTGCACCGTACTGGCCCACGACATCCGCGACTTTCCCGATTTCTATGCCCGATACGAGGTCGAGGCGGTGGGGCTGGACGAGTTACTGGCCCGCGCCGAGGTAGTCACTCTGCACCTGCCCTATGACGCCTCCACCGCCAATATCCTGTCGGCCGAGCGCCTCGCCCGGATGCGGCCCGATTCGGTGCTGATCAACTGCGCCCGGGGTGGGCTGGTGGACGAGGCGGCGCTGAAAGCCATGCTGATGGACGGAAGGCTGGCGGCGGCCGGGCTGGACGTCTTCGCGGGCGAGCCGCCCGAGGATCGCGAACTGCTGGCCCTGCCCAATCTGCTGGCCACCCCCCATATCGGCGGCAGCGCCGAGGAGGCGGTACTGGCCATGGGCCGCGCCGCCATCGACGGGCTGGAAAACGCGGCGGTTCCGGAGCCGGGGACCGAGCCGTGGCGGGCGGCGGGTCTAGCCTGAGACTCGCGCCAGGATTCTGACCACCCTGACCCCCAGGGCCAGCGAGACGCGATCGCGACTGCCCGAGCGCACCGCCTGGACGAACAGGCGCAGCGCCCGGCTCAGGGGCAATTCCCCGTCCACCGGCAAGGCCTCGCCCGGCCCGATCGGCCAGGCGAAATCATCGGTTGGCGGATGACGAGTCAGCTTCGGGTTGGCGAGGTCATCGAGCACCAGCACCCCCGCCTCGCCATGCAACGCGATACGGCGGCGCTTGGTAGGCATCAGGCTGCCGCAGCGGATCACCGCCTCGACTCCGCCCTCGAACCCCAGCGACAACCGCGCCAGCGCGCCGATGCCGCCGTCGATCTCCTCGCGCCGCTCGTGGATGCCGGAACAGCTCAACGGGTCGGCGCCCATCAGGTCGAGCACCAGCGCCACGTCATGGGCGCCCCAGTCCCATAGCGGCTCCACCCCGGCGCGGAACGGTCCATGATTGCCCGCCTCGGCCCGGAGAGCCCGAAGAGCGCCGATAGTGGGCAGCGCCGCTTTCAGCACCGCCCAGCCGGGCTGGAACAGTTGGGTGTGCTCGACCCAGGCCAGGATGTCGGCAGAATCGGCGGCGGCCAGGATGGAATCGGCCTCGGCCGGGTCCAGGGTCAGCGGCTTTTCCACCAGTACCGGCTTGCCCGCCCGGATGGCAGCCAGGGCGATCTCGGCATGAGTGGCGGGGGGAGTGACGATCACCACCGCGTCCACGTCGGACGCGGCGACCACGGCGCGCCAGTCGGCCTCGACGACGCATCCCGGCGGCACCAGGGCGACGGTCTCGGGGTTCGAGGAGGCGACGCGGGTCAGCACCGTGCCGTCCAGGCCAGAGATGGTCTTGAGATGGATGCGGCCCCAGCGCCCGGCCCCGATCAGGGCCAGGCGGATGGGGGCTTCACTGCGCGCCGGTATAGACGCCATCGGCCCAGGTCAGGAAGCGGCGCAGACCCTCGTCCAGATCGACACTGGGATCGAACTTCAACTGCAACCGCGCCTTCTTGATATCGGGGCAGCGGCGGTTGGGTTCGTCGGCGGGATAGGAATCCGGATATTCGATGATGTTGTAGGTCACCGGATTGCCCGACACCTTCTGGATGCGCTGCACCAGATCCACCATGGAGATTTCCGGCTTGGGATTGCCGATATTATAGGCCTCGCCCGCCACGCCGCGCAGGATCACCAGCAGGAAGCCCACCATGGCGTCGGTGATGTAGCAGAAGGTGCGGGTCTGGTTGCCCGAGCCGTAGACGTTGAGCGGCAATCCCGCCTTGATCCGGTTGGCGAAATTGGGCAGCACCCGGTAATCGGTTTCCTGCATGCCGGGGCCGAACACATTGAACGGGCGGATGGTGTTGGTGGCGGTGCCGTGCTCGCCGTGGAAGATGTAGCACAGCGTCTCGCCGACCCGCTTGGACTCGTCATAGCAGGCGCGCGGCCCCTGGCACGACACATGGCCGCGATAGCTTTCCGGGGTGGGCACATGCTTGGGGTCGGGATCGCCGTAGATTTCCGAGGACGAGAAGAAGGTGAAGCGCGCCTGGTGGTCGTTGGCCAGTTCCAGCATCCGCCTTGTGCCGGTGATGGCCACTTCCAGGGTCGCCAGGGGATGGGCGCGATAGTAGAAGGGGCTGGCGATGCCCGCCGCGTGGATCACATAGTCCAGCTTGCCCTTCCACTTCAGCGGCTGGATCACGTCGTGCTGGAGGAAGGTGGTGTGGGGATAATCCGCCACGACCGAGCCTTCCTTGCCCGCGGTGATCAAATTGTCCGCCGCCACCAGGGTCACCGGCTTCTTCAGCACCTTGGCATTGAGATGGGCGAAGATTTCCATGAAATAACGGCCGAGGAAGCCGCGGCCGCCGGTCAGCAGCACGGTCTTGCCCGCGAAGTCGTGGGCGGTGTCGCCCAGGCGCTCGCAGATCTCGGCGATATCGGATTGCAGCAGAAACTCGGCCATCACACGACCTCGACCTTGGGAATGGGAATGATGAATTTGCCGCCCGCCTGGGCGAAGGCGGCGTTCTTGTCGATGATGGGCCTAGCGAAATTCCAGGCCAGGATCACCAGATAATCAGGCTTCTTCTCGGCGATGGCGGCAGACGACAGCACTGGGATATGCATGCCCGGAGTGAACAGCCCCTGCTTCAGCGGGCTGTCGTCGATGATGAAATCCACCAGATCCGGGCCGATGCCGAAATGATACATCAAGGTGGTGGCCTTGGCCGGCGCGCCGAAACCGGCGATGCGCTTGCCCTGGGCCTTCAAATCGCGCAGCAGCCCGTTCAACTGGCCGCCCAGCGCGTCGATATCGCGGGAGAAGGCGCGCAGCGTCTCGGCCTTGTCCAGGCCCAGGCGTTCCTCCTCGGCCACGGCGATGGCTACCGACTCGCCCACCGTGTGGGGGCCGCCCTTCAGCTGGGCGATGCCGCGCAAGGAGCCGCCATGGGAGTCGACCCGGATGGCTTCCACCAGTTCCATGCCCTTGGCGGCGAAGAACCGCACCAGCGGCTTGACTGAATGGTAGTCCAGATGCTCGTGGTAGATGGTGTCGAACAGGGTATCCCGGACCACGTCCACCAGATAGGACACCTCGAATACGAAGACACCGCCCGGGGCCAGCAGGCCACGCACCCCATCCACCACGCCCGACAGATTGTCGATATGGGCGAAGACGTTGTTGGCGGTGATCACCTCGGCCTTGCCCCGGGTGGCGGCGATCTCGCCCGCCAGATCGGGACCAAAGAAGCCGCAATGGGTCGGAATGCCCTTGGCGGTGGCGGTGGCGGCGATCTCCTGGGCGGGATCGATGCCGAGCACCGCCATGCCCGCCTTCTGGAAGAAGGACAGCAAGGTGCCGTCATTGGAGCCGATATCGATCACCAGCCCGCCGGGGACCGGCTTGAAGCGCTCCATCACGAAATCGGCATAGCGCTCGAAATGCTTCACGAAGACCGGCGAGGTGCCCGAGACATAGACGTAATGCTCGAACAGCACCTTTGGGTCGACCACGTCCAGCAGTTGGACATGGGCGCAGTCCTCGCAGAAGAACACGTCGAGCGGAAAGCGCTCCTGCTCCACCGCCAGCTCTGCGGCCGGGACGAAGGCGTTGGCGGGCGGCGTCGGCACCAGCGCGACCACTGGCGACAGCGCCGTGGACCCGCACAGGCGGCAGGTGTCGCGGCGATGATGATTGGCGCTCATATCCGCCGCCGATTAGGGATTAATGGCCGGAATACGGACCACATCGGCCTCGTAGACGTCCTGGGAACGGGAGTTGCGGCCCCAGGTCAGGAAGGTGGAGTCCACCGGAAACACCATGGCGTGGTCGACCATGGGGCCGGTGAAGAACAGCTCGCCCTTCTTGATGACGAATTTCTTGGGAGCCTCGTCGCTGCCGTGGGGGCGCTCGTAATATTCGATCTCGCCGTCGACCACATAGCAGAAATGCCAGTCGCTGCGATGGTAATGGTTGGCGCGGACCGCCCCCTTCTTGGAGGTGATCATGACGCAGCTTTCCATGGGCATGTCCACCAGCGGCTGAATGACGCCGCGCTCGTCCACATGGGGCTTCTCCAAGGGCACCACCACCGTCTTGGGCCAGGTGGCCCTTTCCACCTCGGTCAGCGGGCGGATCTTGGGGTGCAGTTGGTGATGGTCGTGGTCGGAGCACATGGGACACAATCCCCTATCCTTGGGAAACTGGGCTGGTTCTATCGCGGTTTGCACGCCGAAACAAGGACGGCCGTTCGTGACAGCGGCGTAAAACGGGGCTAAACAGGGAGCCGAGTTGGACCAGCCGTGGTGGGGAATGAAGGAAATTCTGTCGCGCGCCCATGTGGCCTTCGCCCATGACGTGGTCATGGCGGCGCTGTCCTTCGTGCTGGCGCTGTATCTCCGCCTGGGCGATGGCATGGACCGCTATTGGAGCAATGGCGACCTCGCCCTGGGCGCCGGGCTGTTCACCGCCGTGGCCATTCCGGTGTTCCTGTCGCAGAACCTCTATCGCGGCGTCTGGCGCTATGCCTCGGTCAGCGACATGATGGCCCTGATCCGCGCCGCCACCCTGGCGGTGCTGATCTTCATGGCGGTGCTGTTCCTGATGACCCGGCTGCAGAGCCTGCCGCGCTCGGTGCTGGTCATCAACTGGTTCGTGCTGCTGACCCTGCTGGGCGGGCCGCGCTTCCTCTATCGCACCTTCAAGGACAAGGTCCAGGCCGCCCGCGCCGCCCGCAGCGGCGCGGTTCCCGCCCTGCTGGTGGGCGCGGGCGACGAAGCCGAACTGTTCATCCGCGCCACCCGATCCGACCAGGCGGAATACCGGGCGGTGGGCATCCTGGGCGAGCGCGGCGGCCGGGTGGGGCGCAATATCCACGGCATCGACGTGCTGGGCAGCATCGACCAGTTGGACGAGGTGCTGGCGGAACTCAAGCGTCGCGGCCAGGCGCCGCTACGCCTGATCATCACCGACCACCGCCTGGACGGCGCCGTGGTGCGCGACCTGCTGGACGCCGCCGACCGCCTCGGCCTGACCCTGGCGCGCATTCCCCGCCTGACCGACCTGCAGGACGGGGTCGAGGACAAGCTTACCCTTCGCCCCATCGCGGTGGAGGATCTGCTGGGCCGTCCGCAACTGGCGCTGGACCGGGCGGGCGTGCAAAGCCTGATCAAGGGCCGCCGGGTGATGGTGACTGGCGCGGGTGGCTCCATCGGCTCGGAACTGGTCCGCCAGATCGCCGAGTTGGAGCCCGCGCGGCTGGTGCTGTTCGAGGCCTGCGAGTTCAATCTCTACGCCATCGACCAGGAACTGTCGGGCCGGGGCGGCGCCCGCGAGGTGGTTCCCGTGCTGGGCGATGTGCGCGACGCCCAGCGGATGCGCTCGGTCATGGCCCAGCACCAGCCGGAACTGGTGTTCCACGCCGCCGCGCTGAAGCATGTGCCCATGGTGGAATACAATCCGGACGAGGGCATGCTGACCAACGCGGTGGGCACCCGCATCGTGGTGGATGCCTGCCTTGAGGCCAAGGTCGGCCTGATGGTGCAGATTTCCACCGACAAGGCGGTCAATCCCACCAATGTCATGGGCGCTTCCAAGCGGGTGGCCGAGATGTATGCCCAGGCCCAGGACCTGGCCCAGACCGGCGGCACCCGCTTCGTCACCGTGCGCTTCGGCAATGTGCTGGGCTCCACCGGCTCGGTGGTGCCGCTGTTCCAGAAGCAGTTGGAGGCAGGCGGCCCCATCACCGTCACCCATCCCGACATGACCCGCTATTTCATGACGGTGAGAGAGGCGGTGGAACTGGTGCTGCAGGCCTCGTCCTTCGGCGCGCTGCATCCCGATTTCCGGGGCAAGATCTTCGTGCTCGACATGGGCGAGCCGGTGAAGATCGTCCATCTCGCCCGCCAGATGATCCGGCTGGCGGGCCTGCGCCCCGACGTCGACGTCAAGATCAGCTTCACCGGCCTGCGCCCCGGCGAGAAGCTGTTCGAGGAAATCTTCCACGGCGCCGAGCCCCCGGTCGCCACCGAGCAACCGGGCATCCTGGTGGCGACGCCCCGCGCGGTGGATGCCGAGGAACTGGGCCTGGCCCTGGACGACCTGTCCCAGGCCTGCCGCGCCCATCGCCCCGAGGCGGCGCTGGCCATCCTCAAGCGGCTGGTGCCGGAGTACCAGCCGTCATGATCGGGCAGGCCCTCGCAACCGTGAAGGCCCGCATCGCCGACGCCGCCCGCGCCGCCGGGCGCGACCCGGACTCGGTGACCCTGGTGGCGGTGAGCAAGACCCATCCGGCGGAAGCGGTGGCCGAGGCCATCCGGGCCGGGCAGAGGGTGTTCGGCGAGAACCGGGTGCAGGAGGCCAAGGCCAAGTTTCCGGAGTTGAAGGAAGCCCATCCCGATCTGGAACTGCACCTGATCGGGCCGTTGCAGACCAACAAGGTCAGGGACGCGGTGGCGCTGTTCGACGTGATCGAAAGCCTCGACCGCCCCAAGCTGGTCCGCGCCCTGGCCGACGAGATGGTCAGGGTCGGCCGCCGGCCCAGACTGCTGATCCAGGTCAACACCGGCCGCGAGGCCCAGAAGGCCGGGGCCGATCCCGACCATGTGGACGGCCTGATCCAGGTCTGCCGCCAATACGGCCTGACCATCGCCGGGCTGATGTGCATTCCCCCGGCCGAGGCCGATCCCTCCCCCCATTTCCGGATGTTGGCCGAACTGGCCGCCCGCAATGGCCTTGCCGTGCTCAGCATGGGCATGAGCGGCGACTATCCGGTCGCGGTGCAAGCGGGCGCCACCCATGTGCGGGTGGGCTCGGCCATCTTCGGCGCCCGCGATTACGGTTGAGTCACATGCGGCGCTGGCTGGTCCCGCTGCTTGCGCTGCTATGGAGCCCGGCCCTCGCCGTCGATCTCCAGGTTTCCAGCAATGGCTGGCATACCGGGCTGGTGATCGCCCGGGCCGATATTCCATCGGGGATGCTTCCGGAACTGGAGGCTTTCGGGCCGGAGGTCAAGTGGTTCGAGATCGGCTGGGGCAGCGCCGAGTACTATCCGGTGCGCGATCCCGGAGTGTTGGATACGCTTCGCGCCATTTCGGGCAGCGCGGCGGTGCTGCATGTGGCGGGGCTGGATATCCCGGCGGCGGACCGGTTCCCGTCCATGGAGTTGGCGCCACTGTCACTGACGGCCACTCAGTTCGTCCGCCTGATCAGCCGCCTCGACGCCACCATGGACCGCAAGGGCGGCGGTCTGGCGGTCTCCCGCGCGGGACTTTACGACTTCAGCCTGTTCTTCCCCGCCAAGGGCCGCTTCACCCTGGGCCATACCTGCAACGCCTGGACCGCCGAGGTGCTGGCCGAGGCGGGGGCGCCGGTCAGCGCCGATGGCGTGCAGCGGGCGGAAGAGCTGATGCGGCAGATCAGGTAGGGATGCTCTCCATTTGCCCCCCTCCCGACCTCCCCCCGGCATAGCCGGGGGAACTCCTTACGTCTCCCTCCCCCGGCTCTGCCGGGGGAGGGTTGGGGTGGGGGCCAATCCGTCCAGCATCCGCCGCTGCTTGCCATAAAGCAGCGCCAGGGCGCCGTCGCAGGCCAGGGCCTGCCAGTCCCGGCTGGCCGCCAAATCCACATGATCGCCGCGCAAGGCCAGCGGCGGCGTTCCCCGTCCATTGGCGCCGCGCACGCCCGAGCGGCAATAGCGGTGGTGACGGCCGATCTCGGCCAGGGCGGCGGCGTCGATGCTGGCGATGTCGCCGAAAGTGTAAGCGAACCAGTCGGGCACCGCGCCCAGCCGCGCCGCCAGCATGCCGGCGGCGCCCTCGATCTGTTCCGCCCGCTGGTCGGCGGGCAGCCCGGCGAGGCGGAGATGATCACGGGTGTGATTGCCGATGGTGTGACCCAGCGCCCGCAACCGCTCGATTCCCGCCCAGTCCATCAGCGGCTCGGGGGCGGCACGCTGGCCGCGCAGCACATTGCGCGATACCGCCTCGGCCTGGGCCTCGCCGGAAAGCTCGATCAGTCCGGGGCAGACGAAGAACAGCGCCTTGGCCCCCAACGGCGCCAGCACCGTTTCCGCCACCGCCAGATTGGAGGCGAAGCCGTCGTCGAAGCTCAGCAGCACCGGCGCAAGGCCCCGGTTCGGCCCGCCCCCGGCCAACCGGCCTTCGGCCTCGGCCGGGGAAATCAGCCGCCCGGCCCGCGCCAGACCCTCGACCAGAACCCGGAAGGACTCCCGCTGGCCGGACGGGATGTCGTGGAACATCAGGACATGGAAGGCGCCAGCGGGGCGCGGAACCACCGGCGCCGCCAGCCGCCACAGCACCGAGGCCGGAGCCGCCAGGGCATCGCGCAGGCTCACGATACCCCCGTCTGCGCCGTATAGACCCGCCGGGCCCAGCCGCGCAGGCTGGTCTCGCCCAACCATTGCGCCACCGGCACCGAAAAGCCGGTCTTGGGCCGGTTGAGGATGGATTCGGGCAAAGCGGGGGCGGCGCACAGCGCCATGTCGCGCTTGGTGGGCGCCCGATCCCCGGCATGCAGCGCCAGCACGCCGCGCAGCAGGGCGGTGTCCACCAGCGGCACCCGGATTTCCAGGGAGTGCGCCATGCCCGCCCAGTCGGCGTCGCGCAGCAGCTGGTTGCGCATATAGAACTGCATTTCCAGGGCCGAAATGGCCAGCAGATCGTCGGCCATGCCCTCGGCCGCCTCGGCCAGACGCAGGCGGGGGCTGAGGGCCTCCAGCCCGGCGGCGGCCATGTCGGGGTCCATCACTTGGTCCAGTTCCCACGGCATGAACAACCCGCGCCGCAGCAGATAGGCGTCGGACAGCGAGGTGCCGTATTCCAGCACCCCCGCCAGCTTGGGCGAGGCGAAGCGGCCGACCAGTCCGGCGCTGACCAATCGCAGGCCGCGCCCCAGGGCGGGAATCCCCGCCAGCGGCTTCAGCCGCGACACCATTTTCGGGATCTCGCGGAAGGTGTTGTATCCGGCAAACAGTTCATCGCCACCCAGGCCCGACAGCGCCACCTTCAGCCCGCAGCTGGCGGCGGCACGGGCGACGAACCAGACATTGACGCCGTCGATGGAGGGCTGATCCATATCGGCCAGGATGCGCTCGCGCTGGGCGGCGAAGTCGCTGCCGGGAATGCGGACGGTATGATGGTCAGTGGCGAAATGGTGGGCGGCCAGTTCGGCCAGTGGCACTTCGTCGGCTTCCGAGCCGCTGAATTCGGAAAAGCCCAGGGTGACACTGAGCAGGCGGCCGGGCGCGGCCCGCGACGCCATGGCGGCCAGGGTGGTGGAATCGAGGCCCGCCGAGAGGAACACGCCCACCGGCACGTCGGCGATCAGGTGATGGGCGACCGAATCCTCCAGCGCCGCCTTGAGGTCGACGCCCGCCACCGGCTGGGGATGGCGCAGTTCCGCCCCCAGGTCGAAGAAACAGCCGGACTCGCGCCCGCCGTCCTGGTCCCACCATTCCCAGGTGCCTGGCTTCAGGGCGCGGATGCCCCTGTACAGGGTATGGGGCTCGGGGACATGACCCCACAGGAAGAAACCGGCATGCCCGGCCGGGTCGGGGCGGGTGTCGACCTTGCCCCCCGCAAGCAGCGCCTTGACCTGCGAGGCCAGCCGCAGGGTCTTGCCGTCATCGGCGAGATAGAGCGGCTTGATCCCCAATCCATCGCGGGCCACCAGCAGGCCCTTCTTGCGCTCGTCCCAGATGGCCAGAGCGAACATGCCGCGCAAGGACCCCAGCATGGCCGGACCTTCGCGGCGGTACATCTCAAGGATGACCTCGGTATCGGAACTGGAGCGGAAGCGCACCCCCTGGGCTTCCAGCCGCTTCCTCAGGAAACGGTAATTATAGATCTCGCCGTTGAAGACGATAACGGCGCCCCCGTCCTCCGACGCCATGGGCTGGGCACCCGAGGGCGACAGATCGATGATGGACAGACGCCGATGCCCCATGACGATGCGGCCGTAATCGCCCAGCCAGGCGCCCTCGGCATCGGGGCCACGCTGGCGCATGGCGTCGCGGATACGCAGCAGTTCCATGGGATCGACCAGATGGGCATCCGGCCCATGGGCGAAAATGGCGGCGATGCCACACATGCGGGCGGGCTACTCCGGCGGCCTTGACTGCCGCCAGCCATAGCCGATTTTGCCGTCCGGTTCCAGTTACCTGGAGTCCACCTGAACTTGGTGAAATCGGTTTTCCCATTCGTCACCCCCGGACTTGATCCGGGGGTCCATGGATGGCCGGATCAAGTCCGGGGGTGACGATGAAAATGTACGTCTCGACCAAATGACTAAGGCTTCAGGATCTTCGGCACCGAATTGAGCCGCAGCCGGAAGGCGTCGGGCAGGCCCGATCCCAGCAGCGGCCGCAGATACATGCGGAAGGCGTCGGTGACATCGGTGCCGGAGTCGGAGATGAAGTGCTCCTCCATCACCCTGGTCTTGCCCGCCACCATCTCCAGCGGCAGCAGCTTGTAGTCCACCGAGTAGAAGCCGGTGCGCTGGATGGTGACCGAGCCGTCCACCTGGCCCCACATGGCGTATTGCACCGCCTTCTCGCCCACCTCGCGGGCCTCGCGCTGGTCCACGTCGGAAACGCAGCCGATGAACGAGCGTTGCAGATAGCCGAACGTGTCGCCGCGCACCCGCTTGATCCCCAGCTTGGTCTTGATCTCCTCGCACAGCAGATCACCCAGGGCGCCGGTTCCCGACAGCTGCAGATTGCCGTGGGCGTCCTTTTCCACATCCTTGGCCAGCTTGGTGATGATGGGGGCGCCGTTCTCGTCGTGGATGCCTTCCGACACGGCGATGACGCAGCGGCCATACTTGTCGAAGGTGGTCTTGACGTCGGCCAGGAAGCCGTCCACCGAGAACACCCGCTCGGGCATGTAGATCAGGTGGGGGCCGTCGTCGGGGAACTTCTTGCCCAGCGCCGAGGCAGCCGTGAGGAATCCGGCATGGCGGCCCATCACCACCGCCAGATAGACCCCCTTCAGCGCCGCGTTGTCCAGATTGACGCCCATGAAGGCCTGGGCCACGAAGCGGGCCGCCGAGGGAAAGCCGGGGGTGTGGTCGTTATGGACCAGATCATTGTCGATGGTCTTGGGGATGTGGATGCAGCGCAGCGGATAGCCCGCCTTGTGGGCCTGTTCCGAGACGATGCGCACGGTGTCCGAGGAATCGTTGCCGCCGATATAGAAGAAATAGGCGATGCCATGGGCCTGCAGGACCTTGAAGATTTCCTGGCAGTATTTGAGGTCGGGCTTGTCCCGCGTCGAGCCCAGGCCCGAGGACGGCGTCTGCGCCACCAGTTCCAGGTTGTGGCCGGTTTCCTGGGTGAGGTCGAGGAATTCCTCGTTGATGATCCCCCGCACCCCGTGATGGGCGCCGTAGACCAGGTCCACATTGCGGAATTTGCGCGATTCCAGCACCGCGCCGACCATGGACTGGTTGATGACCGCGGTGGGGCCACCGCCCTGGGCGACCAGGACCTTGCCGTGCAGCATCACTTCTTCTCCCATGGCTGTTTTTTCCTATGATACGCCGCCCGGCCGCATCCCACCAGAGCCCCAGGGGCTGGTAGGCCGCCTGGGCAGGCCCCATATGGGTTTCAGCCCGCCCCTTGGGGGCGTGACAGAGGAGGTTTTCTTGCCCCACCCGCCCTTGCGCATCTTCGACAGCCCGTGCAAGTCCGTCTGCCGTATCGACGAGCGGGTGGGCTGGTGCATCGGTTGCAAACGCACCCGCGCCGAAATCCAGATGTGGTCGACGGCCAGTGATGCACAAAAAAAAGCCATTTGGCAAAACATCCTGAATAGAGAGCAGCAAATGGATGCGTGATGGCTCCGCGCAGGCGATGACATGCAAGTTACATATGTCGTAAAGCTGTAATGCTAAAATGATCTTTCAGCAAATGGCGGTTTTCGCAGCAATGTCATAAATGTGACTTTTTGCGGCAGGTTCCCCATGATATGGAAACACCCTCGGCTGATGGTTCGGCTTTTGGGGAACTGCCATGGGGTCCTTGCTCTCTCGCTTTTCATTGAAAGTTCAGATCGGCTCACTGGTCGCCCTTGCCGGGCTGATCCTGGGCGGCGTCGTCGCGGTGCAAGGCATCGGCGGCACGGCGGTGGACCGGGCCTTGGCAATGGCGGAACGCCAGGGCACCATCGGCGAACACGCCACGAAACTGGAAATCGCCCTGCTGGAAGGCCGACGCCGGGAAAAGGACTTCCTGCTGCGCAAGGATTCCAAATACGCGGCCGAGCATGCCCAGTCGACCCAGACCGCCCTCTCCGAATTGAGCGCCATGACCGACGCCATGGCGGCCGATGCCGCCTCGCGCCAGGAAGCCGCTGCGGTCAGGACCGGGCTTGCCGCCTATGGCGATGCCTTCCGTCGGGTGGTCGAGGAACAGACCCGTATCGGCCTGACCGAGAAGGACGGCCTGATGGGGGCGTTGCGCGGCTCGGTGCACGAGATCGAGACGGCGCTGAAGGACCATGACGAGCCGCGCCTGCTGGTGTTGATGCTGATGATGCGTCGCCACGAAAAGGACTTCTTCGCCCGGCTCGATGCCAAATATGTGGCCGATCTCGACAAGCGGGCGGCGGAATTCACCAAGGCCCTGGCCGTCTCCGGCATTCCCGCCGAGACCCGCCCCCGGCTGCTGGACCTGCTGGCCGCCTATCAGCGTGATTTCAAGGCCGCCGCCGAGGCCAGCCTGGCCCTGGTCGCCACCACCAAAAGCCTCAGCCAGAGCTTCGCCGCCGTCCAGCCGGTGCTCAAGACCCTGATCGATCATTCCGAGGCCGATATGGTGGCGGCCCGCGCCGAGGCCCAACGCATCGAGCATCTCTCGGGACGGGTGTCCCTGATCCTGACCCTGGCCGGTTTTGCCGTCATGGTGGTGGTGGGCGGCGTGGTGGCGCGCTCCATCTACCGTCCGCTCACGGTCATGACCGGGGTGATGTCCACCCTGGCCCGGGGCGAGCTTGCCATCGCCATCCCCGGCGCCGATCGCGGCGACGAGGTCGGCGCCATGGCCCGCTCGGTCCAGGTGTTCAAGGAACAACTGGCCGAGGCCGAGCGCCTGCGCGCCCTGCAAGAGCAGGAGCGGGCCCGCGCCG
The DNA here is from genome assembly GCF_001650715.1 of Paramagnetospirillum marisnigri. Taxonomy (GTDB): domain Bacteria; phylum Pseudomonadota; class Alphaproteobacteria; order Rhodospirillales; family Magnetospirillaceae; genus Phaeospirillum; species Phaeospirillum marisnigri. Next base: position 141,250 of record NZ_LWQT01000066.1, on the reverse strand, counting down.
AGCGCGAGAAGGTCACCGCCCTGCAGACCATGGCCGAGACGGTGGAGCGCGAGACCCGCGCCGCCGTGGAAAGCATCGCCGAGATGACCCGGCGCATGGCCGATAACGCCAATGGCATGGCCGACTCGGCCGGAGCGGTGGGCAACAACAGCCAAAGCGTCGCCGCCGCCGCGGCCCAGGCCCTGGCCAATGCCCAGACCGTCGCCGCCGCCGCCGAGGAATTGTCGGCCTCCATCCGCGAGATCGCCAACCAGGTGGGCAGTGCCTCGCAACTGACCGGCAACGCGGCGGGGGCCTCGCAGCGGGCGCGCGACACCATCTCGCAGTTGTCCGACTCGGTCGGCCGCATCGGCGAGGTGGCGGGGCTGATCAACGACATCGCGTCCCAGACCAATCTGCTGGCGCTCAACGCCACCATCGAGGCGGCTCGCGCCGGGGAAGCCGGCAAGGGCTTCGCCGTGGTGGCGGGCGAGGTCAAGAATCTCGCCAACCAGACCGCCAAGGCCACCGAGGACATTACCCGCCAGATCGCAGAGATCCAGCAATCCACCGAGGCGGCGGTTCGCGCGGTGACCGAGATCGCGGGCGCCATCGTCGAGGTGCGCAACGTCTCCTCGGCCGTCGCCGCCGCCATCGAGGAACAGGGCGCCGCCACCGCCGAGATCGCCCGCAACGTCGCCCAGACCTCGGATGCCGCCCACGAAGTGGCCGAACGCATCGCCCTGGTCTCGGGCGAAGCCCGCGATACCGGCGACCGGGCGGGTAAGGTCGGGACCATCGCCACCGAGGTGGCGGGCGGCATCGACCAGTTGCGCGAGGTGCTGGTGCGGGTGGTGCGCACCGCCACCGCCGAGGTCAACCGCCGCCGCCATCCCCGCTACCGGGTGGCGCGGGACTGCACCATCCAGGCCAATGGCCATGCCATTTCCGGCCATCTGGTGGACTGTTCCGAGGGCGGCTGCGGCATCGACGGCGACTTCTCCGCCCTCCCCGCGGGGGCGGTGGTCGAGATCGCCATCGCCGGAACCCAGGCACGCCTGCATGCCGCCATCCGCTCGGTTTATCACGACCGCCTGCACGCCGAGTTCGATGTCAACGAGGCGAAAAGCCCCGGCTGGCGCGAGGATTTCACCCGCCTGGTGGCCGGGGAACGGCCCCTTGCGGCCTGAAGAAGGACAGGCGCGACAAAGCCGTTGACTCTGCGTCGCGCCTGAGTATAGTTCGGCCCTCTCGCGCGGGGGTCAACCTTGCGCGTCACTGTTTCTTTTGCTCAGGTAGAATCGTCATGTTCGCAGTCATTCAGACCGGCGGTAAGCAGTACAAGGTGGCATCGGGCGACGTGATCCGCGTCGAGAAGCTGGCCGGTGAGGCCGGTGCCGAAGTGGTGCTCGACCAGGTGCTGATGGTCGGCGACAAGATCGGTGCCCCCGTGGTGGCTGGCGCCCAGGTGAAGGCCACCGTGGTGGCCCAGGCCCGTGGCGAGAAGATCATCGTCTTCAAGAAGCGCCGCCGCCAGAATTCGCGCCGCAAGAACGGCCACCGCCAGGACCTGACGATCCTGCGCATCACCGATATTTCCGCCGGCTGAAGCCCGCGTCGGATACGAGGAGAGTAGACAATGGCTCATAAAAAGGCTGGCGGCTCGTCCCGCAACGGCCGCGACTCAGCGGGTCAGCGGCTCGGCGTCAAGAAGTTCGGCGGCGAGTTGGTGATCCCCGGCAACATCATCGTGCGCCAGCGCGGCACCAAGTTCTATCCCGGCACCAATGTGGGCATGGGCACCGACCACACCCTGTTTGCCAAGGTCGAGGGCAAGGTCGCGTTCAAGCACAAGGCCGAGGGCCGCACCTTCGTGGTCGTGGAGCCCCTGCCGGAGGCCGCCGAATAAGGCCGTTCCCGGACGCTTGCGTTTTGAAGAAGGGGAACGGTCCGCCGTTCCCCTTTTTTGTTTCCTGCCCCTCTCCCGCTTGCGGGAGAGGGTGGCGAGGCGAAGCCGAGCCGGGTGAGGGCCCTCACCCTCCCATCGCTGCGCGCTGGGCCCCTCCCTCTCCCGCAGGCGGGAGAGGGACAAACTGATGGAACGATTATGAAATTCCTCGATCAGGCCAAGATTTTCGTGAAAAGCGGCGACGGTGGCGCCGGATGCTGCTCGTTCCGACGCGAGAAGCACATCGAATTCGGCGGCCCCGATGGCGGCGACGGCGGCAGGGGGGGCGATGTCATCCTGGAATGCGTCGCCAATCTCAACACCCTGATCGATTACCGCTACCAGCAGCATTTCAAGGCCGCCAAGGGCAATCACGGCCAGGGCCGCAACAAGACCGGCGGCAAGGGCGACGATATCGTCCTCAAGGTGCCGGTGGGCACCCAGGTGCTGGACGAGGACAAGGAAACCGTCCTGGCCGACCTCACCGTCGCCGGGCAGCGCCTGGTGCTGCTCAGGGGCGGCGATGGCGGCTTCGGCAACCTGCATTTCAAGACCTCCACCAATCAGGCGCCGCGCCGGTTCGACGAAGGCTGGCCGGGCGAGGAACGCTGGATCTGGCTGCGCCTGAAGCTGATCGCCGATGCCGGTCTGGTGGGGCTGCCCAATGCGGGCAAGTCCACCTTCCTGGCCGCCTGCACCAGGGCGCGGCCCAAGATCGCCTCCTATCCCTTCACCACGCTGCATCCCAATCTGGGGGTGGTGACCCTGGGCGACGAGGAATTCATCGCCGCCGACATTCCCGGCCTGATCGAGGGCGCCCATGAGGGTCTCGGCATCGGTGACCGCTTCCTCGGCCATATCGAGCGCTGCCGGGTACTGCTGCACCTGATCGACGGCACCGAGGAGGATGTGGCCGAGGCCTATCGCATCGTGCGCGGCGAGTTGGCGGCCTATGGCGGCGGCCTCGACGAGAAGCCCGAAGTGGTGGCGCTGAACAAATGCGATTCGCTGACCTCGGACGATATCGAGGCCAAGCTGGCGGCGCTGACCGAGGCTTGCGGCTCGGAAGTGCTGCCGCTGTCCGGCGTCTCGGGCGTCGGCCTGAAGCCGGTGCTGGCCAAGCTGTTCGAGCATATCAAGGCCGCCCGCGAGGAAGAGCCCGAGGTCCCGGCCGCCTCCGCCGTGTTCGGCGCCGGCAAGAAGTCCACCCCCAGCTTCGCCGAGGCCAAGCGCCGCGCCCGCGAGGAGGACGAGGAGGACGAGGGATACTGGGGACCCAACGGCGAATGGATCTGGTACGAGACCGTGGAAGAAGACGACCAGGAGGAAGAGGACCAGGACGACGACGCGGAGGGTGACGACGAAGAGGACGTTGGGGAAAAATGAGCCCGCTGTCGGACGCGCGCCGCCTGATCGTCAAGATCGGTTCCTCGCTGCTGGTGGACGATGCCAGCGGCCAGATACGGCGTGCCTGGCTGGACTCCTTGTGTGCCGATATCGCCCGCTTCCGGGCACGCGGCCAGGAGGTGATCGTGGTCTCCTCGGGCGCCGTGGCGGTGGGCCGCCGCCAACTGGGCCTGACGCCGCCCTTGAAGCTGGAGGAGAAGCAGGCCGCCGCCGCCACCGGGCAGATTCGCCTCGCCCATGCCTATCAGGAGGCGCTGGCCCATCACGGCATCACCGTGGCCCAGGTGCTGTTGACCCTGGAGGATTCCGAGGACCGGCGCCGCTACCTCAATGCCCGCACCACCCTGGAAACCCTGCTGCGCCTGGGCGCGGTGCCGGTGATCAACGAGAACGACACCGTGGCCACCGCCGAAATCCGCTTCGGCGACAATGACCGGCTGGCGGCGCGGGTGGCGCAGATGGTCTCGGCCGACGCGCTGGTGCTGTTCTCCGATATCGACGGACTTTATACCGCCGATCCGCGCAAGGACCCCACGGCCCGCTTCCTGCCAGAGGTGCGCGAGTTGACCCCCGAGATTGAGGCCATGGCGGGCGATCCCGGCTCGGCCTATGGCTCGGGCGGCATGGTGACCAAGCTGACGGCGGCCAAGATCTGCCTGTCGGCGGGCTGTCGCATGGCCATCACCAGGGGCGAGCCGCTGAACCCGCTGACCACCATCGAGACTGGCGGGCGCTGCACCTGGTTCCTGCCCAGTTCCGAGCCGCGCACGGCGCGCAAGCAGTGGATTTTCGGCACCATGGCCCCGGCCGGGACCCTGGTGCTGGACGCTGGCGCCGCCCGCGCCCTGGCCCAGGGGCGCTCGCTGCTGCCCGCCGGGGTCACGACCGTGGAAGGCGAGTTCGATCGCGGCGACTGCGTCCTGGTCAAGGATGCGGCTGGAAAGGTGCTGGGGCGCGGCCTGGTGGCCTATGCCAGCCCCGACGCCCGCGCCATCGCCGGGCGCAAATCGGGCGAGATCGAACCGATCCTGGGTTATCGCGGCCGCGACGAGCTGATCCACCGCGACGATCTGGTGATGGAAGCTCCCCTTGGCGGCGGCGCGGGCTCCGCCTAGGATACGGATGACCGCAATTTTTGGAGGCGAGCCATGATCTTGAAGCATGCATTGGTCGCGGGCGTGATGATGGGTTTGGCCGCTGGTACCGCCCTGGCCGATTGCGATCCCAATGCGGCGGAAGCACAGGTTTCCGCTTGCCTTGCCCAGGACCTGCGGGATTCCGACAAGCGGATCAATGCCGTCTACAAGGCCCTTGGCGAAACCCTGGACGAGGATTCGCGCCTTGCCCTGCGTAATGAGCAGCGGGCCTGGCTGAAGCGCCGCGACAAGACCTGTGGCCTCGACACCAAGGAAAGCGACCGCGAGAGGTGGCTTCAGGCCATCATGGCCGATCCCGCCAAGACCATCTGCGTCGTCCGCTTCACCTTCAGCCGGGTGACGGATCTGAATACCCTGTTGAAGGCCAAGGGCACCGTCGGCGGTGCACCCGATCTGCCCCCCGCCCCCTCGGCTCCCATTCCCCTGGCTCCGGCCATGGCCATGACCATCGAGGAAATCCCCCTGGGCATGAAACTCGTCGATGAAGGCTATGCCGCCACCTCACTGACACAGCGGCACAGTGGTCGCTGGTACTACGAGGTCTGGATCGATCGTGGAAAGATCGCCCAAAAGGGCGATGTGCTGATGCAGATCGCGGCGGAATCGTCCTCCACCGCCGGGGTGGTGCGCAATGTCAGTATCCGCCGCAACCATCCCGAGGCGGGACCGGTCAATATCGCCATGGCGGTGGATCTGGATCAGGGCTTCGTCTATGTGCGCCAGAACGGTGAATGGAAGGCCGTTCCCGGCAGTTCCGGTGGCGTGCCGCTTCGGCTGAACAACGGCTTCTTCGCGGTCGTGCGCGCCAGTTCGCCGGTGGGTGAACTGGTCGGTAATGGGCTGGTTCGGGTTAATCTTGGTTCGCGTCCGTTCGAATACGCCATGCCCGACGGCTATCGCCCCTTCGGCGAGAGATGAGACGGCTCGCCCTGATCCTGGCGGGGCCGCTGCTGGCCGCGCCGGCCTGGGCGGAGTGCCGCGTCGCGGTGGATATCGGTCACTCCCGCACCGCGCCCGGCGCGGTCAGTGCCCGGGGCGTGCCCGAGTACAGCTTCAATGCAGCCCTGGCCCAGGACGTGGCGGCGGCCTTGCGCGCCGCATCCATTCCAGTCGTGGTGATCAATCCCGAGGGAGCGGCGATCGAGTTGAAGCAGCGGCCCAAGGCGGCGGCGGCGGCGGGCGCCTCTCTGCTGCTGTCGCTTCATCACGACTCGGTCCAACCAGTCTATCTGTCGTCCTGGCAGTGGCAGGGCAAGCCGCAACGCTATTCCGACCGCTTTTCCGGCTTCGGCCTGTTCGTGTCCCGGAAGACTTCCGCCTGGGACGAAAGCCTGCTTGTGGCCGAAGCCATCGGCGACGGACTGATCGCGGCGGGTCTGCAGCCCAGCCTGCATCACGCCGAGGCCATTGCCGGTGAAAATCGCCCCCTTCTGGATGCCGGGCGCGGTATATATCAATTCGATGGGCTGGCGGTGCTGCGACTGGCCACCATGCCCGCTGTGCTGATCGAGGGCGGCATCATCGTCAATCGCACGGACGAGCCGATGATCGCCTCGCCATCATACCGCGCGCATCTGGCCGCCGCCATCGTGGCCGCCGCCCGCGCCCATTGCCGACGGATCGAATAGCCTTGCAGCCTGGGACCAAGATGATGACCACGGACCTTCAGACTTTGATGACCGATCTGGGCCAACGGGCCCGCGCCGCCGCGCGGGTGCTGGCCCAGACACCTGACGCCGCCAAGAGCAAGGCGCTGCGCGCCGCGGCGCAAGCCATCCGCATCGACGCCCGCCACATCATCGCCGCCAACGCCAAGGACATGGAGGCCGGCGAGGCCAAGGGGCTGAGCAAGGCCCTGCTGGACCGCCTGATGCTGAATCCGGCCCGGGTCGAGGCCATGGCCAAGGGGCTGGAGGAGATCGCCCGGCTGCCCGATCCGGTGGGCCGCACCCTGGCGGACTGGACCCGGCCCAACGGCCTGGCCATCGCGCGGGTGGCGGTGCCGCTGGGCGTCATCGGCATCATCTATGAAAGCCGCCCCAACGTCACCGCCGACGCCGCCGGTCTGTGCCTGAAATCGGGCAATGCCGCCATCCTGCGCGGCGGTTCGGAAAGCTATCATTCCTCCCAGGCCATCATGACTGCCCTGGTGGGCGGCATCACCGCCTGTGGCCTGCCCGCCGACGCGGTGCAGATGGTGCCCACCACCGACCGCGAGGCGGTGGGCGCCATGCTGCGCCTGTCCGACTATATCGACGTCATCGTGCCGCGTGGCGGCAAGTCGCTGGTGGCCCGCGTGGTGGAGGAAAGCCGCATTCCGCTGTTCCAGCATCTGGAAGGCATCTGCCACACCTATGTGGACGGTGCCGCCGATCTGGTCATGGCCAAGACGGTGGTGCTCAACGCCAAGATGCGCCGCACCGGTGTTTGCGGCGCCACCGAGACCCTGCTGGTGGACAGGGCCTGCGCCGCTACCCATCTGGCGCCGCTGGTCACCATGCTGCTGGAGGCGGGCTGCGAGGTCCGTGGCGACGAAGCCGCCCAGGCGGTGGATGCACGGGTGGTGGCCGCCTCTGACGAGGACTGGAGCACCGAATACCTGGACTCCATCATCTCGGTGAAGCTGGTGGACGGCGTGGCGGCGGCGGTGGAGCATATCAACCGCTTCGGCTCGCACCATACCGAGGCCATCATCACCGGGGATGCCGACGCCGCCCAGACCTTCCTGAATGGCTGTGATTCCGCCATCGTGCTGTGGAACGCCTCGACCCAGTTCGCCGATGGCGGCGAGTTCGGCATGGGCGCCGAGATCGGCATTTCCACCGGCAAACTGCATGCGCGCGGCCCCGTCGGCGTCGAGCAGCTCTGCACCTTCAAATACGTGGTAACGGGCAGCGGCCAGGTGAGGCCGGGGTGAGCATCGCCTGCCGTCTTATCTCCCCTCCCCCCGCGTCCGACGTGGGGGGAGGCCGGGAGGGGGGCCCCCACCCCAACCCTCCCCCGGCGAAGCCGAGGGAGGGGGAGTCATGAGTCCGCTTGCCCCCAATCCCTGGGGCGACCGCCGCCGGGTGCGGGTCGGGCTGCTGGGCGGGTCGTTCAACCCCGCCCATGACGGCCACCGCCACATCGCCGAAAGCGGCCTGCGGCTGCTGGGCCTCGACGAGGTCTGGCTGATGGTCAGCCCCCAGAACCCGCTGAAATCCGTGGCGGACATGGCGCCGCTGGCGGAGCGGCTGGAGTCCGCCCGCACCATCGCCGCCGCCGGGAATCGCCGCATCCGCGCCACCAGTATCGAGACCGCGCTGGGCACCCGCTTTACCGTCGATACAATGGCGGCGCTGGGCCGCCGTTTCCGCCGCTCCAGATTCGTCTGGCTGATGGGGGCCGACAATCTGGTCCAACTGGACCGCTGGGCGCGCTGGCCGCGCCTGTTCCAGTCCGTGCCGGTTGCGGTTTTCGCGCGCGGTGCCTATTCTGCCCGCACCCTGGCGAGCAAATCCGCCCACCGGTTCCGTCGCTTTCGCGCCGCCTCGGCCCTGGCGCGGGGGCTGGCGTCGAAGCAACCGCCCGCCTGGGTCTTTCTCCACATCCGTCGCCATCCGGCCTCGTCCACCGCCATCCGAGCCCGTCTCGCCTAAATCCGCAGGAGCCCGCCATTACCAGCCAGTCCACCCCGCCCGCCGCCCAGTCCCTGGTCGATCTGGTCGTCACCACCTTGGAAGACCACAAGGCCGAGGACATCACCGTCCTCGACCTCAAGGGCCGCACCTCCATCTGTGATCACATGGTGATCGCCACCGGCAAGTCACAGCGCCAGGTGGGCGCCATGGCCGACCATGTCAGCCGCGCCCTGAAATCCGGCGGCTGCCATGTCCAGACCGAAGGCGAGCCCCAATGCGACTGGGTGCTGGTGGATGCGGGTGACGTCATCGTCCATCTGTTCCGCCCCGAGGTCCGCGCCTTCTACAATCTGGAGAAGATGTGGGGCGTGCTGGAGGCCAAGACCGACCAGCCCAACGCCGCCGCCATCCGCGCCAAGGCCATGCAGGGCGGCTGATGCGCCTGCTGCTGGCCGCCGTGGGCAAGGCCAAGGCCGGGCCGGAACTGGACCTGTTCAGCCAGTACGCCAAACGCCTGTCGCCGCCCTTGGGCTTGCGCGAGGTGGAGGAGAAGCGCCCGCTGGCCTCGGCCCAGTTGAAGGCGCGCGAGGCCGAACTGCTGCTGGCGGTGGTTCCCTCGGGCGCCGTGGTGGTGGCGTTGGACGAGCGCGGCAAGGACATGACCTCGCCCGAACTGGCCGAGAAAATCCGGGGCTGGCGCGACGGCGGCACCCAGGATCTGGCCTTCCTGATCGGCGGCGCCGACGGCCATGGCGACATGGTGCGGGCACGCGCCGACCTGCTGCTGTCCTTCGGCCGCCTGACCTGGCCGCACATGCTGGTGCGCGCCCTGCTGGCGGAACAGTTGTGGCGGAGCCAGGCCATCCTTGCCGGACACCCCTACCATCGCACGTGATCAAACGAATATGTCCCGACGCCTCTTGAATTTCTCGCCCTCATGGCGCAAGGATGGCTGACGGGGAGAGCAATTGGGGCAGGAGGAGTGGTGACGGAATCGGACATTCCGCCGGACGAGTTGGCAGCATTCCAGGAATACGCCGCCAGGGTCGACGGTACCAATATCAGCGCCCAGACCTTGCTCGCCACCGACTATCTCAATCATTTCAATGAGATCGTGATGCTTCTCGACATGATTCCGGACATGCCGGACATGGTGGAGGAGTGTAAGCTGTGGCAGCCCAAGACCTATGTGGAGCATTTCGCCGATTCCAGCTTCAAGGACAAGCTGCTGGCCATCGAAGCCTATGAGCGCGTCCCATCCAAGTTCCGCCGCCCGTTCGAGGAAACCCTGAACCACCTCAACACCCTGATTCTGGGTGGCGTGGCCAAGCTGGAAGAAGAAATCCTGGCCGGCTCCGATACCGGCCTGATCACCGAGCACGTCAAGGCCATCAGCCGCGCCGCCCAGGCGCTGATGGACTGTGCCAATGCCATCATCCACGGCTCGGACCGCGCCATGGCCCAGGTGGAAATCGACGGGTTGATCGCGGGAATGTAACTCCGCTCGCGAGAAAGTCCCCCCTCCCCGGCCCTTCCCCGGCGAAGCCGAGGGAGGGAGATTCAGGGAAGGGACGTCCGTGCGACGCCGTCAGGCATAGGGGGCCGGGTCGCGCAATCCCGCCTCGGCGAAGCCTTTCAGGCGCAGCTTGCACGAATCGCACTGGCCGCAGGCCCGGCCCAGCGGGTCGGGGTCGTAGCAGGTGGACGTGATGGCGTAATCCACCCCCAACGCCAGCCCCTGACGGATGATCTCACCCTTGGTCAGGGTGATCAGCGGGGTGTGCAGCGTCAGCTTGCGCCCTTCCACCGCCGCCTTGGTGGCCAGATTGGCCATGGCCTCGAAGGCCTGGATATAGTCGGGGCGGCAGTCGGGATAGCCGGAGTAATCCACCGCGTTAACGCCGACGAAGATGTCGTCGGCGCCGATCACCTCGGCGAAGGCCAGGGCGAAGGACAACATGATGGTGTTGCGGGCGGGGACATAGGTGACGGGAATCCCCGCCGCCATCTCGGCATCGTCGCGGCCCTTGGGCACGGCGATGTCCGAGGTCAGGGCCGAACCGCCGAACACCCGCAGGTCGATATCGGCGATGCGGTGGTCGGCGACGCCGATCGCCAAGGCCACCCGGCGCGCCGCGTCGATTTCCACCGCGTGGCGCTGGCCGTAGCGGAAGGTCAGGGCGGCGGGGGCGAAGCCCTGCGCCTTGGCGATAGCCAGCGTGGTGGCGGAATCAAGGCCGCCGGACAGCAGGACGACAGCGGGCTTCATGACGGTGAACCTCTGTTCCCGACGAACCCGTGAACAAAGTCACGGGTTCGGAGTTGCGGCCAAGGGCCGGCGCCGCTCATGCGGCGAAAGCCAAGGCGGACGGAGGTCCGCCGCCCGGCGCTTGAGGGACGACTCTACAACGAAAAATGCGACGCGATGAACTCGTCGATCTCGGCCTCGCTCCAGCCCTTGGCCTCCAGGCCTTCGCGCACTCTTGTGATATCCACATTGGGCCAGGTATGGCAGCTTTCCACCGTATGCTTGTCGGCATCGACGATGCGGAAGTCGTAGGGGCGCCGTTCGCTCTGGAACACGTCGTAATACAGCACCTGATCCACATGGTTGTCGGGCAGGAAGGTCAGGATGCGCGGCTTGATGTCATAGAGCTTTTCCGGCCCGTTGATCAGCTCCGAGGCGGCGATGATCAGCTCGTCGCCCTTCTGGCAGGTGCGCGCCGCGGCGCCGTTGAGCACGCAACAGCGCGAGCCGGGCTCGCCGAAGATCACATAGGTGGAGATGCGGGCGGCGGAATTCTTGTTCCAGATCTCGACGAATTCCATGGGATAGATACCGGCCAGTTCGCACTGCTCCGGGTCCAGGGTGATGGAGCCGTGGTAGTTGAGATCGGCATTGGTGACGCGAATGCCGTGAAGCTTCGCGCGAATGACATTCATCATGAGACACCGGAACGACAGGAAAACCCGGTTGTGACCTAAACTGACTGGCGCGAATTCCGCAATACCTTAATTGCGCCGCCGCCTGCGAATTCAAGGGGCGGCGTCATGGATTCCTCGCTTGACGGCCTTGGCCCCGCTGTCGTTTGCTGAAACTCCTCATAAGAATTCAGGATGATGCCGTCCATGTCCGCACCCGCCAAGCCCAGCGGCCAGCCCATCACCGGCAAACGCCAGCTGGTGGAATCCCTGGAGGCGGGGTGCAAGCCGCAAGACGCCTGGCGCATCGGCACCGAGCACGAGAAGTTCGGCTATACCACCGACGATCTGCGGCCGCTGCCCTATGACGGGCCGCGCGGCATCCAGGCCATGCTGGACGGGCTGGCGGGGCTGGGCTGGCAGCCGGTGCGGGAGGGCGACAACGTCATCGCCCTGCTGGACGGCCAGGGCGCATCGGTCAGCCTGGAGCCGGGCGGCCAGCTGGAACTGTCGGGCGGGCTGAAGGAGGACATTCACCAGACCGCCCAGGAAATCACCCATCACCTCTCCCAGGTGCGTCAGGTGGCCGATAAGCTGGGCGTCGCCTTCCTCGGCGCCGGGTTCCAGCCCAAATGGCGCCGCGACGACATTCCCTGGATGCCCAAGGGCCGCTATGCCGTCATGCGCCGCTATATGCCGCTGGTGGGCGGCAAGGGCCTCGACATGATGCTGCGCACCTGTACGGTGCAGGTGAACCTGGATTTCGCCTCGGAAGCCGACATGGTGAAGAAGCTGCGGGTGTCGCTGGCACTGCAGCCCATCGCCACCGCCCTGTTCGCCTCCTCGCCCTTCATTGACGGCAAGCCATCGGGGCTGAAATCCGCCCGCGCCGATGTCTGGACCGACACCGACCCCCACCGCACCGGCCCGCTGCCCTTCGCCTTCGAGGACGGCATGGGTTTCGAGCGCTATGTGGACTGGATGCTGGATGTTCCCATGTATTTCGTCTACCGCGACGGCAATTACATCGACGCCGCCGGGCAAAGCTTCCGCGACTTCCTGGCGGGACGGCTTCCCGCCCTGCCCGGTGAATTGCCCACCATGGGCGACTGGGCCGATCACCTGACCACCGCCTTTCCCGATGTGCGCCTGAAGCAGTTCCTGGAAATGCGCGGCGCCGATGGTGGCCCCTGGCGGCGGCTCTGTGCCCTGCCCGCCCTGTGGACCGGCCTGCTTTACGATTCCCAGGCGCTGGATCAGGCCTGGGATCTGGTCAAGGGCTGGAGCGCCGAGGACCGCGACTCCCTGCGCCGCGCCGTCCCCGCCCAGGCCCTGGACGCCCGTATCGGCGGACACGGCGTGCGCGAGATCGCCGCCGAGGTGCTCGCCCTGGCTTCGGCGGGACTGAAGCGCCGCGCCCGGCTGAACGATTCCGGGCGCGACGAGAGCATCTATCTCGAGCCGCTGGAAACCACGGTCCGCACCGGCCGCACTCCCGCCGACGACATGCTCGACGCCTTCGCCAGCCGCTGGGGCGGCAGTGTCGATCCCATTTTCCGCGACTACGCCTACTAGGGCCGACGCTCGCGGCGGTCTTCCCGCAATTCCCGGCGATCCTCGCGCTTTTCCCGCTTGTCCTCGCGCAATTCCTTGCGGTCCTCGCGCAGTTCCTTGCGGGCGGCGGCGCCACCGTCCTTGTCGCCTTCCTTCAATTCCTTGCGCAGCTGGTTGCGGTCCTGGACCTGCTCGCGGCGGTCCTGGCCGATTTCCCGACGATCCTGGCGCAGCTCCTTATGATCGCGACGCAATTCGCCCTTCTCCTGGGCGGTCGCGGGCACAACCGCCAGCAGCGGCGAGGGCGGCAAGCAGCATCTTTTTCATGGCGACAAACTCCTTTTCTATCGCTGAGGGGAAGCCTGCCACCCTATTGGGGCCAAATTCAGGCACCAATCAGGCGGCAGGAAGGTCCAGGATGAAGCGGGCGCCGCCGCCGTCGCGATTGGCGGCGGTCAGGCTGCCGCCATGGGCATCGATGATCTGGCGCGAGATGGACAGGCCCAGGCCGGAATGGGTGCCGAACTTCTCGCCCTCGGGCCGTTCGGAATAAAAACGCTCGAAGATGGCTTCCAGCTTGTTGGCGGGAATGCCCGGCCCCTGGTCGTCGACGGTGACCACGATCCGGCCGTCGCGGTGCTGGGCGCCCAGGGCGATCACCCCGCCGGGCGGGCTGAACGACACTGCGTTGGCGATCAGGTTGCGCAGCACCTGCATCAGGCGCGAATCCAGGCCCATGACCGTCAGCGGATCATCGTCGGGCCGGTCCAGGACGATGCGCAGGCCCTGGTCGGCGGTGGTGGTGCCATAGACCTCGGCCAGGGTGTCGAGCAGCCCGGACATGGAAACCGGCGCGGTCTCGATGCGCGACATTTCCGCATCCACCCGCGAGGCATCGGAAATATCGGTGATCAGCCGGTTCAGCCGCCCGACATCATCCAGGATGATGGCCATCAGGCGGCGTTGCTGTTCGGGGTTCTCGATGCGCGCCGCTGTTTCCACAGCCGAGCGCAAGCTGGTCAGCGGGTTCTTGATCTCGTGGGAGACATCGGCGGCGAAGGCCTCGATGGCGTCCATGCGCCGCCACAACGCCTCGGTCATGTCCTTGAGCGCCAGCGACAACTCACCGATCTCGTCCCGTCGGTCCGACAGGTCGGGAATGGCATGGGCACGGCCATGGCCGTGCCGCACCCGTTCCGCCGCCAGGGCCAGCTTGCGGATGGGCCGGGCGATGGTGCCCGCCATGTAGAGCGACAGGCCGATGGTGAGGCCCAGCGACAGGGTGAAGATTTCCAGGATCGCCACCCGCACCTGGAACAGCGAGCGGCCGATGGCGGCATCGTCGGAGGTCAGCAGCACCGCGCCCGCCACCTGTTTGTAATGCTGGACCGGCGCGGTGGCGGTCAGCATCAGCCCGCCGCCCTTGCGCGAGCGCAAGGCCCAGTCGGGCCGCCCGGCCAGCGCGACGCCGACCTCGGAGAAATCGGCGGCGCTGGGCGAATGCCCCTCGGGATAGGGTGGCAGCGTTTCCCCTTCCCACAAATGGCCCACATGCTTTTCCAGGCTGAGACGCAACCGGTCGCTCCAGCGCGGGATGGAGGGCAGCTCCTCGATCTGCACCGCCCCCTTGGGACTGTGGCGGACCCGGGTATCCGCCGTCTGGTCGCCGTCGCGGTCGAACAGGCGGGCGCGCAGCTTGGCCGGTTCGGCCAGACGGCGCAGCATGGACGGCGCCACCAGGGGATTGAGATCATAGCCGCCGCCATCGGCCTCCATCACCGCGCCCTCGCCGATGGCCGCCGCGATCATGGCGGCCTGGGCGCCGAGGCCTTCCAGTTCCGAGCGGATCAGTTCCTGCTTGTAGTGGTCGAGATAGAACAGCCCCGCCACCAGCACCACCGGGGCCAGCAGATTGACCGCCAGGATACGCCGGGTCAGCGGCGAGGCCAGCACCCGCCAGCGCGGCAGTTTTCGGGGATGAAGTGACGTCATTCAGCCCGTCCTGGACATGGAGCGAGATGCACCCTATTGCCCCTCTCCCGCCTGCGGGAGAGGGGGGAGGCCCGCAGGGCCGGAGGGTGAGGGCCTCTGCCCGCCATCCATGCCCTCACCCGGCTCGCTTTCGCTCGCCACCCTCTCCCGCCTGCGGGAGAGGGTTTGCGGGTGAAGTCCACCTGTCGCGTCGAGGGGCAAGACAAACTACTCATCGCTATAGCGATACCCCACCCCGTACAGGGTCTCGATCTGGCTGAAGCTCTCGTCCACGTCGCGGAACTTCTTGCGCAGCCGCTTGATGTGGCTGTCGATGGTGCGGTCGTCCACATAGATGGATTCGCCATAGGCGGCGTCGATCAACTGGTCGCGGTTCTTCACATGGCCGGGACGCTGGGCCAGGGCCTTGAGCAGCAGGAATTCGGTGACGGTGAGATCCACCTTGGCCCCCTTCCAGGCGCAGATATGCCGGGCCGGGTCCAGCACCAGCGAGCCGCGCACCATGGTCTCGCCGCCGGGCTGGTCGCCGCCGTTATTGGCCTCCAGGCGGCGAATCAGGGTGCGGATGCGCTCGATCAGCAGCTTCTGCGAGAACGGCTTCTTGATGTAGTCGTCGGCGCCCATGCGCAGGCCCAGCAATTCGTCCACCTCGTCGTCCTTGGAGGTCAGGAAGATCACCGGGATGGCCGATTGCTTGCGCAGGCGTTGCAGCAGCTCCATGCCGTCCATGCGCGGCATCTTGATGTCGAGCACGGCAAGGTCGGCGGGCTGAGCGGTCAAGGCGCGCAGCGCCTCGGTGCCGTCGGTATAGGTGCGGACCTTGAAGCCCTCCGCCTCCAGGGCGATGGACACCGAGGTCAGGATGTTGCGGTCGTCATCGACCAGGGCAATGGTATGGGACACGAAACCTCTCCCTCTTGGCATAAGGCCAGGGTAACACCTCGCGAAGGGTTTGCATCGGGATCATGGCGAAATTATAGTGGCCGCGATGGTTCCCGCCGCTCCCAGGGCGTCGGGTGAAAATGGGAACACGGTGCGGCCCCCGAAAAGGGGACCAACTCCGTGACTGCCCCCGCAACTGTAAGCGGAGAGGGTTCGGCCCCTTAGAGATCGCCACTGGTCGCCCAAGCGACTGGGAAGGCTATGCCGGACCTCATGACCCGCAAGTCAGGAGACCTGCCATCGCGAGAGTCGTTGCGAGCCCGTTCGGCCGGGGTGAGTCGGTGGGTTGGTGTTCCGTTTCGCGACGACGATTGGTCTCGACGAACGGAGTCTGTCTGTCATGCATATCATGGAAGGTTTTCTTCCAGCCGGGCACGCCCTGGCCTGGACCGCCATTTCCACCCCTTTCGTGGTGGCGGGGGTCCGCCGCCTGAAACGCATTCTCGCCGACAATCCCCAGGCCCGGCTGCCCCTGGCCGCCGCCGCCGGCTTCACCTTCATCCTGTCGGCGCTGAAGCTGCCCAGCGTCACCGGATCATGCTCGCATCCCACCGGCACCGGCCTGGGCGCCATGATGTTTGGCCCCTCGGTGATGGCGGTGCTCGGCGCGGTGGTGCTGCTGTTCCAGGGATTGCTGCTGGCCCATGGCGGCGTCACCACGCTGGGCGCCAACATCTTTTCCATGGCCATCGCCGGACCCTGGGTCGCCTATGGGGTCTGGAAACTTTCCGATCGCCTCGGCCTGCCCGCCGCCATCGGCGTCTTCCTGTCGGCCTTCCTGGGCGACCTCGCCACCTATGTGGTGACCTCGACCCAGTTGGCCCTGGCCTTCCCCGATGCCGAGACCGGCTTCGCCGGAGCCCTGGCCAAGTTCGCCTCCATCTTCGCCGTGACCCAGGCCCCCCTGGCGGTGGCGGAAGGCTTGGTCACCGTGGTGGTGATCAATGCCCTGACCGCCCGTGGACAGATGCATGGCTTGGGAGAAAAGGCATGACCGCCCGGAGCAATGCCCTGCTGCTGGGTCTGGCGGTGCTGATCGTCGCCGCGCCCCTGGCCCTGCGGCCCGACGCCCCCTTTGGCGGCACCGACGACGCCGCGTCGGAGGCGGTCGCCGCCTCCCATCCCGGCTACGAGAAGTGGACGGCGCCGTTCTGGACCCCCAGCAAGGAAGTGGAGAGCACCCTGTTCGCGCTCCAGGCCGCCTTCGGGGCCGGGCTGCTGGGCTATGTCCTGGGCCGCCGCCACGGCCGCCGGGACAAATAGATGACGCGCTTCCCCACGAACCCCTCCCCCCGTGCGACGCATGGGGGGAGGTCGGGAGGGGGGCCATGACCCTGCACATGGACCGCCTTGCCCAAGGCGGCCCCTGGCGGCAGCGGGCGCTGGCCGAGAAGGCCGTGCTCGCCCTCGGCCTGCTGGGGCTTGCTTTGGTCCTGCCGCCCTGGCCGGGCGCTGCCCTGGTGCTGGTCGCCGCCTGGACCAGTGCCCTGGCGGCTGCCCGTATTCCCTGGGGTGATTGGCTGCGGCTCAACGCCGCGCCGTTGGGTTTCGTCCTGACCGGCGCGGCGGCGGTGGCGGTGGAGATCGGCCCCGACGGCATCACCCTGGCCGCCGATCACGGCCGGGCGGCACTGGCCATCGTGCTGAGGGCCAGTGCCGCCGCATCCTGCCTGTTGCTGCTGGCCGCCACCACCCCCACCCCCGATCTGGTTCAGGGCCTGCGCCGCCTGGGCCTGCCGGTGGAACTGATCGAGATCATGCTGCTGACCTGGCGTTTCATCTTCCTGCTGCAAGACGCCGCCGCATCCATCCGCAACGCCCAGGAGGCCCGGCTGGGCTGGCACGGCCGGGGCCGCTCGCTCCGATCCCTCGGCCTGCTGATCGCCCAACTGCTGCCGCAGGCCATGGAGCGGGCCAGACGCCTGGAAATGGGCATGGCGGCGCGCGGATTCGACGGCACGCTGCGCCTGGCGCGGCCCCATCGGAGGGTCTCGGCCATCTCTATGATTTCGATCATATCACTGCATCTTGTGCTGGCGGGGACGTGTCTGTGGCTGGCATGATCCTGGAAGCCCTCGACCTTCACCATGTCTATCCCGGCGGCGTCATCGCCCTGGAGGGGCTGAGCCTGACGGTGGAGCGCGGCCGCCGCCTGGCGGTGCTCGGCCCCAACGGCGCGGGCAAGACCACGCTGCTGCTGCATCTCAACGGCACCCTGCGCCCCTCGGCCGGAGAGGTGCGGCTGGACGGCGTCGCCCAGGGCTATTCCCGGGCCGAATTGGCGGCGTGGCGCAGGCGGGTGGGGCTGGTGCTGCAGGACCCCGACAACCAGTTGTTCGCCGCCACGGTGGAAGAAGACGTCTCGTTCGGGCCGCTCAATCTCGGCCTGACCGAGGCCGAGGCCCGCGACCGGGTGACGGAAGCGCTGGACGCCCTGGGCATCGCCGACCTGGCCGAACGGGCCACCCATATGCTGTCCTTCGGCCAGAAGAAGCGGGTGGCCATCGCCGGAGCCCTGGCCATGCGGCCCGAAGTGCTGTTGCTGGACGAGCCGGTAGCGGGGCTGGACCACCGGGGCGCCCGGCTGCTGCTGCAGGCGCTGGAGCGGCTGGCAGCCTCGGGCACCACCCTGGTCTTCACCACCCACGACGTGGATCTGGCCTGGGCCTTCGCCGAGCGGGTGGCCCTGTTCGACCGGGGCCGGGTGATCCTCCATGGCGATGCCGCCGAGGTTCTGGGCGACCGCGACGCATTGGCCCAGGCGGGGCTGGAGCCGCCGCTGCTGCTGGAACTGGGATTTCGGACCCGGGAAGAGGCGCTGGGCAGGCTAAACCCTCTCCCGCTCGCGGGAGAGGGTGGCGAGCATCGCGAGCCGGGTGAGGGCAAGGACCCAGGCTAAAGGCCCTCACCCTCCCACAAGCGGGCGAGGGAAACTCAATGCTGTTCGCGAGTGGCGGTGAAGCGGACCTTCTCGAAATCCTGCTGGGCGCGGTTCATCTGCCAGGTGTTGCGGGCCAGATAGACGATGCCGCCGTCGCGGTCCTCGGCCATGTTGGACTTGTTGGCATCCATGAAGCGCTTCATCTCGGCCTCCTCGTCGCAGGCGACCCAGCGGGCGGTGACGAAGGGGGCTTCCTCGAACCCGGCCTTGATATTGTATTCGGACTCGATGCGGGTGGTCAGCACATCGAACTGCAGCGCGCCGACCACGCCGACGATCCAGGTGGAGCCGTCGATGGGCTTGAACACCTGACTGACGCCTTCCTCGGCCAGATCCTCCAGCGCCTTCTTCAACTGCTTGGCCTTCATGGGGTCGTCGAGCCGCACCCGGCGCAGCACTTCCGGGGCGAAGGTGGGAATGCCGAGAAAGTTGAGGTCCTCGGTTTCCGACAAGGTGTCGCCGATACGCAACTGGCCGTGATTGGGAATGCCCATGATGTCGCCGGGGAAGGCCTCTTCCGCCAGTTCGCGGTCCCGCGCCAGGAAGAATACCGGATTGACCAAGGCCATCAGCTTGCCGGACCGCACATGCTTCACCTTCATGCCGCGCTTGAAGCGGCCCGAGCAGATGCGGAAGAAGGCGATACGGTCGCGGTGGTTGGGGTCCATATTGGCCTGGACCTTGAAGACGAAACCCGAGACCTTGGCCTCGTTCGGCTCCACCACCCGCTTGTCCGACTTGCGGGCCAGGGGCGGAGGCGCCAGGCGGCCGATGCCGCGCAGCAGCTCGGCGACGCCGAAGGTCTTCAAGGCCGAGCCGAAGAAGACCGGCGTCAGGTGACCGGCGCGGAAGGAGTCCAGGTCGAATTCGGGATAGCCGCCGCGCACCAGTTCCACTTCCTCGCGCAGCTTGGCCGCCGCCGCCTTGCCCACCGCCTCGTCCAGCTTGGGGCTGTCCAGGGGGGCGTCCACGGCGATTTCGGCGATATGGTCGCCCCGGCCGGGATCGAACAGGATGACGCGGTCGCGCACCAGATCGAACACGCCCTTGAGATCGCGGCCCATGCCGATGGGCCAGGTCACCGGACAGACGTCCAGGGCCAGGGTCTTTTCCACCTCGTGCAGCAGGTCGAAAGTGTCGCGGCCCTCGCGGTCAACCTTGTTGACGAAGGTGATGATGGGCACGTCGCGCAGGCGACAGACCTCGAACAGCTTGAGCGTCTGGGTCTCGATGCCCTTGGCGGCGTCCAGCACCATCACCGCCGAGTCCACCGCCGTCAGGGTGCGGTAGGTGTCCTCGGAAAAGTCCTCGTGGCCGGGGGTGTCCAGCAGATTGAAGGTCAGCCCCTCATGCTCGAAGGTCATCACCGAGGCCGAGACCGAGATGCCGCGCTCCTTCTCGATGGCCATCCAGTCGGAACGGGTGCGACGCTGCTCGCCGCGCGCCCGCACCGCGCCCGCTAGCTGGATGGCGCCGCCGAACAGCAGCAGCTTTTCGGTCAGCGTGGTCTTGCCCGCGTCGGGATGCGAGATGATGGCGAAGGTGCGCCGCAGCGAGATGGCGTCGTCGAGAGTGCTCATGGGCCTGGGTTTTCACCGGAAGTGGCGCAAGAATCAAGCGTTAAAGGCTGCGGACGTCGCGGGCGCCGTGCAGGATGCGGATCACGTCAATGCCATCCGGCGTGGCGGTATAGAAAACGATGTAGCGGCCGACCGGAAAGCTCCTGACGCCGGAAGCGAGTCCCGACCGGCCGCGCCCCAACATGAGCGAGATGGCCAACAAGCCGCAGGCCGCCATGACGTCCTGGATCAACTGGCAGGCAGCCATGGGATTGTCGAGGGCGATATAGTCGCCGATTTCCTCAAGATCCGCCCCCGCTGCCGGTCGCAGGCGCGCGCCCCGCATCAGCCACCATACTTGGACAGTAGCCTTTGGAAAATGGGGGCGGCATCCACCGCCGCGCCACTGGCCGTACCGGCTTCAAGCGCGGCCCTCAGGGCGTCGATCCGGGATGCCTCCGCCCCAGCCAGCGCGGCGGCGATGATGGATTCATCCGCCGTCTGAAGAAATCCCGCCAGATCGGCATCCTGGAATTCACGGTTGACGCGCATCTGTGACAGTTCCCGGTTACGATGGCTTCAGTTTAGCATTGTGGGATTGCGAACTCCTATGGTGGAGATCACGGCATGCAGATCACCCTTTCCCCTGACCTGGCCGAACGGCTCTATCGGGTGGCGCGGCGACTGAAGCGCAGCCCCGACGACTGCGCGCTCGCCGCCATCCGGACCTTCGTCACCGACTGCGAGGAGTCCTTCGCCCAGGCCGCCCCGTTCGGCGACGGCGTGGCGCGGATTCCCGATGACGGTTTCATGGATTGAGATGCTTGGAGCGGCAGACACGATTTGCTAGTGTGCGCTCGAATCAAAAGATAGGGGTCCAAGGCGTGGAAGCTTCAGGGGTCAACGTGGATTTACGGGCCAAGGCGGAGTGGGTCTGGCGCCAGACCCTGGAAGTCTATCGCCGGGCACCGGAAGTCCGTCTGGCGTCGTCGCTGTCGCCCATCGAGATTTTCGTTTCGCTCTATTACGGCGGCCTGCTGCGCTTCGATCCCCAGCGCACCAATTGGGAAGAGCGCGACCGCTGCATCATCAGCAAGGGCCATGGCTCCATCTGCATGTATCCGATCCTGGCCGATCTCGGCTACTTCCCGGCCGAGGAGCTGGAGCGGGTGTGCCAGGCGGGCAGCTTCCTGGGCGGCATCCCCGATCCGGTGATCCCCGGCTATGAAACGGTCAACGGCTCGCTGGGCCACGGTCTGGGCGTGGCCAGCGGCATGGCGCTGGGCCTCAAGGTCAAGGGCGGAGCCCAGGACGTCTTCGTGGTCACCGGCGACGGCGAGTTGCACGAGGGCGCCAATTGGGAGGCCATCATGTTCGCCGCCCAGAACAAGCTGGACAACCTGACCCTGGTGGTGGACGACAACCGCATCTGCATGCTGGGCTTCACCGATGAGATCAACTCGCTGGGCGTGCTCGCCGACCGCCTGGGCGGGTTCGGCTGGAATTGCCTGGAGGTGGACGGCCACGATGTCATGGCGGTTCACGCGGCGCTGACCACCTTGAAGAAGACCCGCGACGGGCGGCCCAAGGCGCTGGTGGCCCGCACCATCAAGGGCCGCGGCGTCCCCGGCCTGGAGAACGCCCCCCTGTCGCATGTGATGTCGCCGAAGATCGACCTCATCGACTCGCTGCTGCAGGAGTCCCGGCCATGACCGAGCTCAAGCCCCGGGCCATGCGCGACGCCCTGCTGGAGCGCGTCTGGCAGAACATGGCCGATGACGAACGCCTGTTCTTCGTCGCCGCCGATTTCGGCGCCCCCACCCTGGACCGCATCCGGGGTGATTTCCCCAAGCGATTCATCAATGTGGGCATCGCCGAGCAGAATCTGATCAATGTCTCCGCCGGGCTGGCGCTGGAAGGCTTCAAGGTCTTCGCCTATGCCATCGCCCCCTTCATCACCATGCGCTGCTATGAACAGTGCCGCACCAATCTGGCCCTGCTGTCCACGGTGCGGCCCATGAATGTCACCCTGGTGGGCGTCGGCGCGGGCTATAGCTATGTGGTGTCGGGTCCGACCCACCAGTGCTACGAGGACATCACCCTGATGCGGACCCTGCCCGGGTTCTCGGTGCTGTCGCCCGCCGACCATATCACCGCCGGTCATCTGTTTGACCGCTGCGCCGGTCGGCCGGGGCTGAAATACCTGCGCTTCGACGCCCAGAACCTGCCGGTCCTCTATGGCGAGGCCGCCCCCGACCTGGACAAGGGCTTCACCCTGCTGCAGGACGGCACCGACGCCACCGTGGTGGCCACCGGCTATATGGTGCATACCGCGCTGAAAGTGGCGGAAAGCGTCGCGAAGGACGGGATCAAGCTGGCCGTGGTCGATCTGTTCGATCTGTCGGGCTTCGACGCCGATGCCCTGGCCGGAGCGCTGGCCGCCCGGCCGAGGCTGATCAGCATGGAAGAGGGCTTCAGCGGCCGGGGCGGCGTGGATTCGCTGCTGCGCGATCTGCTGAGCCGGAAGGGGCTGGAGCGCCCGACCCTGGGCATCGGGGTGGAACCAGCCTATCGTTTCGAGCTGGGCGACCGCGCCACCTTGCACGAGCAGGTGGGGATCGGCCCCTTGGTGGCCGAGACGAGAGTGCGCGCCTTCCTCAAGCGGCAATAACGACCCTAGATACAGGATTGCTTGGACCATGTTCTATGAACTCGCCGCCCCGACCTGGGGTCCGGAAGAAGAAGCCGCCGCCAAATCCGTCATCGATTCCGGCTTCTACACCATGGGCGCCCATGTGAAGGCCTTCGAGGAGGAATTCGCCGCCTATCACGGCATGAAGCACGGCATCATGGTCAATTCCGGCTCGTCGGCCAATCTGATCGCGGTGGCCGCCCTGGCCTACAAGGCCGACAAGCCCTTGCAGCGCGGCGACGAGGTCATCGTGCCGGTGATTTCCTGGGCCACCACCTATCACCCGCTGCAGCAATACGGGCTGAAGCTTCGCTTCGTCGATGTGGACCTCCAGACCCTCAATATCGATGTCGCCCAGTTGGAAAAGGCGCTGACGCCGAAGACCCGCGCCATCGTGGCGGTGTCGATCCTGGGCAATCCGGCGGCGCTGGACGTGATGCGGGAATTCGCCGACCGGCACGGCCTCTACCTGCTGGAAGACAATTGCGAGAGCATGGATGCCGAGTTGAACGGCAAGAAGGCCGGCACTTTCGGCCATCTCAACACCTTCAGCTTCTTCTTCTCGCACCATATCTCCACCATGGAAGGCGGCATCATCCTCACCGATGACACCGAGTTGGCCCATCTGTGCCGGAGCTTGCGCGCCCATGGCTGGACCCGCGACCTGCCCGCCGACAGCCCGGTGTTCCAGAAGAAGGGCAACGACTTCTTCGAGGCCTACCGCTTCGTGCTGCCCGGCTACAATGTCCGGCCGCTGGAGATCGAGGCCGCCATCGGCCGCGAGCAGATCAAGAAGCTGCCGGGCTTCACCGCGCAGCGGCGCAAGAACCTGGCTCTGTTCCAGCAGTTGTTCGGCGCCGATGACCGCTTCATCATCCAGAAGGAAAACGGCAAGAGCAGCGCCTTCTCCTTCACCATCATCCTGAACCCGGCCAAGAAGATCGACCGCAACAAGGTCTTCGCCGCGCTCAAGGACGCCGATATCGGCTATCGCATCATCACCGGCGGCAATTTCCTGCGCCATGACGTGATCAAGCACTATGACTACGATGTGGTGGGTGGCGCGGTTCCCAATGCCGATACCGCCCATGACCACGGTTTCTTCGTCGGCAACCATCCCTTCGACCTCACCGCCCAGATCACCCGTCTGCGCGAAGTGCTGGATCAGGCCTGCCGGTAGGATAAAAGGCCCCCACCCCGGCCCTCCCCCGCAAGCGGGAGAGGGAGGGAAAGGGAGCGAAGCGACTGGCGCGTTGAGCGCCCGCCGCTCATGCGGCGAAAGCCAAGCGAACGGAGTTCGCGCCGGCGCTTGAGGCAAAAGAAAGGAAGACTCAATGACCTACAACATCCTGGTAACCGGCGGCGCGGGCTATCTCGGCTCCATCATGGTTCCCGAACTGCTGGCGGCGGGCCACAAGGTCACGGTGCTGGACAATTTCATGTTCAAGCAGCACTCGCTGGGCAGCGTCTGCGCCGATCCCAACTTCTCGGTGGTCAAGGGCGACTGCCGCGACGAGAAGCTGATGGCCGGACTGATCAAGGACAAGGACGTGGTGATCCCGCTGGCCGCCCTGGTCGGCGCGCCGCTCTGCGCCATGGACCCCATCGGCGCCACCACCACGAATCTCGACGCCCAGAAGATGCTGTTCAAGATGCTGTCGCCCAACCAGCGCGTCTTGATGCCCATCACCAATTCCGGCTATGGCGTCGGCGAGAAGGGCAAGTTCTGCACCGAGGAAACTCCGCTGCGCCCCATCTCGCTCTACGGCGTCCATAAGGTCGAGGTCGAGCAGGCTCTGCTGGAACGCGGCAACGCCATCAGCTTCCGCCTCGCCACCGTGTTCGGCATGGCGCCGCGCATGCGTATCGACCTGCTGGTCAACGACTTCGTCTACCGCGCCGTCACCGACCGCGCCGTGGTGCTGTTCGAGCCCCATTTCAAGCGCAACTACATCCATGTGCGCGACGTCACCCGCGCCTTCATGCACGGCTTGAACAATTTCGAGTCCATGAAGAACCAGCCCTACAATGTGGGTCTGTCGGATGCCAATCTGTCCAAGTGGGAACTGTGCCAGGTGATCCAGAAGCACATTCCCAAATTCGTCTTCGTGGAAGCGCCCATTGGCGAGGACCCCGACAAGCGCGACTACATCGTCTCCAACGAGAAGATCGAGAAGACCGGCTTCAAGCCCGCCCATTCGCTGGATCTCGGCATCGCCGATCTGATGAAGGGCTTCACCATGATCAAGAATTCGATCTACGGCAATGTCTGAGCCCATGGAGTCCGAGCGCGTCGATCTGGTCCTGGTCAATCCCGGCGGTCGCGAGGCGGTGTACCAGGAGCTGGGTGGCGAGCTGACCGCCATCGAGCCGCCGCTGTGGTGCCGCCTGATCGCCGGTTACGCCCTGGACCGGGGCAAGACCGTCACCATCATCGATTCCGAGGCCGAGGAAATCGGCCCGGACGAGGTCGCCGCCCGGGTCAAGGCCCTGAACCCCACCCTGGTGGTGATGGTGGTGTTCGGACACCAGCCCTCGGCCTCGACCCAGCAGATGGTGGGCGCCGCCCATGCCTGCGAGGCCCTGAAGGATACCGCCCCGGAACTGCCGATCCTGATCGTCGGCGGCCATGTCTCGGCGCTGCCGGAAAAGACCCTGGCCGAGGAGAAGGTGGATTTCGCCTGCAAGGGCGAAGGTCCCGCCACCGTGGTGCAACTGCTCGACTGGCTGCAATCGGGCGCGGCGGAAGAGCCCGCCGACGTGGCCGGTCTGGTCTGGCGCGACGGCGAGGACGTGATCCGCGTCAACAAGCCCGCCGCCCTGACCCATGACCTGGACGCCGACCTGCACGGCAATGTCTGGCACCTGTTGCCCATGGACAAGTACCGCGCCCATAACTGGCAATGCTTTGGCGATCTGGGATCGCGCAAGCCCTATGCCAGCATCTATACCTCGTTGGGCTGCCCCTATAAGTGCAGCTTCTGCTGCATCAACGCCCCGTTCGACGCCAACCGCTACCGCATGCGCTCCCCCGTTCAGGTGGTGGCCGAGGTGGACCGGCTTTACCGCACCCATGGCGTCAAGACCTTCAAGATCATCGACGAGATGTTCGTGCTCAACGACCGGCACGTGAACGCCATCTGCGACGGATTGATCGAGCTGGGTTATTCCGACGAGCTGAACTTCTGGGCCTATGCCCGGGTCGACACGGTGAAGCCCGCCATGCTGGCCAAGCTGCGCAAGGCGGGCATCCGCTGGCTGGCGCTGGGCATCGAATCGGGCTCAAAGCATGTGCGCGACGGCGCCGACAAGGCCCTGAAGCAGGAAGACATCATCGGCATCGTCCGCGACATCCAGAAAGCGGGCATCTGCGTCATCGGCAACTACATCTTCGGCCTGCCCGACGATACGCTGGAGACCATGCGCGAGACCCTGGACCTGTCCAAGGAACTCAACTGCGAATTCGCCAATTTCTATTCCGCCATGGCCTATCCCGGCTCGCAGCTCTACCACCAGGCGGTGGCCCAGGGCTGGGCACTGCCGCAAAGCTGGTCGGGCTTCTCGCAGCATTCCTACGACTGCCAGCCGCTGCCAACGGAGCATTGCACGGCGGCCCAGGTGCTGAAGTTCCGCGATGATGCCTTCCACGAATATTTCGAGAACGAGCGCTATCTCGGCATGGTGGCGCAGCGCTTCGGCTGGGAGACGCGGCGCCATGTGGAAGCCATGTCGACGACGCGGCTCAAGCGCAAGCTGGTGGACGAGGCCTAGCGAGAGCCATGGCGGGTCGATGTCGCGCCTGGGCCTTGGTGCCGATGGGGCTGCTGGTGGGGCTGCTGGCGGGCGGGGCCCCATCGGCCCTGGCTGCCGAGTCCGCCGTGGTGCTGCTCTATCACCGCTTTGACGACGACCGCATTCCGGCGCTCAACACCACTACCGAGCAACTGGCCGCCCATCTGGCCGAGTTCAAGTCCGGTGGTCACACGGTGCTACCCCTGGCCGAAGTGGTCGAGGCCATGGCGCAGGGCCGTGCCCTGCCCGACAAGGCAGTCTCCCTGACCGTGGACGAGGACAGCGCCACCTTCGTTCGCCGCGCCTGGCCGCTGCTGCGCAAGGCGGGCGTGCCGGTAACCCTGGCGGTGGCCACCGACGAGGTGGATCGCGGCGGCCCCGATGGGCTGAGCTGGAACCAGTTGCGCGATCTGGCCCAGGCGGGCGTCGCCATCGCCAGCCAAGGCGCCGCCCGGCTGCGCATGGCCAAGGCCAGCCCCGACGCCGTCGCCGCCGACCTGGCCAAGGCACGGGAGCGCTTCCTGCAGGAATTGGGCCGGGTGCCCGAGATTTTCGTCTGGCCCTGGGGCGAGGCCAGCGCCGACTCCATGCGGCTGGTGCGTCAGGCGGGCTACAAAGTCGCCTTCGGCCAGCATTCCGGCGCCGCCTGGGCCAAGGCCGATCCCACCTATCTGCCCCGTTTCGCCGCCACCGCCGCCTATGGCGAGCCCGATCGCATCCGCCTAGCCCTACGCGCGCTGCCGCTGCCGGTCACCGATATCACCCCCGCCGATCCCCTGGTCAGGGCCAATCCCCCGGCCTTCGGCTTCACCCTGGCCGAGGAGATCCCCGGTATCGATGGGCTGGCCTGCTTCGCCTCGCATCAGGGACAGGTGCGGGTGGAACGCCTGGGGCCACGGGTGGAGGTGCGCATGAGCAAGCCGCTGCCCCAGGGCCGGGTGCGCCTCAACTGCACCGTCGCCACCCTGGAAGGGCGCTGGCGCTGGTTCGGCTGGCAGTTCGTGGTGCCGTGAGGACATATCCCCCTCCCTCGGCTTTGCCGGGGGAGGGTCGGGGTGGGGGCCCCCCTCCCGGCCTCCCCCTACCTATGGCGGGGGGAGGGGGGTGTTCTTCGGCTTCCTCGCCGCTATGAACCAGGAAAAGCCCATGATCTCGCCCAGCTTCAGCTCCAGCGGCGACTGGATCGGCCAGGGCTCGCCATAGACCAGCACGCCGCCGGGATGGGTGCCGTAGCGCTTGATCTGGTATTTGCGGTACAGCCGCCCCAGCTTGGGCACCAGATACCAGTAGAACTCGCCCTTGCGCCAGGTCACGTCCTTGAAGGCGGCGAACAGCCGCCCGATTTCGGCGCCGGTATAGCAACGGGTGATGGGATTGGCCACGGTCTGGCGGTCCTTGCCGCCCCATTCGGTGGCCTTGCCCAGCCAGTTGGGGTCGCGGAACGCCTTGCCCATCAGCAGGCCGATGGGCAGGAACATGTTGATCCAGTAGTGCCACGAGCTCTTGCAATAGAGCATGATCACCGCCCGTCCGCCGGGCTTGAGCACCCTGAACACCTCGGCGATGGCCCTTTCGGTGTCCAGGGTGTGGTGCAGCACCCCGTTGGAATAGACGATATCGAAACTGGCATCGGCGAAGGGCAGGTTTTCCGAATCGCCATTGACCGCGTGGCAGTCCGCCGCCGCCTCGCCCATCAGGCGGAATTTGGCCTCGGTGGCCCGCGCCCTGGCCGGGGTGATGTCCAGGCTGGTCATGATGGCGCCATGCTTGGCGAACAGGGCGGAATGGCCGCCGGCACCCGGCCCCACTTCCAGCACCCGCTTGCCCGCCAGCTCGGCCAGCGGCATTTCCACCACCGCCATGTGACGGCGCAGGCGGAACATGTCTTCCAGGTCGTCCAGCGACTTGAACAGGGCGTCACGGGTCAGATGCGCGTCCACATCCTCGTAGAGCGAGTTGTACAGCGCCTTCCAGAAGGCTTGGATGTCGGATTTGGCGGGAGCGGTCATGGTGCGATCCTCTATAGCTTCCGGCCTTTCACTCCGCTACAAGCATTTTCATGCTGGACGGCCTGAAGCGCAAACTGCGGCAACTCTCCGACGACCCCGTGCTGCGGCGCTGGCTGATCCTGCGCGCCCTGCGGCTGACCCCGGGCGAGCCCGCCTTCACCCCCCATCGCCCGCCTTGCCTGGGGCCGGGCTGGGCCGGGCTGGAGCCGGAGACGCCCCAGGCGGTGTTCCCCGCCTTGCCCGAAGGTAGCCCCCGGGGCCGCCTGACCCTGCGGCTGCCCGGTCGGGTGCTGGAGGTGGAGCCCGGCGGCGAGGCGACACTGGTGGCCGCCCCGCTGGACGATCCCGAGACCCAGCTGGGTCTGCACCGCTTCGCCTGGGTGCCCATGATGAAGCCGGGCGACGACGCCCGCTGGGTGGCGACCATCTGGGCCGCCTGGAGGGCTCGCTTCGGCACCCCGGATTCCTCCTGGGCCTGGCATCCCTATACCGCCGCCGAACGCGCCATCAACCTGATCACCTTCATCCGCCGCCACGGCCTGCCCGGTCCGGCCGAGGATACCCTGGCCGTGCTGGCGGCCCATGCCCCCGCCATGGCGGCGCGGCTGGAATATTTCGGCGAGCACCACACCTCGAACCACCTGTTCAACAACGGCCGCGGCCTTTACCTGCTGGGCCTAGCCCTCGGCCTGCCCCGCGCCACCGCGGCCGGCGCCGCCATCCTGACTTCGGAACTGGGCCGCATCTTCCGGGTGTCGGGGCTGCTGCGCGAGGGTTCCAGCCATTACCACCTGCTGCTGACCCGGTCGCTGTCCAGCGTCTGGCTGGCGGCGCGCGAGCATCACCGCCCCGAGGCCGAGGTCTTCGAGAAAGCGCTGCGCCGCGCCGTGGCGGTGCTGCCCCATCTCTGCCTGCCCGGTCGCTTCCCCCTGGTGGGCGACATCTCGCCCGACTGCCCGCCCGAGCATCTGTTCGGCCTGCTTCCCGGCGGCGATCGCCGCTCGGGCTGGCTGGACGTGCTGCCCCCCGACCAGCGCGCCCCCCTGGCCGCCCTGCTGGACGAGGTGGCGCCCAGCGAGCCCCTGGCCGAGGACGGCTGGCTGAAGGCCTCCTTCGGCGACTGGATGGGACTGTGGCACGCCGATCCCGAGGGGTGGAGCCAGATGCCCGGCCACGGCCACCAGGATTGCGGCGGCTTCGAACTGCATTTCGAGAAGGAAGCGGTGTTCGTCGACCTGGGGCGCGGCAGCTATGCCGTGGCGGGCGAGGCCGACGAGATGGTGTCGGCCCAGGCCCATAACGGCCTGTCGGTGGACGGCTTCGATCCCTACGCCGCCAACAAGCCCTATTACGCCGAGTCCTTCCGCCGCACGCTCGGCGGCGCGCCGCCCCGGCTGGTCCGCGATCCCGACGGCATCGACCTGAACATCAACGGTTTTCGCCGCCTCAAAGGCGTCGGTGCCGTCACCCGGCGCTGGCGATTCGAGGGCCGCAGGCTGGACATCACCGACACGGTGGCGGGCAGCGGCCCCCATCTCCTGATCCGCCGCCTGCATACCACCTGCCGGGTCGAGGCGGTGGCGGGCGGGCTGCATCTTCATGCCCCCGGCGGGCGCCGCTTCACCATCACCGCCCCGGATGCCGAGATCACGGTTAGCCCGACCACCCTGTGGACCGCCTATGGCGAGGGCGTGCCCGCCAGCCGCATCGAGATCACCATCGCCGCCGCGCCGCTGCCCTGGTCCGGCCTGATCCGGGTGGAGGCGGCGTGAATATCGGATCACCCACCTTCCTCGCCTTCCTGCTGGGCGCCCTGCTGGCCTTCCACGGCCTGCCCCGCCTGCCGTCGCGCTGGCGGATGGCCGCCATCAACGCCGTCTTCGTCGCCAGCTTCTTCCAGACGCCCCTGGCCTTCGTGCCGGTGGCGTCCTTCGCCGTGATCGGCTGGCTGCTGCTGCATGTCATGGTACGGGCGCGGAGCGAAGCGGCCCTGCCCCTGGCCATTCTCGGCCTGCTGGGCTGGTTCGTGGTGCTGAAGCGCTATTCCCTGCTGCCCGACGCCCTGTTGCTGGACTTCCCCTATGCCGCCGTGGGTCTGTCCTATCTGCTGTTCCGGGTGCTGCACCTGCTGATCGATGTGCGCCAAGAGGCCCTGGAGCGGGTCCCCGACCCGGTGGACTACCTCAACTATCTGTTCTGTTTCCTGACCTTCGTCGCCGGGCCGATCCAGCGCTACGAGGACCACCGCGACCGGGTGGCGCGATCGACGGAGCAGTTGGGGCCAGGCCAGATCCAGGCCGCCCTGGCCCGCATGCTGGACGGCTTCGTCAAGGTGGTGGCCACCGCCGTGGTGGCCAGCGACATCGCCGCCAACCTGCCGCTGGCCATCGGCCCGGACAAGGATTTTGGCCTGTCCATCTTCCACGGCATGGGCGGTCCCATCGCCTGGGTGTTCTCCAATTCCAACGGCGATACCCTGGTGCGGCTGTCGGCGCGGCTGCTGCTGCACGGGGCCGCCTTCCTGGCCTATCTCTACGTCAATTTCTCGGGCTACATGGATATCGTCCTGGGTGCGGCGCGGCTGTTCGGCTTTTCCCTGCCCGAGAATTTCGATCGCCCCATGCGGTCGCGCAGCCTGCTGGAATTCTGGACCCGCTGGCACATCACCCTGTCGGACTGGTTCAAGACCTATCTGTTCCAGCCGCTGCTGATGGCCTTGGCCCAGCATGTGGGGCGCGGCAAGGCCTCGGCCTATCTGGCGGTGCCCGCCTTCATGGTCACCTTCATGGTCATGGGCGTGTGGCACGGCACCACCGAGGAATTCCGCTGGTACGGCCTGATCCTCGGCCTCGGCGTCGCCGCCAACAAGCTGTTCCAGCTGCTGTTGCAGGGACGGCTGGGCAAGAAGGGCTATGCCCGGCTGGCCGCCCATCCCCTTTACGCCGCCCTGGCACGCGGGGTGACCCTGGCCTTCTTCACCCTGATGCTGTGCTGCCTGTGGCTGGATGCCCGCCAGATGGAGGCCCTGATCCGCCTGTATGGCGGCTCTGGCCTCGCGCGGCTGATGCTGGTGGCCTCGCTGGCCGCCGCCTTCGCCCTGTGGAGTTGGGATGCGGCTGTCCGCGCCCTGGCGCGCTGGCCCGAGCCGCTGGCCAGCGCCGCCGAATATCTCGGCCTGCTGTGGCTGGCGCTGGTCTGGGGCAATCTGCTGGGCATCACCTCGGCCATCGAGCGCCTGGTGGGCTTCGGCCTGCACGACGCCATGAAGGCGGGGCTGGGTGGCTTGCTGCTGCTGGCGGCATGGTCTCTGCGCGACTGGGCGGCGGAGCGGCCCAAGCCGGGGACGGCGGTGCTGTCGGTCAAGCTGCTGCTGCTGGTGCTGGCCGCCCTGTCCCATGCCGGGGCGGTGCCCGATTTCGTCTACAAGGGCTTTTGAGAGATGCTGCGGCCGATCCTGATTCAGACCGCCAAGCTGCTGGCCCCCACCCTGGCGGCCTATCTGGCGCTGTTGTGGCTGGCGGCGGGCATGGACTTTCCCGCCGATTCCGCCACCCGTCTCGACAGCGCCGACGCCGAGCGCTCGATCCTGGCCACCGAACCCGCCTATGTGATGTTCGCCTCCAAACTGCTGGCGGGCCGGGATCCGGCGGTGATGCTGATCGGGCCGTCCAACGTCAAGGCGGGGTTTCGCCCCGCCGAGCTGGCGCCGCTGCTGCCCGGGGTGGCAGTACACAACATGGCGGTCAGCGGCAGCAATATCGACGCCATGGCGGCGGCGGTGGATCTGGTCTACGGCCAGCGGCCGCCGGAAAGCCGCGACGGTCTGGTCCTCGTCTTCGGCCTGTGGAATGGCGAGTTCCTGCATAACGAAAGCATTCCGGCCACCACCCAGCTGGGTCGCCAGATGCAGCGCTTCGGTATCTTCCAGCATGGACCCGACGGCTTCACCCTTCAGGTCGGCGCGGGCGGCTTCCAGATGGCGACCACCCTGCTGCGTCCCATTTTCGCCCTGCAGATCCTGATCGGCTCGCAAAGCCCGCTGGCCCGGCGCCTCGCCGCCCGGACCGAGGATCAGGCCCCGGCCCAGCGACCGCCCGCGCGTGATTTCGAGCTGCCCACCGCCCAGTTCGAGACCCTGGTGGCCGTAGCCGACAAGGTGGCGCGACAGGGGGGGCGGCTGGTGCTGGTGGACCTGCCCTTGCCGGTAAGCTTCAGTGGCCCCGATCCCATGTGGCACCGCTATCAGGCCGCCAAGGGACCATGGCTCGCGGCGGCCAGGGCCAAGGGCGCGGTCTATGTCGACATGCAGGACATGAATGCCGAGGAGGATCTGGACGGCGCCACCCACCCGCTGCCCCACGCGACCCACAAATGGGCGGAACGGCTGGCGGCGGAACTGAAGGCAAACGGGGTTATTCCCGCGCGATGAAGGTCTTCAGCGGCAGGAAGCCGTCCAGGTCCAGCCGCCACAGGGTCTCGCCACCCGCGTCCGACAGCTTGATGAACCCCATGCGCTGGTAAAGCCCCGCCACCAGCTTGTTCTTCTTGCTGGGCACATAGCGGCCCAGCAGATGGGTGCATCCGGCGGCGCGGGCGGCCATCGCCATCTCGTTGACGATGAATTCCTCCATGCCGCGGCCCAGCACCCGGCAGCTCATCACCCAGGTATCCACATGGGCGGAATCGCCATCGCGGCGCAGCAGCACCACCGAGATCAGGCCGTTGTCGCCGAAACGGTCCTTCAACCCGAAGCAGCGGCCGATCCAGTCCGTTTCGGCCAGCATGTCGAGGATCTCGGCCTCGCCGTGACGGGTGCCGGTCAGGTGGAACTGGTTGCTCTTGTTGATCAACTGGGCCGAGCGCGGCAGGCGGAACTCGTCGATCTCCGCCACCTCGGACGTCATCTCCAACCCGCGCTGGAACTCGCCCAGATCGGCGTATTGGCTGCGCAGTTCTTGGCGCGAGGCATTGGCGCGGTAATAGTCGTTGCGCACCGCGTCCTCGTCCGAGAAGGCCAGGGTCTCGAACAGCCGCTCGGCATGCAAGGTGGCGGCATAGAGCGTCGGGTCCTCGGGCAGCTCCGGAATGGTCACCATGGGCAGGAAATCGCGCACCAGCGAGCGTTCCGCCGGGTTGTCGTCGACGAAGACCATGGAATCGAGGCCGATATTCAGGGTCTCGGCGATCAGGCGGATATTGTCGGCCTTGTTGTCCCAGTTGGCGCGGAACACCGCCACGTCGTCCAGGGACAGGCGCATGTCGGGGTGGCGCTCGAACGGCTCGCGGGCGTTGGCCTCCTCGTTCTTGGAACAGACGGTGAGGATGATGCCGCGCGCCTTCAGCGCGCGCACATAGTCCTGGAAATCGGCGAAGGCCTCGCCATCGGCGCCATTGCCAAGCCGGATGCCCTCGACCCCGTCATCGCCGATGACGCCGCCCCACAGGGTGTTGTCGAGATCGAGCACCAGGCATTTCTTGGCCAGGCCCTTGGCGGCGCCCGCCAGCCGGGCGAACTGGAACGCCACCTGGCCGATGGCGTCGAAGGCGAAGGCGTGCTTGGAATGATACCAGTAGCGATGCTCGGCCCAGGCATCCTTGCCCCAGCAGCCCGAGACATGCTCCAGGTCGAACAGGGTCACGGCGTTGGGCAGCGCCTCGGCCAGGGCCAGATTGTAGCGACGCAGCAGCGAGCGGCGGCTCCAGGCCACATTGGCCTCGAAATGGCCGAACACGTCCATGGAAGGGATATCGGCGTTGTTCTGGACGATCAGGCAGGACAGCCGCTGCTGCAGCGCCCGCCACAGCCCGGCGGTCTCGGCCACCGCCCCCGCCACCGCCGCCTCGACGGCCGCCTTGTCGGCGCCGGGCATGGCGTCGAGGCGCACATCGCGCCACGAGGTGAAGAACCACACCATGTCGGGCTGGAAGCGGTAGAGTTCGCTGTCGGGGTCCAGCACGCTCTGCGCCGCCTGGCCGAAGGGCGGCTGGTGAATCTCGGCGTCGAAGCCTTCCAACGCCAGCCACAGCCGCAGGATATCGGCGAGGTGGTCGGTGGTGGATGTGGCCAGTAGGGCCAGCTTCAGCGGCCGCAGCTCCAGCCCGTCCTTGGGCAGCTTGTCCAGCAGCTTGGCGTATTTGCGCTGGGTGACGAAATCATCGCCCGGCCGGGCGATGGATTTCAGCGCCTCGAACGCGCCCCTGGCATCGCCTTGGGCGGCCCTGACCTTCACATCGGCCCAGTTCATGCTAGGCGACCATGCCCCGAAGCGCCCGGAAGGCCTCGGTGTCGTTGGACATCGTCCCGTCCAATTGATCCATCATGATCCGGTTCATCCCCTGCTGCAGCTGCTTGATCTCGTCGAAACCGTAGCCACGGTCGTAAAGATAGGCAAGGTACCAGAGGCTGGTGTCGGGATCGATGGAGGTGGCGTTCTTGATGGAGCGGAACATGTCGAGCTTCAACTGGCTGGCACCTTCATAGCTCATGGTGTCATGGCTCCAGTTGATGCCCATGCCGGTCAGGCCGAACTTGTCGCGCTGCTTATGGATTTCGGTGTTCTCCATGTAGAAGAACTCCTTCAGCGAGTAGAAATCCACGCCGCAATTCTCGATGAAGTCGATATTGTCGCGAATGGACTCGTCGTTCTCGCCGGGGAAGCCCAGCACGAAGGCCGACAGCGACGAGATGCCGTATTTGTTCAGCAGGTTGACGCCCCGGGCGAAATCGGCCCGGGTCGCCTTCTTGTTCATGTTCTTCAATACCCGGTCATTGGCGGATTCGACGCCGAGATAGACTCCCCGGCAGCCCGAATCCCGCATGTTGCGCACGATGTCCTCGTCCACATACTGGACCCGCAGGAAGGAGAACCACTCGAAGTCGTAGTCCTTGAAGATTTCCAGCAGCTGCTTGAAGCGGTGCGGCGGCACGTTGAAGGTGTCGTCGATGAAGATGATGCGGTCGATGCCGGGAATGCGCTTGACGCTTTCCAGATGGGCGCGGACCCGCTCCGCCTCGATGGTCTTCCAGCCGCCCGCCGTGGTGGGATACGAGCAGAACGAGCACGAGAACGGACAGCCCGAGGCGGTCCTGATCTGGATGGTGCGGTTGAGGAAGGGCGCGTCCACCTTGTCCCAATTGGCCGGGACCTCGTCGAGCAGCGGCGTGTTCCATTCCGAGGCGGTGGCGGTGAACCTGTCCTTGTCGAAATAACACAGATTGCGCACCGTGCCGATATCGCCGCCCTCCTTGCGCACCAGCAGCAGGTCGCGCAGGTCGCGGTCGGAATTGAAGGCATGCAGGGCATAGTCGATGCCATAGCGGCGCATGGGCTTTTCTAGCCCGGCGACCCCGCCGCCGCCGCTCACCTGGCCATTGGCGAAGGCGCCGCCCAGCACGATTTCCATGTCGGGGTCGAGCTTGCGCAACCGCTTGGCCAGCTTGCCCACCTCCTTGAAGGTCAGGTAGAAGGTCGAGGAAATCCCCACCAGCGGCGGCTTGGTATTGGCGGTATAGGCCTGCTCGAACCAGTCCCATTCGGAATCGATGTTGTTGATGATCTTGGTGCGCAGCCCCGACGCCATCAGCACATTGGCCAGATGCATGCCGCTGGCCGAGGGCAGGTTCCAGATGTTGAGCAGGTCGCGGCGCTGGGGGAACCCGGCCTCGAAATAGGTCTGGCCCGATTTCAGGGTGTTGAGCAGGTCGAGATGCCCGAGAAACCGGTCACCGTCCCGGACCATGCGGGGATAGACCAGGGTCTGGTAGAGATCGAGGCGATCCAGCGGAAAGCTGGAATAGGCGTCGTAATCCACCACATTGGACTGGCAGACCAGGATCAGATCGACATCGCTCACGTCACGTCTCCGGTGAAACCCGCTTGAACCTTGCCCTTGGCCAGAAGCTGGCCGGTTTCGACGTTCTCCACATTGACTTCGGCCAACATGGCCCCGGCGGCCGGCGAAATCTGGCTGACCGTGGCGGAGAAGCGCAGCAGATCACCGGCGCAGGCGGGCGCCGCCCATTTCATGGTCATGGACTGCAACAGGCAGTCGCGGCCCGGCAGATGCACCCCGAACAGGCGCGAGACGAAGCCCGACAGCAGCACGCCATGGGCCACCCGGCCGCGAAAGCCGCGCGAGCGTGCGAAGTCGGCATCCATGTGCAGCGGCGAGACATCGCCGGTCAGCGCCGCGAAGGCGTCGATATCGACCTCGGTGATCCGGTGCTCGATGCTGACGGAAGCGCCGGTCTCGATCTGCTCGGGGCGAAGGCTGGCGATCACGGGGGTCCTCGGGGTTCAATGACGTTGCGGCACCCTACTTGGACGGCTTTCGCCAATGCAAGGCCCGAGAGCATTTCATAAGTGGGAAATCGGCGCAGCTTTACCAGACCCTGCCCACCCTTGCCCGCTCCGCCCCGGGCGGGGTACAAGCAGCATCATGGTGAAACCGTCGGATTTTCCCTGACATGTGCGGCCTTGCCGGTCTGTTCCTGCCCCACTCGGCAACGATGGTCGAGGCCGATATCGCCGCCATGCTGGCGGTGATGAAGCATCGCGGCCCCGACGGCACCGGCATCCATGTCTCCGACGACCGCCGCTTTCAGGCCGGCTTCACCCGGCTCGCCATCATCGACCTCGCCACCGGCGACCAGCCCCTGGTGCGGGGCGGCGGCGAGACCGTGCTGCTGGGCAATGGCGAGGTCTATAATTACCGCGAGCTGCGCGCCGAATTGAGCGGGCGCGGCCATGCCTTCCAGACCCAGGGCGACATGGAATCGGCGCTGGAATGCTTCCGGGCCAGGGGACGCGACTTCGTTCACGACCTCAACGGCATGTATGCCATCGCGCTCTACCAGCGCCAGGACCACCGGCTGCTGCTGCTGCGCGACCGCCTCGGCGTCAAGCCGCTCTATTGGGCCAGGACGCAGGGCGGCGGCGTGGTCTTCGCCTCGGAGATCAAGGCGCTGTTCGCCAGTGGCCTGGTCCGGCCCCAGGTGGACGAGGCCAGCGTCGCCGCCTTCCTGGCCCATGGCTATGTCCCGGCCCCCGCCACCTTGTATGCGGGGGTGTCCAAGCTGCCCCCGGCCTCGCTAATGTCGGTGGCCGCCGATGGCGAGATCGGCATCGAGCGCTATTGGCGCCCCGCCCCCGCCGCCGATCTGCCCGGTGACGAAGACGGCATCCGCCAGCATCTGACGGAACTGCTGGACGAGGCGGTGGGGCTGCAATTGCGTTCCGACGTGCCGGTGGGGTCCATGCTGTCGGGTGGCATCGATTCCGGCCTGATCACCGCCCTGGCGGCGCGTCGGCTGGACCGGCCGCTGAAGACCTATACCGTGCGCTTCCTGGGCTCGACCGTGGACGAGACGCCCCTGGCCGCCCAGGTGGCCGAGCGTTACGGCACCGACCACACCGTGTTCGAGCTGTCCACCGACAGCGCGGCGCAACTCCTGCCCCGTCTTTGCTGGCATGCCGACGAGCCCCTGGCCGATGCCAGCTTGCTGCCCAATCACCTGATCAACCAGGTGATCGGTGCCGAGACCCGGGTGGTGCTGAACGGCACCGGCGGCGACGAGCTGTTCGCCGGATACGGCCGCTATTTCCAGCTGCCGGTGGAGGCGCGCTATCTGCGGCTGCCCCGGGCCTTGCGCAAACTGGTGGAGGCGGGGCTGCGGGGCGCCAAGCCCTTCCTGGCCTGGCAATTGGCGCGGGCGGAAAAATTCGACGCCAATCGCGGCGACTATCTGTTCGACCACTCCACCTTGTTCCCGCCGCCCATCCTGGATGTGCTGGAAAGCGGCCTTGCGCCCCCCGGCCTGTCGGCCCAGGGGCGTTTCTTCACCGAGTATGACGGCCCGGCCCAGTCGGGCGGGCTCTATGCCGAACTGAACACCTATCTGCCCGAGGACCTGCTCTGCCTGTTGGACCGCACCACCATGGCCCATTCGGTGGAGGGCCGGGTGCCGCTGCTGGATCACCGGCTGGTGGAGGCCGCCTTGGCGGTTCCGCCCGCCATCCGCACCCCCCATGGGCGGCAGAAGGCACTGGAGCGGGCCATGGCGGCGCCGTTCCTACCGGACTCGCTGTTGAATGCCCCCAAGCAGGGCTTCGCCTCGCCGGTTCCGGCCTGGTTCGAGAGCGGCGGGCTGGGCGATCTGGCCCGGCGCCTGCTGACGCGGAAGGAAAGCCTGGATCGCGGCTGGTGGAGCCGGGGCGGCGTCGAGCACCTGCTGGCCCAGCCCGGCCGCCACGCCTTCCGCCTCTACGCCCTGATGGCGCTGGAACTGACGGTGCGGCTGCATGTGGAAGGCAGTTACACCGAAGCGCCCGGCTTCGGCCTGGCGGAGATGGCCGATGGCTGAGACCTTCGCCCCCATCAACTTCGCCCCCATCGACTTCGCCGACGTCTCGGTGGTCATGCCCGCCTATAACTCAGCCGCCACAATCACCCGCGCCCTGGCCTCCATCGCCGCCCAGACGGTGAAGCCCAGGGAAGTCATCGTGGTCGACGACGGTTCCACCGACGACACCGTGGAGCGCATCCGCGCCATGGCCGGGCGGATGGAAGGCATAAGCTTGCGGGCCTTCGCCCAGGCCAATTCCGGCGCCGGAGCCGCCCGCAACCGCGCCGTCGCCGCCGCCAGCGGCCAATGGCTGGCCTTTCTCGACGCCGACGATGAATGGCTGCCGACCAAACTGCAACGCAGCCTGGAGGTCACCCGGGACGGCGATCTGCTGATGAGTTCGCACAACCTGTTCAATGTGGCGCCCGACGGCAGCGAGAGCTTCAACGACAGCCGCGCCCGTTACCTGCGCGATCCCCGTGATCCCTATCGCACCTTGTTCCTGCGCGGCTTCATCTCGTCGTCCACCGTGCTGGTGCGCCGCGATCTGGTGGTGGCGGTGGGCGGCTTCGATTCCGGTCTGCGCTCGGCCCAGGATTACGAGCTGTGGCTGGCGCTGCTGGCCCGCATCGGCCCCCGCTTCGAGACCTTCGCCGAGCCGCTGCTGCGCTATACCCTGGCGCCCGAGGGCATCACCAGCCGGGTGGACCGCAAGGTCGCCTGCTCGCTGGCCATCCTGCGTCGCCATATGGGGGTGATCAAGCGCCTGCCCGGCCCGGTGATCGGGCCGGTGCTGCTGCGCGGCCTGATCATCCATTACGAGGCGGTGCAGGGCCACCGCGCCCGGGGCGACTGGGCGCGGGCACTGCTCCAGTTGCTCCTGTGCCCGCTACGCCTGGTGGAAATGCTGGCCCGCCTGCCCTTCGCCAGCGGTGCCCGACCCGATTTCCTGACACGGCTGCCCCCGGCCGAGGAGGTCCTGCCATGTGCGGCATAGCCGGAACCAGCGCCGCCACGCCCGCGCTGCTGGCCGGGATGCTGGACCGGCTGTCCCATCGCGGCCCCGACGGACGCGGCGATTTCGTCTGCGACCGCACCGGCTTTGGCCTTGCCCATGCCCGTCTGGCGGTGATCGACCTGTCCGAGGGCGGGCGCCAGCCCATGCACTCGCCCTGCGGCCGCTGGGTGATCGCCTTCAACGGCGAGATCTACAATCACGCCGAATTGCGCGCCGGGTTGGAGGCGCGCGGCCATTGCTTCCGCAGCTCTAGCGATACCGAGGTGCTGCTGGCCCTGCTGGCGGAGGAGGGCGAGGCGGCGCTGGGGCGGCTGGTGGGCATGTTCGCCCTGGCCCTGCTGGACCGCCAGTCGGGAAGCGTGCTGCTGGCCCGCGACCGGGTCGGCATCAAGCCGCTGGTCTGGGCGGCCCTGCCCGGCGGCGGTCTCGCCTTCGCCTCGGAAATCCGCGCCTTGTCCCTGGTGCCCGGCATCGACCTGTCCCTGGACCGCGCAGGCTTAAGCGAGTTCCTCGCCTGCCTCTATGTTCCGGCGCCCCGCACCATGCATGCCGGGATCAGGAAGCTTCCCCCCGGCCATTTGTTGCGCTTCACCCCCGGTCGGTCGCCCGAGATCGCGTGCTGGTGGAAACCCGCCTTCACCGGGCGGCGCGCGCTGTCGGTGGAGGAAGGCGTCGAGGAGCTGATGCCCGCCCTTCGCGCCGCCGTGCGGTCTTGCATGGTGGCCGATGTGCCGGTGGGCTGCTTCCTGTCGGGGGGAATCGACTCCTCGGTGATCGCCGCCCTGATGGCGGAGGAACGCGGCCGCGACCGGGTCGCCAGCTTCACCATGACCTTCGAGGAAGCCGCCTATGACGAGCGCGACGCCGCCCGCGCCGTCTCCGCCCATGTGGGCACCATTCATACCGAGTTACCCGCCTCGGCCGGGCTGGTCGGCGGTCTGGACCGCATGATCGAGGCCTTCGGCGAGCCCTTCGGCAATCCCACCGCCCTGCTGATCGGCGATCTGTCCCATAGCGCCCGCCAGCATGTCACCGT
This sequence comes from Paramagnetospirillum marisnigri, assembly GCF_001650715.1. GTDB lineage: Bacteria > Pseudomonadota > Alphaproteobacteria > Rhodospirillales > Magnetospirillaceae > Phaeospirillum > Phaeospirillum marisnigri. The sequence continues at coordinate 100,337 of NZ_LWQT01000066.1, read as the reverse complement.
GGCGCTGGTGGGCGATGGCGGCGACGAGGTCTTCGCCGGTTATCCCCGCTATCACGGCGGCCTGCTGGCGGCCCAATGGCGGCGCATCCCGGCCTTGCTGCGCAAGGGACTGATCGAGCCCGCCGCGCGGTGGCTTCCGGAAAGCTCGTCCGGCAACCATACGCTTCGCCGCATCCGCGAATTCGTCGCGGGCGCAGGTCTAGCCGATGCCGAGATGTATGCCTCCTGGGTGGAATATTTCAGCCCGGCCGAACGCCAGGCCCTGCTGGGCGGCGCCCTGCCCCCGCGCCCCATCGCCGAACTCTATCGCGCCACCAGCCGCATCGATCCGCTGGACGCCATGCAGGAAACCGACCTGCTCTCGTTCCTGCCCGGCAATCTGATGGCCTATGGCGACGCTATGAGCATGATGCATGCCCTGGAATTGCGGCTGCCACTGCTGGACCACCGCCTGATCGAACTGGTGCAGGATATTTCGGCCGCCACCCGTTTCGCCGCGGGCAAGAAGACCCTGTTGAAGGCCGCCGCCCGGCGCCTGCTGCCCGCCGACATCGTCGACCGGCCCAAGCTGGGCTTCAATCCGCCCATGGGCCTGTGGCTGCGGACCGAGCTGGCCGGTATGGTGGCCGAGCGCCTGACGCCGTCCCGCATGGCCGATCTCGGCCTGGAGTGGAAGGCGGTGGAAAAGCTGCTGGCCGAGCACCGCGCCGGGCGCCGCGACCTGTCGCTGCCGGTCTGGGCGCTGCTGGTGCTCGAACGTTGGAAGTCGTCCCCATGATCACCACCGCGCCGCTGCCGCTTTACGCTGATCTCGGCCGTGCCCTGGGCGGCGCCACCGCCGGGATCTCCCCCTGGCTGAAGCCCTGGGATAGCGGGCTGCTCAGCCCCCGCAGCGCGTGGTCGCTGGCCGCCATCGCCTCGGCCATCTCCAGGCGCCAAGGTCTGCCGCCCCGGGTGCTGCTGCCGGGCTGGATCTGCAACCAGTCGCTCTGGCCGTTACGCCGGATGGGGGCGGAGCTGCTGTTCCTGCCGGTGCGGCCCGACGGCGCCATGGAATGGGAGACGGCCGAGGCGCTGGGCAGTCTCGACATGGTGGTGGTGGTTCATCCCTTCGGTTGTCCCGCTCGCCTGGACGCCGCCCGCGACTTCGCCAACCGGCGCGGCGCCCTGCTGGTGGAGGACGCCGCCCATTGCCTGATGCCCGGCCCCGGCATCCACGAATCCGGCGATGTGGTGCTGTATTCCCCCCACAAGCTGGTGGCGACTCCCGCTGGCGGCGTCATCGCCATCCGCCCCCGCGCCGAGGCCTGGGCCGACGCCATCGCCGAGGAACTGGGGGATATGACGATGTCGCCGCCCGAGGCCGCCAATGAATGGCGCTGGCTGGCGCGGAGGCTGGCTCAAACGCTGATCCCCGACGCCCTGCGCCCGCTGCTGCCCCAGGGCGGACAGGCCGACTTCGCCAGCGATCCGCCCACAATCGCCATGGAGCCGCCACTGGCGCCGTCACGTCTGGCCCAGCGGCTGCTGGACGCCCGCGACCTGGAGGCCGAGGCCACGCGACGGCGCGATAACGAGACCGCGCTGCGGGAACTGGTGGCGCCGCTGGCCGATTTGCGGCCGCTGTTCCCCGCCGGGGACTGGATTCCCTATCGCATGGCTTTGCGCGCCGCCTCGCCGAAAGCGGCGGCCGAACGCTACCGCGCCCTGCGCGCCGCCCGTCTGCCGGTGGAGACCTGGCCCGATATGGCCCCCGAGGTGACGGCCGATCCTTGCCACGGCGCGGGGGCGGTAGCCCTGCGTTCCTCCGTGCTGTTGCTGCCGGTGCATGGCGCCCTGGACCCCAAGCGACTGGCTAGCGCCTATGGCAAGGTGCTGAGATGAGCCTGCGGGTGGATTGGGACCTGGCCGACCGGGCCGAATGGGAAGCGCTGTTCGCGGGCGCGCCGCGCTCCTCGCTGGTGCAGAGCTGGGCCTATGGCGAGGCCAAGCGCCATGCCGGGGGATGGCGGCCGCGCCGCGCCGTGGTCAGCTGGCTGGGCCAGCCGGTGGCCCTGGCCCAGGTGCTGGAAAAGCGTCTGGGCGGCCTGATCCGGGTGGGGCGACTCAATCGCGGCCCGGTCTGGCTGCGCGAGGTTTCCCCCGCCGACCGGCTGGAAGTCATCCGGGTGCTGCGGCAACGCTGGCGCTGGACCAATCTGGGCGCCCTGTCCCTGGCCCCCGAATTGCCCGAGGGTACGCTGGTGCCGGGCTTTCGCCGTCGCGGCCTCGATCCCTGGTGCTCGGCCTGGCTTGACCTGACCCAGCCGCCCGAACTCTTGCGCAAGCGCCTGGACGGCAAGTGGCGCAATATGCTCAACGCCTCGGAAAAGGCCTCGCTGCTGGTGGAGGCCTCGCCCGATTTCCTGGCCTGGATGCTGAGCCGCTATTGCGAGCTACTGGCGGAAAAGGGCTTCGGCGCCACGCCTCCCGCCCTGGTGGAGGCCCTGGCCGCCAACGCCTTCCGGCCCGACGACCTGCTGGTGCTGAAGGCCAGCCACGGCCATGACGCGGTGGCGGGCATCCTGTTGGCCCGGCACGGCGACTGCGCCACCTATCTGATCGGCTGGAACGGCGACGAGGGCCGCAAGCTCAAGGCCAATAACCGCCTGCTGTGGGAGGCGGTGGTGGAGCTGCCGAAGCGCGGCGTCAAGGCCCTCGACCTCGGCGGCATCGACGAGCGGCTGACGCCCGGCATCGCCGCCTTCAAGCGCGGCATGAATGGCGAGGAATACCGCCTGGCCGGGGAGTTCATGGGGTTGTGAGGCGCGCCAGATAATCCGCATAGGCCGCCGCGAGACCGTCATCCAGGGAAGTGGAGGCCCGCCAGCCCAGTTCGTGGACCTTGGCGGAATCCAGGAATTTACGCGGCATGCCGTCGGGCTTGGAGGTATCGAATTCGAAGCGGCCGGTCCAGCCCACCGCCTTGGCGATGGCTTCGGCCAGTTGGCGGATGGAATATTCCAGCCCGCTGCCAAGATTGAGCATCTCCTCGCCGGAATAGGTCTTCATCAGGAACACCACCCCGTCGGCCATGTCCTCGGTATAGAGGAATTCGCGCAGGGGCGTGCCGGTGCCCCACAGGGTCACGCTCTCCAGCCCCTGAAGCTTGGCGTCGTGGATGCGCATGGTCAGCGCGGCGGCCACATGGCTTTGGGTGGGGTCGTAATGGTCGCCCAGGCCGAACAGGCTGGCGGGCAGCACCGAGATGAAGTCGCTGCCGTATTGGCGGCGATAGGCGGCGCACATCTTGACGCCCGCGATCTTGGCCACGGCATACCACTCATTGGTGGGCTCCAGCGGGCCGGTCAGCAGCAGTTCCTCGCCCAGGGGCTGGGCCGCCGCCCGGGGATAGATGCAGTTGGAGCCCAGGAACAGCAGCTTGGACACCCCGGCCAGATGGGCGGCGTGGATGACATTGGCCTCGATGATCATGTTGTCGTAAAGGAATTCGGCCGGCCGGGTGCTGTTGGCGATGATGCCGCCCACCGTGGCGGCGCACAAGAACACCGCGTCGGGCTTGTTGGCCGCCATCCAGGCTTCCACCTCGGCCTGACGGCGCAAATCCAGGTCCTCGCGACCCACCGTCAGGATCTCGCAGCCCTCGCTTTCCAGGCGACGGCAGATGGCCGAGCCCGCCATGCCGCGATGGCCCGCCACCCAGACTTTTTTCCCGGTCAGGTCGAATGTCATGACACCGCCTCCGCCGCCAGCATGGTCTCGATCAGGCGCACCGCCTCGGGCAGGTCGGCGACCACATGGTCGGCCTTGGTGCCCTCCACATGCTTGTGCCCGTGGCCGGTGCGCACCAGGAAGGTGGTGGCGCCCACGGCGAGACCCAGTTCCACGTCCACTTCCTTGTCGCCGATCATGAAGGACCGCGCCGGGTCGAAATGATGCTCGGCCACCGCCTGGGCCACCATGCCGGGCAGGGGCTTGCGGCAGTCGCACTCCTGGTCGGGGCCGTGGGGGCAGATATAGATGCCGTCGATGGCGGCGCCCTCGGCTTCCAGCAGCGCCAGCAGGCGGGTGTGGATTTCCTCCAACCGCACCATGTCGAAATAGCCGCGCGCGATGCCCGACTGGTTGGTCACCACCGCCACCCCCAGGTCCAGGCTGTTCAGCCGCCGGATGGCGGCGCCGACGCCGGGATAAAGCTCCAACTGGTCGGGATCGGACAGGTAATGCTTTTCCACATTGATGGTGCCGTCGCGGTCGATCAGCACGAAACGCCGTTGGCTCATGTCAGGTCCTTTGCAGTCGCACCGCGAAGAATGCATCCATGCCGCCCATCTCGGCAAGATGGCAGGGCAGGCTGCGCAGTTCGCCCTTGGGGGTGATCAGCCCGGCCAGGCCGCCGACCTCGTCGGGTGTTATCGGCATGCGGGCCAGCGGCACCCCCGAGGCCAGCAGGCGCTCGATCTGCTCCTCGCCTTCCTCGGGCTCCAGCGAGCAGACGCAATAGACCAGAAGCCCGCCGGGCTTCAGCATGGGTATGGCGGCCCTGAGCAGTCGTTCCTGCACCATGGCCAGCTTGGTGACCTCGCCCGGGCTCTTGTGCCGGGCCACGTCGGGATGGCGCCGCAGCGTGCCGGTGGCCGAGCACGGCGCGTCCAGCAAGATGGCGTCGAACGGTTCCGGCGGGGTCCAGGCCCCGGCATCGGCCTCCACCACCTCGGCCGCCAGTCCCAGCCGGGCCAGATTGTCGCGGAAACGCACCAGCCGCTTGGCGGAACGGTCCACCGCCGTCACCCGAGCCCCGGCCACCGCCAATTGCAGGGCCTTGCCGCCCGGCGCGGCGCATAGATCGGCCACGTTCTTTCCCGCCACCTCCCCCAGCAGGCGGGCGGGCAGGGCGGCGGCGGCGTCCTGCACCCACCAGCCGCCCGAGTCGAATCCCGGCAAGGCGGCGACGGCACCGCCGCCGGAGCGGCGCAGGGTACCGGTGGGCAGGATCGTGGCCTCCAGCCGCTCGGCCCAGCCCTGGGCATCCGTCGCCACGGTGATGTCCATGGGCGCCTCGGTCAGATGGGCCAGGGCGATGGCGCGGGCGGTCTCCTCGCCATAGGCGCGGCACCAGGAGCGCCACAGCCAGTCCGGCGTATTGAGCATGCCGACATCCTGGGCGGCCAGCAGATTCTTGCCGTCGCGGTCCAGGCGGCGCAGCACCGCGTTGACCAGCTTGGCGAACCCGGCCAGCTGGGTGCCCTTGATCAGGTCGACGCTGGTGGAAATGGCGGCATGGGGGGCGACGTCGAGGAACAGCAACTGGGCAATGCCCAGGCGGAGCGCGTGTTGCACCGGCGCCGACTTGGCGGCCAGCGGCTTTTCCACGCAGGCGTCGATCAGGGCGTCGATCTGGCCGAGACGGCGCAGCGTGGTGGCCAGCAGCATGCGCACCAGCCCCCGGTCGCGCTCGTCCAGGGTCTTGAGGCGGGTGTCTTCCAATACCTCGTCGAGCAGGCGGTCGCGGTCGAGCACGGCGGCCAGCAGGTCGAGGGCGATGGAGCGGGGCGAGGCGGTTCGTTTTTTCACGGGGCGCAACCTACTCCGGTTTTCCGTCCCTGTCACCGTGGCACGCCCGCCGGGCCTGTGCTAAGACGTCGGTCCTGGTAGCAGCGAACGGAAGCCATGGCGAGTCCCTTTCCCGGTCTGAAGGCAACCGAGCGTCTCGGCCTCGCCGCCATCGGTCTGGCCCTGGCCCTGATGGCCATCCGTCTCGCCACCACCTTGTTCACCCCCGAGCCGACCCAGGTCCTGACCTCGGGCGCCGAGTTCGAATCGCTTTACGTGGTGTGGAAGGTGGTGCACGGCCTGCCCGCCTATGCCGATCAGACCCGCATCCCCTTCGCCGGGACCTATTACAACTGGGCCTATTACGCGCTCTATGGCGGTATCGCCAAGGCCGCCATCGCCCTGTTCGGCCTGAGTGATTTCTGGATTCCCCTGATCTGCAAGCTGGTCACCATCACCGGCGTCGCCACCGGGCTGGGCTTGTGCCTGAGTTTGGGCCGTCGGCTGGTGGGGCCGCTGCCGCGCGGCCTGGACTTGACCGTGGCTTCGCTATGGCTGCTGGTGTTCCTGGGGCCGCTGATGGGTTTCTGGGCCATGTCCACCGCGCCGGACATTTGGGCCCTGACCCTGGACGCCGCCTCGGTCCTGGGTTTCATCGCGCTGTATGACCGCTCGCCCCGCCGCGCCGTGCTGCTGTTCATCGCCCTGGCCTATCTGGCCTGGAGCTTCAAGCAGGTCTTCGTCTATTCCATGGGCGGCGTCGGCCTGTATCTGCTGCTGCGGCGCGACTGGCTGGGCGCCGCCTTGCTGGCGCTCGGCATGCCCGCCCTGTGGGCCGCCACCTTAGGCCTGGGCAGCCCCGACTTCGCCCGCATGGTGTTCTTCGGCGGCTCGCAGATTCAACTGGTCCCGGCCCAGTTCCTGCGCAACGCCGCCAATTTCGCGGTCAAGAGCGCGCCGCTGATCCTGGGCGCCCTGGCCGTGGCGGCACTGTTGTTGCGGCAGGGCTGGCGCGAAGTGTTGGAACGCCCGGTGCTGGCGGTGCCGCTGCTGGGCGGCCTGGTCGCCGCCGTATTGGCGGGGACGGCCAGCGCCAAGCTGGGCGCCGCCGAGAACTACTTCTTCACCCTGTCCTTCCATCTGGCGCTGTTCCTGGCCGCCGGGCTGGCGGCCATGGCGCGTGCGGGTACGGTTACCCGTCCGGTCCGCGCCGCCCTCGCCCTGGGCTGGCTGCTCACCGGTCTGGCGCTGACCGCGCCCTTCCTCGGCATCAGCGGCACGCCGACCGTGCGGCAAATGCATCATGCCCAGGTCTCGACCGCGCGCTGCATCGGCCCCCAGCCCGGTCCGGTCTATGTGGCCAGCGCCGCCCTGGCCCTGCCTTGGCTGGTGCCGTCCGACCCCGCCTTCGTCCTGCATTGGAACTATCCCCTGGACCACAAGGCCGGGGTGGTGATGGAAGGCGGCGGCGTCGAAGGGCTGGTGGCTTCGGGCTATTTCGCCACATTGGTGCTGAACCAGGGCGAGGACGCGGTGTTTGGGACGCCGATCGGCTTGCGCTACACTGCGGGCAAGATTTGCAACGGCATGGTGATCCACCATCGCAAGGAAGGATGACTTGGAAAAACCCGCCATCACCGTCCTGACCGCGTCGCTCAACGACTGGCCGTCGCTGAAGGCGCTGCTGCCGCTGCTGGACGCCGCCCTGGCCGAGCATGCCGCCTCGGTGCGGGTGGTCTGCATGGATGACGGTTCCAGCTTGGCCCTGCCCGGCGACCTTCTGGACGGCCACGAGTTCAAGGTAATCGACAGGGTCGAGATTGTGCATTTGCTCCGCAATCTCGGCAATCAGCGGGCGCTGTCCATCGGCATGGGCTGGGTTGCCCGCCACGTCACCTGCGACTGGCTGGTGGTGATGGATTGCGACCACGAGGACCGGCCCGAGGTGATCCCCGAGCTATTGGCCGCCGCCCGGGCCGAGGGCGGGGCCAAGATCGTCTTCGCCGCCCGGACGGAGCGGTCAGAGTCCTGGCTGTTCAAGGCCTTCTACGCCGCCTACAAACGCCTGTACAAGACTCTCACCGGCATGCCCATCTCCATCGGCAATTTCAGCGTTGTGCCGGGGCGGCTGGTGCGCAAACTGGCCGGAGTCTGGGAGATCGGCCTGCACTTCCCCGCCGGGATCATGAAGGCGCGCCTGCCCTATGCCAGTATCGGTGCGGCGCGCGGTTCGAGATTATTTGGACGCACCAACATGAATCTCTACAGCCTGGTGATCCACGGCTTTTCCGGGTTGGCGGTGCATGGAGAAATGGTGGCGACCCGCTTCATCCTGGCTACCCTGGCCTCGTCTTTCCTGGTGATGATCTATTTGGCCAAGGTTCTGTTCGAGAAGTTCTTCACCGACATTCCCATCATCGGCTGGACCTCGCTGATCGTCTCCACCTTCCTGGGCTTTCTGGTCCAGACGGTGATGCTGGGGCTGTTGCTGCTGTTCTCGACCCTCAACGCCCGCATGCAAAGGCCGGTGATCCCGCTCAACGACCACCCCGATTTCATCGATACGGTCAGCGTGTTTCCAACCGACAGGTCGCGGGCGTCAGCGCCAGCACCGTGACGCTGGAATTGCCCTGGCCATTGCTCGCCAGGGTGCGTGACATGGCCGGGGCCGGGCCCGTCAGCACCCGCTCAACCGACGCGCAGCCGATTCGCTCCAGCCGGGCCATCATCATCGCCAGGCGATCTCCCTCCGGAGGGGGGTCGAATATGTCTTTCAGCGGAAACGGCAGGATGACATGAGTGATTCCCCGAGCCCGCATCTGAGTCCAGAATACTGTCACATCCAGACGATCGTCTAACAGTTGGACCTCGGCCTGCTGCACCGGCGTGACGAACAGCACCGGCCGCTCCAGCAGATAAATCCATTGGCGCACATTGGTCACCACCCGGGCATCGGCGGGCAGATGGGCATTGGCCCAGGTCACGCCATAGGCCCAGGCCACGTTGCGCTCGATGAAGGCGGTGCGGTCCTCGTCCGCGACCAGGCGGTGGACGAAGGTGCGGGCGAACACCGCCTGTCCCGCCAGTTGCAGCATGATCACCGCCGCCAGCCCTGCCGCCAGCGGCAGCCTCGGCCCGACCCGTACCGCCGCCACCAGCAATCCCACCAAAACCAGCGGCATGAAGGGCAGGTAGTGGCGCACCCGCTGCGAGGCGCCGAACACCGACCACAGCAGGTAGAATCCCAATCCGATCAGCGCCGCCACCGCCCAGGCCCGCACGATGGGATGGGCTCGGTAACGCCAGGCGCCCAGGGCGGCGAAGGGCGCCAGCAGGATCGGCAGCACGCCGAGGCCGGTGCGACCGGCATCCAGGGCATCGGGGGGGAAGAAGGTCACCCGCAGGGGATAGGCCAGGATGTCCAGGACCCCGCGCGGCAGCGGTGCCTCGATGGTAGCGCCCCACAGCTTGAAGGCAGCGTTCTGGGCCTCGTTCCAGGGCACGCCCGCGTGATAGGGCACCAGCCCGAACAACATGGGAAACACCGGGTCGCCGGTATTCCACCAGTTCCAGCCATACCACTGCGCCCCCAGGCCCAAGGCGGCGGCGGAAAAGACACTGGCCTTGACCACGCCGCCGCGCTGGAGCAGCACCGCCAGACCGCAGAGGAAGGCCACCAGCAGGCCGGGATATTTGGACGCCATGCACAGACCTGCGGCCAGTCCAGCCAGCACCGCCCAGCCCAGGCCGGAGCGGCGGCGGCTTTCCATACTCGCCAACACCGCCATGGTGGCAAAGGCGGCCAGCCGCGCCTCCACCTGGCCCGATCCGGCGCCGTAGAGGAAGGCGGGCACCCCGGCCATGGCCACGGCGGCCGCCAGCGACCAGTCGCGCGACAGGTGACGCCGCGCCACCGCATAGGTCAGGAATACCGCCGCCCAGCCCGACAGCCCGCACCACAGGGTCATAGCGGGTTCACCGCCCAGGGCGAGGGCGGCGAGAGAGGTCATCTGCTGCAACAGCGGAATGGCGCCATCGGCGGCGCGCGGCACGAAGATCAGCTGGCCGTGCAGCAGGATCTGGCGGGGAATGGCGAAGTGATAGGCCAGGGAATCGGCGTCGGTGGGCGGCGCCAGGCCTTCCGCCAGATCGCCCAGGGCCAGCAGCAGCAGCACCGCCAGCAAGGCCCAGGTCCAGAGGGTAGGGCGCTCGGACTCGGCCTCGCCGCCGCGCAGCCACCACAGGCCGAACAGCCCCGGCAGGCACAAGACGGTGAAGGCGGCGGCATCGACCCGGCCCAGCAGCGGCGGGAAGAAGGCCAGCCAGCCGAGAATGCCGATGCCCAGGGCGAAGGACCAGGCGACCCGCTCGCGCCAGGCCAGGGACTCCGACACGCCGCAGGCCCGAAGCGCCAGGGCGCCCCATCCCAGCACCGAGGCTGCCATGACCAGGGGGACGAGCAGGCTCATTTCAGCCAAGCCCCCGCCACGGCGGGCAGCAGGCCACGGAACTGGGCCAGATAGGCGGCCAGCACCACCGCCACCCAGGCCCAGGCCAGCAGCGGCGCGACCCGGCGTCTCATGGTCCGGTCAGTCCAGCAGATTGTAGCGGATGATGCAGTAGAGCGCCCGGACACCGTCGCGCCAGCCGATCTTCTTGCCTTCCTCGTAGGTGCGACCGGAATAGCTGATCCCCACCTCGTAGATGCGGGGGCGGGGCCGCAGCCGCGCCACCTTGGCGGTGATCTCGGGCTCGAAGCCGAAGCGGTTTTCCTCGATGGTCACGCCCTGGATGATCTCGCGCTTGAAGGCCTTGTAGCAGGTCTCCATGTCGGTGAGGTTGAGGTCGGTGAACATGTTGGACGCCAGCGTCAGCACCCGGTTGCCGATGGAGTGCCAGAAATACAGCACCCGGCTTTCGTCGCCGCCCTTGAAGCGCGAGCCGAACACCACGTCGGCGCGGCCGTCCAGGAAGGGCTTCAGCAGCTTGGGGTAATCGGCGGGGCTGTATTCCAGGTCGGCGTCCTGCACCAGCACGATGTCACCGGTGGCCTTCTGGAAGCCGGTGCGCAACGCGGCGCCCTTGCCCTGGTTGATGCCGTGCTCGGCGGTGATGATCTGGGGATGCTTGGCGGCCAGGGCCTTCATCACCTCCACCGACTTGTCGCGCGAGCCGTCATCGACGATCACCATCTCCAGGTCCAGGCCGCAACGATCCGCCGCCAGGACCCGATCAACGATGGCTTCCAGGGTCTTTTCCTCGTTGTAGCAAGGAATGACGATGGTGAGCTTTGTGAGGGACATGGGATCGCTCCTGGAAATCAGTGCCGGAAGTGACGCATGCCGGTGAACACCATGGCAAGCCCCTTCTCGTCGGCGGCCGCGATCACCTCGGCGTCGCGCATGGAGCCGCCGGGCTGGATCACCGCCGTGGCCCCCGCCGCCGCCGCCGCCAGCAAGCCGTCGGCGAAGGGGAAGAAGGCGTCCGACGCCACCACCGAACCGATGGTGCCCGGCTGGGCCAGACCGGCCGCGGTGGCGGCTTCCTGGCTCTTCCAGGCGGCGATGCGCGAGGAGTCGACCCGGCTCATCTGCCCGGCGCCGATACCGACCGTGGTGCCGTTCTTCACATAGATGATGGCATTGGATTTGACGTGCTTGCAGACACGGAAGGCGAACAGCAGGTCTTCCAGTTCCTGCTGGCTCGGCGCCCGCTTGGTCACCACCTTCAGCTCCTGCAGCGCGACGCGGCCATTGTCCTTGGTCTGGAACAGATAGCCGCCCGCCACCGGGCGGAGCGTCATGCCGGGCTCGTTGGGGTCGGGCATGCCGCCGGTGACCAGCAGGCGCAAATTCTTCTTGGCGGCAAAGGCGGCCACGGCAGCCTCGTCGGCATCGGGGGCGATCACCACTTCGGTGAACAGCTTGGCGATCTCTTCCGCCGTGGCGCCGTCCAGCTTGCGGTTGATGGCGACGATGCCGCCGAAGGCCGAGACCGGATCGGTGGCCAGCGCCGCCTTGTAGGCCGACACGATGTCGGAGCCCACCGCCACGCCGCAGGGATTGGCGTGCTTGATGATGGCCACGGCGGGCTTGTCGAATTCCGCCACCAGCTCATAGGCCGCGTCGGTATCGTTGAGGTTGTTGTAGGACAGTTCCTTGCCCTGGAGCTGCTTCGCCGTGGCCACGCCGGGACGCTGATGGCCGGTGACGTAGAAGGCGGCGGCCTGGTGCGGATTCTCGCCGTAGCGCAGCGACTGCTTCAGCTCGCCCGCCACCACCACCCGGCGGGGGAAGGTGTCGCCCAGCTGCTTGGCAAACCACTGGGAGATGGCGGCGTCATAGGCGCCGGTACGGGCATAGGCCGTGGCCGCCAGCTTCTTGCGCAGGGCAAGGGTGGTGGCGCCATTATTGGCCTCCAGCTCGGCCTTGACCACGCCGTAATCCTCCACATCCACCACCACCGCCACGGCGGCGTGGTTCTTGGAAGCGGCACGGATCATGGCGGGGCCGCCGATATCGATATTCTCGACGCATTCGTCGTAACCGGCGCCCTTGGCCACGGTGGATTCGAACGGATAGAGATTGACCACCAGCAGGTCGATGGGAGCGATGCCGTGCTCGGCCATGGCCGCCTCGTGCTCGGCATTGCCGCGAATGCCCAGCAGGCCGCCATGGACCTTGGGGTGCAGGGTTTTGACCCGGCCGTCCAGCATTTCCGGGAAACCGGTATGGTCGGCCACTTCCACCACCTTGATGCCCGCGTCGCGGATGGCCTTGGCCGAACCGCCGGTAGACAGGATCTCGACGCCCCGGCTTTCCAGGAAACGGGCGAAATCGATCAGGCCGGTCTTGTCGGAGACCGAGATCAGGGCGCGGCGAACGGGCATCAAATCGGACATGGGACGGCACTCTCCGGCACGGACGGGATTTGTCGGGGGATATAGCACAGCCCGCGCCCGAGGACAGGTCGGAATTTTCCGCTTCTGCCCCTGGAAGCCTGCCGCTATATACAGAGCCGTCATCCGGACGGGATTTTCATGAGCCAAAGGCCGAGAACCGTGGTCTGCGTCGTCGGCGCCAGACCCAACTACATGAAGGCGGCCCCCATCGTCGCCGCGTTGAAGGACTCCGCCCGCTTCCGTCCGCTGCTGGTCCATACCGGCCAGCACTACGATCCCGACATGAACGACACCTTCTTCGCCGAGTTGGGCATGCCCGCCCCCGACGCCAATCTGGAAGTGGGATCGGGCAGCCATGCAGTGCAGACCGCCCAGGTGATGATCCGCTTCGAGCCGGTGCTCGACGCCGCCCATGATCCCATCGTGCTGGTGGTGGGCGACGTCAATTCCACCATCGCCTGCGCCCTGGTCGCCGCCAAGAAGGGCGTGCCGGTGGTGCATGTGGAAGCGGGCCTGCGCTCGCGCGACCGCGCCATGCCCGAAGAGATCAACCGGGTGCTGACCGACCAGATTTCCGACCTGCTGTTCACCACCGAGCGTTCGGCGGCGGCCAATCTGACGGCGGAAGGCATAACGCCCGAGCGTGTCCATTTCGTCGGCAACGTCATGATCGACACATTGGTGGCCAATCTGCCGCGCGCCACCGCCCCGGCCGAGACCCTGGCCGCGGCCGGGCTGGCGGTGCCGGAGAGCTTCGCCCTGTCCACCTTGCACCGGCCCTCCAATGTGGACGAGCCCGAGGTGCTGGCCCGGCTGCTGGACTGCCTGGCCGAGATCGGCCGCGAGCTGCCGGTGGTGATGCCGCTGCATCCGCGCACCCGTGGGCGCATCGAGGCCGCCGGTCTGGCCCACAAGCTGGACGGCAGGACCATCCTGCCGCTGGGGCCGCAGGGCTATCTCGCCATGCTGGGTCTGATGAAGCACGCCCGGCTGGTGCTGACCGATTCCGGCGGCATCCAGGAAGAGACCACGGCGCTGGGCATTCCCTGCCTGACGCTGCGCGACAATACCGAACGTCCAGCCACGGTGGAGTTCGGCACCAATACGGTGGTGGGGCGCGACACCGGCCGCATCCTGGCCGCCACCCGCGAGATTCTGGACAACGGCGGCAAGGCCGGACGCGTTCCTGAATTCTGGGACGGAAAAGCGGCCCTGCGCATCAAGGCCGTGCTGGACAGTGTTTTTTGATATGGATCCCACTCATCCATCACCGTCATGCCCGGACTTGATCCGGGCATCCATGGACCCCCGGATCAGGTCCGGGGGTGACGAGGATTAGGTGGGCGTTTCCGCCTCATTGCCCGTTGCCGAAACCGAGGACCGCCATGTACTTCCCCGAAAAGCCCCATTCCAGCATCGCCGCCTTCTACGAGGCCTATAGCGAGAAAATCGCCCAGGCGCTGGCCTCGGTGCCGAAAAGCGCCCTGGCGGCGGCGGAAATCCTGCTGTCGGGCGCCATGGAAGCCGATGCCCATGTCTATGTCTGCGGCAATGGCGGTTCGGCGGCCATCTCCAATCATCTGGTCTGCGACCATGTGAAGGGCATCCAGACCGATACCAGCCTGAAGCCCCGGGTCCATTCCCTGTCGGCCACCATTGAGATGATCACCGCCATCGCCAATGACCTGGACTATGCCGAGGTCTTCGCCTACCAGCTGAGGACCTTCGCCCGGCCGGGCGACGTGCTGATCACCATCAGTTCGTCGGGGGATTCGGAAAACGTGGTCCGCGCCATCCAATGGGCCAAGGCCAACGGCGTCGGCACCATCGCGCTGACCGGTTTCACCGGTGGGCGCACCGCCAAGCTGGCCGATGCCAATCTGCATGTCAGCGCCGACAATTACGGCATCATCGAGGATGTGCACCAGTCGCTGATGCATGTGCTGGCCCAGTTCATCCGCATGAACCGCATGCCCCGCGATCTGGTGGCGGCAAGGAAGTTCTGAGTCTTTTTTGTCCCTCAAGCGCCGGGCGCATTCCTCCGGAATGCTTGGCTTTCGCGCCCACGCGGGCGCGGGGCCTCAACGGCCCAGTCGCTTCGCTCCGTTCTTGTCCCTCAAGCGCCGGGCGTGCGATGACCCCGGAGCGCGGGCGCCTCGCCCGCCCTACTTCACCTTGCTGACATACTCATTGACCTGACTGGTCAGCGATTCAACCACCTTGCCCAGCATGCGGGCGCTCCAGATCACCCGGACGGTGCCGCCGCAGGCCTGGGCCGAGGCCTGGGACAGGTGGGCGACGTTCTCCGAGACATCGGCGGCCTGTGCCGCCACCTCGTCGATATGTTCGGAAATCTCGCGGGTCACCGCCTCCTGTTCCTGCACCGCGCCCGCGATGGTGGCCGAAATGCGGTCGATGCTGCGGATGGTCTCCACCACATCGCCGATACCCGACGCCGCCGAACGTGCCGCTTCCTGCACCGCGTTCACCTGATTGGTAATGTCCTCGGTGGCCCGGGCGGTCTGGCTGGCCAGGGTCTTGACCTCGTTGGCCACCACGGCGAATCCCTTGCCGGCCTCGCCCGCCCGCGCGGCCTCGATGGTGGCGTTGAGCGCCAGCAGGTTGGTCTGGGACGCGATGTCGTTGATCAGGCTGACCACCTCGCCGATCTGGCTGACGGAATCGGCCAGCCCGTTCATGCGTTCCACCGTCGTCCCGATATCGGCGACGGCGTTCTGCGCCACGGTGGCCGAACGGGTGACCTGCTGGGCGATCTCGTTGATGGCCCCGGCCAACTGGTGGATGGACTCGGACACCGACGCCGCCCGCTGGGTGGTGACCTCGGCCGCCTCGCCCACGGTGAGCGAGCTGCCGCCCGCGCTTTCCGAGCGCGCCGCCATGATTCCGGCGGTCTGGCCGATGGCATTGGTGGCCTTGGAGACGTCGGCGACCATGGCCTGAACCGACTGCTCGAATCTGCGGGTCTCCTGGTCGCGGGCGTCCATGTCCGCCAGCACCTTGTTGATGCCCTCGGCATAGCCGAGATAGTCGCCGCGCAGACCCTGCAGCGGGATATAGCGGAAATACTGCTTTTGCCCCGCCATCTTCATGGCGGCGCCCGCGTCCTTGGCGAATTCCTCGGTCAGGTCCAGCACCCGGTTGAAGCCGGTCATCATGCGACCCAGCTCGTCGGTGCGCCCGATGCGCAGGACCCGGGCGTTGAAGTCGCCCTGGGCGGCCTGGGCCGCCACCGCTTCGCCCCGTTCCACCAGGGCGATGATGGCGCGGATTTGGGCGTTGGAGCGCAGAGCCAGGAAAAACAAGGCGCCGCCCGCCACCACCGCCAGCACCACCATGGTCCAGCCAAAACCGCGATGGGACGCGACGGCGGCTTCCAGCGAGGCGCGCCAGCCATCGCCACCCTTGGCGGCATCGGCTAGGGCGGCGGTCACCGAGGCGTCCATCATCAGGCCGTAGCCGATGGCGGCATAAGCCACCAGGCCGGTGGCCAGCAGGGCGATCAGGGTCATGGTGGTCGAGGCGGCGACCGTCCGGCGGAGCGAGGGGGCGGACATGGGGATGTCTCCTACCGGCTGATGGTCATGACCAGGCGGTCATAGCTGTCGAAACCCAGATCGCCGATGGTTTTCACCAGGGCGGCGAAGGACTGCTCCAGCCCCTGCTTGCGGTCGCTGGCGCCGTTCTCGATCCCCAGCAGGGTTTCGTAAAGCGGCTTGACCGTCGCCACCGCTTCCGGCTTGGGCACCCGCCGGTTGGAATGGTAGCCGATCAACTGCCCGGCCTTGTCGTAGCAGGGCGTCACATGGGCGAAGACCCAGTAATGGTCGCCATTCCTGGCCCGGTTGACCACATAGGCGAAGACCTCGTGCCCCTGGGCGATACGGTCCCACAGGAATTTGAAGACACAGCGCGGCATGGCGGGATGGCGCAGGATCGAATGGGGCGCGCCCAGCAGCTCGTCCTCGGTATAGCCGCTGATGCCGATGAAAACATCATTGGCATAGGTGATCTTGCCGGTGAGATCGGTCTTGGAGACGATCACCTCATCCCACTGAAACGTCCGTTCCACATTGCTAAGCGACCTGTCCATGGCCTTGCCCTGCCTGTTCACCGCGAGCTTGTCCCCAGATCGCCGTTCTTCCGGCGGCGATTCTGGATGCCGTACAAATACGATATCGCCTATACGAAAGTTAAGCCAAATCCAACAATTCGCCACGGAAAGTCACAATAACCTGGCGATCAATAGCTGGTTTCAGCGTTTCGGACCGAAGGCCCGCAAAATCACGTCGACGGCGCCGACGGTCACGCCGTCCAGGGTCTGGCCGTCGCGAAGCGGCAGCCCCAGCAGGGTCCGCATGAACAGATCGGTGCGCAGCAAGCCGATGAACTGGTCGGCGGCGACCCAGGGATCGTCGAGCACCAGTTCACCCCTGTCGGCCAGATCGGCCATGATCGCCGCAATCTGCGCCTTGCCGGCCGCCGGTCCGGAGTCATAGAAGGCGCGGGCCAGATCGGGCTGGCGCAGGGATTCCGCCACCACCAGGCGATACATGGCCAGCGCCTCGGGCGACAGCAACAGAGTCATCAGGCGCCGCGCCACTCCGGTCAGCACGGCTCGGACATCCCCCTGGCTGTCGATGCTCTGAAAGGCCTCGCTGCGTTCGCAACGCCGTTGGATCACCGCCGAGAACAACTGATCCTTGCTGGTGAAATGGGCATAGATGGTGGCCTTGGACACCCCGGCCCGGGCGGCGACCCCGTCCATGCTGGCGGCGGCATAGCCCACATCCAGGAACACCACCTGGGCGGCATCCAGGATGGCTTCCCGCTTGGCCGAGGGTTTGCGGCCGGATAAAGGCTTGGACATGGTGGCTCCGGAAACTGCTTCCGGCAAAACTAAACCAAGCGGTTCAGTTTTTAAAGCTGGCGATTTTAATGCAGGAAACGGACCACATCCCCTGCTTTTGGCTTTCCGTCCAAACCCGGATTCGTATAGTTAGGGCCTCCGGTCATTGGGAGCCGGGACAAGGGATTCGCCATGACCTCTGCCGCCGAGGATATCGCCACCGCCCGCAAGGTGCTCGCCACCGAGGCCGAGGCCCTGAGCGCGCTGTCGGCCGGGCTGGGCGAGGCTTTCGTCAAGGCGGTGGGGCTGCTGGAAGCCGCCAAGGGCCGGGTGATCGTCACCGGCATGGGCAAGAGCGGCCATGTGGGGCGCAAGATCGCCGCCACCCTGGCCTCCACCGGCCGCCCATCCTTCTTCATCCACCCGGCCGAGGCCAGCCATGGCGATCTCGGCATGGTGACCTCGGAGGATGCGGTCGTCGCCCTGTCCAATTCGGGCGAAACTCCCGAACTGGGCGATCTGGTGGCGTTTTCCCGCCGCTTCGAGATTCCGCTGATCGGCATCACCTCGGGCGCCAAGAGCACCCTGGCCGTCTCCGCCGATGTGGCGCTGGTGCTGCCTCCCATCCCGGAAGCCTGTCCCATGGGGCTGGCGCCCACCACCTCGACCACCATGATGCTGGCCCTGGGCGATGCCCTGGCCGTCACCCTGCTGGAGCGCAAGGGCTTCACCGCCGCCGATTTCAAGCTGTTCCATCCCGGCGGCAAGCTGGGCCAGCGCCTGCTGAAGGTGGGCGACCTGATGCATGGCGGCGAGGGGCTGCCCCTGGTGGCCCCCACCACCCCCATGGCCGAGGTGCTGCTGGTGATGACCGCCAAGAGCCTGGGCTGCGCCGGGGTGACGGACGGAAACGGACGGCTGGCCGGCATCGTCACCGATGGCGATCTGCGCCGCCATATGCGCCCCGACCTGCCGACCCTAGCCGCCGCCGAGGTCATGACCCGCGATCCTAAGACGGTGGCCCCCAACCTGCTGGCGGCCGAAGCGCTGCGCATCATGAACACCAAGGCCATCACCAGCCTGTTCGTGGTCGACGAAACCGGGTGCCCGGTGGGCGTGCTGCACGTCCATGACTGCCTGCGCGCGGGAGTGGCCTAGGTGCTGCCCAGCGCGACCGAACGACTGGCCGCCTTGCGGCATCGTCTGCGTCGACCCCAGACCGGGCCGTTCTCCAGCTATTCCCGCTTCGTCGGTTTCATGAAGGTGCTGCTGCCCGCCTTGGCCGCCGTGCTGCTGGGGCTGGTGGTGGTGTGGCCCAAGCTGGCGCTGGAGGACAAGCGTTTCCAGGTGGGGTTCGCCAAGCTGCCGTCCAAGGAGGTCGAATCCCTGGCCATGCAGAACGCCCGTTATTTCGGCCTGGACGAATCCAACCGCCCCTACGCGGTCACCGCCGATCTGGCGAAGCAGCAGCCGGGCAGCCGCGACCTGATCCATCTCACCGCGCCCAAGGCCGATTTCACCTCCACCTCGGGGGCCAATATCGTGGTGGATGCCGCCACCGGCGTCTACAACCAGGTCACCAAGACCCTGGACCTTGCGGGCGGGGTCAACCTGTACCACGATGCCGGTTACGAACTGCACACGCCCACTGCCGTCTTCGACCTGGCCCGCAATACCGGCCGGGGGCTGGAACCGGTGGAAGGGCACGGACCACAAGGCCGCATCCAGTCCGCCGGTTTCGAGCTGGCGGGCAAGGGACGCGACATCACCTTCACCGGCAAGGCCGCCCTGACCTTGCGGGGAGCCTCGCCCCAGGGCCAGGGCAAGGGAGCCAAACGCCGATGACGCCGACCGCCCGTCTTTTGCTGATGCTGCTGGGGTCCGTGTCCCTGGCCGGGACCGTCCATGCCCAGGGGTTCGACATGGGCAAGTCGGGCGACCAGCAGATCCAGGTCTATTCCGACAACGGCATCGAATGGCATTCCGAGGATATGCGCGTCATCGCCCGGGGCAACGCCCACGCGGTGCGCGGCGACATGACGGTCAATGCCGACACCCTGACCGCCCACTACCGCAAGGGACCCAAGGGCGACGAGATCTGGCGCCTGGACGCCGACGGCAACGTCACCATCAAATCCCCCAACGAGACCGCCACCGGGGCCAAGGCGGTCTATGACCTGGACAAGGCGGTGTTCGTGCTGAAGGGCGCGCCGTCGCGGCTGGTCACGCCCACCGAGACCTTCCAGGCCAGCGAGCAGCTGGAATACTGGGAACTGAAGCGTATGGCGGTACTGCGGGGCGACGCCGTGGCCACCCAGGACGGCAAGACCCTGAAGGCCGATGTCCTGACCGCCCACTTCAAGGAGAAGGGGGCCAAGACCCAGGCGGCCAAGCCCGCCGCCGCCAAGCCCGGCGCCACCAAATCCGATGGCGGATCGCTGGAGATGCAGCGCGCCGATGCCTATGGCCATGTCGCGTTGGCCACCAGCACCGAGACCGTCACCGGTGATCGCGGCGACTACAACGCCGAAAGCGGTATCGCCACCGTCTCGGGTTCGGTTAAGATCATCCGGGAAGGCGGCAACCAGCTTCAAGGCGGTTACGCCCACGTCAATCTCAATTCCGGGGTCAGCAAGCTGTTCGCCGAGGCCCCGGGCGGCGCCGAGTCCGGCAAGCGGGTCCAAGGCGTCTTCATTCCCCATAAGAAGGGTGATAAGGACGCCACCGAAGAGGCGGGGACCAAGGGCCCCCCCGGCTTCGTGGGCAGTGTGCCCGGCGCCAGGAGGTAAGGGGACAGATGAAACCTGTGGTCACCCATCCGCCGCTGGGCATGCCCGACAAGGGCAAGGCCCATGACAGGGAACGGACCACCGTGCCGCGCCTGGTGGCCGACAATCCCGGCCTAGTGGCGCGCGGCCTGGGCAAAAGCTTCAAGAAACGCCCGGTGGTTCGCGATGTCTCCATCACCGTTCAGCGCGGCGAGGCGGTGGGCCTGCTGGGTCCCAACGGCGCGGGCAAGACCACCTGCTTTTACTGTATCACCGGCCTGATCGCACCCGATACCGGCTCCATCACCCTGGACGGCGAGGACATCACGTCCTTGCCCATGTATCGCCGTGCCCGCCTCGGCATCGGCTATCTGCCGCAGGAAGCCTCCATTTTCCGCGGCCTGTCGGTGGAGGGCAATATCCTGGCCGTCCTCGAAGTGGTGGAGCCCGACCGCGAGCGGCGGGAACACGACCTGGAAAGCCTGCTGGCCGAATTCTCCATCAGCCACTTGCGCCGCGCCCCGGCCCTGGCCCTGTCGGGCGGCGAGCGCCGCCGCGTCGAAATCGCCCGCGCCCTGGCGTCGCGGCCGCATTTCATCCTGCTGGACGAGCCGCTGGCCGGTATCGACCCCATCGCGGTGTCCGATATCCGCGATCTGGTCGGCCATCTGAAGCATCGCGGCATCGGCGTGCTGATCACCGACCACAATGTGCGGGAAACCCTGGACATCATCGACCGCGCCTACATCTTGCATGACGGCGCCGTCCTGATGGAGGGCCGCCCGGCCGAGATCGTCGCCCATGAAGGGGTGCGGCGGGTCTATCTCGGCGAACGGTTC
The DNA here is from genome assembly GCF_001650715.1 of Paramagnetospirillum marisnigri. Classification (GTDB taxonomy): domain Bacteria; phylum Pseudomonadota; class Alphaproteobacteria; order Rhodospirillales; family Magnetospirillaceae; genus Phaeospirillum; species Phaeospirillum marisnigri. Next base: position 79,409 of record NZ_LWQT01000066.1, on the reverse strand, counting down.
AGCCTGTAGGCCGAAACAGTCATGGTCCTCGCCCCCCGGCTGGATATCCGTCAGACCCAATCGCTGGTGATGACGCCACAGCTGCAGCAAGCCATCAAGCTGCTGCAGCTGTCCAATATCGAGCTGTCCGCCTTCATCGAGCAGGAGATGGAGCGTAACCCGCTGCTGGAGCGGGAAGACACCGAGCGCGGCCTGGAACGAACCGAACCCAAGGCCGACGCCAATGATCTGCCGCTGCTGGACTCCGTTCCGGCCGCCGAGGCGCCGCTGCTGGATAACATGACCTCCACCTCGGCCAGCGAGGGGCTGGACGTGGACTACGACAACACCTTCAACAATGACAGCCCGTCCGATGGCACCGATGGCGAGGCCTTCGGCCAGTGGAGCTCGCGCAATGGCGGCAGCCACAGCTTCGAGGACGGCGAATCCAGCCTGGAAGCCACCGTGGCGGGCGAGATCAGCCTGCGCGACCATCTGGTGGCCCAGCTCAACATGGATGTGCCCGATCCGGGCGACCGCATCATCGGCCTCCACCTCATCTCCATGCTGGATGAGGCGGGCTATCTGATCGGCGACCTCGCCGAGCTGGCGGCGCGGCTGGGCTGTCCGCCCAAGCGGGTGGAGCGGGTGCTGAAACGGGTCCAGGGCTTCGACCCGGTGGGGGTGTTCGCCCGCACCCTGAAGGAATGCCTGGGCCTGCAACTGGCCGAGCGCAACCGCCTGGATCCCGCCATGCAGGCGCTGCTGGACAATCTGGAACTGCTGGCCAAGCGCGACCTGGCCGGGCTGATGCGCATCTGCGGCGTCGACGCCGAGGACATGTCCGAGATGATCGGCGAGATCAAGGCGCTGGACCCCAAGCCCGCGTTGCGCTTCGACCATGTGGTGGCCCAGCCCATCACCCCCGACGTGCTGATGCGCCGCGCCCAGGACGGCGGCTGGCTGGTGGAGCTGAACTCCGATACCCTGCCCCGGGTGCTGGTCAATACCCGCTACTATTCCAAGATCGCCGGCGCGGCCCGCTCCAAGGACGACAAGACCTATATCAGCGAGCGCTACCAGTCGGCCAACTGGCTGGTGAAGTCGCTGCACCAGCGCGCCACCACAATTTTGAAGGTGGCCACTGAACTGGTGCGCCAGCAAGACGCCTTCTTCCGCCACGGCGTCCAGCATCTGCGTCCGCTGGTGCTGCGCGACATCGCCACCGCCATTTCCATGCACGAAAGCACGGTCAGCCGCGTCACCTCCAACAAGTATATCGCCACGCCGCGCGGCATCTACGAGCTGAAGTATTTCTTCACCCAGTCCATCAATTCCGCCGATGGCGGCGATGCCCATTCCGCCGAGGCGGTGCGCCACCGCATCAAGGCGCTGATCGACGCCGAGGGCAAGCAGGTGCTGTCCGACGACCAGATCGTGGTGGCGCTCAAAGCCGACGGCATCGACATTGCCAGGCGAACAGTGGCAAAATACCGCGAGGCCATGAACATCGCGTCGTCGGTACAACGGCGTCGCGAGAAGTCGCTGGGACTGTGACTTGCGTCAAGCTTGACTCGGGCGGGGGCCGGAACTATGTTCCGCCCCGCTCCCGGCCGAGCCAGGAGACTCCGCGGACCGGCAAGAGTCCGCATGATAGGGTGGATTCATGGAAATCACCGACCTGATCAACCCCGCCGCCGTCATTCCCAATCTGCGCGCGACCTCCAAGAAGCACGCGCTGCAGGATTTGGCGCGCCGCGCGGCCGAGATCACCGGCCTGCACGAGCGGGCCATTTTCGACGTGCTGCTGGAACGCGAGCGCCTGGGAACCACCGGCGTCGGCAACGGCATCGCCATTCCCCACGGCAAGCTTGCCGCCCTGGACCGGCTTTACGGCCTGTTCGCCCGGCTGGAAAAGCCCATCCATTTCGAATCCATCGACGAACAGCCGGTGGATTTGATCTTCCTACTGCTGGCGCCGGAAAGCGCCGGGGCCGATCACCTGAAGGCCCTGGCCCGGGTGTCGCGGCTGCTGCGGGACAAGGGCGTCTGCGAAAAGCTGCGCGGCACCGATAATGCCGACGCCCTTTACGCGCTGCTGACCGAATCCCCGGCCTCGCGGGCGGCCTGACCGGCCCCCGGCCGAAGAGGACAAGGGTGTCATGACGCCGAAGCTTTCACCGGACCGGCTGCTGCTGGCGGGTGCCGTCGTGGTGGCCGGCCTGATGGCGGCCCAGATTCTCGGCTCGCCCGCCGCCCTGATCTTCGACGAAATCCTGCATTTTCCCGGCGTCGCCCTGTTCCAGTCGCTGGGACCCGGCGAGGATTTCCTGCGGCGGCTGCCCACCGCCGTGGGGCCGCTTTACGCCCTGATCCACTGGGCGGCGCTACCGCTGACGGCGGGAACCGCACCCGGGGTGCGCCTGATCAATCCCCTCCTCGCCGGACTAATGCTGCTGGCGCTGGCCCATATCCTGAAGCGGCGGAACCAGCCGCCGCTGGCCGTGGTCATGGCCCTGGCGGTTCCCACCGTCTGGGTGGTCACCGGCATGGCGCTGACCGAGATTCCCGCCATGCTGTTCGTCGCCCTGGGCATGGCGGCGCTGACAGACGAGGCCAACCGCGATCGCGCCGCCATCCTGTCGGGATTGGCCTTCGGCCTGGCGGCGCTGGGACGCCAACCCTATGTGGCCATGGTGCCGCTGGTGGCGGGAATCTTCCTGGTGCTGGGCGGTTGGGGATGGCGCCAAGTGGTACTGCACCTGGCCTGTGGCCTGCCGCTGCCCGTGATGGAGATGGCCATCTGGAAGGGCTTCATGCCCCCGGGCGAGGGCTTGACCTGGGACGGCTTCACGCCGCCCGCCGAGCGCCGCGCCGATGCCTTCAACCTGCGCTCCATGGCCCTGTCGCTGGGCTATTGCGGCGCCTTCATGCTGCTGATGGCGCCGGGCCTGATGCGGCCCGGCCGCGCTGTCCTGATGGCGGCCGTCGCGGTATTCGCCGCCAATGCCACCACCGGCTTCCTCCACGCGGTTCCCATGACCTCGGCGCTGCAGTCCCTGTTGCCTGATTCGGTCATCGGCCTGCTGGCGGTAGCGGCCTCCAGCCTGATCGCCGTGCTGGCCTGGCTGTTCGCGGCCGCCACGATGTCGTGGCTGTGGCGCCGCCGCCGGGATGCCTTCGACGTGGTGGTGGGGCTGGCCGCCCTGGGAATCGCCATCCATCCCGGCGTGATCGCCCTCAGCTTCACCAGCCGCTACACCATGATGGCGCTGCCCTTCCTGGTGATCATGGCCGCCAGCGCCATGCCGGCCACGCCGTGGCGGCTGGCCCGCCTGGGGATCGGAGCAGCCCTGGGCGCAGTGATGCTGAATTCCTACTACACCACCTGGGCGGCCTTGCTTTCCCAGGGCCTCCACGGTGGCGGTCTCCGTTAACCCCTCCCCGAACCGCTCAGTGAACGCTGAGCGGTTCCAGGTCGTGCTGACGCACCGCCGCGAAGGCGGTGGCGCGGTCGGGGGCACCGCCGATACGGGTGCCATCGGCGGCGCAGATGGCCCAGCCTCCGACACCTTCATCCCCCACATGGCGGACATAGGCGACCAGGGGAAGACCCCAATTGGCCAGGTCTACCGGGCTCATGACGCCATGCGGCGCGGCGGACGCGGTGGTGATGGTCTTGTCGTCTGCGTTTTTCATGTCAGACCTCCCTTTTAAGGCCGGTTCTGGCCCGGGATTTATGCGACTCGTCGGGTTCGGCGGCGACCGTGATGGTGCGAGCCGCCGGATCGACCGCTCCGGCTCCCTGGATGGGAATGCTGCGGATACGGGGTTCGGGCACCTCGCGGATGAGATCCACGTGCAGCAGGCCGTTGTCCAGGGCGGCGCCCTTGACCTCGATGCCCTCGGCCAGCACGAAGGCGCGCTGGAACTGGCGGGCCGCGATGCCGCGATGGATGAAGATACGGCCGCCGTCATCCTCGTTCTGGCGACCGCGGATGACCAGTTGATTGTCTTCCAGCGACACCGACAGGTCCTCCATGGCGAAACCCGCCACGGCCAGCGAGATGCGCAGGCCGTTTTCCGAGGTCTGCTCGATATTATAGGGGGGGTAGCCCTCGGCCGAGGTCTTGGAAATACGATCCAGGACCCGTTCGAAATGGTCGAAGCCGAGCAATAGCGGGCTATTGAATGCGGACATGCGTGACATGGATCCTCGTCCTCCTCACATCTGAGCGAGTACGGTGCCGAAGGGCCCGACCACCGGCACCCTTCCTGTAGTATATCTTGGGGGGAATTAAGGACTCGTCAAGCGCGAGGCCCGCGATGCCAGCCCCGACACCGACGCCGGAGGGGCTTATTCCCCCGGCGGACGCTGGCGCAGACGGAAGGGATGCAGCGGATAGACGCCCAGGATGCGGACCTCGTGGCTGAAGAAGTCCAGTTCCTCCAGCGCCTGGCGCAGGGCCCGGTTGGCGGGATGGCCTTCCACATCGGCATAGAACTGGGTGGCCACGAACTCGCCGCCCACCATGTAGCTTTCCAGCCGGGTCATGTTGATGCCGTTGGTGGCGAAACCGCCTAGCGCCTTGTACAGGGCGGCGGCCACATTGCGCACCCGGAAGACGAAGGTGGTGACACAGGGCTGGTTGGGATTGGGCTCCACCGCGTCGCGGGCCAGCACCACGAAGCGGGTGGTGTTGTGGGCGGCATCCTCGATATTGGCCTTGAGCGAGATCAGGCCATAGGCCTCGGCCGCCAGTTCCGAGGCGATGGCGGCGACGGTGGAGTCGCCACGCTCGGCGATCTCGGCCGCCGCGCCCGCGGTATCGGCGCCCACCACCACCTTCAGGCCCAGTTCGCGGATCAGGTTGCGGCACTGGCCCAGGGCATGGACATGGCTTTTCACGGTGCGGATGCCGTCAATGGTGGCGCCGGGCACCGCCAGCAGATGATGGCTGATGCGCTCGAAATGCTCGGCGATGATGTGCAGCCCGGCATAGGGCATCAGGTGGTGCACATCGGCGACCCGGCCCGCCACCGAATTGTCGATGGGGATCATGGCATAGCGGGCGCGGCCCTCGCGCACGGCGGCGAAGGTGTCCTCGAAGGTGGGACAGGGCAGCGGCTGCATGGCCGGATAGGCGTTGCGGCAGGCCAGATGGGAATAGGCGCCGGGCTCACCCTGGAAGGCGATGGCGCGGCTGGGATCGAGTGTGTCGGTCATCATCTCTTCGCCCATCATCGCTTCGCCTGATACCCGGCCAGCAGCACCCGCGCCCGCTCCAGGTCGGCGGGAGTATCGACACCCAGCGGAACCGTGTCAACCAAGGCGCAATCGATGCGCATGCCGTTTTCCAGGGCGCGCAGCTGTTCCAGCTTCTCGCGGGTTTCCAGCACGCCCTGGGGCAGGTCGACGAAACGCCGCAGCGACTCGCGGCGATAGGCATAGAGTCCGATATGATGATAATGTGGCCCGGCATTGGCGGGGACGGTGGCGCGCGAGAAATACAGAGCGCGGCCAACGCGCTGCCCCGGCGCCAGCGACACCACCGCCTTGACCACGTTGGGGTTGGTCCGCTCTTCATCAATTGTGATCTCGGTCACAAGCGTGGCGATGTCGACGCCGGGTGTTTCCAGCGGCGCGAACACGGCGCGGATCACCGAGGGCTCCAGGGTGGGCAGGTCGCCCTGGACATTGACCACCGCGTCATAGGCGCGGTCGGGGTCGAGCTTTTCCACCGCCTCCCACACCCGGTCCGACCCCGACGGATGATCGGGATCGGTCATCACCGCGTTGCCACCATGAGCATAGACCGCGTCGAACACCTGCGGCTCGGAACAGGCCACCACCACCGGCCCGATGCCCGCCTGCATGGCGCGGCGCCAGACATGGACGATCATGGGCTCGCCGCAGATATCGGCCAGCGGCTTGCCCGGCAGCCTTGTGGCCTGCATGCGGGCGGGAATGACGATGATGGGATTGAGAGCGGTCATGGCCTGATCCAAGGTAAGAGGCGGTCTCAACCATATCCCGCCCAGGCCCGTCTTGCCAGCCGCCGATGCTGAGCTACACTTCGCTCAAAATCCGAACCGGAGGCGTCCATGACTGACTTGATCCTGACCCATGTGGAAAGCGGTGTGCGGGTGATCCGCATCAACCGCCCCGACAAGAAGAATGCCCTGATAGGCGAGATGTACCAGGCCCTGGCCGAGGCCTTCGAGGGCGGAGAAGCCGATTCCGAGACCGGCGTCTTCCTGCTGCGTGGCAGCGAGACCGACTTCACCGCGGGCAACGACCTGCCCGACTTCCTGACCTGGGACAAGCTGTCGGGCTCGGTGGCGGATCGCTTCATCCGCGCCGTGGCCGGGGCGAAAAAGCCGGTGGTCGCCGCGGTGCGCGGCGCCGCCATGGGGGTGGGCGCCACCATCCTGCCCCATTGCGATCTGGTCTATGCCGCGCCGGGCACCAAGTTCCTGACCCCGTTCATCAATCTGGGCATCGTGCCGGAAGCGGCGTCGAGCCAGACCCTGCCCGCCCTGGCCGGCCATCGCAAGGCGGCCGAGATGCTGTTGCTGGGCGAGCCCTTCGGGGTGGAGACCGCGCTGGCCATCGGCCTGATCAACGCGGTGGTGCCCGGCGAGGAGCTGGAGGCCTTCGCCCTGGCCCAGGCGGCCAAGCTGGCGACCAAGCCGCGCGCCACCCTGCTGATGATCAAGCAACTGATGAAGACCCCGGCCGAGCCGGTGATGGACCGCCTGACCCGCGAGGCGCTGGTGTTCGACGCCTGCCTGAAGCGGCCGGAATTGAAGGAGGCGGTGGCCGCCTTCGCCGAGAAGCGACCGCCCGATTTCTCCAAGTGCCGCTGATCACACCTTCGGCGGAGGACAGGCGCCGTCGCTGCGGGGGCAGACCTCGGTCAGCGGCGGCCCTTCGGGCACCAGCCCCAACCAGGCATTCACCGCCGCCTCGTCGAATCCCACCATGCGCCTGCCATCGGATTCCATCAGCGGGCGGCGAATCAGCAGGGGATCGACGCACATGGCCGCCAGGGCCTCGTCGGCCTGCATCAGTTCCGGCACCACCGCCCCCGACTTCACCCGGGGGGCGGCACGGTTGAACCAGTCCGCCACCGGACGGCCGATAAAGAATGGGCGCAACGTGTCGGGTGTCCAGGCCTGAACCCGGATATCCAGCGCCACCACGTCGTGCCCCGACCGGATCAACGCCTGTTTCTGGCGGGTGTTGTTGGCACATCCTGGCTTTTCATAAAATACGATGACCGCCATCTCCCGAATCCCATTCTTCCGCCTTGGCGCGGTTTGAGCCTTACTGCTCCCGCCATTGATGCAAGAGGTGTACCTATTCCGGAGACGGCGGCGACGGGCCGAATAACTGAGGCGAATCGCCTAAAAAGCAGGCAAGTGCCCGGCATTTCGCCACGGTCTCTGTTCCAACCTAAAGCCGGGCTGGACACTCCATTCGTTTATATGCATACAGCGGATGTATGGGGTTTCAGGTTTGGGAGCCGGGTGTCCAGATGCGTGTCAACGAGCCGATTACCAATCACGAAATCGAGTTGCCCGAGGGCACAGTCCTGGTGTCCAAGACCGATCCCCAGGGCCGTATCACCTTCGTCAACCAAGCCTTCATCGACATCAGCGGCTATACCGAGGAAGAGCTGATCGGCGCGCCCCACAATCTGGTCCGCCATCCCCATATGCCACCCGCCGCCTTCGCCGATCTGTGGGCGACCATCAAATCGGGCAAGCCGTGGGAAGGTATCGTCAAGAACCGCGCCAAGAACGGTGATCATTACTGGGTGCGCGCCAACGCCACCCCCGAGATTACCGATGGCGAGATCACCGGCTTCATCTCCATCCGCTCGGCCCCGAGCCGCGCCCAGATCGACGCGGCGGAAAAGCTCTACGAGCAGATCCGCAACGGCACCGCCCGCAATATCACGGTCACGGAAGGAAGGGTGCTTGGCACCACCCTGGCCGCCCGGCTGGGCCGCCTGGCCAACAGCATCACCGGCCGCCTGACCGTCATCATCGCGGTGCTGGTGATGGTGATGATCCTGGGCATGGGCGCGGTGCTGGATGGCATGGGCGATTCCAACGAGGCCTTGCGCGCGGTCTACGAACACCGCACGGTTCCCGCCGGACAGTTGGCGGATGTCGTCGACCGCATGCGCGACAACCTGCTGAACGCCCAGTTGCTGCAAGACGAGTTGGCGGCGTCCAACAGCCTGGGCGTGCAAAAGCGGATCGCCCGCATCCGGGCCAATCGCGACCATATCGGGGCGGTCTGGCAGACCTATCGGTCCAATCCCCTCACCGAGGAAGAGAAGGAACTGGCCGACGAGTTCGAACAGGCCCGCAAAAGCTATGTGTCCAATGGACTGGAAGTGGCCATATCCCTGGCCGAGGCCAAGGATCTCGAGGGTCTGCGCGGGCATTCCGCCGACACCTTGCACCAGTTGTTCGAAGAAGCGCATCAGGCGGCGCGGAGCCTGGTTCTGCTCCAGCTCCGGGTCGCGGGCGAACTCTACGAAGACGCCAAGACGGATTTCCGCCATCACATGCGGCTGGGCTTCACGTTCCTGGTGTCGGGAACCCTGCTGGCGGTGCTGCTGGCGGTGCTGCTGGTCCGTTTCCTGCGCAAGCCGCTGGCGCGGCTGGAGCGGCATTTCAATGCCATCGCCGCCGGAGATTTCGTCCATGAGATCGAAATCGAGGCGGTCGCCGAGTTCCAGCGCCCCAATGCCCAGTTGCGCGCCATGAAGGCCAAGCTGGGCTATGCCGCCCTGGAACGGCAGGAAAATGCCGCCAAGGCCGAGGCCCACCTCAAGAAGGAAATGCTGAAGCTGACCGTCCTGCTGGAGGGCGAGGTGGAAACCACCGTCGCCGAAATCTCCACCCAGGCCGACCGCCTGCGCGAAGGTGCCGCCAAGCTGCTGGCCACCGCCGAGGAATTGCAGGCCCAATCCCAATCCATGGCCACCGCCATCGAGATCACCAGCGGCAATGTCCAGACCGTGGCCGGAGCCACCGAGGAACTGGAAGCCTCGTCGCGCGAGATCACGGCGCGCATCCAGCACAGTTCGGAATACAGCGAGGCGGCCCGCCAAAGGGTCGACGCCGCCAGCGCCAGCGTCGGCACCCTGACCGAGGCCACCGCCCGCATCGGCGATGTGGCCTCGCTGATCCAGGCCATCGCCGGACAGACCCGCATGCTGGCGCTGAACGCCACCATCGAAGCCGCCCGTGCCGGCGAGACCGGCAAGGGCTTCGCCGTAGTGGCCAGCGAGGTCAAGGGGCTGGCGGGCCAGACCGAGGACGCCATCGGCCGCGTCAATGCCCAGGCCCAGGACATCGAGCGCACCACCCGCGAGGCGGTGACCACCGTGGAAGCGGTGGCCGAAACCATCCGCGACATTGATGCCATCGCGGGCCAGGTGGCGGAATCCGCCGAGCAGCAGCGCGCCGCCACCGCCGAAATCATGGCCAGCGCCGTCCAGGCCGCCGACCATACCCGCGAAGTGGCCCATACCGCCGCCTCGGTACTGCACGGGGCCGAGATGACCGGCACCACGGCGCGCAAGGTCAACGAGCTGTCCGCCCTGGTCAGCCACGATATCGGCGCGCTTCAACGCCGCCTCAATGTCATCCTGCGCACCTCCTACGGCGGCAACCGCCGCGCCGTGGAACGGGTGCCGGTCTCGGTGGAGTTCTCGGCCGAATTCGGCGACCAGCGCTTCTCGGGCCAGACCGGCGACATCTCGGTGATGGGCGCCCTGCTGGTGGTGGGCAACGCGCCCAAGCTGGAAGGCGCCATGGGCACCATCACCTTCCCCGGCGTGGGCACCATTCCGTCCAAGGCCATCCTGGGCAGCCAACTCGGCATCCAGTGCCAGTTCGTCAAGGTGTCCAAGGATCAGAAACAGGCCATCACCGACGCCATCGAGGCGGCCAAGGCCCGCGACCTTCCCTATATCCAGGCAGCGCAACAGACCGCCGCCAAGGTGGCCACCGCCCTGGAAAAGGCCGTGGCCGATGGCCGCATCAGTCTGGGCGACCTGTTCGACAACGACTATGTCCCCATCCCCGATACCGATCCGTTGCAGCTGCTGGCCAAGCACACCGCCCTGACCGACCTGTTGCTGCCCGACATCATCGATACCGAACTGGCCCGGGATCCCCGGGTGGTGCTGTGCTGCGCCTCGGATCGCAACGGCTATATCGCCACTCATAACCGGAAGTATTCCGAGCCACAGCGCCCCGGCGACAAGCTCTGGAACATGGCTCATTCGCGCAACCGCCGCATCTTCGACGACCGCACCGGCATCCTGGCGTCGCGCAATACCCAGCCCTATCTGGCCCAAACCTATGTCCGCGACATGGGCGGTGGCCAGTTCATGCTGCTGAAGGAAATCGACTGCCCCATCATGGTCGGCTCGCGCCATTGGGGTGCCCTGCGCTACGCCCTGAAGCTGTGAGCCGGAGATTGACGGTTCAGACGGATGGCGACCACCGCCGGACGCTGACCAGCCCCTTGCGGCCCTTGACCTTGTTTTCCTCGGCGGGAGAGAAGCCATCGTCTGGCAATCCCGAGCGGCGCAGGGCTTGTTCGTCGATGACAAGCTGGTTTTCTTCCGCGAGGGAGCATAGACGCGCGGCAAGGTTGACACTGTCGCCGATGACGGTGAAGTCCTGGCGCTCCTTGGGGCCGATGGCCCCCAAGATGGCTTCACCGTCATAGATACCGATTCCGATGGCTCGCGCCATGGGGTGCGCCGCCAGGTCGATCAGAATCGATTGGGCCGCGGCCAGGGCACGGGCTTCACGATCACTGCCCTCGAAGCGCACCAGAAGGGCATCGCCGATCATCTTGTCGACATCACCACCATGGGTGGTGACGATCTCCACCTGACGGGTCATCAACTCGTTGAGGAACTCCACCGTGGCCTTGGGCGGATGAAATTCCGCCAGGCTGGTGAAGTCTCGAACGTCGGAATAAAAGAGAGTCATGCCGGCGCGGGTTGTCGGCACCTGGCCGCCTGGAGATTGCCTGGCGGCAAGACCGGCACTTTGGGATACGAAACGTTCCAACTGCCGCCTCAGCGTCTGTTGCACCTCCACACGTCCGTCGATATCCGCCTGCGCCTTGGTAACAACGCGCTGCAGCCAAAGCCCGAAGCCTAGCAGGATGACGATGGGCAGTACCGCGAAGCGGGAGAAACTCTCGACGATGACTTCGTCCAGTATGCTGGATGGCTCGTAGACCTCGAAGGCAATGGTGTGCTCTTTCGTATTAATCGGAACATAGATCTCGTAGAGTGAAAGATTATCCCGCTGAGTGGTTTCAATCTGCGGCTTCTTGTCCCGCAGCACCTGTCGCATCAGGGCGTTTTCCTCCCTCACGCCCAGGTCTGCCGGGTCTGTGGCGTACAAAGTGATTCCCCGCTCGTTGAAGATTTTCAGTTGCAGCACATGACCGTCATTGGCCGTTTCTTCCAGCAGGAAGCGGGCGCGAGCCCCGGCCGGATCGGCCAGGACCAGGGCGGGGCTCTCCCCACTGAGCAATCGTTCCCAGGTCTGGGGCTCGGCCCGCTCAACCAGTCGCACCGTGTTTTCGACCCGGCGCTGGGTGGTTTCCAGATAGACCCTCTTTTCAAGGGAGGTTACGGAAACCCAGCCGCCACCAAGCAAGAGCACGGCCGAAAGCGCGAGGCCCGGAACCAACCGGGTGCGAAACAGCCGAAGAATGGGAAACGGCTGGTCTGCGGGTTCTATGGAAAGGGTCATGCGCGCATCCTCCCTAGGTGCGGCTTGGATTGGAGCGGCCAGCATATGCGGTGCAACATGAATGGCCTCTGAACAAAACCGGCGGGGAAATTGTTGACTCTCCCCGCTCAGCGGACTACAACCCCACCCTCTTCAGATTTCTGGAGACCACCGCCTCCACGGAGGCCCGTCGGTCCGCGACTTTACGCGCACCGGCGTGTCATTGCTTATGGGTCACGGATTCGCATGTTCGAGGGCTTGAGTTCAAAGCTGGGGAAGGTTTTCGAGCGGCTGACCGGGCGCGGCGCGCTGACCGAGGCCGACGTCACCGAAGCCCTGCGCGAAGTCCGCGTCGCCCTGCTTGAAGCCGATGTGGCGCTGCCGGTGGTCAAGGACTTCATCGGCCGGGTCAAGGCCCGCGCCGTCGGCACCGAGGTGATCAAGTCGGTCACCCCGGGCCAGATGGTGGTCAAGATCGTCCATGACGAGCTGATCGCCACATTGGGCACCAAGGGCACCGAGCTGAACCTCTCCGCGGTGCCGCCGGTGGTGATCCTGATGGTCGGCCTGCAGGGCTCGGGCAAGACCACCACCTCGGCCAAGATCGCCTTCAAGCTGAAGCGCGAGAAGAAGAAGGTGCTGCTGGCCTCGCTGGACGTCTATCGTCCCGCCGCGCAGCAGCAGTTGCAGATTCTGGCCGGACAGGCCGAGGTCGGCTCGCTGCCCATCGTCATGGGCGAGATGCCGGTGGCCATTTCCAAGCGCGCCCTGGATGTGGGCCGCAAGGAAGGCTACGACGTGGTCATCCTGGACACCGCCGGGCGGCTGCATATCGACCAGGAGCTGATGGCCGAGGTCGCCAATGTCCGCGACGTGGCCAAGCCCACCGAGACCCTGCTGGTCACCGACGCCATGACCGGCCAGGACGCCGTCACCCTGGCGCGTGAATTCAACGAGAAGGTCGGCGTCACCGGCATCGTGCTGACCCGTATCGACGGCGACGCCCGTGGCGGCGCGGCGCTGTCCATGCGCTCCGTCACCGGACGCCCCATCAAATTCCTCGGCGCGGGCGAAAAGCTGGACGCGCTGGAAGTCTTTCACCCCGACCGCATCGCGGGACGCATCCTCGGCATGGGCGACATCGTCGGCCTGGTCGAGAAGGCCATGGAGACCATCGAGGTCGAAGAGGCCGAACGTCTCGCCAAGCGCATGGAGAAGGGCAAGTTCGACCTGGAGGACATGCGCAAGCAGTTCGCCCAGGTGCGAAAGATGGGCGATCTCAAGGGCATCATCGGCATGCTGCCCGGCCTGGGCAAGATGGCGGGGCAGATCAAGGACGCCAATATCGACAACAAGATGGTGGCCCGCCAGGAAGCCATCATCCTGTCCATGACGCCCGCCGAGCGCAAGAATCCCGACCTGATCAAGGCGTCGCGCAAGAAGCGCATCGCCGCTGGCGCGGGCATGAGCGTTCAGGACGTCAACAAGCTGCTCAAGCAGTATCAGCAGATGGCCGACATGATGAAAAAGGTCGGCAAGCTGGGCCAGAAGGGGCTGATGCGTCACGGCATCGGCGGTCTGCTGCCGCCCGGCGCGAGGTTCGGGCGCTAGGGGTTCCGGCGTCCTGGGAAATTTTCTCTAAGAGGAAGACTGAAGAATGGCTCTGAAGATTCGTCTCTCCCGCGGTGGCGCCAAGAAGCGCCCCTTCTACAAGATCGTGGTGGCCGATGCCCGCAGCCCGCGCGACGGCCGCTTCATCGAGAAGGTCGGCACCTACAATCCCATGGTCACCGTGGAATCCGGCCTGCGCTGGACCCTGGACGAGGAGCGGGTAAAGCATTGGCTGTCCGTCGGCGCCCAGCCCACCGATCGCCTGGTGCGCTTCTTCGCCGATAAGGGCCTGGTGGCCAAGGCCGCCAAGCCCGAGCAGACCAAGAAGCCGCAGCCCAAGGCCAAGGCCCAGCAGCGCGCCAAGGACGAGGCCGATCGTGCCGCCGCCGCGGCCGCCGAAACCGCCAGCGCCGAGTAACATCCCATGTCGGACCGGGTGTGCGTCGGCGTCGTCGTTGGCGTGCATGGGGTCCGGGGCGCGGTCAAGGTCAAGAGCTTCACCGAGGAGCCGAAGGATATCGGCTACTACTCCCCGGTGGAGGACGAGACCGGAAGCCGGAAGTTCCGCTTGAAGGTGACGGGCGAGGCCAAGGGTTCGGTCATCGCCACGCTGGAGGGGATTTCCGACCGCGACGCCGCCGAGGCGCTGAAGGGCACCCGTTTCTGGGTCGCCCGCGAGCGCCTGCCCAAGTCGACGGAGGACGAGTTCCTCTATTCCGACCTGATCGGCCTGGCGGTGGAGGATGAAGGCGGCGAAAGACTGGGCACCGTCGCGGCGGTGCATGATTTCGGCGCCGGGGACGTGCTGGACATCGCGCTGGCGCCGAAGGGCAACCTGATGGTGCCCTTCACCAAGGCGCAGGTGCCGGTGGTGGATGTGGCGGGCGCAAGGCTGGTGGTGATCCCGCCGGTCTATGCCGCCGACGAGGACGAGCGAGGCAAAGCCGAGCGCGCGAGCGTTGAGCGAGCCGGAGCGCAGCGGAGGGAAGCCAAGCGAACGGAGTTCGCGCCGGCGCCTGAGGCTGATGGTGAAAAGGATGGTTGAAGCGGTGGAAGAGACGGTTAGGCAGCCCTGGCGGGCCACCCTGCTGTCCATCTTCCCCGAGATGTTTCCGGGGCCGTTGGGCCTGTCGCTGGCAGGCCGGGCGTTGGAAGAGGGACTTTGGTCCATCGACGCGGTGGACATCCGGGGCTTCGCACCCGGCAGACACCGCAACGTGGACGATTCCCCCTTCGGCGGAGGGGCCGGAATGGTGATGCGTCCCGATGTGCTGGACGCCGCCATCCGGGGAACTCCGGCACCGGGGCCGTTGGTGTATATGACGCCGCGCGGGCGGATGCTGGACCAGTCCCTGGTGCGGCAACTGGCCGAGGGACCGGGCGTCAGAGTGTTGTGCGGGCGGTTCGAGGGCGTCGACCAGCGGGTGCTGGAAGCCCACGAGGCGCTGGAGATCAGCGTGGGCGATTTCGTCCTGTCGGGCGGAGAACCGGCGGCGCTGGTGATGTTGGACGCCATCGTGCGGCTGCTGCCGGGAGTGATCGGCAAGCAGGAATCGCTGGCGGAAGAGAGCTTCGAGTGGGGATTGCTGGAATATCCCCACTATACCCGCCCCCAGGTCTGGGACGGGCGGGAGGTGCCGGACGTGTTGCTGTCCGGTCACCACGAGAAGATCAACGCCTGGCGCAAGCGTCAGGCAGAGGACGTAACCCGGCGGCGCCGGCCCGATCTGTGGGATCGGTACCAAGCCGCCAAGACAGGAAACGAGGGTTGAGCCATGGTGAACATCATTGAGCAGCTCGAAAAGGAGCAGATCGAGAAGCTGACCGCCGAGCGCGGCGTCCCCAGCTTCGCTCCGGGCGATACGGTGAAGGTCAATGTGAAGGTGATCGAAGGCAATCGCGAACGCGTGCAGGCCTATGAAGGCGTCTGCATCGCCCGCAAGAATGACGGCCTGAATTCGTCCTTCGTGGTGCGCAAGATCAGCTACGGCGAGGGCGTGGAGCGTATCTTCCCGCTGTATTCGCCCAACATCGCCTCCATCGACGTGGTCCGCCGCGGCGATGTGCGTCGCGCCAAGCTGTACTATCTGCGTGACCGTCGCGGCAAGTCCGCCCGTATCGCCGAGCAGACCACCGGCCATTCCGGCAAGGTCTCCGCCGCCGAGCGTGCCGACGCCGCCGCCGCCAAGGCCGCCAAGGTCGAAGGCGCCAAGGAATAGGGCGACCCTAGCCGCCCTCGCTTTCTTCCCCCCTCCCCCGGCCTCGCCGGGGGAGGGATGGGGAGGGGGCATTCGTCGCATGGCTGACTACCCGTAATCCCCGGCGCAGGCCGGGGCCCCCACCCCGACCCTCCCCCGGCGAGGCCGGGGCAGGGGGTCGAGGCTGTTGAGGAAAGACACATGGCCAAGCCCCGCACGTTGTTCGACAAGATCTGGGACGCGCATCTGGTGGATGTGCAGGATGACGGAACCTGCCTGATCTATATCGACCGCCACATGGTCCACGAGGTCACCAGCCCGCAGGCCTTCGAGGGGCTGGAAATGGCCGGGCGCAAGGTCCGCCATCCCGAGCTGACCCTGGCGGTGGCCGACCACAACGTGCCCACCACCGACCGCTCCAAGGGCATCGAGAACGAGGAAAGCCGCATCCAGGTGGAAACCCTGGAAGCCAATGCCCGGAAGTTCGGCGTCGAGTACTTCGCCATGGACGACATCCGCCAGGGCGTGGTCCACATCATCGGGCCGGAACAGGGCTTCACCCTGCCGGGCACCACCATCGTCTGCGGCGATTCCCACACCGCCACCCATGGCGCCTTCGGCGCGCTGGCCTTCGGCATCGGCACCTCGGAGGTCGAGCATGTGCTGGCCACCCAGACCCTGGTGCAAAAGCCCGCCAAGAACATGCGCATCACCGTCAAGGGCAAGGCCCCCGTGGGCATCACCGCCAAGGACATCGTGCTGGCCATCATCGGCAAGATCGGCACGGCGGGCGGCACCGGCTATGTGGTGGAATTCGCGGGCGAGGCCATCCGCGATCTGTCCATGGAAGGCCGCATGACGGTCTGCAACATGACCATCGAGGCGGGCGCGCGCGCCGGTCTGGTGGCCCCGGACGAGAAGACCTTCGCCTATATCGCGGGCAAGCCGCGTGCTCCCAAGGGCGCCGCCTATGAGGCCGCCGTCTCCTATTGGAAGACCCTGTTCACCGACGAGGGCGCCCATTTCGACGCCGAGATCGAGCTGGACATCACCCATCTGGAGCCGCAGATCACCTGGGGCACCAGCCCGGAAGATGTGATCTCGATCACAGGCACCGTGCCCAACCCCGACGATATCAAGGACGAGGCCAAGAAGAAGGCGGTGCAGCGCTCGCTGGACTATATGGGTCTGACCGCGGGCATGAAGGCCACCGACATCGCCGTCGACGTGGTGTTCATCGGCTCGTGCACCAATGGCCGCATCGAGGACTTCCGCGCCGCCGCCGAGATCTTCAAGGGCCGCAAGGTCGCTCCCACGGTGCAGGCGCTGATCGTTCCCGGCTCGGGCCTGGTCAAGGAGCAGGCCGAGGCGGAAGGGTTGGACAAGGTGTTCATCGAGGCTGGCGCCGAATGGCGCGAGCCCGGCTGTTCCATGTGCCTGGCCATGAACGCCGACCAGTTGAAGCCCGGCCAGCGCTCGGCCTCGACCTCGAACCGCAATTTCGAGGGCCGTCAGGGCCGGGGCGGCCGCACCCATCTGGTCAGCCCGGCCATGGCCGCCGCCGCCGCCATCACCGGCAAGCTCACCGACGTTCGCTCGCTGTAAGGGGAAACGGACATGGACAAGTTCACCACGCTGACCGGCGTCGCGGCGCCCCTGCCCATGATCAATGTCGACACCGACATGATCATCCCCAAGCAGTTCCTGAAGACCATCAAGCGCACCGGCCTGGGCAAGAATCTGTTCGACGAGATGCGCTATACCCCCGAAGGCGCCGAGGTCCCCGACTTCGTGCTGAACAAGCCCGCCTACCGCTCGGCCAAGATCCTGGTGGCGGGCGCCAATTTCGGCTGCGGCAGCTCGCGCGAGCATGCGCCCTGGGCCATCGGTGATTTCGGCATCCGCTGCGTCATCGCGCCGAGCTTCGCCGACATCTTCTTCAACAACTGCTTCAAGAACGGCATCCTGCCCATCGTGCTGCCCCAGGAACAGGTGGACAAGCTGCTGGACGACGCCTCGCGCGGCGCCAACGCCATCGTCACCGTCGATCTGGAAAAGCAGGTCATCACCGGCCCCGATGGCGGGTCCATCAGCTTCGAGGTCGACCCTTTCCGCAAGCATTGCCTGCTGAACGGGTTGGACGATATCGGCCTGACCCTGCAGCGCGAAGACAAGATTTCCAAGTTCGAGAACACCCGCAAGCAGTCGACCCCTTGGCTGTAAGCCGCGACCGACATTGATTTGGGAGAATAGCATGGCCGCCAAGAAGCTCTTGATCCTGCCCGGCGACGGCATCGGCGTCGAAGTCATGGCCCAGGTCCGCCGCATCATCGACTGGATGGCGAAGAAGCGGAAGATCGAGTTCGACATCTCCGAGGGCCTGCTGGGCGGCGCCGCCTATGACGTGCACGGCACCCCCTACCCCGCCGAGACCCTGGAAAAGGCCCTGGCCGCCGACGCGGTCCTGCTGGGCGCCGTGGGCGGGCCGAAGTGGGACGACCTGCCCTTCGACAAGAAGCCCGAGCGCGGCCTGCTGGGCATCCGCAAGGATATGGGCCTGTTCGCCAATCTGCGCCCCGCCACCGTGCTGGACGCCCTGGCCGATGCCTCGACCCTGAAGCACGACGTGGTCGCTGGCCTGGACATCATGATCCTGCGCGAGCTGACCGGCGGCCTGTATTTCGGCGAGCCGCGCGGCATCGAAACCCTTCCCGACGGAACCCGCAAGGGCTTCAACACCCTGGTCTATACCACACCGGAGATCGTCCGCATCGGCCGCGTCGCCTTCGAGCTGGCCCGCAAGCGCAATAAGCGCGTCTGTTCGGTGGACAAGGCCAATGTGCTGGAATGCACCGTGCTGTGGCGCGAAGAGATGATCAAGCTGCAGAAGGAAGAGTTCCCCGATGTGGAGCTCTCCCACATGTATGTGGACAACGCCGCCATGCAGCTGGTGCGCAATCCCAAGCAGTTCGACGTCATCGTCACCGAGAACATGTTCGGCGACATCCTGTCCGATTGCGCCGCCATGCTGACCGGCTCGCTCGGCATGCTGCCCTCGGCCAGCCTTGGCGCCGCCGACGCGCAAGGCCGCCGCAAGGCGCTCTACGAGCCGGTGCACGGCTCCGCCCCCGACATCGCGGGCAAGGACATGGCCAATCCGCTGGCCACCATCATGTCCTTCGCCATGTGCCTGCGCTATTCCTTCGACATGGCCACCGAGGCCGACATGATCGAGGCCGCGGTGAAGGCGGTGTTGAAGGGCGGCCTGCGCACCGCCGACATCATGCAGCCGGGCAAGGCCAAGGTGTCCACCACCGTCATGGGCGAGACCGTGGTCCGCGAACTGGACAAGATGGTCTGAGTTTTCGGTTCCATACCGAAACGATCAAGGCGGGCCCTCGGGTCCGCCTTTTTCATATCCGCCAACCGTCTCAGCTGGTGGGCAGGCCGTCCTTGCGATCCAGCACCTCGTCCAGGCAGCCCTTGTCGGTGATGCCGCCGCCTTGCGGCGCCCGCACCGCGTAATGGGTCACCACCACCCCGCCTTTCTCCTCGTAGAGGAACAGGTCCAGGGTGCAGACCTTGACCCGGTATTGCCAGATTTCCGCCGGAGGGTCCTTGCGGCGGAAGCTGGGTTTGCCCAGGGAATCCTCCACCTGGGCCAGGGTCATGCCCCGCAGATTATCCGGCCCCGGACGCCCTCCCTTGAAGCGGGGCAGGGCGGCGGTCTCGGTGGCACCGTCCTCGGGCACGCTCCAGCGGCTCACCGCCGGACCACCGGTGGACTGGTTGGCGCCCTGGCAGGCGGCCAGGGCCAAGGCGGACAGCAGGACGAGGGGGCGGAGCATGGTCTTCATGGCCGCCATCATAGCCCGCCCGGCCCCCGCCGCAAACCCTGGACCATGTGGACCATGAAGGCGGTCGCCACCACCGGCGCCGTCAGGTTGAGCAAGGGAATCTGGAACAGTAGATTGATCAGAGCCCCTGAAAGCCAGAGCTTGCCCAGATTGTTTCGGAACAGCAACTTTGCCTGATCCGCCTCCAGGCGGCGGCAGGCCACCAGTTCGAAATATTCGCGGCCCAGCAGATAGCCGTTGACGGCATAGTTCAGGATCAGCCCCAGGCCGAAGAACAGCAGCGCCACATAGAACGGCGCCGCCACCAGGGTCACCGTCACCATCACCAGCAGGAAGCGGGCCGAGGCCAGCAGCACCTGGGTCCAGGGCAGCTCGACGGCGGGGCCGAGATGGGGATAGTGATGGCCTTCCACCACGTCGCAGACCTGATCGAGCCAGAAGCTCATGACGAAGGTGGCCAGCGCCGAGAAGAACAGGATGGGCACCACCAGCGAAGCCAGGATCACGGCGGTGTCGGCGCCGGTATCGGCCCAGCTGTTCTCGAACAGTTGCACCCGGCCAGCCACCGCCGACGCGATGGCCGCCAGTCCGATCCAGCAGGCCAGCGCCACCGCCACCCCGATCTTGAGGATGCGTTTCAGGCGCGGATCGCCCAGTTGGCCGAACGCCTTGATCAATGCGGAAATCACCGACTGGCCTCCAAACCCGTGGAATCCCTGCGATTCAAGCACGCCCAGCGATTTCGGCCAAGCCCGATGCAGGCATTTTTGTTGTTTTGAGCGGCCGCGACAGTATACTGCGCCGCAAAATTCCTCCCTCGGCCGCGACTGCGCGCCCCGGAGGCTGCCCGATCCGGTTTCG
This sequence comes from Paramagnetospirillum marisnigri, assembly GCF_001650715.1. Classification (GTDB taxonomy): domain Bacteria; phylum Pseudomonadota; class Alphaproteobacteria; order Rhodospirillales; family Magnetospirillaceae; genus Phaeospirillum; species Phaeospirillum marisnigri. The sequence continues at coordinate 59,113 of NZ_LWQT01000066.1, read as the reverse complement.
GGCTCGACCCGCGAAAGGCTGTACCGAATTATGGCTGACCACAGCATCCACGTCGCCGGTATCGGCAACGCGATCGTCGATGTGCTTGTCCATGCCGACGACCTGCTGTTGCATAAGCTGGGGCTGACAAAGGGCGTCATGACCCTGATCGACGCCGACCAGGCCGAGACCATCTATGCCCAGCTGCCCCCCGGCATCGAATGCTCCGGCGGCTCGGCCGCCAATACCATCGTCGGCATCGCCGCGCTGGGCGGCCATGCCGCCTATCTGGGCAAGGTCAAGGGCGACCAGCTCGGCCAGGTATTCCGCCACGACATCCGCAATGCCGGCGTCCGCTTCGATACCAAGCCCGCCGAGACCGGCCCGTCCACCGCGCGCTGCTTCGTGCTGGTGACTCCCGATGCCCAGCGCACCATGCTGACCTATCTCGGCGCCTGCGTCGATTTCGGCCCCGAGGACCTGGACGACGCCCTGATCGCCTCGGCGGCGGTGACCTATCTCGAAGGCTATCTCTACGATCCGCCCCAGGCCAAGCAGGCCTTCCTGCAGGCCTCCACCTGCGCCCATCAGGCGGGCAAGCTGGTGTCGCTGTCGCTGTCGGACCCGTTCTGCGTCGATCGCCACCGCGATGCCTTCCTGGACCTGGTGTCGGGCCATGTGGACATCCTGTTCGCCAACGAGGCCGAACTGTGCTCGCTCTACCAGACCGAGTCCTTCGACGACGCCCTCCGCGCCGTGCGCGGCCATTGCACGGTGGCCGCCGTCACCCGCGGCGCGCTGGGCTCGGTGGTGATCACCGAGGACGACACCCATGTGGTGGGCGCCGATACGGTCGCGGCGGTGGTGGACACCACCGGCGCCGGTGACCTCTATGCCGCCGGATTCCTGTTCGGCTTCACCCAGGGCCGCGACCTGCCGACCTGTGCCCTGCTCGGCGGCATCGCCGCCGGCGAGATCATTTCCCATTTCGGGGCGCGCCCCGAGCATTCGCTCAAGGACTTGGCCCGTGCCAAGCTGGGCCCCTCCATTCTCGAGACTGTCTAGACCCATGCAACTGCGTAACATCGCCATCATCGCCCACGTCGACCACGGCAAGACCACCCTGGTGGACGCCATGCTGCGGCAATCGGGAACCTTCCGCGAAAACCAGCAGGTGGCTGAGCGCGTGATGGATTCCAACGACCTGGAAAAGGAACGCGGCATCACCATCCTGGCCAAGGCCACCTCGGTGGAATGGAAGGGGGTGCGCATCAACATCGTCGACACCCCCGGCCACGCCGATTTCGGCGGCGAGGTGGAGCGCATCCTGTCCATGGTCGACGGCGTGGTGGTGCTGGTGGACGCGGCCGAGGGGCCGATGCCCCAGACCAAGTTCGTCACCGGCAAGGCGCTCGGCCTCGGCCTGCGCCCCATCGTGGTCATCAACAAGGTGGATCGCGGCGACGCCCGCCCCCACGAAGTGCATGACGAATGCTTCGACCTGTTCGCGGCGCTGGACGCCAATGACGACCAGCTCGACTTCCCCACCATGTTCGCGGTGGGCCGCGACGGCTGGGCCGACGACTCGCTGGAAGGCCCGCGCAAGGACCTGTCGGCGCTGTTCGACCTGATCGTCGCCCATGTGCCGCCGCCCACCCGCGACCTGGACGCGCCGTTCTCCATGCTGGCCACCACCCTGGAAGCCGATCCCTATCTCGGCCGTGTGCTGACCGGCCGCATCTATTCCGGCACCGCCCGTCTCAACGCCCAGGTCAAGGGCCTGTCCCATGACGGTCAGGTGCTGGAAACCTTCCGCATGGCCAAGATCCTGGCCTTCCGCGGTATCGAGCGGGTGCCGGTGGAGTTTGCCGAGGCCGGCGACATCGTCGCCATCTCCGGCATGACCAAGCCCACCGTGGCCGACACCATCTGTGCCCCGGAAGTCACCGAGCCGCTGAAGGCCAATCCCATCGATCCGCCCACCCTGTCCATGACCTTCTCGGTCAATGACAGCCCGCTGGCGGGCCTCGAGGGCGACAAGGTCACGTCCCGCATGATCATGGCCCGCCTCGCCCGCGAATGCGAAAGCAACGTCGCCATCCATGTGCGCGAGACCGCCGGCAAGGACGCCTTCGAGGTTTCCGGCCGTGGCGAATTGCAGCTGGGCGTTCTGATCGAGCAGATGCGCCGCGAGGGCTTCGAACTGTCCATCTCGCGCCCCCGCGTGCTGTTCCAGACCGACGAGGACGGCAAGCGCCTGGAGCCCATCGAGGAAGTCTTCATCGACGTCGATGACGAATATTCCGGCGCGGTGGTGGAAAAGATGAGCCTGCGCAAGGCCGAGCTCACCGGCATGCGCCCCTCGGGCGGCGGCAAGACCCGCATCACCTTCCTGGCCCCCGCCCGTGGCCTGATCGGCTATCACGGCGAATTCCTCACCGATACCCGTGGCACCGGCCTGATGAACCGCATGTTCCATGGCTATGCCCCCTATAAGGGCGCCATCGAGGGCCGCCGCAACGGCGTGCTGATCTCCAACGGCCAGGGCGACGCGGTGACCTATGCCCTGTGGAATCTGGAAGATCGCGGCGCCATGTTCATCACCGGCGGCGTCAAGATCTATGAAGGCATGATCATCGGCGAGCACAATCGCCCCAACGACCTCGAGGTCAACGCGCTGAAGGGCAAGCAGCTCACCAATATCCGCGCCGCCGGCAAGGACGAGGCGGTGAAGCTGACCCCGCCGCGCAAGATGAGCCTGGAACAGGCCATCGCCTATATCGAGGACGACGAACTGGTGGAAGTGACGCCCAAGTCCATCCGCTTGCGCAAGCGCCTGCTCGACCCCAACGAGCGCAAGAAGGCCGACCGCGCCGCCAAGAACGACTAGGACAGGTTTTGGGGGCGCGGCCCCCAAACCCCGCGAATTTGGGCGCCTCCGTGTCGTGCGGCGGCGCCCTTTTCATGCCGTCAGGAAACCGCGCGGCAGGTGGCGGCGGCGCGCTGGATCATGTCCGGGTCGGGTTGGCCGCGATGGCGGAAGGACGCCACCGTCTGCCCGTCCATGCGATACAGGCGATCGCGGCCGGTTCGCATGGCTCGGTCGATCCGATCTGGCGGCATGCCGCTCAGTTCCAGCACCGAGGACATCTCCGCCGAGGTCTCGGCCAGGATGACCCGCGCCAGGGCCGACGGGTCCGGGCGCGACAGCCAGGGACCATGCAGCCCGACCTGGCCGTCGATGGTGCGTCGCGGCGCGCCCAGCACCGCCACCCCCGCCGCCGATTCCGCCACCGCCCCCTTGGGCACCACCGCCTCTAGACCGGCCCAGCCGAACAAGCGACCGATAAAGGCCCCGGCCCAGGCATTGCCGCCGGGGGAATCGATGCGGGCCTGACGGATTTTCGGATGAGCCGCCAGCACCCGGGCGGCGATGCAGTGATCCCATTCCTGGATCGTGCCGCGCAGCAGCAGGGTCCGGCCATCCGCCGTCACGGTGATCTGGGCCGCCCGTGCCACTGGCATGCACAGCCAGCCCGCCAGGACGGTCAGACTCAGGGCAGTGACGATGGGGCGTAGCGACATTTAGCATACCTCTCCAGTGAGAGGTATGCATAAGGTATTGGCCAATCAAGCCCCGACCGGGAAAATCCGAGAAAGGGGATAGGGTTTGGGGGCCTCGCCCCCAAGCAAGGGTGCGGGCAAGGCCCGCTCGCGCAGCGATCCTTTTACCCCCGTTCGGGAAACAGCCCCCGCAGCCCCTTATACGACGCGGCGCAGACGCCGCGTTCGGTGATCAGGCCGGTGACCAGGCGGGCGGGGGTGACGTCGAAGCCGTAATTGACGGCGGGCGAGCCATCGGGGGTCACCTGGACCTCTGTCACCTTGCCGTCTGCATCCTTGCCGAAAATATGGGTCTGTTCGCGAGCGGAACGTTCCTCGATGGGGATTTCCTTGACCCCGTCGGCCACGGTCCAGTCGATGGTCGGGCTGGGCAGGCCCACATAGAACGGCACATTGTTGTCCTTGGCGGCCAGGGCCTTGAGATAGGTGCCGATCTTGTTGCAGACATCGCCGTTCCTGGTGGTGCGGTCGGTGCCGACGATGCACAGATCCACCATGCCGTGCTGCATGAGATGGCCGCCGGTATTGTCGGCGATCACCGTATGGGGCACGCCGTGCCAGTTCAGCTCGCGGGCGGTCAGGGAGGCGCCCTGGTTGCGCGGCCGGGTCTCGTCCACCCAGACATGCAGGGGAATCCCGGCATCGAAGGCCTTGTAGACCGGCGCCAGGGCGGTGCCCCAATCCACCGTGGCCAGCCAACCGGCATTGCAATGGGTCAGCACGTTGATGGTGCGCTGCTTGGCCTGGTGCTGCGCCTTGATCAGGGCGGCGCCGTGCTCGCCGAGGGCGGCGTTCTGGGCGGAATCCTCGTCGCAGATGGCGGCGGCGCGGCCATAGGCGGCGGCGACGCGGGCGGTTTCGGGCAGGGGCAGCAGCACCGCCAGCATCTCGTCCAGCGCCCATTTCAGGTTGATGGCGGTGGGCCTGGTGGCGTGCAGCAGCTGATAGGCGCGCTTGAGCCCGGCATCCGTCGCGTCTTCCCGCGCCGCCAGCGCCATGCCATAGGCGGCGGTGGCCCCGATCAGCGGCGCCCCCCTCACCCACATGTCCTTGATGGCCAAAGCCGCGTCCGCCATGCTTCGCAACGTGATCGTAACGAATTCGTGGGGCAGGCGGGTCTGATCGATGATCTCGACGCCGATGCCGTCCTTGGCCAGCCAGATGGTGCGAAAGGCGGTGCCGTTGATCTTCATGGGGCGGGTTTCTCCGGTTGGCGGACCCGGCCGGTGCGCAGATAGGGCTCCAGGGTGGCCTGGAACAGCCCCCGTGTGACCGGGATCATGGGAAGGTACGAGGCGGCATAGGCCCAGAAGGCGGGGTCGAGGCCGGTCTTGCGGCCCTGGACCCGGCGGGCGTATTTCCAGCCCCGGCTGGCGCATTTCTGCAGGGCGAGGCGTTTGACGGCGGCGGGCAGATGAGGATTGTCCAGCACCAGCCACATCAGCGCGGCATTGTTGTCGTGGTCGATCTGCGGGCTGTTGTTGCACAGCGCCCCGGCCTCGCTGGGCGGCGAGAACACCACCAGCGCCTCGGTCAGCAGATGGGGGGTGCCCAGTGCCAGCAGGCGGCGGATATAGCTCTGGTCCTGGATGAACAGGCGCTCGTCGCAGCCGCCCGCCGCCAGGAAGGCGTCGCGCTCCACCAGCACCTCGGAACAGCCCGACAGGGAATGGTCGATGGCCTCGGACAGGGCATCGCCGGGCAGGGTGCGAAACACCACCGGCTCGGTGCGGCGGAAGGTCTCGGGGGTGGCGGTCCAGCCCACCGGCTCCTTGCGCCCGATCACCAGCCGGGCGCCCTGGGCGAAGCCGTCCAGCAGCACCGATGTGGCGTCCTCGGTCAGGATGTCGTCGCCATCGCAGAACTTGACCAGGGGAAAGCGGGCTTCGCGCACCCCCAGATTGAGGGCACGGGCGGGACCGCCGTTTGGCTTGCGCAGCACCCGCATGCGCGGCTCCTGCTCCGCCAGGCTTTGCAGGAACTCGAAGGATCCATCGGTGGAGCTGTCATCGACAAAGATGAATTCGCGCTCGAACTCACCCGCCTGGCGCCACTGGGCGCGGGCGCAGGCCTCGATCTCGCTGATCTTGTTATAGACGGTGGTAACGTAGGAAACGGCGGTCATCGACTTCCCCGGATGGGCGCGGCCGGTACCATAGCCGGAAGATGTTGGGTGGAAAACCCCTCAACCGCCGTCACCCACCAGGGAATAGGGCGCCCAGAAGGTGGGATGGGCATAGGTGAAGCTTCCCGTGCCCGGCCCGTCCATCAGCCCCAGCATGGCGCGACGCAGCGCCTGGGCCCGGCTCAGGGCGGGGTCCTCGGCCTGACGGCGGAACAGATCGGTGGTCAGCAGCCGGGCCGAAACCGTCTCCACCGGCCAGTTGGTCACCAGCAGGGCACGGGTCCCGGCATAGAAGAAGGCGCGGCCCAGCCCCGACACCGCTTCCGAACCCGATCCGTCCCCGGCGGCGGTGTTGCAGGCCGACAGCACCACCCAGTCGGCATCCAGCTTCAGGCCCATGATGGCTTCCATGGTCAGCAGGCCGGACGAGCCGTCGCCGGTGACGGCGGGGGACGACAGAGCCAGGGCGGGCTGGTCCAGACCGGCCAGGTCACCGGGAATCAGGCCATGGGTGGCGAACATCACCACCCGCCATCGGGCGAGGTCAAGCTGGCGTACCATGCCGACCGAGGCCCGCGCCTGCAGGAACAGGTCCTGCTCGGGATCGGCACCCAGGACCTGGGCGATGCCTTTCACCTCGTCGGCGGTATCGCGCAGACGGGGCAACTGGCCCAGTTCGGCGGTGAAGTCGGCCCTGGAGGCGACAACGCTGCGGCGGCCGACGCCACGGCCGGTCAGGGCGGCGGAGATGAGGTCCTGGCCGCTCACCTGCTGCTTGTTGAACAGGGGATCGCCAAAGGCGACGAAGGCCCGGCGTGGCGTCTGGCGCGGCGGTGTCGAACGCAGCAGCCCCAGCGCCCCGGACGAGGGCAGTTGCGCCACCGCCACCTTGCGGGCCAGCCACGGGACCTCGCGATACTTGGCGAACAGGGGGGCGGGCGGTGATGCCGATTTGGCGGCGGGCGGCTTCGGCAGGGCGGTGGGAAGTACCGCCAGGGGAATCTGTCCCAGCGGCCCATGGGGGATGGTGAACAGAATCTCGGCTCCGGCCCAGGCGGGTTCGATGGGGGCGATGGCGGCGGCGTAAAGCTCGGCGGCGGTCTTGACGTCGAAATCGGGGAACTCGTCCACCTCGGCCACCGTCATGTCGAGGCCGTCGCGCAGCTTGCGGATTCGTGCCTCCAGGTCCAGCCGCCCGATGGGGCTGACGCTCATGGCGGCCGGGCCGGTGCCCGACACCGCCCAGGCATACAGCCGGTCCTCGGCGCTGTAGAAGCTCAGCAAGGCCTCGCCGCCGCGCAAGGAGGGACGGACCTCCTCCAGCGACAGGGGCTTGGGGTTGAGCAGGCGGGCATAATCGGGGAACTGCTCGCCGATCCGGGCCATGATCATGGCCCGCTCGCTTTTCAGATCGCCGATGCGGGATTTCAGGGCGTCGATGGCGGCGGCGGTCTGATCCTCGGCGCGGGCGCTGATGGCATTGGCCAGCAGACTGGTCAGGGCGGCGGCCTGTTTCTCGGTGTCCTGGACCTGACGCACCAGAGCGGCGATGGCCGGGTTGGCGGCGGCGGCGCGGGTGGCCGAGGCAGCCAGGGCACGTTGTACGCTGCGGCCGCGAGCGGCCTCGGCGACGCGAAAGCTTTCGGCGATCGCGTCCGGCGTGGCCGTGATCCGTCCCGTGGGCTTGCCGACCAGGTTTTCCATATAGGCTTCCAGGATCAGGCGAAGTTTCTGGTCGCGGGCCAGATTGCCGGTCTCCTGGTCCTCGTCGTTGATCTGGGCCAGCAGCACCGGCAGGGCGGCGGTGAATTCCGTCCTGGCCTCGTCGTGTCGACCCAGTGCCTGCAGGGCAATGCCCAGCAGTCCGCGCGCCTGGGCCAAGGCGTAGTCCTGCGCGTCCAGCTTGACCGTCAGAATCTCGACATGACGCTGGAGCAGGGGCAGGGCCTCGGCCGCCTTGCCGGTTTTCACCATGGCCAGGGTGATGTTGGGGTTGCGCCGCATGATGCCGTCGACCAGATCGGGCTGGTCGGCGTAGACTTGGCGCGCCAGCTCGAACTGCTCGCGGGCCTCGGCCCAGCGGTAGTCCAGCGCCAGGATGTCGGCCAGGACCAGACGGCCGCCGCCATTGCCGGCCATGCCCTGGGCCTGGATCAGCTCCATGCCCTTGCGGACCAGGGTTTCGCCTTCCTTGATGCGGCCCTGCTCGGCGATGATCCGCCCCAGACCCTGCAAGGCGGTGCCTGTGCGTTGCGAGGTGGGACCGACGGTCTTCTGGTACACGGACAGGGCGGTGCGGGCCTCGGTCTCGGCATCGGCCAGACGACCCTGGGCCCGCAGGTTCTCGGCCAACAACTGATACCGGTTGCCGAGAACATAGCTGTTGCGGGCCTTGGGCGCGTCCTCGAACCCCTTGATGATCTGGCGGCTCAGGGTTTCGACCTCGCCCAGGCGACCCTGGGCATGGGCCAGTGCCATCTCGCAGCGCAGGCTATTGGTGCGCCGCCACAGCGAAACATTCGGATTGGTATCGGCCTTGGATGCCTGGATCTTCTGGGCGATGCCCTGGCATTCCTTGAGCAAGGCGGTGGTGGCCGCCACATCGCCCAGCTTGGCGTGCTGTTCGGCCATCAGGGCCAGGTTGCGCAACTGCGAGCCCGGGCCGGTCTCCAGCCGGGAGGCCTCGGCCAGGGCGGCAATGGCGCGCGAGACATGCCCCAGGTTGAGATAGGCCTGGCCCAGCATGAACAGCGCTTCGGCGCGGTCCTGGCTGCCCAGCAGGCCCGATGCCCGCTTCAGGTCATCCACGGCCTGGGACTGCCGCCCCAGCTCGATGGCCGCCAGCCCACGCTGGTAGAGCGCCTCACCCAGCGCTTCCCTGTCGTCCTCGGACGGCAAGGGAGCCGCCAGTCGTTCCTGGTTGCGGGCCCGCCGTTCCGGGCTGTTCAGCAAGGACTCGTCCAGCAGCCTCTCGGCCGAGGCCTCGGTGACCCTGCGCTGCATGGGGGCGGGGTCCTGCTGCGCCAGGACGGTGGCGGGCCAAAGCATCACGGCGGCCAAGGCCAAGGCGAGGGCGACTCGGGTCACCCTCATCCCCGGACGCAACGGGCGAAATTATAGATCCGCAATACGTCTCCCTGTGGTCCCGCCCCCTTGGGCAGGCGGGATTCATCACCGCTTTTCGGGCTGCTGCGCTGGGCGCCCGCGCCATGGACATCCAGCAGGGTCATGGCGGCGGTGCCGGAGGCGAAACCGCCCATCCCGGGTGGCCCGCCCCCCCTGCCCTCGCCCCCGAAGCGACCGCCACCAGGCGGAGGTCCCATGCCGGGAGGAGGCCCCATGCCAGGGGGGCCACCCATGCCCTGAGGACCACCCATGCCCTGAGGACCACCCATGCCCTGAGGACCGCCCATGCCAGGGGGGCCACCCATGCCCTGAGGACCACCCATGCCCTGAGGACCGCCCATGCCCTGAGGACCGCCCATGCCTTGGGGGCCGCCCATGCCTTGGGGACCACCGGCCCGCACATGTCCGCCCGCCCGGCCAAAGGCGACATAGACCGCGAAATCACCCATCACCCGTCCATCGAGATGGGTGGTCGAGGACCAGGCATAGGGCCAGTCCCGCTTGCCATCGTCATCGGTAATGGCGGTGATGGCGAAAACCGGGTCAAGCGCCGCCGATCCGGTGACGTCGGGGGCCCGGGAATAATCGAGGATGGAGTGGAGCTCCTTGGCGTCGGGCAGCCGCCAGTCGGAATGCCCGGCAAGGCTCAGGCCGTCGCAGAAGGCCAAGGCCTCCCGCCAGTCGAGGCGGCCGTCGCCAAAGCGGACGGCGACCAGCCGGGGGCGGAAGGCGGGATCGCCGCTGTCGGCCTTGCTCCATGTCAGGCCGGTAGCGCGGTCGAGCACGGTGCCATCGCCGTTGTCGACGAAGTCGTTGCGGCCATAGGCGGGATTGCCGCGCACATAGCGGGCATACCACAGCCGACGGCCGGGGCCGCCGTCCTGGGGATAGGCCTTGATGCGGCCATCGGCGAAATTGACCCCGAAGAAGGCGCGGTCGCGGCCCATGGTGGTGCCGAGATAGGGGGTGCGTGAAACATATTGGGCGTCGATGAAGCGGCCCTGGGCGGGATATTCGAAGGCGAAGGCGCGGGTATCGAGATAGGGGCGGGCATCGGCGGGCGCCCCGGTGGTCTCGGGCCGGGCCGAGCCGGTGGAGCCGTCGAAATTGATCAGGGAATAGAGTTCCTTGACCGAGGGAACCCGCCAGTCGGAAAAGCCGCCCACCCGGCTGGCGGCGGCATCGGCCGGTGCATCGGCGAAGCCGACCCGGCGGAACTCCTTCTGCCAGACCAGCCCGGTGGTCAGGTCGGTGACTGTGCCGTCGCCATTGTCGCGGTAGCGGGCGGGATTGCCGCCATATTGGGCATCCTGGCCATGGAAGGCATCCCCCTCGCGGGCCGGGCAGGCCATGGCGCCGTGGTCGTCATAGCAGCGGCTTTGGCCGGTATCGACCACCGTGTAGGGACGGGACGGCTCCGCCCCGGCGGAGACTGAAATCAGCGGCAGGACCAGCAGGGACACAATGACGCGGCGATCCATGGACACCTCCCATCGGGATCGGGGTCCATGGATGCTACGCCGTGGTTGTCGTCAAGAAAAGCGTCAGCTGGCCGCGGCCAGGCGGGTGGGCAAGGAGCGGCCCAGCCGGGCGCGGTCGAACCGGCCGAGGTCGTTACGCCGCATCAGCGCCCGGATGGTGCTGACATAGGCGTCGCCCCGTTCCGAATAGCTGTGCAGGGCGGCGGCCAGGGCCGGGCCATCGGGCGCCATGCCGCGAGCCCGCGCCGTCGCCCGCGCCTTGCGCAGGTCCTCATAGGCGCGGTGGGTATTCAGGTTATGGACATAGGCCCGCACCGCTTCGTAGAGCGAGGTGAAGTTGCGCATGCCGGTGCCGTCGCGCGACACCTCGACGGTATGGCCGAACAGATTCTGGCTGCGGCGCACCAGGGCCGAGGTGCCCCAGCCGGATTCCTCGGCCGATTGGGCCAGGGCCAGCGACGGCGGCACCACGTCGACCCGGGTCAGCAGCTTCTTCAGATTGCCGTCCTCGACCTCGTAGCGCCGTGCCAGGGCGTCAAGCCAGCGCGCTTCCGACGCGGACAGGGCCTGTCCGGCCGACTTGCGGGCGGCAAGCTCCAGCAGGCGGGCGCGGTCATTGGCGATTTCCTCGTCCGCCGCCAGAACCAGCGGCAGCATGACCCGCAGGAACACCGCCTTCTTGGTGTCGGTGTCGGGAAGATCGTCCAGGTCGTCGGGGACCTGAGTCAGGAACAGCGGCGGCACGTCGGCGCCACCCTCGCCCACATGGTCGAGATGGTAGCCCAAGCGCCGGAACGCCTGGTCAAGCCGGGCGGCGCTGGAAATGTCTTCGCGGGAAAGAGTGGCGGTTTCCGCCACGGGGGAGACCTCGCGCTCGGCCATCAGGACCGGGGGACGCGAGCCCTGGAGAACCAGGGTGAACAAGCCGCCGACGGCGCCGATAACGGCCGTCAGGCAAAGGGCTATGAAAAGTCGGGATCCGATCGACCCGTGCGCCATTCGGCTCACCTCCACGATGTTGCAGTGCAATATTAAGCTGTACCGTAACGGCTTGTTTGCGAAAATGCAACCCTATGAAGGTTCGGGGTATGGAACGCAACAAAAACACCCTCCGGGACCAGTCCCGGAGGGTGCAAATATCGCCTTTGGTTCCAAATATTTAGTCGACGGCCTGTACCGCCATCACCTCGGGCACATAGTACTTCAGCATGTTCTCGATGCCATGCTTCAAGGTGGCGCTGGAACTGGGGCAACCGGAACAGGCACCCTGCAAATGCAGATAGACGATACCATCCTCGAAGCTGCGGAAGATGATGTCGCCGCCGTCCTGGGCCACGGCCGGACGCACGCGGGTTTCCAGCAGCTCCTTGATCTGCATGACGATGCCGTCGTCGTCACCGGAGGCATCGGCATCGGCACCATCGTCGTTGAGGACCGGCTGGCCCGAGGAGAAATGCTCCATGATGGCGGCCAGGATCTGCGGCTTGACCACCTGCCAATCGGCGGAATCGACCTTGGCCACGGTGATGAAGTCGGTTCCCAGGAACACGCTGGATACACCGTCCACCGCGAACAGACGGGTGGCGAGCGGAGAGCGGGCGGCCCGCGAGGCTTCGGCGAAGTCAGCGGTGCCATGGGTCATCACCACGGTTCCGGGCAGGAACTTCAAGGTGGCGGGGTTGGGCGTGGGTTCGGTCTGGATGAACATGATGGTCCTTTTCGTCGCGGCGCTCACTGACGTCTACAAATGGCGATCCCCGTCCGTCGAGTCAAGGATGACACCAAGGGACGCGCCGCCAGACGCCCGAGGGACATGAATAACGGAGCGCAGCGACTGGGCCATTGCGGCCCCGCTCGTCCGTGCGAGCGAAAGCCAAGGGCGCGGGACGCGCCCGCCCGGCCCCTAGGTCCGGGCGGCGCATGCGCCGCAGGACGCCTGAGGGACATATATCAAGTAATCTGATCGATCTGCGCGTCGGTCAGGCTGCCGGGCACGATGGTGATGGGCACACGAAGCTTTCCCACATATTTGCCGGTGAGCGCCGAGACCAGCGGACCCGGGCCCTTGGAGCCGGTATCGGCGCCCAGCACCAGCACCGAGATGGCGGGTTCCTCGCTGATCACCGCGATCAGCTCCTCGCGCGGGTCGCCTTCACGCACATAGAGCACCGGCAGATGGCCGGACAGGGCGTTGACGTCCCCCGCCAGCCGATTGAGCAGCTCCTCGGCGGCCTGGCGGGCCTCGGCCCGCATCAGATTGCCGATGGAGGCGAAATGCTGGTACTCGGCGGGCTCGATCACCCGGAGCAGCGCCACCTGCCCGCTCGAGGCCTTGGCCCGGCGGCAGGCGAAACGCAACGCCGCCTTCATTTCGGGGGAGTCGTCGACCACCACCAGGAATGTCCGACCGGAAGGCATGATCCGTCCTCCTTATCCCTTTTTGAAGGCCACGGCGGCCAACCAGCCGGCCAGGGCCGCCAGGGCGATGGCGATGAGGCCATAGGCCGCCGCCTGCTGATGGGCGAAGTCGAAAACGTCGGCGCCGATGCCGATCTTGCTCACCACCAGCGGCGTGGTCTGGGCGCTGACCACCTGGCCCGCCACCAATAGATAGACCTCCACCATGTAGGTTCCCACCGGCACATTGGCGGGAAAATGCATGTCGGTGCGGAACAGACGCTGGCTGAGCATGCCGATCTGATGGACCTTGTCGCCGAACAGTCCCTGCTTCTGCTTCAGGCGGATCAGGGCCTTGCGGTATTCCGCCGGGTCCATCTCGCCGTCCTTGACCCGGATGTCCAGGTCGAGATGCTCCAGCCCGATCTGATGGCGGTCCAGGATCACCTCGGGGGCGATCTCCTCCAGCGGCCGAGTCGCCGCCACCCAGTAGAACGAGGGCGCGCCGTCCAGCTTGCCGGTTCCGGAATTGACCCAGATGCCGGTGTTGCGCGCCTTGCGCCGCAGGGTCTCGGCGCGGTTGGGGCCACGCACCACCACCACCACGTCGCCGCCGCCCTTGCCATCCACATCCTCGATGGCGCCGAACAGCAGCACATCGGTCCCGGCGAAACCGGTGGTGATGGCGACCAGATGGTTGGACAGGTCCGCCACCAATGGCTCGGCGGCGCGGGCGGGCGGCGACCAGGACAGTGCGGCGCACAGGGCGAGAAGAAGGGCGAGGCGGAAGCGCATCAATGCTTCCCCCCCGCGCCCATGACGAACAGCTCGCCCGGAGTGCTGACCATGTCCACCAGCAGCTTCAGGCAGACCCCCAGCACGATCAGCGCCAGCAGCGAGCGCAGTTGCTCGCCCTTGAGCTTGGCGCCGAAGCGGGCGCCGATCTGGGCGCCGATCACACCCCCCAGCAACAGCAGCAGCGCCAGCACCACGTCGACGGTGTGGTTCATGGTGGATTGGAGGAAGGTGGCGTTTGCCGTCACGAAGATGATCTGGAACAGCGAGGTTCCCACCACCACGGCGGTGGGCATGCCCAGCAGATAGATCATGGCCGGAACCATGATGAAGCCGCCGCCCACACCCATGATGGCGGCCAGGATACCGACGAAGAGGCCGATCAGGGCGGGGGTCACCGCGCTGATATAGAGCTTGGAGCGGCGGAAGCGCATCTTGAAGGGCAGGCGGTGCAGCCAGCTGTGCTGGTGCAGCTTGCGCCGCGGCGCGGTGGTCCCGGCATTGGCGTGCTTGCGGGTGGCGCGCAGCGACTGGAGGCTTTCCACCAGCATCAGCCCGCCGACGATACCGAGGAACACCACGTAGCACAGCGAGATCACCAGGTCGATCTGCCCCAGGCCACGCAGCCAGCGGAACAGATAGACGCCGAGCGTCGAGCCGACGAAGCCGCCCGCCGTCAGGATCAGCCCCATCTTGATGTCCACATTGCCGCGCCGCCAATGGGCCAGCACGCCGGATACCGACGAGGCGACGATCTGGTTGGCCTCGGTCCCCACCGCCACGGCGGGCGGGACGCCCAGGAATATGAGAAGCGGCGTCATCAGGAAGCCGCCACCCACTCCGAACAGGCCGGACATGAAGCCGACTCCGCCGCCCAGTCCCAGGATGACGAAGACGTTGACCGACATTTCGGCTATGGGAAGGTAAATCTGCATGCCTTCCGTTCCCCCCTGGCCCGCCGCGCTCTGTTGTGGCGCGTTTCGGGCACAATCGGTTTTCGCTCCAAACCGGGATGTAAGGCAACAGGAATTTTATGGTTTTCTAATATTTAGTCCGGCCAGCAATTCCGCCGCCTGCATCCTGGCCCGCAGGGTCAGGTAGCCCTGGGCCGTCAGATGATTGGGCAAAAGGCTGGAATCGGGCTGGCCGCTCCACACCATCCAGGGCCGCAACCGGGCGGCGACGGCGATCTGCTCCACCATGCGGGTCCAGGCCTCGGCCTGGCGACGCTCCGCCAGCACCGCCTCGAAATCGCGGCCCAGTTCGCGCAGCACGATGGAATGGGCGTAAAGCCGCCCCTTGTTGCCGTAGAACACCTTGTTGACGCCGAAATCCAGCAGCGGCGACGGGTCCAGGGCCAGATGGTGGTCGATGGCAGCGGTGCAGTCGTCCAATTCGCGGATCACCGCTTCCAGCACCACCGCCAGGGACTCGGCGCGGCGTTCGAAACTGGCGGTGCCCGCCGCCAGATAGTCGTTGTAGCGGTCGAGCGAGCGCTGGGCGTTGCGATACTGCTTTTCCGCCGAGGCAGTGGGCAGCCAGGTGGTGCGGGTATCGAATTTCCACACCGTGCCGGGATATTTCAGCAGGCCGGCGGCATTATTGAGGTCGCTGTCGGGGCCGAGCGAGCCATAGCCGGGGCCGCGTTCGGCCACCATGGCGGCGCTGAGCTTGGCCAGGCCACCCACCAGTCCCAACTGGAAGGCCGGCATGTCGCGCAACCAGCCACCGGGCAGGAAGAAGGGATCGTTGGCCCGCCAGCGACTGCCTTCCAGCTCGCGGGTGATCAGGGCGGCCGAGACCGCCACCGCCCGCGAGCGGCCGCCATTGACGGCGGGCGAAGCGAAGTCGGGGTTATCGTCGATCTTGCTGATCACCAGCATGGCCACCGGAAAACCCAGCAGCACCACCGCCGCCAGCGCCCACAGCACGAAACGGCGCGAGGGATGGCGCAACGCCGCTCCCGCCAGCTTCAGCAGGCCCAGGGCGGCGAACCAGATGGTTTCGGTGATCTGCTTGGCGGTCACGGGTGATGGAATCCCACGATGTCGTAGACGTCCTTGATGATGGGCCGGGCGATGGAATCGGCCCGTTCGGCGCCCGAGCGCAGCACGGCGTCGATATGGCTGGTGTCTTCCATCAGCCGCTTCATCTCGGCATTGATGGGGCCCAGCACCGACACCGCCAGATCCACCAGCTCCTTCTTGAAGTCGGAGAACTGGCGACCGGCGAACTGGCTGATCACCTCGGCCTTCTCCCTGTCCGCCAGGGCGGCGTAGATGCCCAGAAGATTGGAGGCTTCCGGGCGGCCGTCAAGGCCCTCGGCGCTGGCGGGCAGCGGTTCCAGGTCGGTCTTGGCCTTGCGGATCTTCAGCGCGATGGCGTCGGCGTCATCGGTCATGTTGATGCGCGAATAGTCGGATTCGTCCGACTTGCTCATCTTCTTGGACCCGTCGCGCAAGGACATCACCCGGGCGGCGGCGCCGAAGATCAGCGGCTCGGGCAGCGGAAAGAACTCGACGCCGTAGTCGTTGTTGAACTTCTGGGCGGTGTCGCGGGCCAGTTCCAGATGCTGCTTCTGGTCCTCGCCCACCGGCACATGGGTGGCCTTGTAGGCCAGGATGTCGGCGCTCATCAGATTGGGATAGGCGAACAGCCCGACCGAGGCGTTCTCCTTGTGCTTGCCCGCCTTGTCCTTGAACTGGGTCATGCGGTTCAGCCAGCCCATGCGGGCGACGCAGTTGAAGATCCAGGCCAACTGGGCGTGGGCGGGCACCATGGACTGGTTGAAGACGATATGCTTGGACGCGTCCACCCCGGCGGCGATCATGCCGGCCGCCACCTCGCGGGTGTTCTTGACCAGTTCCTTGGGATCCTGCCACAGGGTGATGGCGTGCATGTCGACGATGCAGAAGATGCACTCGTACTCGGATTGCAGGCGCACCCAGTTGCGGATGGCACCGAGATAGTTGCCGAGATGGAGGTTTCCGGTCGGCTGGACGCCGGAAAAAATGCGCTGCATGGCTGATCGGGGCTCCGCGAGGATTTTGTCCGGCTCAGGTATACCCTGCGAGGGCAAAGCGTCAAGTCGCCAAACCCCTTGCCGTTCCGCCCGGCGCCCCCGACATTAGCAGGGTCATGATCGTCGATCCGCCCAAGCCCGTCTTCCGCCTGACCCGCTCTTGCGGCACCACCGTCTTGTTGGCGGCGGGTGAAAGCGTGCTGGAGACCTTTCGGGCCCACGGCATTCCCCATGCCTCGGTCTGCGGCGGCAAGGGGCGCTGCACCACCTGCCGGGTCCGGGTGCTGGATGGTGTCGAGTCGGTGGCGCCGCCCGAGCCCTTGGAGATCGAGGCGCTGTCACGCATCGGCGCCCCACCCGAGGTGCGGCTCGCCTGCCAGCTCCGCCCGGCTTGCGACCTGACGGTGATGCCGCTGCTGCCCGCCGACGCCACCGCCGAGGACGTGATCGGCGGGGGTGGATTGGACGGCCATGAGGCCCTGGTGACGGTGATGTTCATCGACCTGCGCGGTTCCACCGCCCTGGGGGAAAGCCGGTTGCCCTATGACGTGCTGTTCATCCTCAACCGCTTCTTCCTGGAGATGACCCGGGCGTTGGCGGCCAGCGGCGGCCACTATTCCAATTTCACCGGTGACGGCTTGATGGCGCTGTACGGCCAGGATGGACGCGATCCGGCCCAGGCGGCCCGCGACGCCCTGAACGGCGCCGGGCTGATGCTGGCGGGGCTGGAGCGGATCAACCGCGACCTCGCCACCGAACTGCCGCAGCCCTTGCGCATGGGCATCGGCATCCATGCGGGCGAGGCCATCGTCGGCTCCATGGGGCCGCCGGGGGCGCAGATCGTCAGCGCCATCGGCGATACCGTCAACACCGCCGCCCGGCTGGAAGGCCTGACCAAGGAGCTGGAATGCGCCGTGGTGGTGTCGCGGCGAGCCGCCCGACTGGCGGGGGTCAGCCTAGGGGACGATACCGTGCAGCTTGTATCGCTGAAGGGCCGGTCCGAGCCGGTAGAAGTGCACGCCCTCGACCGGCTCGGATAACGAAGGCCCGCCGCCTCAGCCGTTCCTGACCTTGGCGACAAAGTCGCCGACGGTGCGTCCCAGGATGCCGGACTGGACCGACAGGCCGCGGGCGGCTTCCAGCACCGTGGCCGAGGCCTGGCCGGTCTCCGCCGCCGCCTGGGTCACCCCCGCGATATTGCTGGAGACTTCCTGGGTGCCGCGCGCCGCCTCTTCCACATTACGGGCGATTTCCTGGGTGGCGGCCGATTGTTCCTCCACCGCCGAGGCGATGGCCGAAGCAATTTCATCGATGCGGCCGATGGTGCTGCTGACGCTGCGAATGGCGTCCACCGCCCGGTTGGTTTCGCTTTGCACCGAATTGATCTGCTGGGCGATCTCGTCGGTGGCCCGTGCCGTCTGGTTGGCCAGATTCTTGACCTCGCCCGCCACCACGGCGAAGCCCTTGCCGGCCTCGCCCGCCCGCGCCGCCTCGATGGTGGCGTTGAGCGCCAGCAGATTGGTTTGGGCGGCGATGTCGTTGATCAGGCCGATCACCTCGCCGATGCGGCCGGCCGCTTCCGCCAGACCACGCACGATGGCGTCGGTATGGGCGGTTTCGTCCACCGCGTTGCGGGCGACACGGGCGGATTCGCTGACCTGGCGACCGATTTCCGAGACCGAACTGGACAGTTCCTCGGTGGCGGCGGCCACGGTCTGGACATTGGCGGCGGCCTCTTCCGAGGCGGCGGCCACGGCGGCGGCCTGGGACGACACCTGTCCCGCCAGGGCCGACATGCTTTGCGCCGTGTGTTCCATCTCGGCGGAGGCCCCGGCAACGCCGCTGACCACCTGACCGACCGACGATTCGAACGCCGCCGCCATCTGCTGCATGTCGGCGCGATGGGCCTCTTCCGCCCGTCGCTTGGCCTCGGCGGCCTCGGCCTCCATGCGCTTCTTGTCCAGGGCATTCTGCTTGAACACCTGCACCGCGCGGGCAATGTCGCCGACCTCGTCACGGCGGTCCTGGCCCGTGACCTCCACCGAGGTGTCGTCCCGGGCCAGACGGTCCATCACCTGGATGGACGCCGCCACCGGCACGGTGATGGAGCGGATGATCGCCCAGGCCAAACCACCCGCCGCGGCCAGGCCGATCACGATGATCAGCAGGGATGAATCCCGGGTCTTGTCATAGGTGGCCTCGGCCGAACCGTAGTCGTCCCTTGACACCCGGACCTGCAATTCCATCAGAGTCTTGACCGTGTCGGTCACCGCGACCATGCGCTTGGCGGGTTCGCCCGCCGACGCGATGATTGCATCGGCCTTGGCCCGGTCGCCCACCGATAAAGCCGTCACGAAAGTCACCTGGTCGTTGCGCAGCGCTTCCATTTGGGCCGCAAAGCGATCGGCCAGCACCTTCTCCTCCGGAGTCAGTACGGTGGTGCTGTAAGCCTTGAACTCCTTGGCGATGACCGCGTCGTATTCAGCAACCTTGGTCAAATGGACCTCGCGCGCCGCCTGATCGGGCGCATCTTCCGCCCACAGCATGCGCACCCGGATACGATGCAGGCTGTCCAGCATCTTGGACAACTCACCGAGACTGACCACCCGATCCTCGTACATGGACTTCATCCGGGCTTCCATGGTGGCCATGCCATTGAACCCCATGAAGGCAATGATTGCGACCAGGACGGCGCTGATGACGACCTGGATCAGCAGGCGGGAGGCGATCCGCATATTGGCGAACATGGTCTTTCTCCCCAATGGCCGAGACCGATCGGCTCTATATGCTATATGGCACATATACAATACGACCAAAGTCGTTGTTCAGTAAAGGCGTCGTGAGTGTATCAGATGGATTTTTCGCGACTTGCCTATGGTTGATTGATCTGCGGGGATGGAAAACAAAAAGGCGCGCCCTCACGGGCGCGCCATCTGCCTTATGCCCTCTGGGCAGGGTCTAACTGTTCTCAAGCACCTGCTTGCGTTCCTCCACCACCTTGTCGGCCACCCGGCCGGTCAGTTCCTGCAGATGGTCGAAGGTCCAGGAGAAGGTCCCCACCCCCATGGTCAGCGAGCGCAGTTCCACAATCAGGTCGTCCATTTCCGCCTGGGGCAGATAGGCGTTGACCGTATCCCAACCGGCCCAGCCCGCCTTGGCGTCATAGCCGAGAATCTGGCCGCGCCGCCCCGACACGATGCGCTGGGCCTTGGCGGTGAAGTCGCTGGGTACCGAGATTTCCACCAGCAGGATGGGTTCCAGCAGCACCGGATCGCATTGGGGCATGCCCTCGGTCATGGCGATGCGCGCCGCGGTCTTGAACGCCATGTCGGAACTGTCGACGGTGTGATAGCTGCCGCTGGTGAGCGTCACCGACAGGTCCACCACCGGGAAGCCGAACGGCCCCTGGGCCAGGAATTCCGCCACGCCGTGCTCCACCGAGGGAATGTACTGGCGCGGCACCACGCCGCCGACGATCTTGTCGACGAACTGGAAGCCCGAACCGCGCGGCAGCGGCGCGATGTCGAGATGGACGTCGCCGAACTGGCCGTGGCCGCCCGACTGTTTCTTGTGGCGGCCATGCACCGAGATGGATTTGCGGATGGTTTCCTTATAGGGCACCGTCGGCTTGCGGGTCGCCACCTGCATGTTGAAGCGGCTCTTCAGCCGGTCCAGGGCCACCTGCAGGTGAATCTCGCCCTGGCCGCGCAGCACCAGCTCGCCGAATTCACCGTGGTCCAGCTGCAGGGAGGGGTCTTCCTCCGACAGCTTGGTCAGGGCCCCACTCAGCTTGACGTCGTCGCCCTTCTTCTCGGCCGCCACCGCCACCGCGAACAGCGGCGCCAACGGAAGCGGCCAGGGCGCCATGCCCGCATCGGCCCCGCCCAAGGTCGCGCCGGTGGCCACCGGGTCCAGGCGGCCGAAGGCGACCACCTCACCCGGCCCGGCCTTGGGAGTCTTGGCGGCGGTGCCGCCGGTCATGGCGTAGACGCCGCCGATACGATTGCCATCCACCACCTGGTTGTCGGCGAATTCGCCCCGCCACACCCGGACGAAGCTGAGCTTGCCGGTATGGGCGGCATGCACGGTCTTGAACACGCTGGCCAGGGCCGCGCCGGACGGCGCGATGCCAAGCCGGGCGGCGGTGGTGGTCACGTCCGGCACTTCATGGCGCAGCGCCTTGAACAGGCGATGGATGCCGCCGTCATTCTCGGCCGAGCCGAAGAACACCGGCACGATCAAATCCTCGGCCAGATCCTTGCCCAGATCGGCATAGACCTCGTCGGTGGGAGGCTGGATGTCTTCCAGCAGTTCTTCCATCAGATGGTCGTCGAAATCGGCCAGATGCTCCAGCATCTCCTGACGGGCGGCCGATTCCTCGCCCTTCAGCGCATCGGGAATCTTGATCATCTGCGAGGTCTGGCCGGGGCGGTACTTGTAGGCCCGCTCGCTGACCAGATCGATATAGCCGGTAACGGCTTCGCCCTCGCGGATGGGAATCTCGCGCATGATCAGCGGCCGGTCCGAAACCGCCTGCAGCGCCTCCAGGGTTTCCCTCAGCCGGGTGCCGGCGGCGTCGATCTTGTTGACGAACAGCAGATGCGGAATCTTGCGCTCGTCGAGGAATTTCAGGATGGGGGCCACCATGACGGCGCGGGCCGGATCGGGCTCGCAGACCACGATGGCGGCATCCACCGCCATCAGGGCGTTATAGCCGTCCTGCTGGAACTCCACCGAACCGGGACAATCGATGAAGGTCCAGGTCTCGCCCAGATAGGTGGTGGTGGCGATATTGGGTTCCACGCTCATGAAGCGGGCGCGGGCCTCGGGCGCGGAATCGCCCACGGTGCTGCCGTCCTTGATGCGGCCCTGGCGGGAAATGGCCCCCGAGGCCAACAGCAGGGCTTCGAGCAGGCTGGTCTTGCCGCCGGCGAATGGCCCAACCAGGGCGCAGGCACGCGGAGACGAAGGAGACTTGGCGGTCATGAACCCTCCGGACATTCAGCTATGGGCATTGTTTCCGGCGCGGCCTGAAATTCCCCTCGGCCGCGCTGATGCCATGGTTCCAGGTGAATCATCGGCTGGCAACAGCGAAATCGTCACATGACGGCAAACCAGCCCTGCTGCCAATGCTTAAGAATTAGGCTGATTTGCCCGAAATTACGGCAGAGTCGCGCGCAAGCATGCTGATATCACCCACTTTTCCGGATGGCGGAACTGGCACGAGGCGTGCTAAATGAGTCGCGCGTTTGACGCGGGTTCAACGCCACTCCTTTAGACGGCGGTTTCATGAAGAAGATCGAAGCGATCATTAAGCCCTTCAAGCTCGACGAGGTGAAGGAAGCCCTTCACGAGGTCGGCCTCCAGGGCCTCACCGTCACCGAAGCCAAGGGTTTCGGTCGGCAAAAGGGGCATACCGAGCTCTATCGCGGCGCCGAGTACGTGGTGGACTTCCTGCCCAAGGTCAAGATCGAGCTGGTCATCGAGGACAACCTGGTGGAGCGCGCCGTCGAGGCCATCCAGCAGGCCGCCCATACGGGCCGCATCGGCGACGGCAAGATTTTCATCTCGACGGTGGAGGAAGCCATCCGCATCCGCACCGGCGAGCGCGGCAACGACGCCATCTGACGTCGGTCCGGCCTTAGATTTCGCCTGTTTCGTACCAAGCCAACCAACTTCCAACTATCAGGAACGTGACCATGTCTGACGACGTCAAGAAGGTCCTCGAAATGATCCAGGAAAACGACGTCAAGTACGTCGATTTCCGTTTCACCGATCCCCGTGGCAAGTGGCAGCACACCGCCCAGCACGTCTCCACCGTCGACGCCGAGATGCTGAACGAAGGCATCATGTTCGACGGCTCGTCCATCGCGGGCTGGAAGAGCATCAACGAGTCCGACATGATCCTGAAGCCCGATCCGGCTTCCGCCGTCATGGACCCCTTCGCCGCCCAGCCGCAGATGATCATCAACTGCGACATCGTCGAGCCCGCCACCGGCCAGCTCTATGACCGCGATCCGCGCTCCATCGCCAAGCGCGCCGAGGCTTTCGTGAAGTCGTCGGGCGTGGGTGACGCCACCTATTTCGGCCCCGAGGCCGAATTCTTCGTGTTCGACGACGTCAAGTACGAACTCGGCATGAACAAGGGCTATTACGAGCTGCGCTCGGAAGACGGTGTCGAGGCCCAGGGCCGCGACTTCGCCGAGGGCAATCTGGGCCACCGCCCGGGCGTCAAGGGCGGCTACTTCCCGGTTCCGCCGGTGGACGGCCATGTGGACATGCGCGCCGAGATGCTGACCGTCATGGGCGAGATGGGCCTGCCCATCGAGAAGCATCACCACGAAGTGGCCTCGTCGCAGCACGAACTGGGCATCAAGTTCGGCAGCCTGGTGCAGGCCGCCGACTGGATCCAGATATACAAGTATGTGGTCCACAACGTCGCCGCCTCCTATGGCAAGACCGCGACCTTCATGCCGAAGCCCATCTATGGCGATAACGGCTCGGGCATGCATGTCCACCAGTCCATCTGGAAGGCCGGCAAGCCCCTGTTCGCCGGTTCGGGCTATGCCGACCTCAGCGACACCGCTCTCTACTACATCGGCGGTATCATCAAGCACGCCAAGGCCATCAACGCCTTCACCAACCCGCTGACCAACAGCTACAAGCGCCTGATCCCCGGCTTCGAAGCCCCGGTTCTGCTGGCCTACTCGGCCCGCAACCGTTCGGCCTCCTGCCGTATCCCCTACTCGGCCTCGCCGAAGGGCAAGCGCGTCGAGGTCCGCTTCCCCGATCCGGGCGCGAACCCCTACCTGGCCTTCTCGGCCATGCTGATGGCCGGCCTCGACGGTATCGCCAACAAGATCCATCCCGGCGAGCCCATGGACAAGAACCTGTACGACCTTCCCCCGGAAGAGCTGTCGCAGGTCCCGACCGTGTGTGGTTCCCTGCGCGAAGCCCTGGAAAGCCTGCGGGCCAACCACGACTTCCTGTGCAAGGGCGACGTGTTCTCGAAGGAATTCATCGAGAGCTACATCGAGCTCAAATACGAGGAAGTCTACCGCTTCGAGCACACCCCGCATCCGGTCGAATTCCAGATGTACTACTCGGTCTGATCCGGGACGCATCTCTTCGAACGTACGACCCCCGCCGGGCAACCGGCGGGGGTTTTTCGTTAAGCAGGCCCCCAACACCAAAATCCCCGCCAAGCAGGCTTGGCGGGGAAGGGCATTGAACGGTGACTTGGGCCTAGTCTAGGCCGAATGCCGCCGCAGCTCGATCATATGCTGGCGGGCGTCATCGGGAATACCCCAGGCATTGACGTGCTCATGCTCGGGACCGAAATGCTCCACCACCATGTTGTGGATCAAATCCATCTCGCCCTCGGCAATGCAATGATTGATATGCAGGAAGACCCGCAGGCGCTGGCGCAGGAATTCCAGGCCGTCATGGGCCTGCAAATGGTCATAGACCCGTTGGAAACGGGCGAAATCCTTGGGAACCCGGCACTCGGCGCGCTTGTCGCAAGTGAGGCATACCTGCATCTTCACCTCCCCCTCGGTCTATGCTGAAAGTATTGCACACCCGGCGCCGCAGTGCGAATCGTCATTTCAGTCCATCTTCGAATGGCTGGGCTTCCAACTTGGCATTGCCGCCCACCGCGCCAGCATGGCGGCGATCACAAATTCCTTTTGCGAACCAAGCCTCTTGGCGCTATAAGAGGCGCCTCGCAGGCGACCGGAGTGTAGCTCAGCCTGGTAGAGCACTGTCTTCGGGAGGCAGGGGCCGGAGGTTCGAATCCTCTCACTCCGACCAATCAGGGCCAGTTAGTCCCAAGGGACCGACTGGCCCTTGGCTTTTGCACCGCCCAAACAGGGTTGCGGAAATGTTGCATCTGCAATTCCCCACCAGCGATTGCGGTCTTCGCCATGTCCTCTATACTAAAGTATTGAGTTTATCCTAGCTTGCGGAGCCTCCTTGATGCCGGTCGACAGTGCCGAACACCGTGCCTATCCGCGCCTATCCTGGGCTCATCCCGCGCAGTTGTTCCTGGGCGAGATGACCCAGCCCGCCCAGGTCGCGGATTTGTCCCTTGGGGGCTGCAAGCTGCTGCCCAGCGATCTGGCGCCGCTGAAATCCCTGGATTTGCGGACCGGCACGCCGCTGCGGATCGAGATGGAAGGCTATACCTTCCAGGCGATCATGCGCTGGGCGACGCCCAATATGTCCGCCCTGGGCTGCGCCTTCGACCATGTCCTGACCGAGGCCGATCTGGAGCATCTCGGCATCCGACTCAAAACCCCGAGCCCAGCTTGATCCGCAGCCAGTAGCCGCCCATGGTGGCGGCCAGGGCCAGCAGGACCAGGAGCATGGCGCGCGGCGTCATGGCGTATCTCCGTTATTGAGCAGATCGAATACCCAGTTGCGCCGGGGATGCCACAGACCGCGCTCCAGCGCTTCCCTCAGCCGCGCCCGGATATCAGCCAGGGCGGCGGGATTGTTTTGCTCTAGGAACGATCTTACCGCCTCGTCCTCCAGATAGGCCTCGGCCACCAGATCGAAGTGATGGTCCTTGACCGCATGGGTGCTGGCGGCGAAGGCGAACAGATAGTCGACGCTGGCCGCCATCTCGAAGGCGCCCTTGTAGCCGTGGCGCATCACCCCCTTGATCCATTTGGGATTGACCACCCGGGCCCGCACCACCCGGGCGATTTCTTCCTCCAGGGTGCGGATGCGCGGGCTTTCCGGGCGGGAATGGTCGGAATGATAGACCACCGGCGCCTGGCCCGAAGCCAGTTCCACCGCCGCCGACAGCCCGCCCTCGAACTGGTAGTAGTCGTCGGAATCCAACAGGTCGTGCTCGCGGTTGTCCTGGTTGTGCACCACCGCCTCGACCCGGGCCAGACGCTGGCGCAGCAGCCCCTGTTCGGCCTCGCCCTCGGCCCCGGCACCATAGGCCCAGCCGCCCCAGGCGAGATAGGCCTGGGCCAGATCGGCGCGATCGGTCCAGCCCTTTTCGTCGATCAGCGCCTGCAGGCCCGCGCCATAGGCCCCCGGCTTGGAACCGAACACCCGGAACCCGGCCCGGCGCGCCGCTTCCGACGACGCCACGCCCGATGCCTCCAGCCGGGCACGCTCCTCCGCCACCCGCTGCGCCAGCGGATTGACCTCGGGCGGTTCGGCCAGGGCCGCCACGGCGCGGGCCGCCGAATCGAACAGGTCGATCAGGCCGGGAAAGGCATCGCGGAAAAAGCCCGAGACCCGCAAGGTCACGTCCACCCGGGGCCGGTCCAGCAGCCCGGCGGGAATGATCTCGAAGCCGGTCACCCGCCCCGATCCCACCTCCCATTGCGGCCGCACCCCCATCAGGGCCAGGCCCTGGGCGATGTCGTCGCCGCCGGTGCGCATGTTCGAGGTGCCCCAGGCGGTCAGGGCCAGGGATTTGGGCCAGTCGCCCTGGTCCTGGAAATGGCGTTCCAGCAGCAATTGCGCCGATTTCCAGCCCAGGCTCCAGGCTGCCGGGGTCGGCACCGCCCTGGTATCCACCGAATAGAAATTGCGCCCGGTGGGCAGCACGTCGGGCCGCCCCCGTGTCGGCGCCCCCGAGGGGCCGGGCGGCACGAAGCGGCCATCGAGCCCCTTCAGCAGGCCTTCGATCTCGGCGGCGCCGCAGGCCTCCACCGCCGGACGCAGGGTGGTCTCGATCCAGTCCAGCACTGCTTGGGTGCGGCTCCACTCGGCCAATGGCGCGCGGTTGCCCGCAATCAGCGCCTTGGCAAGGCTCTCCAGCCGCTCCACCGTGTCGCCCTGGCTCCGCCAGGGCGCATCGCCGTCCAGGGCGGCGGGGCGGGGACCGGTCCAGGCCTCTCCCAGCACGCAATCCAGCGGATCGAAGTCCAGCCCCAGATCAGCGGAAAGCGCGTGCAGCAGCGACTCGTCTTCCGGCCGGGACCCTCGCCGCACCCGCGCCAGCGCCACCAGCAGGTCCACCAGCTGCTCGCCGCCGGGCGAGCGGCCGAAGATGTGCAGCCCGTCCCTGATCTGCAGTTCCTTCAGCTCGCACAGATGGTTGTCCAGCTTGGCCAGGGCTTGATCGGGGGCGTCGTCGGGACGAATGCCCAGATCCACGTCCAGCCCGGCCACGGCGGTCAGGCTGAGGATTTCGCGGCGCAGCAGGGCGAGGCGGCGGGGGTCCACCCCGGCGGCGTCATAATATTCGTCCACCAACCGCTCCAGCTCGCGCAGCGGGCCATAGCTTTCGGCGCGGGTCAGCGGCGGCGTCAGATGGTCGATGATCACCGCGGCCGTCCGCCGCTTGGCCTGGGTGCCCTCGCCGGGATCGTTGACGATGAAGGGATAGAGATTGGGCAGCGGCCCCAATGCCGCCTCGGGGAAGCACTCCTCCGACAGGGCCAGGCCCTTGCCCGGCAGCCATTCCAGATTGCCGTGCTTGCCCATATGCACCACCGCATCGGCGCGAAAGCCCAATTGAAGCCAGGCATGGAAGGCCAGGTAATTATGGGGTGGCGGCAGATCGGGGTCGTGATAGCTGCTGGCCGGGTCGATATTGTAGCCGCGCGCCGGCTGCACCGCGATCGTTATCTTACCGAAACGGGTGGCGGAAAGCACGAAATCACCGCAATGCAGCTCGCCCCTGACGAAAAAGGGATCAGCTTCCGGCGATCCCCAGCGCTGGCCGACCTTGTCTTGCACCGAAGCGGGCAAGGCATTGAAGAAACTATAGTAATCGGGCAGCGACAGGGTTTCGCGATGCTCGCGCCCCGCCAAGGCCCGCCAGTCGTTGGTGGCGCCCGCCAGCAGTGTGTCCATCAGGGCGTTGCCGCTTTCGGGCACAAGGCCCACGTCATAACCCGCCGCACCCAGGGCGCGCAGCACCTCCACCGTCGCCGCCGGGGTGTCGAGGCCGACGCCATTGCCCAGCCGGGCATCGCGGTTGGGATAATTGGCCAGCACCAGGGCGATCCGGCGCTCGGCGGGTGGTTTGCGCCGCAGCCGCGCCCAGTTGGCCGCCAGCCGGGCGACGAACTCCACCCGATCGGCCAAGGGGGCATGGCGGGCGAGGTCGCATTGGGTGGCATCGTCGCGCCGTGCCGCCTTGAACGAGACGGCGCGGGACAGGATGCGGCCATCCACCTCGGGCAGCGCCACATTCATGGCGATGTCGCGCGGCCCCAGACCGTGCGTGCCGCTTCGCCACGCGCCTTCCGAGCCCGAGGCCAGCACCACCTGCAACACCGGGCAGTCGGCGGCGGCGAAGGGACCATCCACGGCGCGGCCGGGGGCGGAGACCGCGAAGCCGGTCAGGTTGAGGATGACGTCGGCGGGGTGGTCCGCCAGCACCGAGTCCAGCACTCCGGCGCTGACCGGGTCCTTCAGGCTGTGGACAAAGACGGCGGCGACCGCCATGCCTTGCCCCCGCAAAGCCGCCGCCAGGGCGTCCACCGGAGCATGATCGCCCGCCAGCACCAGGGCGCGGTAGAACACCAGCAGGGCGCGGGGCCGCCCTTCCGCCGGATCGACATCGCCGAACAGCCCCGCCTGGGGCAGCGGCCGGGGCTCCAGCCAGTCGGTCCCGCCGCCCAGCAGGCTGGCGGCATAGGCCAGGAACTGGCGGGCATTGTCGCTGCCGCCATGGAGCAGATAGCGCCACAGCCGTTCCACCGCCTCGGGCGCCAGGGTGGACTCGGCGGACAGGTCGGGGTCAGGCTCGTCGGCGCCGGGCAGCAGCGCCAGGCTGATGCCCTTGCGGCGGCAGGTGGCGACGATCTGTTCCACCCCATAGGGCCAATAGCCACGCCCGCCCAGCAACCGCACCACCACCATCCGGGCCGGACCGATCACCCGCTCGACATAAAGGTCCACCGACATGGGATGGGACAGCCGCAGCAGATTGGCGAGGCGGAGCGACAGGCCGCCTTCCGCATGGGCGGCGGCCAGACAGGCCAGATCGCTGTCGGCGGCGGACAGCACCACCAGATCGGCGGGGTCCTGGCCCAGGTCGATGGCTTCGCTTCCATCCTCGATGCTGCCGGCCTGGGCGGCGAGAAGATGCATCTAGGACCTACCCCCTCACCAGCGCCTCGATGGCGGCGCGATCCAGGCCCTTGCGGCCGATCACCACCAGATTGGAGACCCGTGCCTCACCCGGCTTCCACGGCCGGTCGAAATATCGTTCCAGGCGCGTACCAACCGCCTGGACCACTTGGCGGGCGGGTTTGCCCGCCACGGCGACAAAGCCTTTCAGCCGCAGGATGTCGTGGGCGGCAATGGCCGCCACCAGCCGCGCCTCCAGCGCGTCGGGATCGATGATCTCGGCCAGGCGGACGGCGAAGCTCTCGAAATCGTCGTGGTCGTGGCCGTCCTCGGCGTCGTGGTGGGAGGGGCGCGCCGCCAGATCCTCCTCGGCCGCCGCATCCAGGCCCAGCAGCACCAGCGGCTCGGCCGCGCTATGACGGGTGGGCAGAACCTTGACGCCGGGACGCAGCCGTGCCTCGATCCCCGTCCGCAAATCCGCCAAGGCGGCCGGGTCCAGCAGGTCGGACTTGTTCAGCAGGATCAGGTCGGCGCAGGCCAGCTGGTCCTCGAACACCTCTTCCAGCGGATTGTCGTGGTCGGGCCGCGCCCGTTCCTCGTCGGTGGACTGGAAGCGCCCGGCGGCGGCGGCGGGACTATCCACCACCGCCACCACCCCGTCGACGGTGACGCGCGAGCGGATATCCGGCCAGTGGAAGGCCTTGACCAGCGGCTTGGGCAGGGCCAGACCCGACGTCTCGATCACGATATGATCCGGCGGATTGGCGCGGTCCAGCAGCGCCTGAATGGTGGGCAGGAATTCGTCGGCCACGGTGCAGCACAGGCAGCCATTGGCCAGTTCGATGATGTCGTCCTCGTTACAGCCCGCCACGCCACAGGCGGCCAGCAAATCGCCATCGACGCCGAGATCGCCGAATTCGTTGATGATCAGGGCGATGCGGCGCCCGGCGGCATTGGCCATGAGATGGCGGACCAGGGTGGTCTTGCCCGCGCCCAGGAAGCCGGTGATGACGGTGGCGGGAATCTTGCGCATTGTCATGGTTCCTTGAGAACGAGCGGCAATCCGGCGGCGACGAACACCACCTTGGCGCAGATTGCGGCCACCCGTTGGTTGACCCGGCCCTGATGGTCGCGGAAGTCGCGCGCCAGCCGGTTGTCGGGCACCAGCCCCAGTCCGACCTCGTTGGAGACCAGTACCACCGGCCCGGTGGCGGCACCCAGCACCGTGCATAGCCGCGCCGTGGCGGCGTCGACATCGCGGTCGGCATGCATCAGGTTGGAAATCCACAGCGTCAGGCAGTCCACCAGCACCGGCCGGTCGGGCCGCATTACGCCTTCCAGCGTCTCGGCCAACTCCAGTGGCTCCTCCAGGGTGCTCCAGTCGGAGCCCCGGCGGCGGCGGTGATGCTCGATGCGCTCGGCCATCTCGCCGTCCAAGGCCTGGCCGGTGGCGAGATAGAGCGCGGGCGCGCCGTCCAGCAGGGATTCGGCGAAGCTGGACTTGCCCGAGCGGGCGCCGCCCAGCACCAGGGTCGTGGGAGAGGGGGGGGTGAAAGAGGGAGGGCTCACCGCGCCTTGCCCGGAAGCCGTTTCGACTGCGTCAGGAACTCGGCGATCTGCTCGACCTGATCGTCCTTCAGTGGCCGGACATTGGCCACCATCAGCCGGGCCCGGCGGGTGGAGCGGATTTCGTCGCGGATGGCCTTGATCTGGGCCATCAGGTAGTCCTTGCGCTGCCCGGCCAGCACCGGATAGTCGGCCAGGGGCTTGGCGCCATTGGCGCCGTGACAGCCGATGCAGCCCTGCTCGTCGAACAACTCCTCGCCCTTGACCGCCTTGGCGGTGTCGCCCACGGCGCTGTCGGCGGCAGGCTGGGCGGCCAGCCACTCGGCCAGGGCCTTGCGCTCGTCGGGCGTGGTCTTGTCGATCACCGGCTTCATGGGCTTGGTGGCGGGCGAGGACCGGACGCCATCGGCGATCTCGGTCATCTGGCGCACCAGATAGGCGGCGTTCTGCCCGGCCAGATGGGGCGTAGCGGCCAGCGCCTTGCGACCGTCGACGCCATGACAGGCGACACAGCCCTTGGCGGCATAGAGCGCCTTGCCATCGGCGGCCAGGGCGGACACCGGCAGCAGGCACAGCAGAGCAAGCACGAGGGGACGGAGCATCATGCCCACTCCAGACGGCCGGGGGCACCGCAGGCGGGGCAGCACACCGCGAAGGCCGGGGTGGCGGCGTGACAGGCGCCGCAGCGCCAGACCGGATCGGCCACGGCGTCGCCCGCCTTGGCCAGCCAGGCCAGGGCAGCGGCCTCGTCATGCGTCTCGTCCCGTTCCAGCCGGGCCAGCAGGGTCAGCACTTTCAGGGTCGGACGCTGGGCTTGGGCGGTGTCCAGATGGGTGCGGGCCTGACCCCACAGCTTGGCGGACAGGGCAGCCTCGGCCAAGGCGACATGGCCGTCCGGCGCCTGGGGATTGGCCTCCATCAGCTTGTGCAGGCGCTTGACCCGCTCCAGCGGCGCCTCGCCCGGCTGCAGGCCGATCCAGGCCGCCACCAGGGCGGGATGGGGCGACACCTTGAAGGCGGACAGGATCAGCGACGCCGCCTTGCGCTCGCGTCCCTTGGCACCGTAAAGGGTGGCGGCCAGCGCCACCGCCGGAACAAAGCCGGGATCGCGGTCGCGGGATTCCAGGGCCAGGGTCAGGGCGCGGCCGTCGTCGCCAGCGGCGCGGGCGGACTCGGCCCGGGCGAACAGCACCAGGGCGCGGCGTCGGTCGAGATCGGCCCCGGCCAGGGCGCCGTGACGCCTGGCCACTCCCAGGGTCATCTCGGCCTCGGCCCATTGCCCGGCCTGCAGCTGCAGATCGAATACGGTGACGGCCAGACCGTCGGCGCCGGGCTGGAGGGCGAAGGCCTGGATCGCCGCCTCCAGGGCGGTGGTGGAGTCACCATGCTTCAAGGCGAGGTCCAGCAAGCCCTTATGGCCAAGAAAGGCGGTTTCCGGCCGCTCGGTCATAGCCCGGTAGCGGTCGCGCAATTGCTCGTCATCGCCGCTCATCTGCGCCGCCTGCACCGTCAGCAGGCCGGTCACCGCCTTGTCCTGCAACAGCTTGTCGGCGGTCTTGGCCAGCCGGGCGGCCCGGCGGGAATCGCCCGAGGCCACCGCCGCCAGCCCATCAGACAGGGCGACATAGCCTTTGCGGGTGCGCTTGGCGCGCCGCGCCGCCAGCATCCGGCCGGGGGCGCCGAACACCAGCCGGATCACGCGATTGAGCCCGGCCAGCAGCGCGAACACCACCACCAGGGCGCCCAGCAGCACCGGCACGGTGGTATCGATGCGCCAGCCCTGCCAGCGGATCACCACCTCGCCCGGCCGGTCGGCCAGCCAGACGGCTCCGGCCACCACCAGGGCGGTGACCAGCAGAAAGGCGAGCAGCCGCCTCATGGCTTGGCTCCCGCCAGAGCCAGCACCTGGGCGGTCAGTTCCGAGACCGCCTTCTCGGCGGCGAGCCGGGCGCGGGCCTCGGCCAGCCAGGGCGCCGCCGTCTCGGCCGGACCGGTACCCAGCGCCTCCAGCTCGGCGGCGGCGGCGGCCAGATCGGCACGGGCCAGCGCCGCCTGGGCCCGGCCCACCACGGCGGCGGCATTGGCTCCGGCGGCACTACCGTCCTCGCGGCGAATGGTGACCAGGGACAGCATCTTGTCGACCACCCGGCGCTGCCACCCCTCGCCCTCGGGCAGGACCTCGGCGCGGATCACCGCCGGGGCCAGCGCCTGGAAGGAGTCGGTCAGGGCGCTCCGGGTGCGGATACCCGTCACAGCCTTGTCCTTCAGGGGCTCCAGCACGGCGGCCAGGGCGGACTCGTCACCGGCCAGAACCTTGACCGCCCGCCACTCGGCGTCGAAGCCGCGACCCAGCTCCACCGCCTCGCGCAATTGCCCCACGCCCAGCAGCAGCACGGCGGCCGAGCTCCGCTTGGCCTGCAAGTCCCGCAATCCGGCATCCACCTGTTCCAGCCGGTCGGCGAGGCGCATCAGGGCGGCGGCATCGGCCGATGTCCGCCGGAGATCGGCAAGCTGTTTCGAAATCGAATCGACCTCTGCGGTCAGGGTGGCGGGCACGGCGGGCTGGGCCTGGACCGCTTTCAGCGCCTGTTCCAGGGCGTTGAGGCGGCCGTCGTCACCGGGTGTCGCGGCAGCCGGAGCCGCCGAAGAAACCGTGGGGCGCGCTTCCACCTGGGCGAGCCGCAGGGCCAGGCCCGAAACCTCGGCCCGCAAATCCTCCACCTCGAAGCCTGTCGGCTGGACGGGAAGACCGACCTTGTCCCGCCATAAGGGGAAGCTCAGCACCCCCGCCGCCGCCGCCATGCCCAACAGCAGCACGGCAACCACGCCGCGCGAGCCCGAACTTGTGGGCGGGACCGGGGACGGCGTCGGGAGGATCGGATCGGCGGAGTCGGTGGTCATGCAGGCGTCCTTCGTGAAAGGTCGTCGTCGAGCAGGGCGAGAAGCGCCGCCTGGGTCGGTTCCGCCGCCTGGCGCAGGACGGCCCAGGGCAGCGGTGCCAGTTGCGCCGAGACATTGGCGGACAAGCCATAGGCTTTGATCCGGGCGCAAGTGTCCCCCAACCCGGCAGCCCGCGCCAGCCTAACAAAGGTGGCGGCGGTGCGGGGAGAGAAAAACAGCGCGAGATCGAGACGACCTTGCTTTAGCGCCTCGGACAGATCGGGGGTCAGGGCGGTGGCGGTCACCGCCTGATACAGCACCTGACGCCGCACCTGGAAGCCCAGGGCGCCCAGCCGCCCGGCCAGATCCCCGGCATTGACGGTTCCCGCTGCATGCAGCAGCACCCCCTTGGCCGGATCCACCTTTGCGGCCACCAGATCGGCCAGGGTATCCACATCGCCGCCGGCGCTTTCCACTTGGGCATATCCCAGGTCGCGGGCGACGCGGGCCGAGGCGTCGCCCACCGTCCAGACCGGCAGGGCGCGATCGGAATGGAGGCGAGCCAGGGCGCGGATGCCGTTGGCGCTGGTCACCAGGATGCCCTGGGTCCCCTCGGCCTCCACCACGGCGCCGGGTACCGGCTCGATATCCAGCAACGGCTCGATCATGACCTCGAGGCCGCGCTGGACTAGGGCGGCGGCCACCGCCTCGGAATCCTCGCGAGGGCGGGTGACCAGGGCGCGAAGGGACGATGCGGTCAGGGGCATGGTCGGGAACGATCTTGCGATTGATCAGGAATCCACGAATGAACACCAATGAACACGGATAAGGAGATTCAATCGTCGGCCATGAATTTCATTCGTGTTTATTCGTGTTCATCCGTGGACAAACCTTAGGTCTTGAGGACGTCGAAGAAGCCCGGCCCGGCCTTGGCCGCCAGTTCCTCGGCGGCGTCGCGGCCCAGGGCTTCGGCCTCGGCACGCAAGCCGCTCCGCGCGGTCTGATGAACGGTGGCGCCATCGGGGCTGATGATCAGGCCCCGGAAGGACAGGCTGTCGCCCTCCAACTCGGCCAGGGCGGCGATGGGGGTCCGGCAAGAGCCGTCGAGCCGGGCGAGGAAGGCGCGTTCCGCGCTCACCCGCACCTGGGAATCGAGGCAGTTCAGCGCCGCCAGATAACGCAGCGAGGCGGCATCATCGGAGCGGCAGGTGATGCCAATGGCGCCCTGGGCCACGGCGGGCAGCATGTCCGAGGTGTCCAGGGCCGAGGTGACGTGATGGGCGAGGCCCAGACGACGCAGACCGGCCATGGCCAGCAGCGTGGCGTCGACCACGCCCTCTTCCAGCTTGCGCAGCCGGGTCTGGACATTGCCGCGGAAGTTCACCAGCTTCAAATCGGGGCGACGGTTGAGGATCTGGGCGGCACGGCGCAAGGACGCGCTGCCGATCACCGCGCCCTCGGGCAGGTCGGCCAAGCTTTTGGCCTTCAGGCTGATGAAGGCGTCGCGCACATCCTCGCGCGGCAGAATGCAGGGCAGATCGATGCCGTCGGGCAGCAG
This sequence comes from Paramagnetospirillum marisnigri, assembly GCF_001650715.1. Lineage (GTDB taxonomy): Bacteria > Pseudomonadota > Alphaproteobacteria > Rhodospirillales > Magnetospirillaceae > Phaeospirillum > Phaeospirillum marisnigri. Next base: position 24,509 of record NZ_LWQT01000066.1, on the reverse strand, counting down.
CGTGGGCACATCCTTCATGGAGTGCACCGCCAGATGGATGCGGCCCGACAGCATGGCCTCGTCCAGCTCCTTGGTGAACAGGCCCTTGCCGCCGATCTCGGCCAGCGGGCGGTCCTGTACCAGATCGCCGGTGGTCTTGATCACCTCGATCTCGATGGCGCCAGCGGCCGCCAGTTCGGGCCAGGCGGCGGCCAGGCGATCGCGGGTCTCATGGGTCTGGGCCAGGGCCAAAGGCGAGCCCCGGGTGCCGATGCGGAGGATGGGATGCTTTGCGGTCATGGTCCGGCTGTTGTAGTAAGTCCGGAGCCGTTCCGCAAAGGGATTTCCATTTTGCTTGTTCTAGGGATCGAGAGCAGTTGCGACGAGACCGCCGCCGCCGTGGTGGACGACCAGCGCCGCATCCTGGGCGAGGTGGTGCTGTCGCAGTTGGAGGAACACCGCCCCTTCGGCGGCATCGTGCCGGAAGTGGCGGCGCGCTCCCATCTCCAGCATATGGACCGGCTGGTGGCCGAGGCCATGAAGCGGGCGGGCATCGGCTTCGCTCAACTTGATGCCGTGGCGGCTACCGGCGGCCCCGGCCTGATCGGCGGCGTCATCGTCGGGGTCATGACCGGCAAGGCCCTGGCCCTGGCCTCGGGCAAGCCCTTTCTGGCCATCAACCACCTGGAAGGCCATGCCCTGACCGCGCGATTGACCCACGGCATCGACTTTCCCTATCTGCTACTGCTGGCCTCGGGCGGGCATTGCCAGTTGCTGGCGGTGGACGGAGTCGGCCGCTATTCCCGCCTGGGGACCACCATCGACGACGCGGCGGGCGAGGCCTTCGACAAGGTGGCCAAGATGGCGGGGCTGGGCTATCCCGGCGGCCCGGCGGTGGAACAGGCCGCCGCCCTGGGTGATCCCAAGCGGTTCAGCCTGCCCCGGCCCATGAAGGGCAAGCCCGGCTGCGATTTCAGCTTTTCCGGCCTGAAGAACGCCACCCGCCTGCTGATCGAGAGCCTGCCCAAGCCGCTGTCCGGGCAGGACGCGGCGGATGTCTGCGCCGCTTTCCAACTGGCGGTGGCGGAGTCCATCGCCGACCGCACCCGCCGCGCCATCAGGGAGTTCCGCCGCACCCGGCCCGATGGCCGCCATCTGGTGGTGGCGGGCGGCGTCGCCGCCAATACCGCCTTGCGCCAGACCCTGATCACTCTCGGCGCCGAGACCGGGCTGGAATTCCTGGCCCCGCCGCTCAAGCTGTGCACCGACAACGCCGCCATGATCGCCTGGGCCGGGGTGGAGCGGCTGCGCCTGGGGCTGGTGGACGACCTGACCTTCGCGCCGCGCCCGCGCTGGCCGCTGGACCCTAGCGCGAAAAAAGTCGGCTTCGCCGGGGTGAAGGCATGAGCAAGGCGAAGCCGAAGCGCGGCGCCGTTGAGGCGCCCGGAGCGCAGCGGAGGAGCCAAGGGGCCGCGAGGCCCCGCCCGGCGCTTGAGGGGCATGAACCATGAGCAAGGCGTTCACCAAGGAAGGCGACGGCGACGAGGACGAAGGCGCCGAGCCCAAGGGCCTGCCGCCGGGCACCAAGAATTACATGCGGCCCCAGGGATACCAGGCCCTGAAGGACGAGCTGACCCAGCTGCTGCGGGTCGAGCGGCCCAAGGTGGTGGAGGTGGTCTCCTGGGCGGCGGGCAATGGCGACCGCTCCGAGAACGGCGACTATCTCTACGGCAAGAAGCGGCTGCGCGAGATCGACCGTCGCATTCGCTTCCTGACCAAGCGCCTTGAATCCGCCCATGTGGTTGATCCCGCCCAGCAAAAGGCCCGCGACCGGGTCTATTTCGGTGCCACCGTCACCTATGCCAATGCCCGCGACGAGGAAATCACCATCACCATCGTCGGCATCGACGAAGCGGATATGGAACGGGGCCTGATCAGCTGGATTTCGCCGGTGGCCCGTGCCCTGCTCAAGGCCTCCGAGGGCGACGTGGTCGGGGTGCGCACCCCCACCGGCCTGGAAAGCATCGAGGTGGTGGCCATTGCCTATGAGGGATGATGCGCTGCAAGCGCCCGTCGCCTCGCTTGCCGCCCGCCGTCATGATATGGTCGCCGCGCTGGATTTCCTGTTCACCGGTATCTGAGAGAGAAAGGACCCCCCTCATGAAGATCGGAATCGTCGGCTGCGCCGGGCGCATGGGGCGGATGCTGATCAATGCCGTGCTGGATGCCGAGGGCTGTGCCCTGTCGGGCGGCACCGAGCGCATGGGCAATGACGCGCTGGACCGCGACATGGGCGAGCTGGTGGGCCGCGACCATGCCGGGGCCGTGATCGAATCCGACGCCCGCGCCCTGTTCAAGCGCTCCGACGCCGTCATCGACTTCACCGCCCCGGTCGCCACCCTCGCCCATGCCGAACTGGCCGCCGAGCTGGGCCGTGTGCTGGTGGTGGGCACCACCGGTCTGTCGCGCGACGACGAAGCCGCCCTGGCCAAGGCCGCCGAGCGCTGCCCCGTGGTCTATGCCCCCAATTTCAGCGTGGGCGTCAATCTGCTGATGGCGCTGACCGAGCGGGCAGCCGCCATCCTGGCCGACGACTACGATATCGAGATCGTCGAGATGCACCACCGCCACAAGGTGGACGCCCCCAGCGGCACCGCCCTGGGCCTGGGCCGCTCCGCTGCCAAGGGCCGCGCCGTGGCCCTGGATCAGGTCTGGTGCAAGAGCCGCGACGGCCATACCGGCGCCCGGCCCAAGGGGGAGATCGGCTTTGCCACCCTGCGCGGCGGCGATGTGGTCGGCGACCATACCGTCATGTTCGCCGCCGAGGGCGAGCGGGTGGAGCTGACCCACAAGGCCTCGTCGCGCGCCGTCTTCGCCAAGGGCGCGGTGCGCGCCGCCCTGTGGGCCAAGGGCCAGAAGCCCGGCCTCTATTCCATGCGTGATGTCCTGGGGATTTAAGGCTTACAGTACCGCTGTCGTCCTGGTGTCGTGGCGCTGTCGGGTCGCTCCCGCCATGCTGGCCCGACCTGATCCCAAGGGTGAAGCATGACCGTACAGACCACCGCCGACCGCATCCGCAGCCTTCGCCTGGACCGCGCCTGGTCCCAGGAACAACTGGCCGAGATCGCGGGGCTCAGCGCCCGCACCGTCCAGCGCATCGAGCAGGGCCAGACCGCCTCGCTGGAGACGTTGAAGGCCCTGGCGGCGGCGTTGGAGCTATCGGTCGGCGACCTGCGGGACGGGTCCATTCCCTCTTCCCAGGATGACACCATCATGACCGATACCACCTGCCCCACTGTTCCGGCCCGCGACCCGGCGCGGAGCTTTCGTCGCCACCTCCTGGCCTTCACCGGGGTGATGACCGGCCTGACCATCCTCAATCTGGTCCACAATCCCGAGCATCTGTGGGTGATCTATCCCGCCATCGGCTGGGGCGTGCCCCTGGCCATCATGGCGCTGTCGCAACGGCGGCCGTCACCCCCGGCGGCGGGCTGAACCATATCCCCCTCCCCGGTCAACACACGACGCCGGGGGAGGGGGAACCATTGCTTTCGGATCAGGCGCTGGTATCCAGGTTGGACCCGGCCGATTTGGGGCCGCCCTTGGACACGCCCACCAGGGCCGGACGCAGCAGGCGATCGTGCAGGGTGTAGCCCGCCTGCATCACCAGCACCACCGTGCCTTCCGGCTGGGTGGGGTCTTCCATTTCCATCATGGCCTGATGCAGGTTGGGGTCGAAGCGCGCCCCTTGCGCCGCCACCGGCTTGATGCCGTAGCGTTCCATGGTGGCCAGCAGCTCGCGTTCGGTCATCTCGACGCCGATGGTCAGGGTGTTGAGATTGTCGTCGCCTTCCCGCGCCGCCACCGGAACCGCGTCCAGCGCCCGGCGCAGATTGTCGGCCACGTTCAGCACATCCTTGGCGAAATTGGCCACGGCGTATTTGCCGCGATCCTCGGCCTGTTGTTCCAGTCGCCGCCGGGTGTTCTCGGTATCGGCCTTGGCGTAGAGCACGTCGTTCTTCAGCTTCGCCACCTCGGCTTCCAGCGCCGCGATCCGCTCGGCAGCACCGGACTCGGTAGCACCGGATTCGGGGCTGCCGGATTCGGCGGACGGCGGGGCGGCGGGCTCGGCATCCGGGGTGGGGGCCTGGTCAACCGTCTGGTCGCTGGTCTGGTCCTGGGTCATGGGTCTGCCTTCAATGGTCCTAGGGTTGTCCGATAAGGCGGCCGATCACCTTGGCGGTGTAATCGACCATGGGGATGATGCGGGCGTAATTGATGCGCTGCGGCCCGATCACCCCGATGGCGCCGACGATCCGTTCACGGGAATCGCGATAGGGCGCCACGATCATGGAGCAGCCGGTGACGCCGAACAGGTCGTTCTCGGCGCCGATGAAGATCTGCACCCCGTCGGCGGTCTGGGTCATGTCCACCAGCCGCAGGAACTGCTCCGAGGTTTCCAACGCCTCGAACAGGGCGCGGATGCGCTCCAAATCCTCGACGGCGGTGACGTCTTCCAACAGATGCGACTGGCCGCGCACGATCAGGGCCGATTGGCTTTCGCCCCCGGCCCAGGTGGCCAGCCCGGCTTCCACCACCCGTTTCGTCAGCGAATCGAGCAGCGAGCGTTGCTGTTCCAGCTCGGTGGCGATCTCGTCCTTGACTTCGTCCAGCGAGCGCCCGGCCAAACGGGCGTTGAGATAGTTGCCCGCTTCCACCAGGGTGGACATCTCGACCCCGTCGGGCAGGTCGAGGATGCGGTTCTCCACCATGCCGTCCTCGGTGACCAGCACCACCAGGGCGCGGTTGCGGCCCAACCAGACGAATTCCACATGCTTGAGCGTTCTTTGGATCTTGGGCGCCAGCACCACCCCGGCGCAGCGCGACAGGCCCGACAGCGCCGACAGCGCCTCGGTCATGGCCTGTTCCATGCTCTTGCCGACGGCGCGGCACTGGACGTCGATGGCCGAGCGCTCTTCCTCCGCCATGCGGCCCACTTCCAGCAGGCCGTTGACGAACAGGCGCATGCCCGCCTGGGTGGGCAGCCGCCCGGCAGAGGTATGCGGCGCGTAAAGCAGGCCGAAATCTTCCAGATCGGCCATGACATTGCGGATGGTGGCGGGCGAGAGCGACACGGTGAGCCGCCGCGACAGGGTGCGCGAGCCGATGGGCTCGCCGGTGGCCACATAGGCCTCGACGATATGGCGAAAGATTTCGCGCGAACGGTCGTTCAGCTCGGTGATGACGGGGCTTTTGCCACGCACGGTCTTGCTACCCTTCGGAACTCTGCCGCCATTATCTAATGGCGCAATGACGTGCCGTCAACGCGGGGGAAGAGTATGCTGGAACGGACGGGGCGGGGGTGAAAAATGCGAGGCATGGCGGTTTCATGGGCAATCCTTCTGATCCTGGCCGCGACGCCAAGCCTGGCGGAGCCGCTGCCCTGCAGTCTTGCCGAGGGAGAGCGGGCCATGGCGGCGGCGGCCGATCTGGTGCAGCGCCTGGGCGTGGCGGGCGCCCGCGCCGCCATGACCGCTGAGGAAGCCACCATCCATTGCGGCGGCCATGACGTGAAGGCCATGGATTTGCAGGCCCGCTGGCTCATTTCCCCCGACGATCCGTCCCTGGTGGGGCGCGCGGTCGAGTCGTTCGGCGACGGCGCCGCCACCAATTTCATGAAGGCCATGATCGCCGCCGCCGTGGCGGGCAAGGGCGCCCTGGGACAATACGTCACCCACGACACCGGTCGGGACGGCGCCCGGGTGGACAAGGTGCTGTTCTATCGCCATCTATCCAGCCAGGGGGTGGTGCTGTACGGCGCCTTCATCCTGCGATAGAGCGCGATGACATTGTATCGGCGCGTCGCGCCGTGATCAAATGTCTGAATCGCCCTCTCATCCAGCTTTAGGTCCCCGTGACAGCGGCGCTGATCCAGGCTAGGGTGCGCGCCCGTTATTCTCGCCACAGGAACCGCCCCATGAGACCGTCCGGCCGCGCCCCCGACCAGCTTCGCACCATCGTCCTGGAAACCGGCGTCTCGCGCCATGCCGAGGGCTCGTGCCTGGCCAAGTTCGGCGATACCCATGTGCTGTGCACTGCCTCCATCGAGGAGCGGGTGCCGCCCTTCCTGCGCAATACCGGCAAGGGCTGGGTCACCGCCGAATACGGCATGCTGCCCCGTTCCACCCATACCCGCACCGACCGCGAGGCGGCCAAGGGCAAGCAGTCGGGCCGCACCCATGAAATCCAGCGCCTGATCGGCCGTTCGTTACGCTCGGTTACCGATCTCGTCGCCATGGGCGAACGCCAGATCAAGGTGGATTGCGACGTGCTGCAGGCCGATGGCGGCACCCGGACCGCCTCCATCACCGGCGCCTTCGTCGCCCTGCATCTGGCCTTCCAGAAGCTGGTGGCCGAGGGCAAGCTGGCCGCCATTCCGCTGACCGACCACGTCGCCGCCATCTCTTGCGGCATTTACGAAGGCGTCGCGGTGGCCGATCTCGACTATCCCGAGGACTCCACCGCCCAGGCCGACGCCAATTTCGTGCTGACCGGCAATGGCGGCATCGTCGAAGTCCAGGGCACCGCCGAGGAGCGCCCGTTCAGCCATGTCCAGCTTCTCGAATTGCTGGCCCTGGCCGACAAGGGCGTCGCCGAACTGGTGGCGGCCCAGAAAAAGGCCTTGGGGTTGGCATGAGCAGGATTTTTTCCGGCGAAAGGCTGGTGATCGCCAGCCACAACGCGGGCAAGGTCCGCGAGATCGGCGAATTGCTGGCCCCGTTCGGAGTCGCGGTGGTTTCGGCCGGAACCCTGGGCTTGGCCGAGCCGGAAGAGACCGGCGAGACCTTCGTGGCCAATGCCGAGCTGAAGGCCCTGGCGGCGGCCAAGGCCTCGGGCCTGCCCGCCCTGGCCGATGATTCCGGCCTGGCGGTGGAGGCATTGGGCGGCGCGCCGGGGATCTATTCGGCGCGCTGGGCGGGCGAATCCAAGGATTTCGCCTTCGCCATGGCCAAGGTGCACGAGGCCATGGGCGCCGAGAAGGACCGTTCGGCCCGTTTCGTCTGCGCCCTGTCCCTGGCCTGGCCCGACGGGCATTGCGACAGTTTCGAGGGCGTGGTGGAAGGCGAGATCGTCTGGCCGCCGCGCGGGACCCAGGGATTCGGCTATGACCCGTTCTTCCTGCCCCGGGGTGGCGGCCTGACCTTCGGCGAAATGGACCCGGCGGCCAAGCACGAGATCAGCCACCGCGCCGATGCCTTCGCCAAGCTGGTGGCGGCGTGCTTCCGGTAGAGGCCCCCGGCTTCGGCATCTATATCCACTGGCCGTTCTGCCTGTCCAAATGTCCCTATTGCGACTTCAACAGCCATGCCGGTCAGACCGTCGACCATGGCCGCTGGCGGGCCGCCCTGCTGGCCGAACTGGATCATTTCGCCGCCGAAAGCCGTGATCTGGTCCCCACCAGCGTGTTTTTCGGCGGTGGCACGCCGTCGCTGATGGCGCCCGAAACCGTCGCCGCCCTGATCGAGGCCATTCGCCGCCACTGGCCCGCTGCCCTTGACCTGGAAATCAGCCTGGAAGCCAATCCCACCAGCGTCGAGGCCGGGCGCTTCCGCGCCTTCGCCCAGGCGGGAATCAACCGCCTGTCCTTGGGGCTGCAGGCGCTGGACGACGAGTCCTTGCGTTTTCTCGGGCGCCGCCACAGCGCCGCCGAGGCCGTCGCCGCCCTGGACATCGCCAAGGCCACGGTGAATCGGGTCAGTTTCGACCTGATCTATGCCCGGCCCGGCCAGACTCTCGCGGCCTGGCGGGCCGAACTGTCCCGCGCCCTGGAGCTGGCGGATGAGCATCTGTCGCTCTACCAGCTGACCATCGAGGAGGGCACCGCCTTCGCCGGGCGCGACATCGCCCTGCCCGACGAGGATCTGGCCGCCGCCCTGTTCCACCTGACCCAGGACATGACGACCGCCGCCGGGCTGCCCGCCTATGAAATCTCCAACCATGCCCGTCCCGGCGCCGAATGCCGTCACAACCTGACCTATTGGCGCGGCGGCCACTGGCTGGGCATCGGCCCCGGCGCCCATGGCCGCTTGCGGGGCGAGGCCATCGCCCAGCACGCCGCGCCCGGCCAGTGGCTGGCGGCGGTGGAGGCCCAGGGCCACGGCACCATGAGCCGCGAGCGCCTGGACCCCGCCGCCCTGGCCGAGGAACGGGTGATGATGGGCCTGCGCCTCGCCTCCGGCATCGGGCCGGAGCTGGCCGACACGCTGGAAGATGGCAAAGTCGCCGATCTAGTGGAGGGCGGCTTCCTGATCCGCGATACCAACGGGCTGCGCACCACACCGAAAGGGCGGCTGGTGCTCAACGCCGTACTGGTGGAACTGCTGGCCTAGAGTCTGTCCGAGTTTGGTGGAATCAACATTCCCTTTCGTCACCCTCGGGCCTGACCCGAGGGTCCATGGATGGCCGGATCAAGTCCGGCCATGACGAGGAGCGAGAAAGCTTCCGCCTAAATCGGATAAACTCTAACGCCCGAAGGCGGTGGGGGCGGGCGCCACCTCGCGCGAGCCCTGGGGGCTGATTTCCTTGATGGTCAGGCCGCGTTCGGCCATGCCGCTGGGCAGCAACCGGAAAATGCCGTCCACCCCGGCGAAACCGTTGGGGTTCTGCAACGTGGCGCTGGCATAGTCGCCCTGGCCGTTGCGGGCCAGGGCGGCGGCCAAAGCGGCGGCGTCATAGGCGATGCCCGCCAGCCCGCCACTGCGCGGCGGCACCGGTCCGAAGGCCTTGGCGTAGCGCTGCTCGAACTCGCCATGCCCGGCCAAGGGCGGCGCCGGATACCAACCGCCTTCCAGGGCCGGTTCCGAGATCAGCCGGGGATCGTCCCACAGCAGGGTCCCCAGCAGCTTGGGCGGCGGCATGTTGTTCTCGGTCAGAAAATAGGTCAGCAGCGAGGCGATGTTGCGCAGCCTGGTGCCGTCATCGGGCACCAGCACCGCGTCGAACGGAGTCTTGGCCCCAGGCGGCGGGCGGCGATTGGTGAAACGCTTGACCACGGCGGTGAATTCGGTGGCCGCCGGGTCGTAATAGTCCAGCGCCACCAGTTCCATGCCCAGGGCGGTGATGCTTTCCTTGGCGGCCTCGGCCACGGCGCGGCCGTAATCGTCGGAACGCACCAGCACGCCGATACGGGTGCGGCCCTGGTCGCGGGCATGGGCCAGGACGCGTGCCACCTGGGCGCCGGGCAGGAAGCCCATAGCATAGACATTGGTCCCCGCCACCGAGCGGTCGGTGGTGAAGGCCAGCAGCGGAATCCCCTGTTCGCGGATGACCGGGGCCGCCGCCTTGACCTCGAAGCTGAACACCGGACCCAGGATGATATCGGCGCCCTGGGCCAGGGCCTGCTGCGCGGCGGCGGCAGCGCCCTCGGCGGTGCCCTTGGTGTCCAGGGGCAGCAGGTTGAACTTGGCGTCGGCCACCTCGAACAGCGCCAGTTGCGCCGCATTGGACAGAACCTGACCCATGGCCGCCTGGGGACCCGACAGCGGCAGCAGCAGGGCGGCCCGCACCTCGGACTTGGGCAGGGTGGAGCGCAAGGGCTGGGCCGGAAGAACCTCGGCCGGAGCCGGAACGACTGTTGGGAGCGACGCCACTGCCGGCGGCGGCGCGGGCGGCAGCGGCGCCTTGTCCTTGGCGACGGGTGGCGGCACCGGCTGGGCCAGCGGCGGGGATGCGGGCTTGGTTCCGCCGGGCCAAGATGATACCTCTGGCGTCTGTTGACATCCCGTCATCACCAAGGCAGCGGCAATCAATGGCAAGGCAGCGACGGAGCGCCACCGGAACGCGGACCGGCGCAAGCGATTCCTCCTCGGAAGACCCACGGGGCGCGGACGACTCCGCCCCGCCGCCGGAGGGTAGACCCTGGGGGCCGGGAAGTAAACCGGCCGCCGGTCTGTATCTGGTGGCCACGCCCATCGGCAATCTGCGCGACATCAGCCTCAGGGCGCTGGACGTGCTGGCCCATGCCGACCTGGTGGCCTGCGAGGACACCCGCGTCACCGGCAAGCTGTTGCGTCTGCTGGGACTGAAGGCGCCGCTGACGCCCTATCACGACCATAATGCCGAACTGGCCCGCCCCGCCCTGATGGCGCGTCTGGCCCAGGGCGAAGTGGTGGCGCTGGTGTCCGATGCCGGAACCCCCCTGGTCTCCGATCCCGGCTTCCGGCTGGTGGCGGCCTGCATCGAGGCCGGAATCGCCGTCACCGCCATTCCCGGAGCCTCGGCCACCCTGATGGCTTTGCAACTTTCAGGGCTCCCCGCCGACCGCTTCCTGTTCGGCGGCTTCCTGCCCGCCAAGGCGGTGGCGCGCCGCGCCGCCCTCAAGGAACTGGAGTCGGTCCCCGCCAGCCTGATCTTCTATGAGTCACCCCATCGGGTGGCCGAATCCCTTGCCGACATGGTCCAGGTGCTGGGTGAACGACAGGCCGCCGTTGCCCGCGAACTGACGAAAATGCACGAGGAGGTTGTGCGCGGCTCCCTGGCCGAGCTGGCCGCCCGCTATGCCCAGACCCCACCCCGGGGCGAGGTGGTGGTGGTGGTGGCGCCGCCGGGCGAGGCCCCGGCCGCCGCCGCCGACCAGCTGGATGCCCGCCTGCGCCGGGCGGTGGAGGACGGGCTGTCCATCAAGGATGCCAGCGCCCTGGTGGCCGCCGAAACCGGCTCTGCCCGCCGCGAGGTCTATGCCCTGGCCCTGCGACTGTTCCGAGGCGGTAACGAGGAATGAATTCCTCTACGCCCCCTAACGCCCGACGGGAGGCGCATCACCGGGGACGGCTGGCCGAAGCCCTGGCGGTGGCGTGGCTGCGCCTGAAACTCTACCGCATCCTGGCCCGGGGACTGGTCCGGGGCCGAGGATCGGGGGCGGGAGAGGTGGATATCGTGGCCAAGCGGGGACGGGTGCTGGCCTTTGTCGAGGTCAAGCACCGTGCCGATCTGGACCGCGCCGCCCAGGCCATCTCGGCGGCCCAGCGTGGACGCATCCAGCGTGCCGCCGCCGCCTTCGTGGCGCGGCGTCCCGATCTTGCCGCCTGCGACCTGCGCTTCGATGCGATCCTGGTGGCGCCGGGACGCTGGCCCCGCCATATCCCCGACGCCTGGCGGCCCGATCAATAATGGACGCGGCCTCATGCCTCGCCTTACACTGCCCGCGACATTGCCGTAGAGGAGCCCCGCCGTGAGACGTCGCCTTCGTCCCGTGCTGACCGCCTTGATCCTGGCCGCTGGCAGCGGCGTGCTGTCCGGTTGTGCCGCCACCCTGATCGGCGCCGGCGCCACGGCCGGTGTCGCCGCCGCCGAGGAGCGCGGCCTGGAAGGCGCCATCGACGACACCAAACTCCGCGTCGAGATCAACCGCCTGTGGTTCGACCGCGATGTGGAGATGTACCGCAAGGTCACCCTGAACATCCATGAGGGCCGGGTCATGCTGACCGGCGTGGTCCAGACCGACCAGGCCCGCGCCGATGCGGTGCGGCTGTGCTGGCAGGTGACCGGGGTTCGGGAAGTGTTGAACGAAATCCTGGTGCGCGCCAGTGGCGAGGCCGGCCTGGACCAGGCCAACGACCTCTGGATTCAACAGAAGTTGAAGGCCCGGTTGCTGACCGATGGCGAGATCAAGAACATCAACTATGTGATCGACGTGACCGATTCCGTCATCTATGTCCTTGGAATCGCACAAAGCGCCAATGAGATGGACCGGGTGATCGCCCATGCCCGCGATGTCAGCGGCGTCAAACGGGTGATCAACCATATCCGCCTCAAGAGCGATCCCCGCCGGAACGGATGATGGTGCGGAGTCCCGCCAAACTGCGTTCGGAGTTGACGGCGCTGGGGCGGCTGGAAGACGACCGGCTGCGACCGGCCGAGATCATGCTGGCACTGGCTGCCCTGGACCGCGGGGCGGCAGGCAGTGCGTCCCATCTCGAGTTTCTCGACACCCTTGGCGCCGAGTTGGCCGCCTCCCTGGAGGAGGCCGCGCCGGTAGAGGAATTGGCCGCCTCCCTGTTCCGGATGATCACCCATCACCACCGCTTTCATCTGGACGATGGCGATGATGACGATGTCAGCAATGCCGATCTGGGACGAGTGATCGACCAGCGATGCGGCGTCGAAGGACTGCTGGGGCTGCTGGCCATGGATGCCGCCCGCCAGGCGGGACTGATGGCCCATATCCTGGCCTTTCCCAGCCATGTCCTGTTGCGGCTGGAGGACAGCGCCGGGCGGCGCGGCATTTTCGACCCCGCCCTAGGCGGGCAAGGGGTCGAGGCCTGGGACCTGCGCGCCCTGGTCAAGGCCAGCGCCGGTCTGTCCGCCGAACTGGACCCCGCCCATTACGGCGTCATGGGCAACCGCGATCTGGTCATCAGGCTACGCAACGATGTCAAACTGCGACTGCTGCGCTGCGGACGGCTGGAACAGGCCCTGGCGGTGGTGGAAGCCACCTTGCTGGTGGCGCCATGCGCCGCCATGCTGTGGCGGGAAGCCGGGCTGATGCATCTTCGCCTCGACAATCCCGGCGGTGCCGTGGCGGCGTTGGAACAGTTCGTCGCCCGCACCTGCAACGCGGTGGCCCGCGCCAAGACAATTGCGCTGCTGGCCGATCTCAAGACCCGCCTGCGCTGACACGAAAGGGATAAGTCCATGAGCCTCGCCGTCGCCATCCAGATGGACCCCATCGAGAGCATCGACATCGACGCCGATTCCACCTTCGTGCTGGCGCTGGAAGCCCAAAAGCGCGGCCATGTCCTGGTCCACTACCTGCCGCGCGACCTTGCCTTCCGCGATGGAAGGGTGCTGGCGCGGGTGCGGCCACTGTCGGTGCGCCGAGCCAAGGGCGATCACTTCACCCTGGGCGAGCCCCGACTGATAGATCTTTCCTCCCAGGACGTGGTGCTGATGCGCCAGGACCCGCCTTTCGACATGGCCTATATCACAGCCACCCATCTGCTCGACCATATCCACCCCAAGACGCTGGTGGTCAATGACCCCACCGAGGTGCGCAACGCCCCGGAAAAGTTGCTGGTCACCCATTTCGGCCAGTTGATGCCGCCGACCCTGATCACCTCGGACCGCGAGCAGATCCTGGATTTCCGCGCCGAGCACTCAGACATCATCGTCAAGCCGCTGTTCGGCAATGGCGGTGCCGGGGTGTTCCACATCATGCCGGGCGACGAGAACCTGAACTCGCTGCTGGAGATGTTCACCCAGCTCTACCGCGAGCCGGTGATGGTGCAGCGCTACCTGCCCGAGGTGCGCCAGGGCGACAAGCGTATCATCCTGGTGGATGGCGAGGCGGCGGGCGCGGTCAACCGCGTCCCGGCGGCGGGGGAAGCCCGCTCCAACCTGCATGTGGGCGGCCAGGCGGTCAAAAGCCCGCTGACGGCGCGCGACAAGGACATCTGCGCTGCCATCGGCCCGACCCTGAAGGCCAAGGGCCTGATCTTCGTGGGCATCGACGTCATCGGCGACTATCTCACCGAGATCAATGTGACCTCGCCCACCGGCATCCAGCAGATTGATCGGTTCGATGACGTATGCATCGAGGCGCTGATCTGGGATGCCATCGAGGCCAAGCGGGCGGGTTGAACAGCATATATTTCAATGGGATAGGCTAGTGTCTTACCACGATCGCAGTTGAGGCCCTGTTATTTAACTGCGTTTGTGGTTGAGGGAGTCGGGCGGTGGGAGCGCTATAACTGCATTCGCAGTAATCACCATGACACCCTCCTCGCTCTCGCCACCCCACCGCCTCAGTGATCAGAACTCAGCGTCCCGCCCCTCATCGCCGCCTTGGTTTTTATTCCTATAATTGCCGCCTCTCCCCTCGTCGGCACCGTCATCATGAAGGCTTGGGCGTCGACGGAACGCCATCCCGGCCAAGCCCGACACTCCTTCCGCCAGAGCCTGCCTCTCCCGTCATTCCCGCCCAGGCGACTCGCTCTTGGGGTCTGTTCCGCGTGGCGGGACACAGCCCCCCTCTCACCTCGTCATGGCTGGCCCCGGATCAAGTCCGAGGGTGAACCGGCCAGACCAGGACCCTCGGGTCAAGCCCGAGGGTGACGAAAGGGAAAACTGGCTCCGTCCGCACCGTTCTTTCTTAAGTTGTATCGCGGGACGCCAGGGGGAGGAGAGCGACGGACTGGCGAGCCCACCCCGTCGGGTGAATCGTTCTGCTCCGGTGAGGGTGGCCCAAGGCATCGAAGATCGATTTTCCAGAGGCTTCGGCCTCGGATTCAGCCTACTAGCCTCGATTGCATACAGCCGCTATGCTTGCCCGCGATTCAACCTGTCGCGGATGCCATGACCACCCACGCCCCCACCGTCGCTTTTTCCGGCATCGACTGCCTGGACATCGATGTCCAGGTCCAGGTGGCGGCAGGGCTGCCCGCTTTCACCATCGTCGGACTGCCCGACAAGGCGGTGGGCGAAAGCCGCGAGCGGGTGCGGGCCGCCTTCAACGCCATCGGCCTGGCGCTGCCGCCGAAACGAATCACCGTCAACCTAGCCCCCGCCGATCTGCTGAAGGAAGGCAGCCATTTCGACCTGCCCATCGCGCTCGGTCTGCTGGCGGGCATGGGAGTGATTCCCGCCGATGAAATCATCGGCTATGTCTCGCTGGGTGAATTGGGCCTGGACGGCTCCATCGCCCCGGTGGCGGGGGTGCTGCCCGCCGCCATCGCCGCCAGGGCCGCCGACAAGGGCCTGATTTGCCCGGGACCACAAGGCGGCGAGGCCGCCTGGGCCGGGGGCGTCGAGGTGCTGGCCCCGGCCTCGCTGCTGGGCCTGATCAATCATTTCAAGGGGACCCAGGTGCTGGGCGCCCCCACCCCGAGGATCGCCGAGGACGATGGCCCGCTGCCCGACCTCCGGGACATCAAGGGCCAGGAATCGGCCAAGCGCGCCCTGGAAGTGGCCGCCGCAGGGGGGCACAACCTGTTCACGATATAGCCAATTCTACAATGAAAATTTTGTCGTCTTCAATTGCCATATGCTAGGTGTCATATTCAAACACGGTGGAAATCTAGATCGTGTCGATCATCTTTCAGCCCTGCCAAGGGGGTGTGCCAGTGCCCAGCTTCTTTCAGGCAAAACACTCCTTGGGCCGTTGGATTTACTGGATTATCTTGGTAACGAAATGATTAGCCGGATCAAAGTAGGCAGCGGGACTGAATGCGAGTATCTCGATCCATCAACCGACCGTGGCCAGATGCATTTCCAGGCCCAATCCGTATCGTTGTTCAGAAGTCCCCAAAAACAGTGATTAAATCTTTAACGGTAGATCATCTAACATTTTGCCACGCATTGATTGCAGGGCCGAAATAGGCAATCTCGATCTCGGATGGCTCATCCGTGATCGCCTCGCGCCATACCTGGACCCAGAGCGGAAAGCCAGCGTCCATGAGAGGAGCGAGATCACAGGCCACGACCGCCGGAACATGACCGACCTGAGCGTCAATGGTCCACAAAGCGATGGCGTGGCGGTCATAGGGATTGTCGGGCTCCCTGAGCGCGGCCAGAACATCACCCTCTCTGGCGCCTTGTCGGGCGGTCTGCTGCAACCAGTCAAACGCTCCGTCATAGAAGTAGGCTCCGGCAACGCGGCCGCGGTAGGTGAGGGGCGGCCTGTTCGCTGCCCGCCAGTCCTTGCCGTCAACGATGGCGCTGGTTCGCGCCAGTTTGTCATGGCCGCTCACGAGAGACCGGAATCTTGTGACGAGACCACATTGGCGGCTTGCTGGTCGAGCCAACCTTCGACCAATGCTGAATCCCACCGGCCGATCACAGGATGGGGCGCCGGAAATCCCAGCCGATTGAGGTCATCCATCTTTCGGTAAATCCAAGACCGCGACCGACCCATTCGCCGGGCGACCGAGGCCAGATCAATCATGCGGGGTGTGTCGTCCATGGGGCTACTCCTCGTTCAAATGACGGCGCCGCCGCCAGGGGTACGGGGAGAGGGCTGCCATAGCGCGGCATCCTCCTCCCCCGACACCACTCAGAAGATAGGGACGTCATCAGACAACGGCGAGGCGGTAGGCGTCGCCGTCGGGGGCGCTGTCTCGGCGGCCGGACTCCGGTCCGTTGCCGGGAACATCACTACCTTGGTCTTGCCTTCGTGGTCGGCAATCGGCAGTGCATCGAATTCCAGGCTGAAGCCTTTGGTGTTTTGCCAGCCGGTGCCGATGCGAACGAAGCGGGTCTTGCCATCGCGGCCTGGGCGCGGAACAGTCAAATCGAAGCGATTGGTCATGTCAGTCTCCTAATGTCTGGACGGCGGGACACCACGCCTCGCCGTGGGCTTCAGTTGTTCAGGCGGCCTTAGATCCGAATGGGTCGGCAAGACTGGCTCTGGGCTTTCTTGCTCCTGTCAGGGCAGCCTTGAGATCATCCTTGCGAGCGATGATTGTCTCGCGGAGGCTTTCCGGAAGTTCGTCGAACCGTGCCGTTGCTGCGCGAAACGCTCCGGCTAGCTGTTCGAGGGTTTTGGCCTTCGTCATGGCGGCGATCAGGGCATCGGCGATCGGCTTGGCCCTGGCCAATCGATCTTCGGTAGCGCGATCCGGGATGCCGACCGCCGTCAAGCTTTTGTCGTAGAGCGCCAGACCGAACGGATTGCCGAAGGTCATCAGGGCGCGCTTCATGGCGTCGGATTCGGCCTGCTTGGCGGCTCCCTCGAACGCCATGTTCGGATCCTCGGCGAAGCCGGAGCCGTAGCCGGTGCCCTCGCGGACAACCATCTGATCACCGGCAATGACGGTGACGCGGACCTTGGCCAGATAACCGACACGGGTCATCGTCACGGGCTCGCCGTCAGGACCGCGGACGACTTCCTTCTTGCCGGTGCGCTCGTTGTATCGGGTTTTGATGCAGGACTCCAAGACAGTCCGGTCAAGCAGGATCGTTTCGCGCTTCCAGCAGTCAAAGCCGAAGATGCGATTGGCCTCGTCGATGGCGCGCCACGCCTCGATGTAGGACAGCGTCTGGCCAGCCTGCTGACGCTTCTTCACCACACCGGCGTCGAGGACGTCGGCGAGGGTGCGGTTTTGCTTGTCTGTGAAACCGGTCATGGTCGTGCCCTCCTTAGGCGGCGATGAGTTGGTCGACTTCGCGCTGGGCGAAGGTCGGCAGGGTGAGGATGAAGGCGGTGTCTTGGCCCGGGGTCTCGGGAGCGCGGTAGCCGGGCCAGTCGCCGGTATCGACGCACCGCTTGAAGGCTTCGATGGCCTTGCGGTTCAGGGTACGGCCGGCTTCGATGGCGTCGTCGTCGAAGCGGGTCACCGTGACCAGATAGGGCGCAACCTTGGCCTGGGTGACGAACCAGAAGTCGCTCCGGACTTCGCCGGTGGCAGCCTTCAGGACGTCGAGATACCACGCCGCCTGCTGGTAGTAGCCCAGGGCGAAGGCCCTGCGGGCGAATTCCTTAGGGTTCGCGGTTGTGCTGGTCTTGTAATCGACGAGGGACTCGGGGCGCAGGTAGTCAGGGCGGGCCTTGAGCCAGATGTTGCCGTCACGGACGAAGGCCGACATCTCCGCTTGGCCGCCCACGAACGCCTTGGACGCAATGGAGTGGGCGAACAGCGCCGCGCGCATGGCCTCCAACTCTGCCATCTGGCCGATGAGCATCGGTACCTTGCCGTTGGTCCGGGCGACGGCGCGGGCCTCCTGGGCGTCCTTCTTGCGCCAGTCCGGGGCGTTGATGATCTCGAGGCGCTCAGCCAACTGATCCGGCTCCATGAACATCAGGTGCGCGGCAGTACCGAACTCAAAATGCTCCTTCGGCTCGGGCGTGAAGTTCGGATTGAGGTAGCTGTTTGCGTGCAGGAACGCAGGGCATTCGTTGACGATTGTGCGGGCCATGCTGCTGGACAGCGATGGCGCGTCGCAGATGTTACGGTGATAGGCGTCCATTGCGATTCCGGCTACGAGGCCGGGAGTGGTGATGAGGGGATTGGTCATATCCGACTCCTGGTGATCAGGTGCTGCCCCAGAGGTATCCAAGGCAGGCGCTTCATCGCGCATCAGAACAATGGGTTCGTCGGCGCAATGGCGATCACTCGGCGCGAATTTTTTTAGACGCGAGGGCACAAAAATCGACGCCGTGGGACTCGATGGCGTCGATAGGGACACATCTTCATCGTGCGAGGTGCGAGCCGAGCGAAAAATCCCCAAGGAGACAGCCGATGAATTCCATGCCCCAACAAGCGCCCCCATCCGATGCCGACCAAGCCGCCTTGGATCTCGCCCGCGATATTGTGAGCGGCCGGGAATATCTCGATAGTCCGGAATGTATCCAACGGGCGGTCCTGATCCGCAATCAAAGCCGCCAAGCCTACGACATGCTGGTCAACGTCATCGGGCGTCGGGTAGAGACCCGTGACTTCAAGGTCGCCGTGATGGCGAGTTGCAAGGCCATGGCCGCGAAGCCCGTTGCGGCTGCCCCGGTCTTTGAGTCCGGCGATTGGCGCGCCGACTTGAAGAGGACGGTCACCGGCGAAGCCCGCGCGGTGCAGTACAATGTCGAACTGGCGCTCAAACATGACGATGCCATGGCCAGAGCCATCGCCCGTGACGAATTCCGCGATACGATCATGATGATGCGGGCTGCGCCTTGGGTTGCTGTCGATGGGTTCAAGCCCCGGCCATGGACCGATGGCGATGACTTGAAGGCAACGAGCTGGGTGCAATCCATGGACATCTTCGCCAATGCCGAGGTCGTGGCCAAGGCGGTCGAAGCCGTGGCCGAGGACTTCAAATTCGATAGCCTGGCCGACTGGATCCGTACCACCGATTGGGATGGCGAAAGCCGTATCGACGGCTGGCTCACCCGATATTGCGGCGTCGAGGACTCCATCTACACGCGGGCGGTGGCGCGCCGATTCCTCATCGGCGCGGTCAGCCGGGCGCTGCGGCCGGGCACCAAGTTTGACACCATGCTCGTGCTGGAAGGGGACCAAGGCCTACGCAAATCGACCTTCGCCCGCGTCCTTGGCGGTGACGGCGCCTTCTTCAACGGCACGCTGGCGGACATGGGCAGCAAGGATAGCCGCGAAGGGCTCCGGGGTTCCTGGATCGTCGAGGTTGCCGAACTGGACGCCATGACCCGCAAGGACAGCAGCACCGCCAAGGCGTTTCTCGCCACCGAGACCGATCGCTTCCGGCGTGCTTATGGCCGCCGGGACACCGAATTTCAGCGCCGATGCGTGTTTCTCGGGACATTCAATCCCGACGGTGTCGGCTACATCAAGGACCAGACCGGCGGGCGTCGGTTTTGGCCGGTGGTGTGCCGGGCGGTAACCGCCGAGGGCCATCTCGATATCGACGGATTTCGGGAGGCGCTCCCGCAGCTCCTGGCCGAAGCGGTCATTCTCATGGAGACCGGCGAGCAGGCACACCTCACAAAGTCGGAAGAGGAGTTCGCCCGCGAGCAGCAGGACGAGCGGATGGACCGGGACGCTTGGCACGAGGTCGTGGCCAACCATGTCGCGGACCCCGGCATGGGCGAAGTTTCGGTTCATGACATCCTGCGCAATGCTGTCATGAAGGTTGATCGCGAAATAACTCAGGTCGATCAAAATCGCGTGGCCCGTATCCTCAAGCGCATCGGCATGGTCAGGAAACAGCGGCGGACGCCGAGCGGCGGGCGGACCTGGGTCTATGCTTGGCCGGACGGCGCCACCAATGTCGTCTCACTGAACCCCACCGTCATCCGCGCTTGAGGAGAATGACCATGTCCATCATCAACGCAGTGGCCGCAAATGGCCGGTTCCATGTGTCAGTTGACCGAGACGGCCCCTGGCAGTGGCTGGTCACCGTCCGTCCTGTCGGAGACATCGAGTTCGACGAGACCGACGCGGACATCTTCGGCCACGTGGCCGCCATGCCGGAATGCCTTGATACCAAAGATAGGCTGATATGGTTTGATCTGGCCGAGCTTATCGCCGGGGGCGAGATGGAAGCACGACGCTTGGCCTTCGCACTTCTTACGGAGGGCGCCTCCGCCCATCAAAGGGTTGAAGCAGTGATTGACTGCGGTCTTTGAGAGCGACGGGCCGGACAGAGGGCCGCTTTCGAGGCCCTTTTCGCGTCACCAGTCCATCCCCCGACTGGTGACAGAGTGGTGACGAAAAAACGTGCGATTTCAGTCCTGTCACCACTGTCACTAGTATTTTTATATTCGTAAGGACGAATTCAGTGTCGATAAATTCGATCAACCTCTCTGGTAGTCCCAAAACCGCCCCTGCCATGTGGTGACCGGTGACACCCGGCGCGCTGGGCATGGGCGCGATGTTCGCGCTCTCCGCATTCTTCCATCGCCGATTGGGAGATGGATCGGCGCCGCTGGATGTTTCGGTTTTTACAGGTCCAGGGTTCCCCTTGGCCTACGGTCGGCATTCGTGAAGCGAATCCCGACGGCGTAGGTGCCGCCTTTTAGGCGAGCTACATTTTTCCCCTTGCCAGTTTCATTTTTCGCCCGATGTCGACGGCGGGGAGGTTTTGCGGGGGAAGCCATGGCAATAGAGGCAAATGACAACGACGGCGATAAGGGGCCATTTTGCATCTTGCGGCATGGTCGAAAGAGCCACACCTGGGGGGAACTGCGCCAAGCTGCCCAGCACACCATGCGCGATGCGCCATGGCTGGGTGCCAACATCGCCCCGGATCGTTCCCCGCTGAACGAGGTGTTGGTCGGCCGCGGCGACGTGGTCGAGGACGTTCGGACCCGTCTCGCCACCGTGGGGCTGGAGCCGAAGCCCGGCCAGGTGGTGGCTCGGGAACTGCTCCTCACGGCTTCCAGCACATATTTCGCCGGCAACGGCCATTCTGGGCGCGACGGAGACTGCGATCCAGATCGGCTGGCGATGTGGCGGTCGGTAACGCTGGATTTTCTACGTGCTGAATTCGGTGACAATCTGGTCACCGTCGTTGTTCACCACGACGAGTCTGTTTGTCACGCCCATGTCTGGTGCGCCACCGCCGTCGAGGTGGAAAAGAAAGGCCGGGGCCGACCCCGCAAGGACGGGACGAAGGCGGCGACCACCACCGGCTGGACTCTCAACCATGACAAGGTCATGGGAGGCGGCAAGGAGGCCTTCGCCGCCCGGCAGGATCGCTATGCCGATGTCATGGCGCCACTCGGGTTGAATCGAGGCCAGCGTCACAGCCGGGCTCACCATCAGCCGATCCGTGAATTCTATGCACGAATCAGGGAGCACGAAGCTTCCGCCGTCGAGAGGCTAGTGGAGGCCCATCACGCCCGCAACATCGCAATCATGGAGAAGGCAAAAATGCAGGCATTGCGACATGCCGCCGAACTGGCCGCCCTTACCGCCAAGACCGCCGAACAGGAGGCGGTCGTGTCACGCGCCAAGGCGCAGGCCGCCGAAGCCGCAGCCCAGGAGGTGCGCGACCGGGGCGAGGAAGCGGTGCAAAAGCACTTGGTTGTCCTCGCTGATTTGGAAGCCCAGCGCGATATTCTCACGGCGCAAAAGAAGGATCTTGGGACATTCTTGGAGCGCCACGGCCTCAGGCAGGAATTCGAGTCGTGGAAGTCTGACACGCGGGCCGTGGAAGCTCTGCGCAATGGCAAAGGCGACGAAGAATGGGCCAAGTACGAACGGCATCTCGGTGAATATGCCGATGAATTGAAGGAATTTGGCGGCTGGCAGGCCGCCATGGTGACGCGGGCGCGCAAACGCATGCTGTATCTCATGGAGGTTGGCGCCAAGTTGCTGGGGCATGTTTCCATCCTGGTCAATCCCTCCCGGCTTGTGTCCGAGGGAATTGGGGCTTGGATCCGCCTTCATGGCGGCGTCGCTCTCCATCAGCGTCACCGGCAGGCTGTTCGATGGCTCCGTGACACGTTGCTCACTGTCCAAGACATGGCCATGACGGAGCCGGAAAGGGAGAGGGGGCGGGAAAGATAGCGGCAGATGGCCGCTTTCATACATTGCGGCCGTCCAACAGGTTCTCGTCCATCGGTCCTTCATGACCCAGAAGAGGCATTCGATGCGTGAAATTTCTCCCAAATCAGGAAAGCCGGATCTTCTGAGGATCGACTGCCCCAAGGCGCTTGGCTTCTTTGTCGAAAGCTTTTTCCCAGACAACACGTAACTGGGACTTTTGCTTTCCTGCCATCGGTCCAGATTTCCAAGTTTTTCCACTCGATCCCAACAGTGGGCTTTTCGGGTAAGCAGCTTTCAATGCGTCTTTCAGGACGTTTGCCTGGGCCATCAGACCTTCGTTTGCGGCTTTCTTCAGCCCTAGTTCGCGCTGGGTTGCCCTGAGCTTGACCTCAATCTCATGGAGGCGCATTTCAAGCTCATGAACCTGTTTCGCTGTTGGCGGCTTCTGTTTTGGTTCCGGAGGGGAGGGCAGGACGGAAGCGCCAAGGGCATGGGCAAGACCTTCAACCCGATCACGAGCAATCTGAAGCTCATGCCCCACGAAATCCAGAGTGTCATCAATCAGATTGCTCATGGAAATCTCCTGTTTGGTGGCCACAGGTTTAGGGCGGGTTTCCGCCACGGTCGTGGTCCAATCACTTCGTGACAGCCTGATCAATCCGGGTGATGATTTCCACCCACCGCATCCAGTCGTCGAGATTGTTATCGAACTCGATCAGCAGGGCTACAGCGCGGCTTCCGTCACGGCGGATTTCCTCGAATTTCTTCACGGCCAGCACCACCTCCATCTTCGGACAGATGATTGCGGTGACCGAGGCTATCCCGGCTCCATATGTTTCGAATTTGACGCCATGCATGGAGATGTCGATTGCGGGGGTTTCCCGCTTGTCGCCATCCTCACTGATCCATTGAACCTCCATGGCTCCGGGCGGAACAGATACGCGCAATGAAAACCGTCGCTCGACATTGACCGCGCCGCTCTCATTGACGAGCAGCTTACGCCGCAGTTTCTCTGCATCATCGAGCGCGTTCTTGACTTTGGTGTCGATATATTGAGATGCAAGGTCCAAGGGTATGGCGGGACCAGCCTTGGCCGACGAAGCAACCGGCGCTCGCCGACGGAAGAAAGCATAAACCCCGGCGGCTCCTCCCAGCAGCACCAGCACGATCAACCAGGATGAGGGCTGGTCGTCTTTTGAAGGTGACGGAGCCACGGGTTGTAGCGGTGCCGGTTCTGGTGCTTTCGTTTCAACGGGTGGATCTGGCGGCCTGGGGGCTGGAATCTCCTTGGGCTGAACCTTTGCCGCGATCTCGGGAATAGCAGTCAAGGCGACTGCCGCCCGGTGCTCATGGTCGTCAGGCAGAGCCTCCTTGACGATGGCGCTGGAATGCTGCTGTAAGGCCGTCATGGCCTTCTGCAACTGCTCGACAGGGTTTTCCTGAGCGGCAACACGCATGGGCAGATACTGGGCTCCCGCAGCCTTGGCCCAGGTTTTGAGATAGTAGGAGGTTCCCGACAAATCCCAGATGATAAGCCTATCTCCGATCAACTTGGCGATGCCCGGCAACTGGCCTTCGATCAGTTCGATATTGCGGGCGTGGTAAAGTGCGCCGAGTTTCTCAAACCGCTTCCGCTTAGAGACCCCGGCATCCTTCATCTGCCGATACTGGCGGTTCAGGTCATCATAGCGGGCATCGCCCTGGACTTCCTTGCTGAGATAGCCCAGCTTGGCATCCCAAATTTCTGGCTCGCCATCGGATATGATGATCGCCAATTTGGTCATGGGTTTGGCAAAATTCAGAAGATACCGAAATGGCATCTCCAGGTCGGTCGCCTTGCCGACCATCTCGATTTCGTCGATCGCCTGGTTCAGGGCCTTGATGTCGGTGGCGGTATCGCGCTCAACTGCAAGGTTACGGTATAGGGCTTCATCAAAGCCGACGACTTCGATTTTATAGGGATTGTCGAACGTTTTTAGGAAGGTCAAAAGCCAAGCCTTTGAGGCAAGCTTTGGATCATGCTTTCCAACCGACCCCGATTGATCGAACAGGATCATGATGTCCGGTTGTTCCTGGGCCGAACCCGATCCGACCGAACCAACCAGAACACAGACAATCAAGGCGACAGTTCGGATGGTGCGAGCAAGCATGTTCGCCTCCCGTCTATTCGAGGTTGGACAGGATGGTCGAACGCTTCTCCGCTAGGAACTCCTTGATTTCAGTCTCGGCCATGAGCTTGCGCTCCGAGGCAAAGGCCGAAAAGTATTCATGGATGCTGTCGAATTCGGCAGTAACTTTTTCGATCAACTGACGCCGCAGGTCGGTGACCTCGGATTGGTAACTGCTCTCGAACCGTTCCTGAAGCCGCGACTTCTCGGACTCCGTCCACGCCATGATCTTGGACAGCGCCAATTCCTTCTGCGCGGCTACCGCCGCTTCCATTTCCGCCACCCTTTCCCGGCGACGCTCGTCGATGTCCCGATCCAGTTCGGCCATATCCGCCTCAATCTCACGCTGCCGAGACAAGAGAGTGGTGATGCTCTCGTCGAGAGCGTCCTTGGTCCGGGTGAGATC
>NZ_LWQT01000065.1 GCF_001650715.1 Paramagnetospirillum marisnigri | reverse complement strand
CTCCGTCGCCCCTGGCCAGGCAACATCAACCATGCTTCACTAACATTCGATCTGGAGCCGCCATTGGGGGCCGGTCAGTTCTTGAGTATGATGTCGAGGACGAAGCTGTGGGAGCGGGTCATGTCGCGGTTGTTGTTGATGCTGCTTTTGCCGGTATCAAGAGATGTGTCTCGGACATAGCGGTTTCGGTGTAGAGCAAGGTGCGGCGGGTGACGCGAATGATGGCAATCTGCCGGCCCCAGACGACCACGGCACCGGCGAAAGCGGCAGTCAAACCCAGCCATGTAAATCGAATCTTGGAGCGGTGACGAACTGGCGGCGGCAGATAGGCCAAAGTGACGCATACCGTTCTCCCAAAATGCAGATGGCCGACCGGGTGGTTGTCGAAGGCGGCCCAGCCGGCCTCGCGGGGGGGGGAGGGCGAATTGGCGAAACCGCTCTCCTGTAGGAATTGTGCGCGATCTCCAAGAGCAGTCAAGCAATTGATACCGGCAGACGAGGCGCGCGTTGAGCCCGTTGGCTACCGCATAGAGGGGGCCGCGGTCGCCCCCAGGTTCGGCTGATCCCATAATCTTGGTTTCAATCGGTCACTTGATCACTCCGCCATCAGTGTTCAATGACACGCCCTCAAGGGGAGTGGATCATGAAAGCTGTTGCCCTCGGCGATCTTTATCAGAGTGACGGTCGGAGCCGGACGGCTTGGTCGGTGGACGGCATCATCGACGTCCCGAAGTCGGGAACCATGGTGCGGCTGGCGAAGATCGATGGTTATGGCTCGGCAACCGTCCATAGCAGGAAAGGTGGTCTCGCCTTACCTGTCCCGCTGATTTCGCAGGGACGGCCGAAGCCCTTTAGCCGAATAAATCGGCATAAGGGTCAAGCTCCGCTTCGGGCCGTTTCTTCGGCGTCTTCGGACGGACCGGCGCCTTGGGCGTCCGGAACGAGGAAATGGCGTTCCAGATCTTGATGAACAGGCTTTCGCGGCCATCCAAGATGCCCGCTTCCTCCCGCTTTTGCCAATGGACCTCGCCCAGCCCGGTTTTGACGGACTGACCCGTCGCCACGGCCAGCGCGGCTTCGACGGCCGGAGCGGGGGGCGGCGGGGCGGTCACGATGTCCGTCGGATCGGCGTCCCGAAGATCGCTTCGCCGGGGCTTCGGCGTCCTGGCTTTGGCGCGCCTGGCGGCGGAAGGGGGGGGCGCCCGCTCCGTGTCCGCGGCACAGGAGGCCGCATTGTCGCAAACCGGCTTTCCGCATTTCCTGGTCACTTGCCGCGTCCATCCCATCACATGAGCTCTTGAATTACGTCTTATCAGATTCGCGGAGAGTTTTCTCCATTTCATGGTTGCCTGGGGGGAAGGCGATCTCCATGGGCGGTGACAGAAGGGCGTTGCGCAGGGTAAATAGATGGTTGTTCGGTCGGGTGCGGGATTCCTGCGGCAAGGCGTGATCAAATGACAACCACGGACCGTGATGCCGATTGGGTGGGATGGTGCCGCGATCAGGCGGCGCTGCTGCGGCGCCTGCCAGTCGCCACCTGCCCGGCGGGGCTCGACCCCCAGGCGCTGGCTCAAGAGATCGAAGACGGGGCGACTTTGAAGGTGGATCAGGCGGCCGGGTGGATCTTTCGCGCCTTGCTGGCCCTGGTGAAGCTTGCGGCCTACGATGATCGCGGCCAATTGCAGCGCCTGGATTTCGCCCAATCCCAGCTGGCCCTCGTCTGGCGGCCGGGCTTTCGGCGTCATCTGGATATGGAAGATATCTGGCTGCAGGTCCGCGAGGCGGCCGGGCAGATTCGGCCGACCGCCATTGAACTGCCCCGATCCTGCCCGATTCTGCTGGAGGACATGGTGCCTCGGGATGGGGGGGCTTTCGATGTCGGGACCATGGAGACGAAGTTGCTGCGGGCGGGGCTGCGCCGCCGGAGCGGCTAAAGCCTTTTGCGTCACATCCGACGCAAAAGGCTTTAGCCGTGGGGCCATTTCTTCCCCGTGACTTGCGCGGCACACTCCAATAATCACGTCGATGCCGCAACTGATTCGCAATATAGCAACTTGGGTGCAAGCCATGCGGGGATTTGCGTTTAGATCATCGTGCGTCAAATATGACGCACGATGATCTCGCTTTATGTTCGTCCCGTGCCTATCCGGTTAAGACATAAACCCGCTACGGGTTGTTGAGCAACACGGATGAACACAGATCACATTGATAATAAATAGAATATCCGTGTCGATCCGTGAATGAGGCGAAGCCGAGTATTCGTGTTCATCCGTGTTGCTCGACCCGTTGGGGCACAAGATATGGTGGATGTGTGCGCTAACCGGATAGGCACGGTTCGTCCCTCTGCCTGAGCGCGGCCCTCCGGCCGCTTGGCCGCTCGCTCAATGCTTGCCTGAGCGTCGCGCCTCACATTTGAGGCGCGACGCTAATTCCAAAATCTTGGATCGGCTGGAGCCAAATCGGCGCCAATCTTGTCGCAGCGCAGGTTGGGCGGAAGGCGCCGCCCGCCGGTGAGGGCGCTGTTGATCGGTTCCGACCAATATTTCTTAGTATAAATCAGATACGAATGGATGAAGTATAGGATATAAATGGAATAAAGTCTAAAATGCGTCTAATTTTTGGCAAATTTTACTTGCCCCCCCCCAGACATGTAATAAAATGTGACGACCGCCAACCGGGAGGGTGGGCGTCGTGGGAGATTGTAATGATTTCTATGAATATTGGAGGAGCAAAGGCATTGACAATGTCGCCGACGGTCGGCAAGACCGTGGCGATCTGTGTCAGTGCCGGTATTGGGTGGGGCGTTCTTTCGGTTCTCGCTGTGGCGGCATTGGGCAGTGTCTATCTATGCCGCAAATTCGCAGGGGAATTGGGCGAACCCGTCAGCGATCTTGAGGCATAGGCCGCGATCATTTCGTTTGCCACGCCATGCGTGACGATGATCTGGCCCGACTTGCGGAAAAAATCGTGCTGGCGTGGGCGGGCGGCTGCGGTCGGGCGATCAAGCCGAAACAGGACGTCGTGGCGTCGGTTTTCATAACACTGCGCGAAATCCGCGAGCACGGCCATCCGCAATCGGGCGGGCATGGACCGTCCAAGGCCGCCGACCGGCGGACCGGGCATGACACCTCGGTCAAGCTGATCTGCTGCCCCGACTGCGATTCCATCATGCGAAACCATGCCGCCCTGGCTCGGCATCGGCGGTTCTGCGTCAAGGGAATGCGCAAGATCAACCTTTCGACAGACTGATACCAGATCCCAGTGATCGCAACCGATCACCGGGATCGCCCACAGTCGCCGGGCACCGCCCGTGGCGGCTTGGCTTCCGCGCCATAAGGCGCGCGGCCATCGAAATATATTTCGATCCCCGGGAGGGGGGGCTAACCAAATCCAGATGAGTCAGCCTCATCGGGATTTGGTATGACCCATCCGTCGTGGGGTGTTTTCTGCCCCGCTTGGTTCCTGCCATGCCGCCCCGAAGCGGGCGGCCGGCCGGAACGGGGGGCGTCAGGCCAGTTCGTCCCGCAAGATGTCCTCGTCGGAAGCGCCGTTGGCAGCTTTGCCGCGGTTCAGTTCCTTCTCGACCAGATCGACGCCGCGATCCCAGGCATATTTGGCGGCAACGCCGGCCACCAAGGCGGTGCCCAGCGATACAACCAATCCGCCGCCGACGGCGGTCGCGGCCACGGCGGAAAGCGCGGTGGCCAGGCCGGCGCCGACGGTTTCCTTGCCGGTATCGATGGCCGCTTCGGTATTGGTGATGCGCTTTTCCTTCAGGAGGCGGACGTTCTTGGCCAAGGCGGCGGCGCCGCCGACCAAGGCGCCGAGAACGCCGACGCCGGGAACGGATTTCGCCAGATAGGGGGCAAGGTGAAAGGGCATTACGATGGTCCTTGTGGTTTGGATGTAGGTCTTATTCTTCCCCGGCCGCAGCCAGGAGCGCATCATCGGACAGGTCGGGGGTGCCGTGGCGGCGTCGCGCCCAGACATAGAGCGCGGCGGCCCCGGCCAGTCCGGCAGCCCCCAGAAGGAACGGCCCCCAGGCGCCGAGTCCCAGACCGAGGCCGAGGCCAAGCCCCTTGGCGGACAGCATGGCGCTGCTGGTTCCGGCGGCGGTGATGGGAGTGACGGTGCCGGCTCCGGCGGTCAGCAGCGACGAGGCTGATCCAGCGCCCACGGCGGCGGCTCCGCCGGTGCCGGTGACGGCGGCCGGAATGAATTTGGCGGCGATGGCGCCGCCGCCGACGGCCTTGCCCGCTCCGGCGGTCAGGGGCTTCAGGACCAGGAATTTGCCGGTGGTGCCGCCGATGACGGGGCTGGGGGCGACCACGAAGGTCTTGCCCACCAGGCCGCCGGTCTGGGTCGCGGCGTTCTGGACGTTGATGGCGATCAGATCGCCGCCGCCGACCGGGTTCAGATACAGCATGCCGGCCGCCTTGGTCCCGGCGGCGACGGGGGGCTGGGCGATGGTGAAGCTCTTGCCGGCTAGGGCGGGCAGGTTGACGGCGGCGGCGGTGCCTTCCACCTTCATC
The DNA here is from genome assembly GCF_001650715.1 of Paramagnetospirillum marisnigri. GTDB lineage: Bacteria > Pseudomonadota > Alphaproteobacteria > Rhodospirillales > Magnetospirillaceae > Phaeospirillum > Phaeospirillum marisnigri. The sequence goes on along the minus strand of NZ_LWQT01000065.1, from coordinate 15,338 downwards.
ATCACCAATTGTCCCGCGCCCGTGGCGGCGGCGGCGGCCTTGGCGCCGGTGACCGGGGTCAAGGCGATCCAGTTGCCGATACCGCCGATGGCGGCGGGGGTCTTGCCGACCATCACGGTCTTGCCGACCAGAGCCTGCAGTTCAACCACCTGCCGGGTCGCGTCCAGCTTGACGATGATTGGCGCCTGTCCGGCGGCGGTGGGGGTGATGGTGGCGAGATTGGTGGCCGCCGACACCTTGGTGACCGTCGCGGTCTGACCGGCGAGGGCGGAAACCTGGGACGCCTGCATGGCGCTTTCGACCTTGGCCAGGAGAAGGTCCTGCATCGTGTCTGTCTTTCCTTACGGCGGCGAGAATGCCGCTATGCGCCTGAAACCGGCGGGCTTGTTGAGCGGCTTTGGATCAGATCAACGCGACGAAATAACCGACCAGCGGCAGGCGCCAGGTGCGGCGCAGCGCCACCGAGGCCAGACCAGCCACCGACAGAACCAGCACGCCCATGGACGAGAAACCAAACAGCCATTTGCCGATCAGGGGAAGATGCAGGGCGAACATGGCCAGGACGCTCCACATCCACAACACCAAGCCCTGCTTGGCGTGGAAGTACACATATTCGTCGTCCCGGCTCATCAGCAGCGGGACGAAGCAGAGAATGCCCAGATAGCTCAGGCCCGCCATCAGATAGGAGCGGCAGCTGCAGGGGGTGTTTTCGGTTTCGAGCAAGATTGCCTCAGCCATTGTCGTATCCTCACTTAAGTCGCATCGGCGGCGGCATCAACCTCCGCCTTGCAGTTTTTCAATTTGCCGACCAGATAGGCGGCGCCCGCCAGCCCGGCGATGCCGACAAGCACGGGTCCCCAGGCACCGAGTCCCAGTCCGAGCCCGAGACAGACACCCTTGCCGGTCAGCATGGCGTTGCCGATGGCGGCTGTCCCGACCGGAGAGGCGATGATGCCGCTCCCGACGCCGAGGGCGGCTCCGCCGGTCCCGATCCCCGCGGCAGCCGAAGCCTTTGCCGGGGCGGCGGCGTTCGCCAAAATCTGCCCTCCAACCTGAGCGGCCATGACTCTACACTCCGAATCCTCACGTACAGCCTGGCAAGAATAATTGAAACAAGAGCCCAGGCAAACAGAAAATGCGTTGATAGCTCCTCTCAACTTCTCTTCGGGTCATGTTATCTTCGGCTGGGGATGACTATGCGCTTCATCTCCAGATATTTTGTTGAGAGTGATTTGCATGCGCGCCAAACCGGACGGGGTTGACGTATTCAATCCTGGTCGGCTTGGGAACGATCCCTTTGGATGTTGACGGTGGCTTGTTTCCTGTGGCACTCGAAAGTCCCCGGCCATGAGGTGCTCGTCATGCTTGATCTTTGGGATGTGACCGCCGCGCTCGCCGTGGTCGTTTTAGTGGGGGCCTGGGCGGCGCGGCGTTTCTATCTGGGCAAAGGTTGCGGTCTCGGCTGCGGCGGCTGCAGGACGCCAAAGGCGGGAAAGTGCGAATAATTCTCTTTTGCTCTTCTAAAAGAGAAAATAATAGTTGGTCGCAACTTCTCCGCTGTCGTGACGTTGTCCTCGTAACGTGTTGTCCTCAGCAATGATCTCATGTTATTGATGCCGCTAGTCTGAAGGGGGCTGGCGTTTTCAGTCCCGCGCTACTTGATTGTGAGGAGAACCGAGGTGCCAGCTCAGATCGCCAACGGAGTTATTTGCCCCCCAGGGGCCCCGGCCGGAACCAAGGCCGCCGCCGCCATGGGCGAGATGGAGCGCGAGGGCGCCGCCGCCAAGGCTGGGGCTGCCAAGACCGGCGCCGCCGCCAAGACCGGCGCCGCCGCCAAGACCGGCGCCGTCGCCAAGACCGGCATCGCCGCCAAGACGGGTGTTGCCACCGCCGTTGCCGCTCCGGCGGCTCCTGCCAATGTTGCCGCCGCCCAGGGCGCCGGGACCAAGGTCGCCCTCGGCGCGGGCAAGGCCGCCGCCGGTGCCAAGGTCGTCGGTGGAACCATCTGGACCGGCAAGGGCCTCGGCCTCGGCCTGGGTCTCGGTCTGGGCGCGTGGGGGCCGATCATTCTCGGCGTTGTTGGCGCCGGGGCGGTTTACGCGTATATGAAGAGCCGTGATATCGAATCGGCGCAGAGCGACGAGGAAGTCGAACTGCGCGACGCGCTGGCCTGAACGAGGAGGAGGGGGGAATGACTGAAGCTATCCTTCGCAGCACGCTCGGTGCGCGCACGACGGTCATGGCGGCGCTGTCCTATCTCAGCGTCTTGTGCTTCGTTCCGCTTCTGGTGGATCGGGACGACGAATTCGTCTACTTCCACGCCAAGCAGGGGCTGGTGATCTGGATGTGGGGCGTTTTGGCGCTGTTCGCGCTGCATGTTCCCGTTCTGGGGAAGTGGATTTTCGGTTTCTCGTCCATGGGGGTTCTGGTGTTCTCCCTACTCGGGCTGGTTTCCGTAGTGTTCCAGCGGGCGTGGAAGTTGCCCCTGATCAGCTGGGTCGCCGACCGGATCTGATCTTCGGACCCGATGATGCGCATCTCGACGTCTCGCTTTGGCGGGCGTCGGGATGTTTCGTTTCGGGAGCCCCGCGGGGCCGTGCGCGGGCCGCGTCCGCAGGTCGCTCGCGGCACTTATTAATGGCTTGCCAAAAAGGTCGGCGATCATGAAGATCGCCCCGGCGGACCTGCCTGCCTGGTCGGCGGCAGCGAAGCCAGTGGAAGCGGAGCCTGATGGATAGCAACGAAAAAGAACAGCCCCTGGGCGGACGCCGCCCCGCGCGACGCCGGGACGGAGGCGGTCGGGTGGTGGTTCTCTATCTGGCCGTGATCCTGGTGGGCGGCGTGCTGGCTTGGCCCTTGCTGGCGCCGCGTCTCGGCGGCCTTCCCGGCCCGTGGGCCAAATGGCTGGGGGACGAGATGGGCTCCACGGCCGCCGCGCCCCGACCGGCCGGCTTGGACGAACGGGTGGAGATGCTGGAAGCCTCCCTGGGGCCTTTGGCCATGCGGCTGGCGGAGACCGACCGGCGGTTGACCGTGATTGAAGCCGTGATCCGCAAGCAGGAGCACGAACCGCGCAAGGAGGCAGCCGCCGCCGCCGATCAGGCGCAGATGGCGCGTCTGTCCGCCGAGGTGGCCGCCATCAAGGGCGATCTGGACGTGGTCCGCAAGCTGGCGACCGACGAAGGGGGCGCCGCCAAGCTGTCCAGCGCGGTGGAAAAGGCGGAAGCGGCTTTTCGTCGCATCGCCGAACGCCGCGACCGCGCACCCTTGTTCCTGGCGGTGCTGGGGCAACTGCGGGAAGCGGTGGACCGGGGCACGCCTTATCCCGCCCAATTGAAGGCGGCCCTGGCTCTGGCCGAGAAGGGCGGCGCCGACAAGCTGGCGCCATTGACCATGGGGGCGGGGACCGGGGTGGTCTCCCGCGTGGCCCTGGCCGAGAGCTTCCGCATGACGGCGGCGGCGGCGCGCAAGCTCGACGACGTGGCCGAAAGTAGCTGGATTCCTGCCAATATCCGGCATTGGCTGGGATCTGCGGTGGTGGTCCGGCGGGCGGAAAACAGCAATGAAGGCATCGACGGGGCCTTAAACAGCGCCTCCCGGCTGCTGGCGGGCGGCGATCTGGCCGGGGCGGTCACGGTGCTGCGCCATGCCGAAGGTCCCGGCATGGCTGCCATCCAGCCCTGGCTGGAAGCGGCGGAATTGCGTCTGACCGTGGACGCGGTGTTGTCTGAACTGTCGGCGACGGTTATGACCGTCGCCGCGTCCCGGGACGAGTGACCATGCTGTTGCGCCTTATCGTCCTTTTGATCTTCATGTCGCCGGTGGTGCTGGCCACTTTGTGGTTCTCGGACAATGCCGGGACGGTGCAGGTGGAATGGCTGGGTTGGCATGTGGACACCAATATCCCCGTGCTTCTCGGCATTCTTCTGGCGGTGTTCATGCTGTTTTCCGGCCTGACGCGGCTGTCGGCGCTGGTGGCCGATCTTCCTGCCAAGCTGGGCAAGTCGCGACAGGCCCGGGGACGGGAAAAGGGAATGCTCGCCCTTTTGGCGGCGCTGGACGCGGCCGAAAGCGGCGATGTCGGCGACGGCCGCCGCCTCGGAGCAGAGGCGGCCCGGTTGCTGGACAGTCCCGAGCTTGCTGCCCGCCTGGACCGGCTGATACCGCGCCCCGCTGCGCCTCCGGCGGCGACGCTCCGGCCCGAGCCGGCCAAGGGACGGCTGTTCGCGAAGAAGCCGCCCGCACCGCCGGTGGTCGAAAGAGAGCCGCCGCCGCCGGTCAAGGCTGCGCCGCCGCCCGCTCCTGTGGCCGTCGTCGAGACGCCTGGCGCCCCCGCCGATCCCAGCGCCGAGGATGCGGCCGCCTTTGCCGCCAAACTCCGGGATGGGGAGTGGGCGGCGGCCCAGGCATGCATCGACGCCACTCTTTCCGCCGGGCGATTGTCGCCGGCCTTGGCCGCGCGATGGCGGGCCGTGGTGCTGCAAGGGCAGGCATGCCTGGACTCCCAGGACGATCCCGCTCGGTCCTTACGGCTGGCGCGTGAGGCATTGGCCGCCGATCCGGGCTTTCTCCCGGCGGCTCTGCACGTGCTTCGGCAGGAGGTGTCCGAAGGTCGCCGGTCCGAAGCCGAAGCGGTCCTGGCCGCGGTCTGGCGGAGCGCTCCCGCCCGGATTTTGCTGGAAACCTGCGCGCCGCTGTGGCGCGAAGACGATGCTGAAAGCCGTTTGAAGCGGCTTGAGGCCCTGGCGGAATGGGCTCCGCATGATCCCGAAGGCCACCTTGCCGCCGGGGAAGCGGCCGTCGCCGCCGCCAAATGGGGCGTCGCCCGCCGTCACCTCATGGCGGCGCTGAAGATCGCGCCCGATGCGTTGGGATGTCGGCTGATGGCCGAGATCGAGGACAAGGAGCCTGGCGGAGCGGAGCGAGCTGAAATCTGGCGCCGCCGTGAACGCGAAGCTGCGGCAGCGCCCACCTGGGTGTGCGAGGCTTGCGGCGCGACCTCGGGGTCATGGGCGCCTTATTGTTCGGCCTGCGGCGCCGGAGCCGCCATCCAATGGACGCGCCCGGCCCACAAGCCGGAAAATCCGCCCACCCCCGCGAGTGTCCCGCCGTCGGCGGAGGCTCCGCCCGCTCCCGCCGAGCCTAGAGTTTCTCGCATTCAAGCCGAATCAAAAATCGAGAAACTCTAGAAGAACGAGCTGATGCACTCTAGCGCTGAGCCAGCGTCGTGACCGTGTAGATGGCCAATCCTACCAGGCCGCCGACCACGGTGCCGTTAATGCGGATATACTGAAGATCCTTGCCCACATGGCTTTCCAGCTTCTCGATCAGGAACGGGGTGCGCCAGCGCATGACCAGATCGGTGATCAGCGAGCCTATCAGCTCGCGTCGGGGCACCAGCAAGGCTTCGGTGGCGTCGCGCAGCCAGCGGTTCAGGGTCGCACGCATGGCGGTGTCGTGCTCCAGCCGTTGACCGATCTCGCGCAGGCCGTTTTCAAGGAGCATCTCCATGGTCTCGGCCTCCTCCATCAGGTGGTCGTAGGCGCTGCTTCCCAACTGGCGGAGATAGGCATCCAGGGCGGGATCGTCGAGAACCTGCATCTTGAGCTCCTCGATCCGCTGGGCAAAATGCGGCGAATTGGTCATGCCGTCGATGGTTTCGTGGACGAAGAGCTCGAATTTCAGCCGCCAGGGATGGTCGGGGGCGGTCAGCTCCCCCAGTGAGCCGTCGATGCCTTGGGCGACGCCCTGTGCGATCTGGGTCTCCACCCACAGCGGCAGCCATTCCGGACATTCCTTGGCGACCTTGGCGCGGATGAAGGAACGGTTCTGGGCGACGAAGGAGCGGGCCTCGGTCACCAGATGATCCAAGATGGCGTGGTGATAGCCGCGCCCCACCATGTAGGACAAGATGTTGGCCATGTGCGGGGCGGTGATGGCGGTATCGACCACCTTGCGCAGACCGCCGCCGATGGTGCTGCGCCACCGTTGCTCGCCGATTGTATCGACGATGGGGGGGAGCGATCCGGCGATCCGGGCGGCGATCATAGCCACTGTCTCAGGCCGGGCCAGCCAGCGCCCCAGCCGTCCGGCGGTATCGAGTTCCTCCAGCCGTTGGGCCAGCGCCTGCGACGCCAGCAGGTTCTCGGCGACGAACCGGCCGATGGCGGCGGCGATCCGGCCGTGATTGCGTGGAATGACGGCGGTGTGGGGGATGGGAAGTCCGAAAGGATGGCGAAACAGGGCGGTAACCGCGAACCAATCGGCGATGCCGCCGACCAGGGCGGCTTCGGCGAAGGCCCGAACCGGCGCCAGCCAGGGCCAGGCTTTCTCCCCCCAAACGGAGAATGCGAACACAGCGGAGATCAAGGCAAGCAAAGCCGTAGCATAAGTCCGCATGCGGGAAAGTCCGGCATGTTGCGTTCGATTATCGTTATCTTCTGGTGAAGAGAGCATCTGATCCGAATCCGAGGGCGGCGGCAGGAAATCGAGACTTCTTGTTTCGAGCATATATACGCAATCCGCTGCAGCGGCGGATTGCGGGGTACCTTCGTATGAACCCTGTGTTTATGTGTTGTCAACCGCCCCCGACTCGCTGTTATAGTCTGACCGAATCGGAGGTGATGGGTGTCTCGAGTGGAAGCGGCTGCGGCAGAAGTTAAAGTGCGCCAGCACAACGCCCTTTATTTGCTGTCGGCGTTGTGCATGGTTTTCATGACCCTGGTGGTTGCTATTCAGCCGCTATTCTTGCGAAACGTTCTTAATATCTCATTCGAAACCGCCGGCGCCGTCAATGCCAATGTGCAGGTGGTGACCGAGGTTCTGGATCTCTTCATCTTCGCCTATCTCGGCTACCTGTCGGATCGGATCGGACGGGTCAGGATCATCGTGGCCGGTTTTCTGGTCGCCGCCATCGGTGCGGTGATCGCGCCGCTCAGCCCCTGGATCGGCGGTGCCTCCATCGGGGCGCTGGTCGTCTATTACGTTTCGCGGGTCATCATGTCGGCGGGCAGCGGCGCGGTATGGCCTCAATTGTCGGCCCTGGCCGGGGATTTCAGCGACGACGACACCCGGGCGCGCCTGATGTCCAATACCGCGTTCATGATGGCCTTCGGGGTGACGCTGGTCTACGCTGTTTTGATGCAGATCCCGGCCCATGCGGGCATCGCCGTGACCATGCTGCTGACGGCGGCGGTCTCCCTGGCCGGTGCTTGGCTGGCGGGGAAATTCCTGGTGGATGTCGCTCCGCGCACCCAGGAAACCTCGGTTCCCTGGCGGGCGGTCTGGAGCTTGGTGAAGGCGGAGCCCCGCCTGCGCCTGGCTTTCGCCAGTTCGCTGTTCGCCCGCAGCGACATGGTGTTCGTAGGGCTCTTCCTCATGCTGTGGTTCATCTACTTTGCCGATCTGATCAAGGTCGGGCAGGCCGAGGCGGCGGCGCGGGCCGGAATCTTGATCGGGCTGATGGGGGCGGTGGTCATGCTCTCGATCCCGGTTTGGCGGTCGTTTATCGAGCATTTCGGCCGCATTCAGGCGGTTCTGCTCGGGATGGTGCTGTCCGCCCTGGGATTCATAATGTTGGGTTTCATCATCAATCCGTTTGACTGGTTCATCGTACTGCCCATCTTGTTGATTGCGTCCGGGCAGGCTGGTTGTTTTGTGGCACCTCAAATATTAACAGTTGACTACGCGCCTAGGGATTTGCTTGGGTCTGTTCTTGGCGCATTTAATGTTATTGGGTGTATTGGTATTATTTTCTTTGTTCAGGTCGGTGGGTTTTTATTTGATTATGTTGGCCCGCCGGCACCTTTTGTCTTTACTGGTGTTGGAAACTTGATTATATCGGCGTATGCATTGCGCCTGCTGAAACGCGAGGCGCGTGACGGCGGCGGCGACGACGCCCCAGGGGACGACGGGGTGGCGTAGCGCCATTCGCTCTGCATCAAGACTGGAGTAACGTTTATGCCAAGCGTGATTTTCGGACTGCTGGCGCTTGCCCTCGGATTGCTGGGGGTGACGGCATGGTGGTGGTCGGTGACCGAGTTCCTGCGCGGAGCGGTGCCGGTGGCCCTGCTCATCCTTGGCTTGGTCGCGTTGGCCTCCGGGGTGCAATCCGTGCGGTTGCCTCGTTCCAACAAGGGGACCGCTTCAGACCCTGACATCGATGGTTGATGGCCATGTTCAATGGTGACGTAGAAGACGGCGGGCGCGGCGATGCTTCCTGCGGCAAGGATCTGAAGCGCTATCTGATGCTCATGGGCGTGGTTGCCCTGGTCGTCCTGTTTGGCGCCTTCATTTACCGGCAGTCCTCGGGCGGTCTTCGTCTCGGCGCCATGTTGGAGCAGATGGGGCGGGGCACCGGCCCTGCCGTCAATGTTCCGGTACAGCAGGGCGGGCCGTCGGCAGCCGCCAATCCGGCCATCTCGGTTCCGGCTGGTGCCCGCGTGGCGCCGCCCTCGGCCGCCGGTGCTATCGCGACCATGCCTCCCATGGTGGATTTCGGACCGGCTCCCATTGGGGCCGGGGGGCCGTTCTCCAGCGTCGTCACCTTGCTGCGCAACAGCGTTGTCGCCGTGACCGCGTCATCGGCCAACGGGCAGGCCATGCCCGATCCCCTGGGCTTGGCCAACCCTGACGGACTGCCCCATTTCGCCAATCCCGCCACCCGCTCGGTGGAAAACATCGGCACCGGCGTGATCGTCCGTAACGACGGCTTCATCGTCACCAACTACCATGTGGTGCGCGGCGCCAATTCGGTGTTCGTTACCGTGCAGGACGACGTGGGCTCGACCCGTTATTCCGCCGAAATCATCAAGATGGACGAGGCTCTGGATCTCGCCTTGCTGAAGGTCGCCCCCAAGACGCCGTTGACAGCCGCCGTTCTGGGCGACAGCGACGGGGTGCAGGTCGCCGACGAAGTGATCGCCATCGGGACTCCCTTCGGTCTGGACATGACCGTCAGCCGCGGCATCATTTCCGCCAAGCGCAAGTCCATGGTGATCGAGGGCGTGACCCATTCCAACCTGCTGCAGACCGACGCCGCCATCAACCAGGGCAATTCCGGCGGTCCGCTGGTGATTTCCAACGGGACGGTGGTCGGCATCAATACCGCCATCTACACCCCCAACGGCGCCTTTGCCGGAATCGGCTTCGCCGTGCCCAGCAATCAGGCCCGCCTGTTCATCTTGGATGAAGTGGGCTGGCTGCCGACCTCCACCGCCGAAGGGGCCTCCATGGGCCTGGTGGCCATGCAGCGCCCCATGGGCGGCGGCGTGGGCGCGGCGGGTCCGGCCATTTTCGCCGGGACTAGGGCGCCCCACACCGATGGCCGCCAGAACATGGATTGCACCACCTGCCACGATCTGATTCCGGCCGGAAACGGGCGGCCCGCGCCGATGATGCCCATCGCCGCCCCGATTCCGCCGCCGCCGATTCCCATGGGCGCCGTCTCGCCCCATACCGACGGCCGTCAGAACATGAACTGCGCCAATTGCCATCAGATGCTGGGCGGTGCCGCGCCCATCGCCGCACCGGGACTCGGCGGGGGGGCTTACCGCTTCGCGCAGCCGCCGGGAAGCCTGGCCATCAATATTCAGGGGCCGCGCAGCGGGCAGTCGACCGCCGCCGGAACCGGCCGGGTCACGCTTTTGGGCGCCGCCTTGACTCCCATGTCGCAGCGCCTTGGAGCCCAGACCGGCGTACCGGTCGGACGCGGAGTGTTCATCTCCGGCGTCACGCCCAATACTCCGGCGGCGACGGCGGGGCTGCGGCCCGGTGACGTCTTGCTCAAGGTGGACGGCCGTCCTGTCCGTCTGCCGGAAGAAGTCTCCGCCATCATGGCCGAGATGCATGCCGGACGGTCGGTGCGGCTCGGCGTCCTGCGCGATGGCGATGTGCGCAACATGACCCTGGTCGCTGGACCCGCCGGTCTGGCCGCCGCAGCGGTCCAGGCTCCGGCCATGGCCGACATGGCGCAGCCGCCCATAGGCGGCATGGCCCCCACTGCACCCGGCATGGCCGCGGTTCCCGGTGGTCCGGCCGTCATGCCGAAGCCTCCGACCGAGTTCAACTGGCTGGGCATGGAGATCGAAACCTTCCAGGCGCCGCGTCCGATCACCGGTGTGCCGGGCGCCGTTCCGGTTCCCGGAGCCAAGGGGGCCCAGGTGGCCGAGGTTCTGGTCGGATCCCGGGCCGCCGTGGCGGGGCTCCAGGCCAATGACCTCATCCTCGAGGTAAATAATCGGCCGGTGGCCGGTCCGGCTCGTCTCGACGCCGCCATTAAGGGTGCGACGAATGCCGGGCAGCAGATTTTGCTGAAGGTCAACCGCAATGGCCAAGAGTTCTGGATTGTCCTTTGATGGTGGAGCTGGATAATGGCGAATAACCGGCGAGATCGCGACAAAGGTGACGGGAGCCAGGGTGAAGGCTTGTCGGCGGGCGGCGGAATGCCGTCGGAGCCCGAGATCGTCTCGGTGACGGTCCATCCCACGCCAACTTTGGCCGTGTCGCTGAAGCCGGCGCAGCAAGGCGATATTTGGGCCAGTTTGCTGGAAAGCTCGCCCTGGTCGGCCAATCACGGCGGCCGGATCGAGCCGGTTCAGCCGAGCCCCGCCCCCACCCGCCCCACGGAATCCCCGTCCGTCGGCGATCTGGTCAGCCGCTGGTCGCAGCCGATCTGGCGGACCCCCAGCCGCGTGGAAGAGGTCGAGACCCCGGAGAGCAATTTCGTCATCGAGTTGGAGGCGTCCCAGCCGATCACTTCGGATATCACGGTGTCCGTCTCCGATCTGGTGATCGAGGTTCAGCCGATCCAGACCACCGAAGCCGAGCCGGAGCCCGAGCTTCCGGTGGCCGAGCCCGAGCCCGAAGTCGTGCCGGTGGAGGTTGTGGCCGAAGCCGAGCCGGAGCCGGAGCCGGAGCCGGAGCCGGAGCTTCCGGTGGCCGAGCCCGCGCCCGAAGTCGTGCCGGTGGAGGTTGTGGCCGAAGCCGAGCCGGAGCCGGAGCTTCCGGTGGCCGAGCCCGAGCCCGAAGTCGCGCCGGTGGAGGTTGTGGCCGAAGCCGAGCCGGAGCCCGAGTTTCCGGTGGCCGAGCCCGAATTGGTTCATGAGGCGGCTGTTTCCGAGCCGGTGGCCGAAAGCATCGAGGACGCGGTGGCGGTTCCCGCCCCGGCGACTAATTTCGGTCTTGCCGAACTGATGCAGGCGGCTGCGGCCATGGCCCCGGTTTTGGCCTCTCCCCCTTCCGTTGCCCCAGCGGCCAAGCCCGTCCGGGAGCCCGCGAAGAAGAGGAAGGCTCCGCCGGTCAGAAAGAAGGCCGCCACGGTTCAGGACGTTCCCGTCGAAGACCTTCTCGGTGGAATTTTCGGGATCGCCGGTTCGGCGGTGCGTAGTGTCCTCAGTCTTGGTGCCGGGGTCGTCGGCGGCGTGGTCAAGGGGGGGCGTGTCATTGGGGACAACGTCGTCGCCGGTGCGCGTCGGCTGACGGGGTCCGCCGAGGGAAGTTGCGGGACCTGCTCCACGTCTCAATGCGATACGGTGGGCAAGAAAAAATAGCTGGCAGCCGTCAATTGGTCATTTAGCACGCGAACGGAGTGACAAAAATGAGTGAAGGTGAAGGCCAGGCCAAGAACAGATTGTTCCTTGGCATCGACCTTGGGACTTCCCATACTGCGGTGATGTCGAGCCGGGGCAAAAAGTTCCTGCTGAAGTCGGTGGTTGGATACCCGAAGGACGTCATCGGTTTGAAGCTGCTCGGCCGCCCCTATGTGGTCGGCGACGAGGCTTTCGAGATGCGCTCCTACCTGGACATCCGCTATCCGCTCCAGGACGGCGTGCTGAGCGAGATCAGCGACCGCGACATCGAAGTGGCGCGGCATCTGCTGACCCATGTGGTGAAGTCGGCCGAGCCCGGCCCCAACGACGAGATCTGCGCCGTCATCGGCGTGCCGGCGCGGGCGTCGGCGGCCAACAAGGCGCTGCTGCTCAAGATGGCTCAGGAGGTGGTTCATACCGCCCTGGTGGTGTCCGAACCGTTCATGGTCGGCTACGGCCTGGACAAGCTGATCAACACCATCATCGTCGATATCGGCGCAGGAACCACGGATATCTGCGCCCTGAAGGGCACCGTTCCCGGCCCCGAAGATCAGGTTACCCTGACCAAGGCTGGCAACTATGTGGATGAGCGGCTCCAGAACGCCATCTTGGAACGTCATCCCGAACTGCAGATGAACGTGAATGTCGCCTGCGCGGTGAAAGAGCAGTTCTCCTTCGTCGGCACCCCCACCGAGGTTGCCTCGTTCGAGTTCCGCGCCGCCGGCAAGCCCGTGCGCGCTGACGTGACCGAGCCGGTGAAGATCGCCTGCGAGGCGCTGATGCCCGACATTATCGAAAGCATCGAGACGCTGCTGCGTTCGTTCCAGCCCGAATATCAGGCCACCGTGCTTCAAAACATCGTGTTTGCCGGCGGCGGCTCGCGCATTCGCGGATTGGCGGCCTACGTCAAGGAAAAGCTGCGTCCCTTCGGCGATGCGAACGTGACCTGCGTCAAGGACCCCACTTTCGACGGTTGCCGGGGCGCCTTGCGTCTGGCGGAAGAGCTTCCGCCGCAGTATTGGCGTCAGCTTGGAGACGTCTCCGGCTCGTGACGGGGGGAGAGTTCGATATGCGGGACGGGGATACGCGGCAGTCTAGGACAGTGGCATGGTAAGATTGATCGGATCGTTGGTGTTCGGCGGGTTGATCGTGCTGTTGGCGTCGTCCAACTCGCATATGGTCGAAACCCGCCTGGGACCACTGGCGATGATTGCGCCGCATTTCGTTGTTCTGGGCATAACGTTTTTTCTCGGTTTCGCCACCGGCATCGTCTCGGTGCTGGCGAACGTCATGACGCGGCGCAAGCAGAAGTCGCCGGGGAAGAGCATCGTCATCAAGCGCTGAATCCCTTCGCTTGGGTTGAAGGCGGGGTCGGGGCTTTGGAGTGAGTAAGGATGAGGAAGAGCGGTTGCACGGTCTGCAGCAGGAGCATCGGTTGGGTCGGCCTGGCTGTAAACACCGTACTGATGGTCATGAAGGCGTTCGTCGGTCTGATCGGCGGATCGCAGGCCATGCTCGCCGATGCCATGTATTCGCTGAAGGACATGCTGAATGCGCTGATGGTGGTCATCGGGACCACCATCTCCAGCAAGCCCCTTGACGCGGAGCATCCCTACGGCCATGGCAAGGTCGAATTCATTCTGTCCATGGTGGTCAGCGTCGTTTTCATCGGACTGACCGGCTATCTGCTGGTCCACGCCGTCCAGATCTTGTTGGATGAAAGCATGCACCGCACCCCGCATCTGATCGTGCTGTGGGCGGCGCTGGTTTCCGTCGGCGTCAATGTGGCCATGTATTTCTACTCCCGCTGCGTCGCCATCGAGACCAACAGTCCCATCATCAAGACCATGGCCAAGCATCACCATGGCGACGCCACCGCTTCGGGGGCCGTGGCGCTGGGTATCATCGGCGCCCATTACCTCAACATGCCGTGGATCGATCCGGCGGTCGCCCTGTGGGAAACCATCGACCTGCTGCTGCTGGGCAAGGTCGTCTTCATGGATGCCTATCGCGGCCTGATGGACCATACCGCGGGCGAGGCGGTGCAGAACCGCATCGTCGATACGGCGGAGCGGGTCCCCGGCGTGCGCGGCGTGATCCATCTGCGCGCCCGCTATGTGGGCCAAGACATCTGGGCCGACATGATCATCGGCGTCGATCCCGAGCATACGGTGGAGCAGGCCCACGACATTTGCGAGGCGGTTCAGGCCGCGGTCTGCGGCAAGATGCGCCGTATCGAATCGCTGCATGTCAGCGCCGAGGCGCGAGAAGCCGGAGATACAAGCAAGCCGACATTCTCGGAAGAGCCGCTGACTTACGATGAAGTCATGTTGTCGAAGGTGGATAACTAGATGATCGGACTTCTCACCCTTGCCGTGTTCGTCGCGACGTTCGCCGTTATCTATCGGTGGGCGGAGGGCAGCCATCTGGCCGTTCTGGCCGGGGCGGCGGCATTGGTGATGATCGGAACCATCAGCGGCAGCTACACGCCGGTCATGGCGCTGCGCTCCGTCTATTTCGAGACTCTGGCCCTGATCTTCGGCATGGCGGCCATTTCCGCCCTCCTGGCCCGCTCCGGCGTCTATGCCTATCTGGCGGCCGGAACGGCGGAACTGTCCCAGGGCCAAGGGCGCTGGATCTTGGTGATGATGGCGCTGGTGACCTACGGGATTTCGCTGGCCAGCAACTCCTTGGTGACGGTGGCGGTGGTGGTTCCGGTGACCTTGACGGTGTGCTTTCGCACCGGCATCGACCCCGTGCCGGTCATCATCGCCGAGATTATCGCCGCCAATCTGGGCGGGGCCTCGACCATGATCGGCGACTTCCCCAACATGATTCTGGCCTCGGCGGGCAAGCTTCACTTCAACGATTTCATCGCCGGGATGATGCCTGTCTGCCTGATCTTGCTGGCGGTGATGCTGGTATTCTTCGAGCGGCGTTTGGGCGACTGGAAAGGCTCGGAAATTCCGGTGGATCCGGTCTGGGCCCGGGGCGAGGCGCTACGTCACAGTGCCATCGACCGTCGGCTTTTGAGTTATGGACTGATCATTTTCGGCGTCACCGTCGCCGGTTTGATCCTGGCGGGGCCGCTGAAGGTGCGGCCGGGCTGGATCGCCTTTGTCGCCGGGGTGACGGCGCTTGGATTGGGCCGCTTCAGGGATGACGAGTTTTTCTCGGCCTGCGGCGGCACCGACATCTTGTTCTACGGCGGCCTGTTCGTGATGGTGGGGGCCTTGACCTCGGTGGGGATTCTCGACTGGGCGGTGAACTGGCTCGAAGGCATTACCGCCGCCCATGATCGCGTCCGCGCCATCCTTTTGATGTGGATGGCCGCCGCCGTCACTATTTTCGTGGGCGGCGGCACCTCGGCGGCGGTCTTCGCCCCGGTGGCGGCGACGCTTCGCCTGGACGGGGACGGTCAGGCGGCTTGGTGGGCGCTGGCGCTGGGCATCATGGCGGGGTCGGTGGCTGCGCTGCCGGGCGCCACGGCGGGATCCCTGGCCATGACTCAATATTCCGGCTTCGTGAAGCGGCATCCGGAACTGGCATCCGCCGCCGCCGCCGGTCTGCAATTCACCCATCGGGAATATGTCCGCTGGGGCATGCCACTGATGGGGATCTTCTTGGTTCTGGGGACAGTCTATATCGCTGTTCTCGTGGGATGAGAGATGACGACAGGAATCCGAATGAGCTTGGAACTCAGCCATGATTGAAGTCGGCGAGACCATGGGCGAATTGCCCACCAACAAG
>NZ_LWQT01000064.1 GCF_001650715.1 Paramagnetospirillum marisnigri | reverse complement strand
CCAAGCGCCTTGGGGCAGCCGATCCTCTGAAGATCCGGCTTTCCTGAGTTGGGAGAAATTTCACGCATCGAATGCCTTTTGTGGGTCACGTTGAGCCTGTTGGCTCGGCGCAGCAGGCGACCGCTGTCCCCCAGATACCCGTCGTTCACGGCGAAGGTCCTGTGAGGCCACGGTGTGCCATGAGCGGACCCCCGTCAGCCCTAATGCAACTTGAACCAGTCGGGGTAGAGCAGCGTATAGACGCCGAAGAAATCGGCGGCGGCGATCAGCAGCGTCAGGATCAGCAGCACGGCATAGTCGACGATAAGGACGATTCGCGATCCCGAAAAGCGCCCCGACACGAACTGCGCATAGCCAAATGCCGCCAATCCCATCAGCAGGCCGGTCAGTGCGCCCTTCATCCCATCCAGGATATAGAGCTTGAGATAGCCGTAGAACAGGATCCCGCCCTGCGTCTGCCACGGGAAGGTATCGACGAAGTTTCTGACGCCCAGCGCTAACGTCGTAGCCATCCCGGCTAGACCCAGTCCAGCCGTCAGCAGACGCCAGGGGCGCGGCGTAAGCCTTTCTCCGTCAGTACTGTTCATCCTCGCATCGATCATCTCAGATGTGCCTCCGGGGACTATTTGGCATACTTGTTGGAGTAGGAGTTCCCAGACATCTTGCCGCCAAGCCCGTCACAACTTTCTCCTCACCCCGTCGTGTGAAAATCCGTCACCGCCACTTGGTTGGTGTTTTCACCGGCTACGGTGGCTATCTGATAGGAATTGGCTGTCGAAGCGCTGTGCATGTCAGTGGTGTGCCAGACCTGGACTCCGCCTGTGCCGGTGGATGCGCCGATGACGATGAGACCGGCATTGGCGCTGTTGTCGCCGGCATAGTTGCGGGCGGTGGGCGACATGGCGAGGGTCGATTCCACATATTGCTGCAGGTCGGCGGCGGTGGACAGCGTCCCCGACGTTCCCAGGTGGAACGCACCGTCGGATAGGACGAAGCTGTCGCTTCCCGAGGCAAAATTGCTGAAGGTGAAACGGTCGGAGACGCCGCGCTGGGCCAGGATGACGGTCTCGGCTCCGGTGCCGCCGATCAGGGTGTCGTAGCCGCCACCGCCCGAAATTGTGAGATCGGAACCGTTCCCCGTTACCGTTTCGCTGCTGCTGCCGCCAAGGATAGCATGAATACCCACTAGGGTGTCTGTGCCGATATAGCTTCCGGTGGCGGTTCCCGTGGTCATGTTAATGATGACCGAGGAACCGGAGTTGTCCTGGTAGTCGGCCCAGGTAAGGCCGCTGCCAGCGGTCAGGGTGTCGTTGCCGGCCCCGCCGCGCAGGAAGGTCTCGCCACTGCCGCCGGTCAGGGTGTCGGCATAGCTGGTACCGATCACGCCCTCGAAATTGCTGAAGCTGTCGTTGCCCGCTCCGCCGCTGGCGGTGCCGGTCGCCATATTGACCACCACGCCCGACGCATGGCCGTAGTAATAGCTGAGATAATCGATGCCGGTCCCGCCATCCATGGTGTCGTTGCCGGCACCACCGGCGATGGTGTTGCTGCCCGTATCGCCGATCAGGGTGTCATTGTAGGCCGAACCCCAGATGTTCTCGAAGCCCAGCAAGGTATCGTTACCGGCGCCGCCGGTGGCGGTTCCGAGCGACAGGTCCACCGTGATGGCGGCGGTCGCCCAGTAGGAGGCCGGGACCAGGGTGCTGACCGCATCCGATGTGGGCGCGGAATAGCACACCCAGTCCCCGGTGCCGCCACCGCCGTCAAGATAGTCGTTGCCTCCCAGGCCGCCGATCATGTCATAACCGGCACCGCCGATGATGGTGTCGGTGTTCTGGCTGGCAAACAGGAAGCCGCCGGCATCGGGGCCGAGCACCGTCTCGATGTTGTAGACCCGGGAATAGGTGCCGAAATACAGCTCGCCGTTGCTCGAATCACCGTAAAGGTGGGTGTAGACGTAGGTCGTCAGCGACCTCAGGTCCAAAATGTCCTGCCCGGCCCCGCCGTCGATTGTGGCGCCGCTCGATCCACCGCTGTTGCCGAAAACGATGGTGTCATCGCCGTTGCCGCCCAGCAGCTTGTCATAGCCGCCGCCACCTATGATGGTGTCGTTGCCGTTGCTGCCGGTGATGGTGTCGGCGGTCGAGGTGCCCGTGATGCGGCCGATACCGGACAGGGTGTCGACCCCTTCCACTCCGGCATCGACGATGCCGGTGGCTAGGTTCGCGACAATGCCGTTGAACGGGATCATCTTGCTGTAATCGACGAAATCGTTGCCGCCGCCGCCGGTGATGGTGTCGTTGCCCGCCCCGCCGTAGAAGGTGTTGTCGGTGGCATCGCCCGTCAGGACGTCGGCATAGGCCGAGCCCCAGATGGCCTCGAATCCGGACACGCTGTCCTGGCCTGCCCCGCCGGAGACGGTTCCCGCCGCCAGATCGACCGTCACCGCCTCGGCTGCGCGGATATAGGCCAGCCAGTCGATGCCGACCGAGCCGGTCAGGGTGTCGTCATGGGCCGATCCCTCCACCATTTCGAAGCCGGAGAAGGTGTCATTGCCCGCCCCGCCCGTCGCCGTGCCGGCCGCTAGGCTGAGCGTCACCCCAGCGGTGGCGTTGGAATAGTCCAGCAGATTGATGGCGGAATAATAATTGCTGCCGCTGGCGGTGAAGCTGTCATCGAACAGCGAGCCCTGGATACCCTCGAAATTGGACAGCGTATCGGTCCCAGCGCCACCGGTGGCGGTGCCGGTGCTGGTACTCAAGGTGCCGCTGGCCACCAGGGAGACGGTGACGTCGCTGGCGGCATGAGCATAGGACACCACGTCGAACCCATTGCTGCCGTTCAAGGAATCGTTGGCCGAGCCGCCTGCGATACGGTCATTACCGTTGTACCCGGTGATGGTCTGGACCCGATCAAGGCCCCGGATGTCGCGGGCGGCATACGGGTTAACGCCGCTGTTGGTGATCGTGATGACCGTGGGCAGGATTCCGGTCAGTTGCAGCGTCGAGAAATCGTAAGCGGTGGCGTCCTTGACCTGAAACGACAGATTGGCAGCCGCCATGCCCTTGAACAGGGCGGCGGTGCCGCCGAAGCCGGCAGCGTCGAAGCCATAGGTCCGCACCGTCCCGGCGGTGCCGTAATCCACCTCCTCGATCCCGGTGACGGTGGTGCTGGCCAGGTTGATGAAGGTGCCCGAGGTCAGCAGAATCTTGTCATATCCGTCGCCGCCATCCACGATCCCGGTAATCGAGCCGGTGGCTCCGGCGAAGTCGAATATGTCATCCCCCGCCCCGCCATACAGGGTGTCGCCCCCCATGTTGGTGCCGCCGCTGATCCAGTCGTCACCGTCCCCCGCCTGGATCACGTCGATGGCGGAGCTGCCGGAGATGCTGTCGTTGAACTCGGTGCCGTTGAAGATGATCCGGTCGGTGCCGGAGCCCAGCCAACCGGCGGTGCCGCTGGTGAGATAGCTGAATGCCGAGGCAGTTATGGTCTGGCCGGTGACGGTACTGGATGGCATCACCACGATGGTGTCGTTGCCGACGCTGCCCACCAGGCTGAACTTGGTGGTCGCCGCGAGCGTGATGGTGGCGGCGTGGCCGTTGGGGGCCAGGATGTTGTAGCTGTTGGCGGTGGTGTCGTTGACGATGGTGGCGGCGGTGAAGTCCACGTCGCCGTTGAGCTTGAACGTATCGAGCCCTCCGCCGCCGTCGATGGTCTCACCCGCCACCACGTCGCCGGTGTTGAACAGGAAGGTGTCGCTGCCCAAGCCACCATAAAGCAGGTCGGCACCGCCGCCGCCGGTGATGGTGTCGAGCACGTAGCTGACGTTGCTGCCGGTGATCAGGTCCGACGATGCGGTTCCGGTCAGAGTCCGCCCCGTATTGCCGCTTCCGTCCAGCCACAGGAACTCGCCCAGGGTGGAGGAGGTCAACGCCGCGCCGGACTGGCCCCAGTTATCCAGCGTCCAACCCGAGGCATCGATATTGCCCGTGCTGGCCAGAACTCGGAGGACATTGGCCCGCGTCTGGAAGGAGGTCAGGCCGGCATTGATCGCCATCACGCCACGGCTCGCCTCGCCGGTACTGGCGCCCGACAGGGTGGTGATGCCCGTCATCTGGGCGTTGCTCATCTCGACCATGTAGGGGCTGGACATCTGCTCCAGAACCAGACGCTCGAACCCGGTCACCGTGGCGGGATTTTCCGTGAAATCCGCAAAGTCCTGGAAGGCCAGGGTGTCGGTTCCGCCACCACCGTCGAAGCTCGCCCCGGTCAAGGACCAGAACATGCGCGAGAAGGTGAATACGTTGTTGCCGCTATCGCCGGTCAACGAGTGAACATAGGTGCCGACCAGCAGGTTCTCGATGCCGGTCAGACTGTCGTTGCCCAGCCCACCGGTGGCGGTGCCGGTGGCCAGATTGACGGTAACCGCCGATTGGGCGTCCACGTAACTGGCGGTATCGGATCCCTGCCCGCCGATCAATGCATCATTGCCCGGACCGCCGATCAGGGTGTCGTCGCCACTGCCGCCATACAGGGTGTCGTCGCCGCCCAGACCGTTGGCGATGTGGTAATCGCCGGTCAGGGACAGGGTATCGTTACCCGAGGTGCCAATGACCTCGATGACATCATCCGCTCCCCAGTTGACGAAGCTGATGGCGGACAGGGCGGAGGGGTCATCGACGCCTAAGGTGACGGCACAACCGGCCCCATCGATGGCAACCCCGTTCAGGCGGGAAGCGGCACCAAAGAGCGACGCCGTACCGCCTGAGAAGGACACCCGTTCCACCCCGGCAAGCGTCGGGATGGTCCAAGCACCATTGTCGATTTGGAGGGTGTCGATGCCGTTGCCGCCGTGGATGGTGCCGGTCGCACTCGGCGCAACGATGGTATCGTCGCCATCTCCCGCCTCGACCAGGGCCGTGTTGGCATAGATGAAGTCATTGCCCGAGCCGCCATAGATGGTGTCGGCGATGTAGCTGAAGGTCAGTCCGTCCGTCGCCGCGCTGCCGTCGAGGACCAGGGGAACCGAGGAGATCAATCCCCACAGGGGATTGGTGCCGGCGTTGTCGATGGTGATGATCAGCTTCTGTCCGGCGGCATTGTCCGCGCTCATGGCCGTGAACTGGCCATAGGTGTTGGCCAGGGATTCCACCTGCCAGGCATGGAATCTGACTTCGGTGCCGATGCCCACCAGTCGCAGCCCCAGCAGATTGGCGAGAGCGGCGTCACGCAGATCGTTGCTGCCGGTGGCGGTTATCCAGTCACCATCCGCGGCATAGCCATTGCCGCCGTCGATGGTTTCGCCCGCCTGCACCGAATTGGCCGGCAGCACGAAGATGTCGTCATGGGCGCCGCCGATCAGGCTATCGGCGTAGGGCGAGGCGATGATGGTGATGAGATCAAAGCCGGAATACTTGACGTAGTCCTGCCCGCCTTGGCCATCGGCAACCATGCCGTAGCCGTCCCCGGTCAGGGTGCTGAAGTCGGCGACCATGCCCGAGGTGTCCTGCGAATAGTCGACCGTCGGCGAGACAATGATGTCGTTGCCACCGCCGCCGATGATCGTGGCGGAACCATCACCGGTCAGGGTGTCATTGCCCTCACCGCCCCTCAGCGTCGCAAAGCTTCCATAAAGAGTGACCTGGCTTGCACCGATGAGGGCCGAGCGGTTGGCGAGATCGACGGTGACGCCGTCGCTGCGGCCCTGGAACGACAGGGCGTCACCCGGAACGGCGCTTTCGGAGGTGTATGCCTGGATGTACCCCTGGTCCGGGATCACGGCGCCGTCGCCGATGTGGAAGGTGTCAGGCGCATCCGAGCCAAATAGTCCCACCACCTCACCGCCGGTCAGACTGATGGTCCCGGCCTGGGTCAGCCCCAGGTGGAACTGGGCTACTCCGTTCCACAGGGTATTGTAGGGCGACAGGTCCAGCGTCAACTCGTGCCCTCCCACTGGCTGCACCACGATGATGTCGATCGGGGCTCCCAACTGGGTGTTGTCGGGCACCAGCCTGGGTAGCTGGTCCGAGGTGACCGTCACAACGCCATATACGGCTATCTGATCGGCGGCGGTCAGGTCATAGGTGTAAAGCTCGCTGTAGCGGGATGGGTCGACGAAGATGGTGAGGCTGTGGCCTTCCTTGACCATGTGGGCCGAGCCGATGGCATCCAACTGGCCCGCCGAAAGGGTGGTGTCGCCCGCCAGGGTCAGGCTGTCGACATTGGACAGGTCCAGGGCGGACAGGTCGCCGGACGCGCCGGTGATGCTGAGCAGATGCCCGGCCTTGGTGATGTTCGCGCCTCCAACCGCCTCGTACTGCGCCAGGGTCAGGCTGACATTGCCAGCCAGGACGAAGCCGCCGATACCGGCCAGATCGGTGGCGGAGAGATCGCCGGAAATGGCGGCTGAGACGATATGACCGTTTGCCTGGATTTGGTTTCCCAGGATTTGCAACTGACCCAGAGAAAAAGTGGCGTCCTCGACGAGGGAGAGCGCATCGGCGGCGCCAAGATCCAAGGCCGAAAGGTCGCCGGAAACTTCACCAATCGTCAGCAGATGGCCGAACTTGGTGACCTCGTTGCCGCCCAACTGCACGAACAGAGCCTGGCTGATGGTCGCATCACCGGCCAGGACCAGATGGTCGGCGGAAGCGAGGTCAAGAGCGCTGGCGTCCCCGGCCACACGCGCGGTCAGATCGAAGGTGTTCTTCGATATGTTGGCCGTGCCCTTGGCGCCGACCTCCGCCGCCGACAGCACCGTGTCGCCGAGAAGGGACAGTTTCTGCGCCCCGGCATAACTAGCGGCGGCATGGTCGCCAGACAGGGCGACCGTCAGGGTATGACCGAGCCGGCTGATCTGGACCGCGCCCAGGGTGGCGTACTGCGCCGCTCCCAGGGTGGCGGGACCGGAAAGGGCGATGGCGTCGGCAATACCCAGGGACCCACCCGTGAGGTCTCCGCTCCAGCCATTGATGGTCAGCAGGTGGCCGGCCTTGGTGATATGCACGGCGCCGATGCTGTTTAACTGGGTGCGGGAGATGGTGGCATCCCCGGTCAGAGTGAGATCACTCACACGGCAAAGGTCCAGACCCGACACATCTGAACTCGCCGTCGCCATGACGCGGGGAAGCCCTCCCAGTCCGGCGGAATGGGCGGCGATGTTGGCCGCCGTGTCGGCAACCCTGACCGAAGCCGTGCTGCCCGAGGGCAGGATGAACGTCAGTCCGTCCGCCTGGGCGGCGGTCAGCACAGCCGTTCCCTTGGCAACGGTAAAGGTGGTCACGCCCGCAGCCCGCAGCGCGGCCAGATCGGAGATGATGAACCCGGCATCCGACATGTCGGTGGTCAGACCCGCATTGGTCATCTGGGCAACATCGGAGCCGACGAAGGAACTGAGCGCACAGGCCGGGGCCGTGCCATGGACGATTCCCGCCGCCGCGTCAGCCGACTTCCGGGCCAGGGCCGCCAGGGTGACGATCTTCGGGTCGCTGGCATTCACCCCCGGAACGGCAGCCAAGACATCCTGGAAGGTGGAGGCCGAGGCCAAGTCGAAGCCTCCAGAAGTGGTGGCGACCATCCTAGTGGCAATGGCCGAGAAGATCACGGAAGCATCCGGGGTGACACCCAGAGCGGAGGCTCCCTGCTTCATGGTGGTCACCGCCGCCATCAGCCTAGTTCCCATCTCGCGGAGGCTGGCGTTGGCCATGGGATCGGCGGTGTGGAGATCCACCCCGTCCCCGATCCCCAGCAACTGCTTGACCTTCTCCTCGCCCACCTCCTCGGCCAGGGTGGTGAGCGGCGTGATCATGCTGGCCGAGCCCGAGGCCTTCATGATCACGTCGATCACCAGACCGGTCTCGGTATCGGTTCCACCGGGCAGGGCGATGATGGTTCCTCCTGAGCCCGACAGGGTAAAGCTGCCGCTGGACGTGGTCACCGCCGATGGCTCGCCTGCGTCCAGGGTGCCGTTAGAATTAAGGTCGCGAAAAACCGTGGCACCGGAAATAGGACCGTCCACCAGCCGGCCCGAGGTGGTGGGTGTGGGCGTCGGAGCCGTCGTGGGCGGTGGGGTGTTGGACTGGGTGCTTGTCGTCGTCGTTGTGGATGACGAGCTCGATCCGCTTGTTGCCGGTGGCTGAACGGCAACCACAGGAGCCGCCACTGGCTGCAACACCACTGGATCGGAGGTAATGGTCTTAGTGATGACAGTCGTTTCCGGTTGCGGGGCCGGGACGAACTTCGTCTCGGGCTTTGGGCCGGCATCCTGTGGCACGGTGGGAGCTGTTTCTTTCGGAACGGCATCCTTTGGTGCCGTTTCTTGCGGAGCTACAGGTGCGGCTTCCTTCGGCGAGGGATCCGCGGGACCTGCTTTCGATCCCACCGGTTGAGCCGGCCCAGTATCCTTTGGCGTGACATCCTTGGGCGCGACATCAGCTGGAGCTGCGTCCTTCTGCACCGTCGGTGCTGCCGCCTTGAATGCCTCGGCGGCCTTCTCCGGAGCCAGGGTCTTTTCCGGGGTGATGGCCTTGTCCGGCTGGGGCGTCTTGACCTCGGACGGCAGCTTGGAAGGATCCACCACCTTGGTGCCGTCGGGGTGGGAAATATCCAGCACGGCTCCGGCGTTGGCGCGTTCCTGAATGACCTTCACCGGCGCCACTTGATCCTTACCCGGAGCCGTTGACCATTCCATGGCCCGACCGGGAGGAGGGGGAGGCGGCAGGCTGCTGACCGCCGAGCCGAAGCTCTGGGCGATCACCGTCGGTGCCACCGGCACCGGAAGCGAGGGTGGGGCTGAGGCTGAGACGATCTGGATCAGGGTGTTGGCCGAACCCAGGATCTGGCTGCCGCTGGAATTACGCAGAACCACCTCGCCGGTACCACCGCCGGGATCGCCCAGCAGTGCCACCTGAGTCTGCCCCTGCTCGTCCACCCGACCGGCCACGGTAGTGCCCCGGATCCCGAGCGTGGCCGCCGGGGTCTTGATGATCATGGCATCGGGGCTGGAATGGGCAATCTGGCCGGACACCAGGCCGAACGAGCCATGGGCCACCGAGATCTCTGCCTTTCCCTGATGGGTGTCTGGATCATAGACCAACTGGTCCAGCACCATCTTGCCGGCATTGCCCAGCGAGAAGGTGGAGCGGTCGGCGAAGACTAGGCCAACGGATCCGTCGCCCGAGGTCTGGATGACGTCGCCCTGGAACACCACGTCGCCTTTCTGGAGGGTGGTGCTGGTGCCGTCGGCATGCCGGGCGGCAACCGAGCCAGCCACCTTGTCCACCATGCCAATCTGCGGGCTACCGCTTGAGGGTGTCCCCTCCGCCTGGGCATACTGGGCGGGAGCCAGCGGTCCAGCCAGCCTAGTAACCAGCGCCCCATCGACCAAGGCACCGACATCACTGACCAAAGGCGGCGGCGTATCGTTGGCAAAATAGTCCAGGATGACGACTGTGCTGCCGTCAGGGCGGACCAGGATGAGGTCGGCCCCCTTGCGGAAGAATTGGGAATTGAGAAGGAATCCCCCATCCGGCACCAGCACTTTGGTCATGCCGGAACCATGAATTGTCGTCGTCGCGGGTGTCGTCGTTATAGACCGTGGCCCACCTTGCGCGACGGGGATTGTCCCCTCTTGCCGCAAATCCCCCCCCAAACGCTATCGGTTATGATCCGATTTACGTATTTTCTCTTGGCTGTTCATCACAACAGAGCCTCATCCCGTGGGAGAGCCCCGTCATGCTCACTTCACATCGGACCAACCACTCCATCAACACCGAGAGCCGATGCTCTTGTTCCTGACAATTTAGACCTTCGCCCCTGCGCAGCTCGAGCTCTGCCTTCACCATGTCCAAGTTGTTACGCAGTGCTGAAAGCTTGGAGCACAGAGGCCCATTTGATGGATGCTCAGCCACCTAAGCCCCCCCCACATCCCAAGGTAATAGGAAATTATCAAAAGAGGTATATTAGGTAAAGCATATTTCATGCATATACGGCTGTGGTGGTACGTAGGCACCTCGAACGGCCGAGTCGGGTCAAGTAGAGCCCGTGGACGAAAACCTGTTGGATGGCTGTAGTTGATAAAAGCGGTCACTGCCATCGAGGTGTGCCACGGAGCGGCAACCGGCTAGCCGTAAAGGGGATCACCACCACAAACTTGGCGGGGACCTATCCGAGAAGTCCGATCATTGCCGCCAAGGCCGCCTCGAAGCAGTCAGAGTTGCTGTTCAGTTCGGTGCCCAGAACGGCGGACTGGAACACCTCGGTGGCGTATTCGTCGGCAAGGCCACGCTTCTTGGCACGCCCCTGGCGGGGTCTCGCCGCAAACGGTGTGGCGCTGAATCGAGTCCGGGACGCGACCCAACTCTTTTGGCAAAGCTTGATCTGTGCCAACGCTCGCCGCATCCGTCCACGGAGGGGCACATGCGAGCGATCATCAGCACCACCACCCAGAGCACTTCTAATTTAGATGCCGAGCTTTCGACCAGTCGAAGCCTCGTCACGACCCCGGCTGCTACACATCTTCATATCTATAGAAAGAAGTCGACACACACCTCTCGCCCAGCCCAACACCAGCCCCATACGCCCCCGTGCTTCGCAACCTCAATCGCTCCCAGTTCCCCAGCCTGTTGGGTTTCAGAATCCCCGGCACCGTCCTGCACCCGAGCGGAGCGCAGCGAGCGAGGCGGCCTTCTTTCTATGATCATGTCGGAATAACTCACCATGAACCACTTCATGCCCATCATGGCGAAGCTCAACGAGGCGAAGGCCAGCACCAACTTTACCGCTGCATTCCTGGCGGACTACGGCGATCCCCGCAAGCAGAAGCAAGCCGAGCGTATGATCATGTGCGCCAGCGGAATCGGCATCAACGCCGACAAGCGGTACGTCTATGGCAGAGGTTGCAAACTCCCGCACTGTCAGGTGTGTTCCTTGCGCAAGTCGCGTGTGCTGATGGCCCAGATTGCCCGTGTCGGGCAGATCGCAGCCGAAGACCATCCCGACTGCGTCTGGTTCTATCTCGTCCTTACCGCCCCGAACTGTCGCCTTGCCGTTCTGCATGCCGCCATGGATGACTTCAACAATGCGTTCAACCGCATGACCCGCACGCGAGGGTGGTCGGCCATCGGCGCGTTGAAGGCGTTTGAATTTCCCGAAGAATATTGGGAACACGAAGCCCAAGCACATCCTGAAATATTTGTTGGTGCAGAGCCAGATTTGGAAATTGAAGACATCATCGATACGGAACTGGCCATCAAGACCCATGCTGCAAGGATGAGAAGGCTCGCGGCGATGTACGCCCCCCGTGTCAACTTGCACGCCAACTTGCTGGTCCTGGTCCCCCGCGATAAGGCCGATGAGTTTGCCGCCAACATCGGCACTATGTGGTCCAAGGCCAACAAGGCCGACTATCTCTCCGTCTCATGCGAGCCGATCAACCAGAATGGTTTGGTCCCCGCAATGGGCTACTCGTCCAAGCCCACGCCGGTATCATACGACGCCGAATACGCCATCGCTCTCGCGGACCAACTCCAAGGTGCCCATCGAATCCAGGCATATGGGGCGGTCAAGATGATGTTTGCCGACGTGAAGGAGGAATGGGAGGTCCGCAAGTCTCCGGGCGGCTGGCGACCGGCTCAAGGGGATGTAACTTGGCTTGAGTGGAACTCCAGCGATGCTGAATATCGCAGCCAAGAAGGCGAGGTTGCAACTCCGCCGGAATGGTCCGAAGCAGCAACATCGTCGTCTGAACCAAGTGCAATCAATTGCACTAGCAGCTATGCTGATACCCAGGGTGAAGGTCACATGATCGGAATGATGGGACATGGCGAACAGGCTGAAACGGGAGAAGGCGATTGCCAACCCGCATACCTTCACGGTGAAGGTCACACCGGAGACGCGGACGGAATTGAAAGTGTTGGCGGCTCGCATGGGCATGACCTTTCGGTCAATCTTCGAGGAAGCCCTGGGTGCATACCTGGGTTCCTCGCCAGCACAGGTCCGCCGTTCCCCGGCACCACCGGTATGGGTGCGCATTGTGTTCATTGTTGAGCCAGACCTGCGGGACGGCGTTCATGGCCTTGGACAACGCCTCGGGGTCACGGCACAGGGCATTATTTCCGCTGCCCTGGACGCCTACCTGGAGAACAGCAGAACTCGCCCCAGGTCAGTTTGACCGGCTATCGAACGGCAAAACCATACCCGGAGGCCATGCCAGCAGGTGAGAGACGCAGGTTTCGCAGTCGCTGGACCCGAACCCCGGAATCGGTACCGGCATTTCTGTCAGCATGCCCACCAACTCGCACTCGTCCCCGCCGGGGAACACCCAGGCCCCCAGCACCATGCCCGTGGTCGTAAGTCGGTCCACATGCCACCGCACGGTCTTGTCCTTCTGCATGTGCCGACCGACGCGGGCCTTGATGCCGCCGGGACCACGGGCGCTGCCGCAGTACAAAAAATGCCCCGGAGCCAGTATGACCTCGGGCCGCCCCACCAGCTTCACTGGCAAGCTGTCAGCCAGCTGGATCAGCAGCACGTAGGCCCCCGGCTCTGCCGGAAGCCCGGTCACGTCGGCATAAAACTCTGCTGCTATGCCCTTCTGGTCATCGGTCATGACAAGTTCCCCACTGCACCTTGCGTCAAACGCTCCCGCAGCTTGGACCACCGCCGTCGATCTTTAACCCCGCGCACCGCCATGCCGATGGCCTTCTTCTGGCCGACCAGAACCACCAGCCGCTTGCCCCGCGTGATGCCCGTGTACAGCAGGTTGCGCTCCAGCATCATATAGTGCTGGGTCATGATCGGGATGACCACGGCGGGGTACTCCGACCCCTGGGACTTGTGGATGGTGGTCGCGTAGCACAACGCGATCTCGTCCAGTTCCCCGAATCCGTATGTGACCTCCCGGCCATCGAAGTCGATCACCATGTCGGTGGCGTCGGTGTCGATGCTGGTCACGAAGCCGATGTCCCCGTTGAATACCTCCTTGTCGTAGTCGTTCTCAGTCTGCATCACCTTGTCGCCGACCCGGTAAGTGTATCCGAACCTCTCGACGGCGGGCTGGTCTGGCGTCCCCGGATTCAGCGCCTTTTGAAGCTCGACGTTGAGCGACCGTGCCCCAACGCCGCCCCGCTGCATGGGACACAGCACCTGGATGTCGCGCACTGGGTCCATGCCAAACCGCCGGGGCACCCTGTTCCGCACCACCTCCACGATCTTCGGCACGGCATCCTCTGGTTCGTTTGCCTCCACGAAGTAGAAATCCGTCACCCCCTCCGGTGGCGGAGCCAACTCGGGCATCTGCCCTTTGTTCACCTTGTGGGCGTTGATGATGATCTTGCTGCTGGCGGCCTGACGGAAGATTTCGGTCAGCTTGGCGACAGGCACCACGCCGGAGCCAATGATGTCGGCCAGCACTTGGCCTGGACCGACGGAAGGAAGCTGGTCAACATCCCCGACGATCATGACGGCGGCATGGCCGGGGACCGACTTCAACAGCGACGCCATCAGCGGCACGTCCACCATGGAGGTCTCGTCGATCACCAGCAGGTCGCATTCCAGCGGCATCTCCTCCGACCGCTTGAAGCCCCCACTGGTGGGGTCGAACTCCAGCAGCCGGTGGATGGTCTTGGCCTCAATGCCGGTGCTCTCGGACAACCGCTTTGCCGCCCGTCCCGTGGGAGCCGCCAGCGCCACGTCGCCCCCCTTGGCGGCGAGGATGCGCAAGATGGAATTGACCAGGGTGGTCTTACCCACACCGGGGCCGCCGGTGATCACCATCACCTTCGAGGACAGGGCCACGCCGACGGCGACTCGCTGGCTGTCGGCCAGGGTCACGCCAAGCTTGGCTTCCACCCACGGAATGGCCTTGTCGGGATCGATGGTCGGCCATGGCGGTGCCCCGGTGGCCAGCGCCTTGAGCCGGGAGGCAATAGCCTGCTCAGCGTGCCAAAGGTGAGGCAGGAAGACGCAGTGCCGGTCACCGATGGTGTCGTTGGTGATGTTGCCCGCCCGAAGCTCCAGGTCGAGCGCCTCGGTCAGCAGGGGCTGGGGTATCTCTAGCAGTTGCTCGGCTAGGGCCAGCAGGTCGTCCTCGGGCAGGGCGCAGTGACCATTGCCAACGGCCTCCATCAGGGCATAGGACAGCCCCGCCCTGGCGCGGATCATGGAGGTCTTCTCGATCCCCAGTTTCTCGGCGATCTGGTCTGCGGTTCTGAACCCGATCCCCCGGATGTCCTTGGCGAGGCGATACGGGTTCTCGCTGACCAGCGGCACAGCCTCGGTGCCGTAGGTCTTGTAGATACGAACCGCCCGAGCCGTGCTGACCCCGTGGGATTGCAGAAACAGCATGATCTCACGGATCGCCTTCTGCTCGGCCCAACCCGCCGCTATACGTTTGGCCCTCACCGGGCCGATGCCCTCGACCTCGCGGAGTTTGTCCGGGGACTGCTCAATTACGTCGAACACCGCCTCGCCAAACGCCTTCACCAGCTTCTTGCCGTAGACCGGTCCAATGCCCTTGATCATCCCCGACCCTAGATACCGCTCAATGCCGTCCAGGGAGGTCGGTGGCGTCACCTTGAGGAAGGCTGCCTTAAACTGCAAACCATGGTCGCGGTGGTTGTCCCAATGCCCACTGGCATGGACGTACTCGCCGGGCTGTATTGTGGCGGCAGAGCCGATAACGGTGACCAGATCACGTTGCCCACGCGCCTTGATTCGGAGAACGCAGAACCCTGTCTCAGGGCTGTGGAAGGTGACACGTTCCACCAACCCGGCCAGCGCCTCCTTGGCATCGACCTCAACGCGAGGAATGGCCACCGGCTAACTGCCCTCGGAAAAAGGAACAACCCTTCGGTAGTCGGGCCCCGCCAGCATGGACAAAGCCACTGTTGAACGGCGGCCCCCACCTTGCTGAACCAGACGGACATGCGGGGGATGGTCGTCGCGTTCCAGCACCGCCTCTACCACCCAGACATTAGGGCGTGGCCCCAGCTTTTCGAACTGGTCTCCAACCGCTACCGCTAAGGCTGGCTTCCGTCCGAACATCTCGCTCCCCTTTGCACCAACGTCGGCCCTGATTTTGCTCTGACTTGGCACTACCGATCAACCTCGTCGCCAACCCCTTCGCCACCTGTGCAATTGATTGCACCTCCATCACCTAAGCGACCCGATAAATCAAAGCCACAACAGCTCAGCGCGCTAAGTTTCAGCATAATTAATAGTAACAAATTACGATGCGCTATAGTGCGCATATATTTAAGTTGGAACGAAATTTATACATTCAAATAAGAAGCACAAAAGTTAGAATATTTATATCGAATAAATACAAATGGAGATTGATATGTCCTCGTCATTTTGCCATGGCCTGTCTTTGCAGGTATCTCGTCCTCAGCCAATCTACCTGACCCGCCTGGGCGGATATTCCGTCATCATCGAAGTGAGGCTGGGGTCCACCAATCCCAAGCTCCAACAGGCCATCATCAACACCGTGGTGCATGGAGAGAGGGCGGACCTGCAATCGCTCGGCATCCCGGAAGCTGGACGCGCTCATCTGGTCACGGCCAACGGCCCGACCGAGATTGCTCCTGGCGTGCTTGTGACAATCCGAAAGGGTGGCGAGCGCAAGCCTGTTACCGCCCACACCGTCGCCCTGGTGATTAGCGCCGATCCGCAGTCCTGGATGATCGAGCGCAAGTCGGTGATGGAGGCCCGGCTCCGTGAAGGGAGGAAGGCATGAACCACCATCACGACCTTGTCGCCGCCTTCCTGCCTATGACGGTGCCGTCCCCATTGGCATTGCCCGACTCCTGGATTGCCCGCTCGGTCATGCAGAAGGCAATCCGCCGGGCTGAGACCGAGTTGGCAGGAAGGGCGGCAGTGACGCTCCTCAGAATGGATCGAACTGCCACATGGCAGAGGCTTCTGCTCATTGCCTATGAGGATGTGGGAATCGGCGGCCTCGACGCCGTCGTGGCCACCACCACCATGATGAGCGTCAGGAACCGACGGAACCTCGGGGATGATGCATTGGTTGCTGCGGCAATCGCCCGCATGCTGGCCTCCGCAATCAAGGATCGGGGGGCTGAGGGGCTGAGCTGTGCCGCAATCAAGCACCCGGCCTTGGGGCCGCTTCGACACTTGCTGGCCACCCTGGCCATTCCCCATGTCCTTGGCATGGTGCGAGACTCTTCGCTGCCCCTGGTGGAAAGGGCGGTGGCAGCCTGGAATGCCTCTGGGGTCGATTCCTGGCCCAATCGCCGCGTTGGTCCGGGCGATCTCTCCGCCCTGCTTCGAATCTATCAGTCCCTCGGCGTGAAAGAAGAAATTCTTGGTGGCGTCGCCACCGCCATCAGAAGGGTGCGGGAACCGATGTTCGTCATCTTCCCGCTCCTCGTCCTTGCGATGGACAAAGGGCATATCGTCGATAATCCGCCACAGCCCATGCCCATGATCGGGGACCTGCCGCTCTGCGCCTTGGACAAGTTCACCCGCATCGGCAAGGAGGCCATCGCCCGGTTCGCCACCACGACGCCTTCCATCATGGCCGCATTGAACGATCTGCTGCCCTACCGGCTCTGGGCTAAGGCTACCGGCTTCGGGGTGTTCTATGCGGAAGGCGGGCGGGTCTTCCCCAGATTGGCCTGGAGCCAATCAGCGGCTATCGAACGGGTCGGGATCGAGGCCGACTTCATGTCCATCGGCTTTCCCGCCGACGCCGTCACCGACTTCCTGGCACTTGTCGAGGTGGAACTACCGCACCTCAACGCCATCCGCACCAGATTGCTTTCCTCCTCACCTGGGGCTGCCACCGAATACGTCAGCCACGACGCGCACCAGAACGGAACACCATCATGACCCCTTCAAAGAAGTCCTTCCTCAAGAGTTTGCAACCCAAGGCTCAAAACCAGAACTGGCGGGTCAGTATGTTCGGCTGGCAATGCGAACCTGACGGCACCGTGTCCGGCGAAGTGGTCGATGCCATCGAGACCAACGAACTCGGCCTTGCCATCATGGCCGCCCACCGCCTCCTCGATTTACACGCCCCTCAGATGGCCCAGTTGATCACGTTGGAAATCGCTGCCACCGATCTGATCGAGGGCGGCCAAATCTGATTGGAGGGCGCATCGTTCACGACCTCCTGGAGTGGTGGAGCAAACCTTATTCCACTTAAAAATTCGGTCGAGACGCCCCCGTTCTGATGGGCACATGATTTTGGCGTAGCCGCCAAGGACGCCACCATCATGTTGCCCGAAGCCTCCACCACCAAGCTGCCCGAACCGGCCATCGCGCCGGATCAGGTTGGTTTGTTGGCACCTGAGGCCGCGCCAATTCTGGATGCCATGGCCCGTCTTCTGGCTCGTCAGGTGGTTGCCGAAATTGCCACCAAGTCCGCCAGCCAGGAGCCACCGCCATGAGCAACCGGTTCGCATCCATCCCCGAGGTTGCCCGTCTCCTCGTCGTCTCGGTCACCACGGTGCGTCGGATGATCGCCGCCGGGAAGTTCCCCATCCATCGCTTCGGGCGGCAGATCCGAATCGACCGGCACGACCTCGCCCGCTTCGTCGAAGGCACCAGGGAAGTGAGCTTCGAGGAAATCGACATGGGCGACGACGCCTCTGGCCAGTCCTGAGCGCCTCTGAAAACCCGCGATACGCGCTTCGTTAACAGGGGCGGTTCCTTACCGCAGGGAAAACACCCCACCCCCATTACCGAAAGAGCAGGAGTGAACAGCCATGGATAACGATGTTTTCAAGCGGATCACGACAGGGGGCGACAACTCCATGCCGGGGGTCCCTACCTTCCGAGATTTAGTGCAATTGATTGCACTTAACCCCGACCTGACTCCGAAGCAGAAGACCGACCTGACCTGGGGCGTCACCGGCATCGCCAGTCTGGTCTCGCCCATCAGCTTGGAAGGGGCCGTCAACATCGCGGCCATCAACGCCAAGCTCAAGGGCTTCACCCCGCCCATGGCGAATATAGCGCCGCAGACCTTCTCCAACATGAAGTGCCGCTTCCGTGCCGCCTGTGAGATTGCCGGGATTTTGGTGCAGCCGGGTAAGAACCAGGGGGCGTTGTCAGTGGTCTGGAAGCAGTTGCTGGCCATGGTCCCGGACGATTGGGACCGCCGCCGTCTCAGCCGGTTCGCTCATTACGCCGGTCAGCAGGGGTGGAAGCCGGAGGACATCACCACCGAGCACATGCTCCGCTTCCTCGCCCTGCTGGCCCACCACGCCATCAACGGCCAGGAGTGGGACTCCTACACCCGGACATGCAAGACCTGGAACAAGCAGGTTAAAACTATCCCCGGTTGGCCCGGCACGGTGGTGGAGATCATCCGCAAGCGTGACCCGTACATGGTTTCGATGGATGCCCTCCATCCGGTGCTGCGGGCCGTCCTCCTGGCCTATCTCGACATCCTGGCGGGAGGGGGTGATCCTCTGGACGGTGACGCGCCGGTCTTCCTCAAGGGCATCACCCGCAAGTCCCTGTCGCCGGTGACCATCAAACTGCGCCGCACCCAGATCATGCAATACGTGTCCGCTCTAGTGGCTCAGGGCTATCCCCTCGACACCCTGGCCTCAGTCGATGCCATCACCACCACCAAGGCCATCACCGACGCCATGGACTTCTTCTTCCACCGCGCTGGCGACAAGATGGCGACCCAGATTCAGTACATCGCCCTGGCCGTCCGGGGACTCCTGCACCACCACATCACCGGACGACTGAGACACGGAATCCGCGTCGATAAGTACCGACCTGCTTCCCTGTCCAACCAGTTCAGCGATCCCCGCATCGACCTGCTCGACCAGATCATCCGCGAAGCCCGTCCCCAGGAGCGGGGGTTGGTGGCCAAGAACAAGAAGTGCAATGCGCAGTTCGATGATCCCCGCAACCTCGCGAAGCTGTTGCACCTGCCCCGACGGCTCCTGAAACAGGTTGCCAAGACCGGAGGCAAGGACGGCGTCCGTCTCGCCGAGATCGCCCTGGCCATCGAGTTTCTCCTGATGTGCCCGATCCGGATCAGCAACCTCGTCGGTATCGACCTCGACCGTCACATCCTCAAGTCCAGCTCCGGCAAGAAGGCCGTCTTCCGCCTGTCCATCCCCAAGGGCGAGGTCAAAAACAAGCACGAGATCGAGTTCGAGTTCCCCGACCATCTGGCACGCATGCTGGAACGCCACATCAACCTCTACCGTCCGCAGTTGTCGGGTGCCGGGTCCACTTGGCTGTTTCCCTCCACCGACGGCGGCCCCCGCCTCTACAAGCTCATGACCCGACAGATCAGCGGCATTATCCGTACCCATACCGGCCTGATCATCACCTCCCACCAGTTCCGCCACCTCGCAGGAAAGATGTTCCTGGACGGCCACCCGGTCGGCCACGAAACCGTGCGCCAAGTTCTCGGTCACGCCTCCATCGATACCACAACCCAATACTACACCGGCAACGATCAGGTGAAGTCGGGCCGGGCTTACGACAAGGCCGTCCTGGCTCTGCGCGACAGCACCAAGTTTATCACCACCAAGAAGAGGACCAAGTCATGACCCATATGAATCCCGTCAACAAGCTCTGCCTGCCTGTCATCAACTGGCCTGTCCATGACCTGCGCCTGTGGGCTTCGGTGCTCACCCCGGCGTCCAGTCCGTTCCGGGCGGCTTCCGTCGCCAGCACATGGTCGCCGCGCCGCCGCCGCATCTGCGAGCAGGCGTATGGCCAGTGGCTGGCGTGGCTCCAGTTCGAGAACCGTCTCGCCCCCGACGCCCCTCCCGAGGACCGGGTGACGCCCGAACGCATCACCCGGTTCGTCGAGCAGTTGATCAAGCGGGTCTCGCCGGTCAGCGTCGCCATGATGGTGGGGGCGTTGGTCCGCATGATGGCGGTGCTCAGACCGGAAACGGACTGGGCCTGGATGCGCCGCCTGTACCAAGACCTCAAGGCGTGGGCCGAGCCGTCCCGCGACAAGCGCGCCGCCGTGGTCTCTGCCAAGGCACTGCTCGATCTCGGCTTGCGCCTGATGGATACCGCCGAGGACGGTGATCCCGATCCCTACTTCGCCGCGACCCAGTACCGCGATGGCATGCTGATCTCGCTGTTGATCACTCGCCCGGTGCGCATGCGCAACATCTCCAGCATCGTGTTGGGCGTCAATCTGGTCAGCGACGGCACCGGCTGCTGGCTGCGGTTCCCCCAGGAGGAGACCAAGACCGGGGTCGAGATCGATATGCCGATCCCCGATGCCCTGATCGGGCGGTTGGAGCACTACTTGATCAAGCACCGCCCCGTCCTGCTGGCCCGTCGCGAGAAGGGCACACACATGCCCATGTCCCTCTGGGTGTCGCGCTGGGGCACCGCCATGGCCGAGAACGCGATTCGCACCCAGATCAAGAAGCGCACCATGGCCGCCTTCGGTCATGCCGTGTGGCCCCACCTGTTCCGGGACTGCGCCGCCACCTCCATGGCGGTGGAATCCCCGGAAAATGTGCGCCTTGCTGCGGGCCTGCTGGGGCACAACACCTTCGCCACCACGGAGCGGTACTACATACTGGCCCAGATGCTCCAGGCCGGTCGTCACTACCAGGAGACCGTCCTGAACCTGCGCAGTAACACCACCGACGGGGAGGACGAATAATGCAGACCGCGTCCTGGTACACCAAGCTACCCGACACCTCTCAGGTGATCGGCATCAGTCGGGGAACCCCTCGCGGCATGGCCAAGGGATACCGGCAGTACAAGGCCCTTGCTCCCGGCCCGTGGTTCAAGACCGCTACGACCGAGGAGTACATCGAGTTGTACTTCACCGAAATCCTGGGCCGGTTGGACCCGGTGAAGGTGGAGGCCGATCTCATGACCATGGCGGGAGGAAAGACGCCCACCCTGGTCTGCTATGAGAAGCCCGGCGGGGCCGACTGGTGCCACCGGGGCATGGTGTCGCTCTGGCTGCACCAGCACCTCGGAATCGAGGTTACTGAGTACGGCCACCCTGGTTTCGGTGAGCAGCACGTCATGTTGCCACCGAGTCTGCGGAGACCGTGACTCCAGGTTCATCAGCATAACACCGGGCTTGACCACGGATGCTCGGAAGCACAGTATCGGTTACATAACTGGCCCCAAGTTCCAAGGACGGAAAGGGGCCTCATTGTAACAGCCGGAGCAACTACTCTGGCGTAACATGAGGTCGCGATGTCCTTTGCTAATGGTGCGCCCACCCGTCCCCTCCGTGCCGTGATTTATGCGCGGTACTCCAGCGACAATCAGAGCGAGTCCAGCATCGACGATCAGGTGCGGGAGTGCCGTGCCTACGCTGAGCGTTTGGGCTGGTCAGTGGTTCAGGTCTATGCTGACCCGGAAATCAGCGGACGCTCGGCCTTCCGCCCCGAGTATCAGCGCATGCTGGCCGACGCCGAGCGCCATCGGTTCGATGTTGTCGTTTGCGAAGGCGTGGATCGGCTGAGCCGTCGTCTCGCCGATCTGGCTGGCATGTACGACATCCTCGCCGCCGAGGGGATTCGGATACACGCCCTGCACTCGGGTGAGATCACCGACATGCACGTCTCCATGCTGGGACTGGTCGCTCAGCAATTCTCCAAGGACCTCGGACACAAGACCCGCCGTGGGCAGGCGGGCCGTATCGCCAAGGGCAAGGTGGCCGGTGGTTTGGCCTATGGATACCAAGCCCTCCCCCCGACCAAGAACGGCAAGACAACCGAAGCCGGAGAGCGCGAGATCGTTGAAGAAGAGGCCGAGGTGGTGCGGCGAATCTTTACCATGTACGCCAGCGGCATCACCCCCGAGGAAATTGCAGCAAGGCTCAATCGCGAGGGTGTCCCCGGATTCAAGGGCCATCCCTGGCGCAACACTACCCTTCGGGGGCAGGGCAAGCGCGGCACCGGCATCCTGCGCAACGAGCTATATGTCGGTCGACTCGTGTGGGGCCGGACCAGTTTCATCCGCCTCCCCAAGACCGGCAAGCGGGTTGCCCGCATCAACGACCAATCCCGCGTCCAGATCACCGAGGTGCCCCATCTGCGCATCATCTCCGATGATCTGTGGAATGCCGTTCAAGCCCAATTGGAAGATCGTGGACGGCGGGCCAATTCGGCCCGAACCGACGACGCCGACCGCAGCCTGGACCTCAATGCCAACCACCGGCCCAGGTACCTGCTGACCGGCCTGCTGACGTGCTCCGAATGCGGGGGCAGCTACATCATCATCGGCAAGGACCGCTACGGCTGTAACAACCGCAAGCGGGGCACCGGCATGTGCACCAACAGCATTACCATCACCCGCCAGAAGGTCGAGGAGCGCATCCTGGCCTGCCTGCGGCACTCCCTGATGGCCCCCGAGCGGGTGCAGACCTTCATGGCGGAGATGCAGCAGCAGATCAAGACCGCCCGCCGGGACGCCACCGCCAAGCAGAGCGCCCTCCGGAAGCGCCTGGGAGAGACCGCCAAGGCCATCACCCATATGGTGGACATGGTGGAGGCTGGGACCGCGCCGCAGTCGATCCTGGAGCGTCTGCGCGAGCGCGAGGCGGAGAAGGCACAGATCGAAGCCGAGCTGGCACAGCAACACGACGACAGCGTGATCGTCCTTATGCCCAATCTGGCCGAGGTGTACGCCACCAAGGTGGCGGCGCTGGCGGAATCGCTCAACGACCCCGAGATCAAGGCCGAGGCGACGGAGCTGATCCGTCAGCTGATCGGTCGGGTCGTAATGACCCCTGACCC
Organism: Paramagnetospirillum marisnigri; assembly: GCF_001650715.1. Lineage (GTDB taxonomy): Bacteria > Pseudomonadota > Alphaproteobacteria > Rhodospirillales > Magnetospirillaceae > Phaeospirillum > Phaeospirillum marisnigri. The sequence goes on along the minus strand of NZ_LWQT01000064.1, from coordinate 229 downwards.
CGATGCCCCGGACGGGATGCGCATGGAAGTGCACGGCATATTGGGGGAGATCGTGGCCCTGGCGGCGGGCCAGGAGCTGAAAAGCAAACTCCCCGACCTTGGTGGGCCGGGGAGTCAACTGTCTGTGGTTGCGGGGGCAGGATTTGAACCTGCGACCTTCAGGTTATGAGCCTGACGAGCTACCGAGCTGCTCCACCCCGCGTGAGGTGTCATGAAGCACGAACACCGG
>NZ_LWQT01000063.1 GCF_001650715.1 Paramagnetospirillum marisnigri | reverse complement strand
ATCCGGCTGATCACCGATCCCTCCACCTGGGGAATTTCCGTCCGCCCGAAATGGGGAAAATTAGGTCGCCGTTGACAGCGCAGAAGGATGTGGACGCCCGCTGGACGATCAAGTTCGCCAAGGCCAAGCCCGCCTCCGATGGCACGCCCCGGATCGACATCGCGATCCCGACCTTCGGCTACAAGGTGCCCACGTTCATAGGGGTTCTACTTTAATGCGCTCCACCTGTCGGTAAAATGAAATAACGGATCGGCGCTGATGCTTATAGTTTTAATATTTATGAGCCTCATAAGAGATTCTTTGGTGAATGCGGCCAAATGAATCTCCCTTGATAGGGAATGATGATGCAGCGATAAGCGTGACAATAGTAAGTTTATGCTTTTTTTTGTGTGAAATGAAATGTGTCCATTCCGAGGCGATGCGTACCACCAGTCATCTTTAAGGTGCATTGTCTTGAGTAACGTAGAAAAAATAATTACTCCATCTCTGCGGCATAGGGATGCCATTTCTCTGAATAGAGAATACTGGTCTGGAACGTGTTCAACCACTTCAAATGCAGTCACGACCTCGCTCGATATTTGCGGCAGCCCCCCTCCACCATAAAACGGATCATAGCAAGCGGCTTCGAACCCTTGAGAGGTTAGTAGGCGTGCCAGTTGGCCATTTCCACCGCCATAGTCGAGTAATGAGCATGGAGATAGGGCAGCCGTCAGCCATGCGGCAAGCTTTTTGGGACGTTCTTCCAGAAATGGTCGGTCACCCAAATAGTAATCATTGTTATATATATCAGCTCTAAACCTATCCTCATGCCAATCAGCAACTTCTTTAAATGACGCAAAGCCACATTGAGTGCACTCCCAAAGAGGCGTCGATCCAATATCTTTGGAGTACTTCCTGCATCCATCAAAATAGTCGCCGCATGAAACATTTATCTCCTTCTCAAGGCAAACTACAGCCACTCCTCCGCACACATGACATATTACCGTATGCTTGTGTTTCATGGTATTTCTCTTCATATTCATAAAATGATTATTATTAGACTTATGAAACAAGGCAAAATTAATTCAATAATTACCATCAAGAAGGGTATTTAGTGTGTACAAAGTTTCAGCTGCTACATAATCGAACCCCCCCGTCTGTCTTGTGGGCCAAATACTTAGGCTATCGATAAAATAACGGCGGGCGCGGATTTTATCTAATGGCGCGAGGTGGCGAGCTCCCTGATGAATAGCCGCCAGTTCCCAAGGCAGAATAAGGTGCCTGGTGCTATCCAGGCGGACGCCATTGCTTTTCAGCTTGACGAACCGATCCGAAGCATCCACGTCATCTAAAGGGGTTGGCTGCTCCAGCGAGGCAAACCAGCGTTGAAACAGGGCAATATCATCGGCGGTCCCTCCCGTGAGTAGCAGGGTGAAAATCACAAAAGCAGTATTGCCCCGCGTACGCGTCTTGCGCGATACGGCATCAGGGTAGTCTGACCAGTAAATGTCGTAGCTCGGAACGTGGCTGTGGAGCCACGCCCTGGCCCTAGTTATCGCCTTGAGCAACGTATCCTTCAGGTGGGGATCAAAGAGTGATGTTTGTGCCAAATGGTGGAGGGAAAGAAGTGTTAGTGATGTTGAATAAGTGCTGTTGGATTCGTCTTCCTCAATGGCATCAAAAAAAAGTGGCCAACCACCTTCTTTAGATTGTCTTTGCAAAATCCCACTTAATACAGATGTTTTGACGTATACTCCCTGTAGTGCATGAGAGATGATGATCCAGTCACTTGCTGCCATATGCATTGATCCGTCAATGGGCGCCCAGCACGAGCAGCTATTAATAAATTTTAAGTCATAGAATTTATTAAGGTGAGAGCTGTCGAGCGTATTCTTGTCTAAAGATGATGCGACCTGACCAATGCTCCAAGCATCAAATGTTTCATTGCTTGCTCTGCTTTTTAATAGCTCGATCGCCGCTGAATCTGGGGTTTCTGGCATGGGTTGTGATGGAACGGTACCAGTCAGGGCATACTGCATATAACGCTGCAAGGTTGCTCGTAAAAACATGCGCCGCTTTTCATACTCACCCCGGATTTCAGGTGAAAGCACGGAGGCTCCCGCAGACGCAGCGGAAATATTGGTAAAGGTGGCAATAGCTCCTGAAATTATACTCTTATTAGCGGTAACGGCTATTGAGCCCGCCAAAAGAAAAGCAAAAACGGCTAGGCCAATCACTAAGATTCTCCGCCTCTCCGCTTTAGTGCATGCATGTATATAATCAGCCACATGAGGCATCGCTTTGATTTGATTTTTGTAATCATCTGATGCAAAAAGTACGCGTATGGCCCACAATCGTCTTCCACGATGACTTAGATATTCTGGATTTCGATCATGAAAATCCCATATATCACCTGAATTCTCGATGCTACGCAATGCCTCTAAGTTCTCGCGTTCCGGCTTCAGCCATTCCGCAAAACGAGGCCATTCGCGGAACATTGCTTCATGCGCTACTTCAATATTTTTTCCTCGTATTATCAGAAGCCGCCAACGGACGAATGCCTCCAAAATCTCCTTCTGTTGTGGGGAGAACAATTCTATCGGCGCAATACATCGGATCGGTTGTCCACGATCATTAAGTTGCGCTAAAGCGGGAATGAATGCTCGCATAGTTTGCTTTTCGTGATCCGGATGGATGCGAAAAGCAGCCAGCGGCCTATCATCTCTGGGGTCCATGCCGCGCAATGCTCGTTCAGCAGCGTCGTCAATTAGGCCGTGTAGCTTGCCAAGTGCCTCATAGTCGGAAATGCAGATGAGCTTCTCAGCGCAAAATCGCGTCCAAAGCCGACGTAGCGCAAAAGCAAGAAGAGGCAGAGCATCAGACTCCGGAGCGTCTTCTATGAGAGCGTGCGCCAAACTCGGCTCAATGACCACATTATATCGCTCAGCTGGTTGTTCGATGGCGGCAGAAAAGCGGAACGATGGGAGCGGTCGAATATCTGCAGTGCGCGTCAAGATGCGTCTAAATTTCTCGGACGAGCGCAATTCAGGGAAGCAGTCATCGCGGACGGTAAGGGTGACGATATACGGTGTTGGAGCTCCCTCCGCCGGAGGAGTCTCCATAGATGCGCTCAGGTAGTCAGCTAGAGCAATTGCACTTTCCTCGTCATTATGAACAAGCTCTTCCGCTTGATCGACTGGATATAAGATCGTGGTTAAAATGCGTCCTGATCGCTCTCGTATTGTGGATAGACGTTTTTCTAGTGCGGAAACAAGATAAGAATTTTGTTCGATAGTATTCTCTGTTGGCCTCCTGCGCCAGGCAGTGATCAATTCGTCATGTACATGTCCGGGAGCCCACGTAATGCCGTGATCTATTGCTGTTCTCGATAACGCATCTGCAAAGGCATAAAGTGGGTCTGCTCCGGGGCGGAATGATCTAACAACCAACCAGCCTCGTTCACGACGTAGCCGCGGCAGAACCCCCGCCTTCATCAGCGACGACTTGCCTGATCCTGAGGCGCCCAGGAAGGTATAGGCGCGTCTGTCACCGGAAGCCCTCATCTCACGAAGTTCTTCAATGCAGGCCGCGATTTCTGGACTGCGACCAAAGAATAGGGCTGCGTCGGCGTCGTCGTCACCGAAGCTTTCGAGGCCGGGGAAGGGATCTGGGCGAAGCTCAGTGTTAACTGCAAACGCGAGAGGATCTAGTCCTATCCTCGCTAACGCACCTCCTGCCCGGAGGCCGGAAACGAGAGGTAACACCATCGCGGGATGGCTATCAAAATTAAGCTCACCAGGGGCTCCGACCTGCGTCAGGTCGAACCCTTGATCCTCAGCCATAATGCGAGACATGCGCCGCTGCTGACGTTCATCCAACTCGTGGCCAGCGGTGGAAAACAGAGGTACAATACGCTTTCCAGCATACCAGCCCGACAGAAATTCACCAAAACATTCATCTGAATTCAGCCAATCTGGCGTTACCAAGCAGATAACAATTCGACAAGACGCTTTGGCACTTCTCAAAATGTCTGCCCAGCGGTCCCCTGTTCTTATTTCTGAGTTATCAACAAAAACATCAGTGAATCCCTCGCATACAAGCCAATCAACGAGAGCTTCTGTTAGGATGTTGTCCTTGCTGGAGTGGGATATGAAAATTGCAGTCATAAAATTTCTTAATCATTTGAAGATTTATACATGATACGCCAAAAAATATGTGTTTGTCTAGGTGCGACACTTCAGGGTCTTGATGCTTGCAGAAGCTGGCGGGTCTGATGGTTATGTGACTCTTCCAGAGTTCGGTGGGAGGTCGCGATGAAGCGCGACGCAGCATAAAGGGGAGGCCCGTTTATTAGTTTCGGCCTAACTCAGCGCATAGACGCGGAACGTGCCGTAACCCTCCTTGGTCTGGAGCCGCCCCACATACTGGCCATGGGGCGAACTGGTTGGTGACAACGAGGTTTCAGCCATAAACAGCTCCGTCGCCAGGGGGATGTTGGCGGGAAGGACCGGCTTGGCCTGGACGACAACACAGGTTGAAGCCGATACCGCGTGCGTCTCCGCCACGGGGGCGATATCGCAAATGATTCGGAGAGGCACGTCAAGCCGGTGTGCCGCCGCGGACAGGGTGACGGCCAATGCCGCCGCATCCGATGGCGCTAGGACGATTTCGGTTTCCGACAGCCAGAACTCCGGTCCGGTCCAATGGAGGGACTGAAGGAGTTGCGTGGCCCTTTGCATATCACCGTCATTCCATGAACAGTACACCATTTGCACAAAGGTCTCATGACCGAGGTGCCGGTCGATGAAATCGGATATAGCGGCATGGTCGGGAGATTCCGCTGTCCGCAGAGAGGCGGTAATGGTCGTCGCCGTATTTCCAGACAACAAGATGCAATTCGCCTCGAGTTCAGCGGCATGCCGCATGGCCAGTCCCACCGAAAGGCGGTGTCCCGGGTATTCCATCGCGGTGCCTGTCCGATCCATGGGCCAAGCGGCGATAAAAACCCGATGGGCATGTTCGAGGCAGTGATTGAAACGCGAGACCCAGTGCCTGGCTTTGGGGCCGATGGAGCGCGACAGGAATTCGCCCCCCCGATTTGGCAAGACGAGGTGGAGTTCGCATCCCTCACGGATCATGGCTTCTGCCATCACGATATCAGAGGTGCTGACCAAGCTACCAAAACCCCATTTGGGCCGATGCGCCTTCAAGATGTTTTGACAAGTTTCTAGGTTTGGGGCATCGCCTTGATAAACTAGGACCGGGCTTTGCGGTGCAACTCTCATGATAAAATCGGTCGGGGGAATGCCCAAGGTGCGGGCCAGCATCCTCAATTGTCGGCGGGTTGTTGCGACGGCTCCTGGATTGGCGTCGGGCAGTCCCATGGCCAAGGCGAACTCCCGCTCGGCCAGGGTATACTCGCCCAGTATGGTGGCGGCTTCGGCGCGCGTGGCGGCTGCGTAATAGGTGCGGACTGGCACCTCCGAATTCAGGATGCTCCGCGCGGTTTGAATGGCCTTCCCCTGGTCCCCGGCCATGGCAAACATGGTCGCAGCGTTGATGCCCGGATAATGGTTTCCCGTTCGCTCATAGATGGCAAGGTATCGTTCTGCCGATTGGAGTGCCAAGTGCCGGGCCGCCACCTCATCAATGGCGGAAAGACTCATATCCTTCAGAAGACGAGGTTCGAGGGAGGCGATGTCCACGTCATCATCGCAATGGTCGAACTTGAACGACTTTAAAAGCTCTATTGCCTGGTGTCGGGCCCCTGCCCGGGCACAGGCAAGCACCATCCGATGGCGCAATTGCGGGTGCCGGCTCAGCGATGGTCGCCTTAGTGCGTCGCGCGCCAAGTCAAACGCCTGGGCATTGTAGCCTCGGGCCATATCTGCGTCGATCAAGGCCAGCCATGTCTCCGCTTCCCATGATTTGCGCTGTCCTGAGCGCATGGCAGCGATTGCGTCAAGGCTTCGTGGGTCGAGGACCGTCAACACGCCCAGGTTGTCGTGGCGGACAATATCGGCGTCTTGCCAAAGCCGCAGGGTCTCCAGCACGCTTCGCCGATCTACGGCGAGGAGGTCTCCCAATTGCTGGTGAGTGATGCGAGGGGGCATGCGGATGACACCGTCCTCCCGGATTCCGACAGCCTTGGCACGTTCCATAACAGCCTGGGCCAAGCGAATTTCGACCATCCCGATGAAGGCCATCCGTTCGATTACATCAATGCTGCGGCGGTGCCGCCGGGCGACGATCCGATGGAGGCGCCGTTCGAGATCCATGTACTGACGGATCAGCTTCCGGATTGTGCGGCCTTCCAGGGCGATAACCGCGCAATCGCTCGCGGCTTCTGCGCGCATCTGGCGGTTCGGCAGTGGGCTGAATTCGTCATCGGCCTCAAGGAACTCCATTTCTCCGAATATGCCCCCCTCATCGATCCAATGGATGGCGATCTTCTTGCTTTCCGGCGGTTCGCAGGCGCATCCGAGCAGCACGGCGCCTCGCTCCACGATGAACAGCGATCCGCTGGGGCTGTCCGTTCCATATATCTCAGCATGATGGAGATAGGTCCGAAGCGTGGCGGTGCGGCAGAGATCGTCCAAATCGCCCGGTGCAACAGATGAGAACAGGTCTAGGGCGCCAATGACCTCGCGGCACCGCTCCTGAGCCAGCTTGCGGCGCTGACGTTCCGGGCCGTTATGATCCTGGTTGCCGTTCACAAGATTGCATCCGTTTCAAATGACAGCGGGCACATTCAGAAGATCTCCACCTTCAGGTAATTTCTGTCACCATTTCTCTGAATCAGCAGGGATATCTGCCGCAAGCCCCTGGCCTTGGACACCGCTTCGTGGAAATCGTCTGCCGTCACCACGGCCTTTGTTCCGGCTGCAATGACGATATCCCCTGGTCGAAGCCCGGCCAAGGCGGCTCCGCTTTCCGGCTGAACCGCAAGAATCAGCATGCCCTTTTGGTTCTGCGGCAGGCCGAGTGAGCGGCTCAAGCCTTGATCGATGGGCAGTATGGTCATGCCCGCCGTCGCGTGACCGACCGCTTTATCGGAGGCGGGCTCCTTGACGGCTATAGGAACCGTCACCGACCGTTGCGGAGTGACCAAGAGGGAAACGGTCCGGCGTTGGCCATCGCGTATCATCTCGAACGGAATCTCGGCTTTAGTTGTCAATGGATAGAGAAGCCGCGCAAGATCATTGTTGCTGGCGATGCGTTGTCCATTACAAGATACCAGGATGTCGCCCACATCCAGAATCCGATTGTGCCCCTGTTCGGGACTGCGGATCACGATTATTCCATCCTTGGGGGAACCGGGCAGGCCCGTAGAGATTTCCTGCGACAAAGGCTGCGTTTCCACGTCCAATCCCCCGCGAACGGTATAACCCTGCCGCAGAAGCTGCTCGATGACTGGTTGCGCCTGATTGCCCGCGATAGCAAAACTGATCCCAATATTGCCACCGAGCGGACTGAATATCGCTGAGTTTATGCCGACCACCCGTCCCTGGTAATCTATCAGCGCGCCGCCCGAGCTCCCCACATTGATAGGAGCCTGATGCTGGATGAGGTCGAGTACCGCATTGTCTTCGGTCCTGCGTCCCAGCGCGGAAACCACGCCCCCCGTTACCGTGCCCGCGAAACCAAAGGGTGAGCCGATGGCCAGGATCGGCTGCCCCAGGGTAAGGTTGTCGGAATCGCCAAACGACAGGGTGGGGAGTTGATGGGGGACGTTAATCCGGATCACCGCCAGATCGGCCAGGGGATCGCTGCCGATGATTTCTGCAGGGTAGGCCTTACCATCAGAAAGCTTGACGGTCATGGACGACGAACCGGCCACCACGTGATGATTGGTCACGATGAAGCCGTCGGGGCGGATGATGAAGCCCGAGCCTAGCGGAATCTCGTCTGGACGGCTTGCGCTCATATCACGCTGCTTGGGCAGCAATGCACGAGCCTGTTCCTCTGTCCAGGCTTCCGTCGTCTTCGGCAAGGAACGTGTTTCGGCCACCTTCTCCTTGGAAAGGGATTTGGCATGGGTATTTTTTTCAGTGTAGATAGCCACGGTGGCGGGAAGCGCCTGCGCGATCACGGATTGCGACACGACTGTGTCGGCAGCGTGAACACCGGAGGGCAGAAAGGTGAACTGGATCGCGCAGATCAAGGCAGCGATAATCGGAAGCACAAGCTTCATCATTTTCCCCATCATTGGAAGTCGCAGGCAACCCTAAACCCGATGGTCATATCAGAGCGTCCGGGCGGATACTGGGCACGAGCTGCAGAGCGGACACCGCGCGATGCCGTGGCGAAGGAGCCTCCCCGGATCACCCTGGAGGCGCAACTGCCCGCATCTGCCTGAACGGCCGATCCCTGGCCCGCATGTTGGTCAGCGTAGCAATCCTCTACCCATTCCCAGACATTTCCTATCACGTCATGCAGACCAAAGCGGTTGGCGGGAAAGCTGCCTGCCGGTAAGGGTGCTTTGGGGGCGGCGCCACCGCAATCGGCGCAGGCAGCCAGACCTTTTCCTAAGTCGTCTCCCCAGGGCCGCGACGTTGTCATTCCTCCTCTGGCCGCATACTCCCATTCGGCTTCAGTGGGCAGACGATAGCGGCAGGTGGCATTAGGCCGATTATTCAGCCAAGCGGCGAACTGGCGCGCATCATCCCAGGTCACCCCGAACACGGGGAGACGTCCACGCCCTTGTCCCTTGTCGTCAAGCCAATGGGTACACCCACCCTCACGGAAGCAGGCGTCCCACTGGGCGAAGGTGGCTTCCAAAGTCGATATACCGATGATCTGGCGGAACTCGATGGATGTTCTTGGCTGCTCGTCGAGGTTGCGCTCTGGTTCATCGGCAGGGGAGCCCTGGTAGAATCGTCCAGGCGGCAGGATGGTCATCTGCGGGCATTCCGGGCAATCCTGGAAGGTACGGCCAGGATTGCCGACGGGGGACGCGGGAGGGGGGGGCGCCGCCGCATTGGCGTCATCTCCGCGCGATGATGCCGGACCGACCGGGGATTGGAAGATGAAGTCACCCTTGGTGGATGAAATGCCGCGCATCAGGGTGGCAAATTGGGGGGTCTGCTTGCCCCGTGTCTGGTTAGCGACGATATCGCGCAAGAAAAAACCCAGTTCGTTGCCGGTGACGTATCCGTCGCGGTTGAGGTCGGCGCCGCCGGCCAGGGCGGAAACCAGGGCATGGGCGAAGACGCTCTGGTCGGGCACGGCCTGCTCCTCGGTTCCGGATGCGATGATCTGGCGGACCGGATAGGCGGCGCTTACCGTGACGGCAACCGGGGGATCATGACGTTCGCCACGCATGCTTTGAAAGATGGAGCCGGAAAAACAGCTGTCGAAGATGACCAGGACATGCTTGGCCCGCATGCTGTCGATCCAGCGCTGGACTTCGTCCATGCTGATGGCTGTTCGGCGGAAGGTCTGGTTGTCGGCCGACGCTCTGGGGGCGTCCACCGGCACAAGATAGCCGACACGCTCGGCGCCATTTCGCAATGTCTCGCCATGTCCGGCGTAGTAGATAATGGCGCAGTCGTCCGGGCCCGAGGCTTGGTCTTGGGCGAATGCCTCGATGGTTGTGCGCATGGCCGCTCCGTTCAGATCCTCCGCGCGTTGGACATCGAATCCGGCCTCGGCGAAGGCGACACTGATCCGATCCACATCATCGCTAACGCCGGGCAGGCGCCCCCAGCCAGCCGTGTATCGGCTGTTGCCGATGACCAGAGCTACCTTGGCAGCGCACAACAAGGGAGTGTCCAGTCGAACAAGTTCCGAGGCTCGCGGCGATGACATTGGGAGCGCCACAATCATGCCCACCGCCAGCAGGACCGGCCATATGTATCGCAACGTCAGCATGGCTCCCCTGTGTCGAGCGATGGTGAGGAAAAATCCGTCATGGTTCCGCCCGGTTCCTCCACCCGCAGAGCGATTCCGTTGGGCAGAATGACCTCTCCGGGAGGGGCGGCTAGGATGTGTCGGGCCAATCCGAGTATGCGCCTGACTTCGGCGCGCTCGGCTTCGGGCAATCGCCTCAAGGTGGACTGGCTTGGTTCGGCAAGCCGCAAGCGCAGATGTCCTCCGAATTCCAGGGCCATCAAGCAGGCCTGCCGCTCGGCGGGGCTCGACAATCCCGTGGACAGGACAAAAGCCGGATGTTGCCAGCGCGCCAGGGTCGCCGCCAGCTCTTGCCGGGCCGCCGCGTCCAAAGTCGCCGTCTCTGTTCCCGCCGTTACAGTGATATGGTGGGGCAGGACCACATCCATGCCGATCATTCGGAACAGCGCGGGTATGGCCTTGACCTGCTCGCGGTCCTTATTTTTGGCCGCCTCGGTCAATGCCTGATATTCAACCAAATCCGGGTGCAGGAACCGGGCGTCGTCGCGCGTTTTCGCGTGATGCCAGCCTGCGAGATAGCGGTTGGCGCACCACCGATTATGTTCGGCAATGGCAAGCTCCTCAAGGGCTTCCGGGGAAGGTGAGAACTCTGGCACCGGTGGAAACCCGAAGCGTTCGGCCGAGGGGCACAGGACCGCGCCTAATTCTCGGACTTTCAGGCCATGGTGATCGGTCGCGGCGCGATTATCGTCGCGGACGCTTTCTGTCAGGGCATCCCAGTGCAGCAGGGTGGGGCGGCTGGCTAACTGTTCTCCGTCGCGTAGGCGTTCTTCCACGTAACCCTCGTGAACGGTGCGCGCCAGTCGGTCCAGATTGTCTTGCAGCACAAGTTCGGGAGAGAACATGGCTTCCTGCCGCCCGAAGCTCTCAATCATGCCGCTGGTTTCAGTGGCAGCGGCGAGCCCCCGTGCGACGTCGCCCTTGGGATCAAATGCCATGATGGGAGGGACGAAGTGGCCCTCCCGCCGCAAATGCGTCTCCACCGTCAGGACTGTCGCCAGGCAAAGCTCTGGCTTATCCATGCAGGCATATATGACGGTCGGCGCGACCGGCTGGTCGAATAGCTGATGCCAGAGTTGGAGGAAGCTACGGTCACTTTCCACGTCGGCAGACAGGAATTGGGGCGTACCGATCCGGGCATGCCCCGGAAATCGCTCGGCAAACATGACGCCTAGGCGTGTGGCATCCCGGTCGATGACCGTAATCTGGGGAAAGCGGCCAGAGCGGAAATGGGCCAGACGAAAAATCGCCAGAGCCAAAGCTTGACCAAGGGTTCCGAAGCCGACGATTACCAGATGGTACTTATCGGGCGCGCCTTGTCGGGCAAACCGGTCCATAGGATGCCGTGCCAGCAGATCGCGGGCTGTGATCTCAGCCAGGGAGAACAGGCGCAATTGGCATTGGCCACCCTGGCGCAGTGTTTCCATCTGGGTTTCCAACTGGCGACGGAGGCTGGCGTTATGAACATGGGCAAAAATCCGCAACGGTGGTCCCTGACTGTGGTTAATTTGCCCGGCAGCCATCATGGCGGTGTCGAGGTTACGAGTGTCGCTCTCATCGGCGGCCAGAACGGCCGAGGCATGTTCGAGCCCCAGATTCGAAAAGCGACCGGGTCCGTTCTTGGGCAGAACGGGAAGCCCCCGGTCAAGCGCCTCAACGAGGCCTGGATCATCTGGCGCACCTACACCAAGCGTGGGATAGCCACATGCAAATCGCTCGCGCAGCAGATGCAGGCCCATGGGCGACAGGCCGACGATGACGAGGTGCTTCCCCCGGCGCAAGATTCTGGTCGCCCTGATGCGGCTTCGAAATCGTAGCCAAAGCCACACCCCGGTCATCCAGGTGGCGCCTGCCGCCAAGCTGCCGCGTCCCAGGACCAAGCCCACCGCCCCCTCTTCCAGAGGGTTTGCCGCCCAGGGACGAAACACCGACTCGGTGGCGATACTCCAAAGCACCTGTCGATGGCGGGCCTCATCGCCACGGGGAGGAGCGGGCAGCACCGAAGCCCCACCTGCATAGGCCAGGATTAAGCCTGCCAGCGGAAAAGCGATGCCCAAGGGCAGTAGACGCTTCAAATACCAAGCCGACGGCTTGATCACGGCTGCTCTTTCCAACTGAAGACGCGAAGCCATGTCTTGTCCATGGACTGCCCTTCGCTGCCCCCACGGGTGGAGGGTATTCCGAAGCCGGTCTCCATCAGCAGGCGTCCCATGAAGGAACTGTCGCTGCGTGTCTTGGGGACTTCCGGCTGGGCCAGGAATGAAAAGTCGTTCAAGGCCGCTCCATCCTCGGCCTCCACCGCGATCACCAGCAACCGTTCGACACCAGCCTGCGCCCCCGGGGCGCCCTTAATCTGGAAGCCCCTGGCTCCCAGGCGCTTGCGGCCATGGGCATCGATCCGGTTATGCTCGCCATCCATGGGAAAGACCACATTGACGCCGAATTGCGGGGTGATCTGCAAGACAGTGAAGTCCACGGGGCGATTTCCCGTATTCTCAAGGGTGATATCCAGGCGGTCGCCGTTTCCCACGCGTGGCACCACCCCGTCATTAAGTCGAACGGGTCGCCCATTAGAGGTGATGGTCACCTGGGCATTGGCCGAGGCCAGCCCGCTGCCATAGCCCTGGGCAGCGAGTCGGGTCAGATTGATGGCTTTTCCCATCTGGGCCAGGGTATCCCTGACCAACGGCAGCAGCTTGTCGATGGGCTTGTCCAGCCCCACGGAGATGGTTTGTCCCGGCCCCTCCCGGATCAGTTCGCTCTCACTCGACACGAACCACAGGCGTCCGGCGTCCACTACCAATCGGATATTATTGGCCTCGCCAGGGGCTGACCAGCGCAACTGGGTATTTCGGCCGGGGGAGATCTCCAACTCGGCGATAACCTGCCGCATGATTGCCGCCCCGGCCTGGCCCTCGGCCAAGACAGGACGGCCGACGTGTAGGAGCAGGTCAGGGCGCGGCTCGACCAGACGGGCGGAAAAATCCTCGGGAAGGGCCGAAACAGCTGGGGCCGCCTTGCCGCCATAGGCGATGGGCCGAAGGATCGAGGTTGTGCCATCCACCGTGGCGATTTCGGCATAGCCGATAACGGATTTGTCCTTGGCGATAGCATTGGGCAGCAGGGCCAGCACCGTTCCCTGTGTCAGCATGTGAAACGCGCCGGCGGCCAGGACCAGCTTGCCGTCATCCTTGCGCTGGACCAGCCATTGCGGTTTGCCCTCGGTTTGCCCGCCGGAGATGGCCCGCGACAGTCCTGTGCCGGTCAGCAATGGAGTGGGATGGGGATTTTCTGCTACTGCGTAGAGCTGAAGCAATTGCTGCCCCACCTGGGCAAAGCTGGCTCCGGGATTCAACGTGATCGCCTGGGCGATGGAATAGGTGAGGAGACCGTGCGTCTTATTGCCTGATTGAGCAGGCGGCAATGCTCGCTCCGGCGCTTCTTCCTCGGATTGTGCGGCGAAGAAGGCCACGAAGTCGCCCTTTTTCGTTCCCCTGGTCAAATCCAATCCCATGGGCGGGGAGGACTCGGCGGTGCCGCCCCGCTGTCGGGGGGCGCGCGCCTGGGCGGCCTCCATGGCCGAACGAGGGATGTTGAGCGTTTCCGGGCTGACGCCCCGGAACCTCACGTCGTCGGGCAGGGCGCTCCGGGTCATGTTGGCGGAATGGCAGGCGTCGAAGATCAGCCAAACGAACACGCCGCGCGAGCGCAGCTTCTCCAGCCATTCCCGAATCTCGAAATTACTGATGGCGTTGGTCACCGTCCCGCCGGCCCCATCCCACTGGCCGATATCGATGGGCAGGACGATGGCGTCCAATCCATCCACCGAGCGCAGGCCTATATCCTCGGGCTTAGCCGGCTGTCTGGTACCGTGTCCGGCGATAAGGACCATGACCTCGTCACCTTCGGTACTGGCGGCAGTCAGTCGAGACAATTCGGCCATAATGGCGGCGCGCGTCGGTATGCCGCCATCGGGAACGGCGTCGCTCAGTACCTTGATATTGGCTGACGCATAGCCCAGACGAGGCAGTACCTGCCGCATCAGGACCACATCGTTGCCAGGTCCGCGAAGGGCGCTGACCGGCGCCTTGTAGCCTGAAACCCCAACCAGGAGCGCCCGCTTGGTTCCCGCCTCCGCCTCGTTTGGCAGCGCCACCAGTGTGATCAGCGACACAACGATAAGAAGATGCTTAGTCCACATTGCGCGCCGCCTAACTGAAGTCAATCAAATTCAGTAGTTCCGACTATGTCGGGGGAAACTGTTAGGGAAGGGTGTCTTTACAACTGGAGGAAACTGGATTTTGGACGATATGAATTACATTTCCCGCGAAATTCACTGGCTTCCGGGGGAAGTGGCGCAGCCCTATTTATAGAGGCTGCGCCGATCCTGAACCTCAGTTCGTGCGAATGATGTAGCGCACCGGAGTCGGGCCGGTGTTCTGAATCTTAACCTTGAAATTTCCCTCCCATTTGGGGGTCCCAGAGCACGAGGCCGAAACTTGCTTGTTGTCGTAGTCACGGCAAATCTCGTGGTCGCCTTCGTCATAGACCTTCAACCACAAAGTCTCGTCGCCATCACCGGCCAACTCAACCCTCCAAGGCTCCCGGGCCTTCATGCGGATGTTATAGGTATCGGTGGTGTTGCCCCTCACCATGTCCAAATGGGTGACCGGACCATTGACACGGCCGCGACTGCCGGATTTCTCCGCGTCATCGATCATGGCGAGCAACGGCGCCTGCCCCTTGGCAAGATTCCGGGCAGCTTTCAGGGCGCTGGCGGCGCTGTCGAACGCGACGGCGGGCTTATCTGCGGCGCCGGTGGCTTGGCCTTCACGCTCGACCGGCGTGGTCAGCGGCACGCCGCCAATGGCCTGCAGGATCCGGGCCGCCGCCAAGAGAGCAACAGGATCCTTTGTCTTTTCGCCATACTTGGCCAAGGCATGAGCCATGCCCGCCGTTGCGACGGCTTCAGTCTGCGGCGAGGTGGCGACACTAGTGCTATCTGCATTGCTTTCGGCGGCGCTGGCCGGGGTAGCCGCGCTTGCAGCGATGGCGAAGCAGGCCGCTGCGACACTCGAAACCCACACATTCTTGCTCATCTATCCACTCCTTGGTTCTGCATTAGAATTTTGAAAAGCCCACGATCACGACGCATTGCCTTCCAAGCTCTGTGATTGGCCGCAGTGTCGGCGATAACCTGTAAGGCCATTTGTACGTGCGAGAAGGCAAAAAGTCTTGCCTTAGTGATCCTCCCACTGTCAGGCAAGACTTTAAATCGATGGTAGCCGAATATCCAGCGGGTAGGCAAACCGAGAGTGAATCTTTTCACACTCAGGCGTGACGATGAAGACGGGGCGCCACTCTCCAGCGCGCCAGATATCGAACGCCCCATTAAAGCGCGAAATTACGGATTTCCGGGGGAAGCAGCGTAGCCCTGTTATAGAAGCTGCACCAAACCTGGACCTCAGAAGTGGATGACATAGCGCACAGGAGTCGGACCGGTATTCTGAATCTTGACCTTGTAAATCCCCGCCCATTTGGGAGTCACAGAGCACGAGGCAGAAAACACCTTGTTGTCGATGTCACGGCAAATCTCGTGGCCGTTTTCGTCATAGACCAGCAGCAACAAGGTCTCGTCGCCGTCGCCGCTCAAGGAAACCCTCCAAGGCTCCCGGGCTATCAAGGGGATGTTATAGACATCAGTGCCATTGCTGCGCACTGTGTCCGAACGGACGAGGAACACAATGTCATGACGGTCGATCGAACCGTTGAACGCTTTGCGACTGCCGGACTTCTCCGTGTCATCGATCATGGCGAGCAATGGCGCCTGCCCCTTGGCAAGATTCCGGGCGGCTTTCATGGCGCTGGCAGCGCTGTCGAACGCCACGGCGGGCTTTTCCGGGGTGCTGGTGGCTAGGCCCTCACGCTCAACAGGCGTGGTCAGCGGCACACCGCCAATGGCCTGCAGGATCCGGGCTGCCGCCAGGAGAGCAACAGGATCCTTTGTCTTTTCGCCATACTTTGCCAAGGCATGAGCCATGCCTGCCGCAGCGACGGCTTCGGTCTGCGGTGAGATGGCGACACTGGCGCTGTCAGCATTGCTATCGGCGGCACTGGCCGGGGTAGCCGCGCATGCCGCGATGGCGAAGCAGGCCGCAGCGACACTCGAAAGCCAAACATTCTTACTCATCTATGCGCTCCGTAGCTTTTAATTATACCATTATTTACTATTTGAGCGGCCCATCTTCCACCCATTATTGACACCGTGCTCGCGCCGGTCAAGGACGTGTCCCGCGCTGCTGACGTGGTGGCCTATGGCCATCCTCTTGATCACCTCTCCGTTCGATGGCCTCCTGAGGGCAGGTCGGGACGAGGGGATGGTCAGCAGATCAATCGAACAAGGGGACATTCAGCTACAGGTAAGCTTGACGCTCGATCACGCTGAAACAGGCCAAAATCCACTTCCTGCTTCAAATCACACTCGGGCGTGACGCTGAAGACGGGATGCCCCCAGCGCACCAGATATTTCCGTCACCAATCAATGATCGCGATCAGCAGTATCAGGTTGTCCTCGATGCGCCCATTGCTATAAAAATCTAGTCTTTACACGCAATCCCCGCATCTCAACGTGGAACTATTGGAGAGTCCGACATGACGTCAAGGGTGCTGTCGGATGCGGAATGGGACCGACTGATCCGCGCCATCCGCCAGGGACAGATGATCCCGATCATCGGCGAGCGCCTTTCCCTGGTCGATCAGGATGGCCTATCCCGCAGCTATGCCAGTGCTCTCGCGGAACAGATGGTCCGCGACGACTTGGTGGACGAGGCGCTGCTCGCGCCGGATGTCAGCCTGATCCAGCTGGCAGAATCTTTTGTTTCCAGGGGTGGAAACATTGTTGATTTCTACGATGAACTGCTCCGCGCCTCAGAGACCGTCTCCTTGCCGGTGGCCAAGCCCCTGGCCCAACTGGCATCCATCACCGATTTCAAGCTGTTCGTCTCGCTGGGCAGCGACGCATTGCTGCAAAAGGCGATCGAGGAAGCCCGGCCATCCGAGGTGGTACAGCACCGAGTCTTTCGCCCCGGCGAGGTCCAGGATATCGGCCCCGAATGGCCGCCATCCCGGCCGACGGTCTATCACCTGTTCGGCCGGATCAGCGCCATGCCGGACTATGTCGCCAGCCACGACGACCTTCTAGAGTTCATGCACGCCCTGCAATCGGGCACCAACCGGCCCAGGGAACTATTCACCCGGTTGTCCAGCAACAGCCTGCTGATCATCGGCAGCGCCTTCTCCGACTGGCTTGCGTTGTTTTTCATGCGGATGTCCAGTGAGCAGAGGCTGTCCGACCGCAAGCAGCAGGTAATCCTAGTCGACGACGGGGTCGAACGCCGCGACGAGTTGAACTCCTTCGTCTCCCACTTCAGCAAGCGGACCCGACTTGTGGCCCAATCGGCGGAGCGTTTCGTCGAGGAATTGCGGGCGCGCTGGTCATCCCAGAGCGGTGAAGAGGTCAGCGCCGAGGTGGACGTGTTCATCAGTTATGCACGCGAAGACCTTGAACAGGCCACCCAGCTCCGCGCCGGCCTGCTCGCCCGCTTTCCCCGTCTCGGGATCTGGCTGGACAAGGAGGGGGGGCTAGGGGCCGGCGACGACTATGCCCGCAAGATCCATCAGCAAATCCGGCAGGCCAAGGCCTTCATTCCCATCATGTCCAGGACCACTGGAGATGCGGATGCCAGCCGGTTCTTCCGCCGGGAATGGGCCTGGGCCGAGGCGCGGGCTTTCGAGCTTGGCGATGTACCATTCATTCTGCCGGTCAGCATCGACGGCGATCCCGATTACGGACGGGCAGACGTCCCAGACACGTTCAAGCGTTTGCACTGGGCCGCTCTTGGCGGTGGCGCGGTGACGCCGGATTTCGTCGAGGCGGTGCTGCGGGTCATCAGGACCCATAAGAAGCAGGTGGTGGCATGACGTCATCTTCCGTAACCGATCAGGACCGGTTCATCGACGCCGAGCAGCCCTGGCCCGGCCTAGCCGCCTTTACCGAGGAGGTTGGTCCGTTCTTCCGGGGCCGGGGTAACGCCACGGCGGACCTGGTACGGCTGGTCGGTACCAGCCACGCGGCGGTGCTGTTCGGCCAGTCCGGCCTCGGCAAGACCTCGCTGATCCAGGCGGGCCTGTTTCCCAACCTGCGCCGTGACAGCTATCTGCCAATCTATGTGCGCCTCGATCATGCCGAGGGAGCCAAGTCGTTTTCGGAACAGATTCTTGATGTGCTGATGCAGGAATGTCGGCTTCGACACGTCGACAGCCCCGAAGTCCTGCCCGGCGATACCCTTTGGACCTATCTCCATCGGCGCAACGCCGATTTCTGGGCCGATGGCGTCGACCTGCTGACCCCGGTGCTGGTGCTGGACCAGTTCGAGGAGCTGTTCACCCTGGGGCGGCTGTCGCCGGAGGCCCAGGCCCGCTCCGACGCCTTCATCGACGATCTGGCGGGGCTGGTGGAGAACCGCCCACCCCGGGCCGTTCGCGACTTCATTGAGGCCGACCCTGCGCGGGGGCGCGACTACGACTTCTCCCGCGCCAGCTTCCGACTGCTGCTGAGCCTGCGCGAGGACTTCCTGCCCGACCTAGAGGGGCTGATGCCCTTCCTGCCAACGCTCCGGCTCAACCGGATGCGGCTGGTGCCCATGAGCGGCGACGAGGCGCTGGAAGTGGTCGGCCAGGATGACGGGCGGCTGGTCGAGCCGCAG
The DNA here is from genome assembly GCF_001650715.1 of Paramagnetospirillum marisnigri. Lineage (GTDB taxonomy): Bacteria > Pseudomonadota > Alphaproteobacteria > Rhodospirillales > Magnetospirillaceae > Phaeospirillum > Phaeospirillum marisnigri. Next base: position 4,431 of record NZ_LWQT01000063.1, on the reverse strand, counting down.
GTGGACGAACGCATCGTCCGCTTCGTCGCCGACGACCAGAGGGACCGTGCCCTATCCGCCTTGGCGGTGGAGCCTTCGTTGCTGTCGCTGGTCTGCCGCGAACTGAATATCCGCCGCCAGACCCGGCAACTGCCCCGGATCACCGCCGACCTGCTGAGCGGGGCCAGGAACGAGATTCTCGCCGACTTCTACCAGCGCAGCCTGGAGGATCAGCCGAGACAGGTAGCCGAATTGATCGAGGATCATCTGCTCAGCGAATCGGGCTATCGCAACAGCATGGTCCTGGACGATGCCCTTCGGCTGCCCTCGGTGACCCGGGCCGCCATCGACGCCCTGATCCAGCGGCGCCTGCTGCGGCTTGAGGAGCGCTCGGGCATCCTGCGGGTCGAACTGACCCACGACGTCCTGACCCAGGTGGCCAAGGAACGGCGCCAACAACGGCGCGAGGACGAGGCCCGCGCCGAATTGCGGCGCCAGCAGGAGGCCGCCCGCCGCAAAAGCCGCCGGATGGCCGTCGCCGCCGTCGCCATGCTGATCCTGGCGCTGGGCATGGCGGGGCTGAGCTGGGTGATGTTCCAGGCGCGGGAAGAAGCCAACACCCAGCGCGAGATGGCAGAGGCCCAGCGGCAAGAGACGGTGAAGGCCAAGGAGGCGACGGACAAGGCCCTGGCACAGGCGCAGGCTGCCGAGGCCCAGGCAAAGACCAATGCAGAGGAGGCCGAGAAGCTGCTGGCCCTGGTCCTAGACATCACCGTTAACAGCAGTTCCGCAGAACTGCGGCAGCAATTAATCGACCGTGTACGCCAGGACCCCAAGATGCTGGCCAGCGTCAGCGAGGGGTTTATCGCCCGCTCTACCCTATTCGACGGCTCGATCCGCGAAGTCTGGCCGCAGATTCGCGGCAACTTTACCCCGCAGGAGGTCGCTACCTTCATCGAAACCGTCATCGCCGATGCTCAGTTGGTAAAGCGAGCCAAGACGATCATCGCGTCGGATCAGGGTTTCTCCAGCTCCATTGGTATCGGATCGCCGGTGCGGAGACTATCAGCAAGTATCGCAGACTCTCTTGCCGCTTTTGGGGCGCTGTCCACTAAAGACAGAATACTCAAGGTAAAGGCTATTCTGGAGGTTTTGAAAGAGCCTGGGAATGTTTTTGATAAATTATACAAAGGCGTTACTTCGTCGAAAGCTCCGTCAGATGGGGCCATCAACATTATTTACGAGGTAATAATAAAAGCTGTGTATCAGTTAAAGGATGAGGAAAATAAGAGGGAAATTATTGAGCTTGTCAAAAATCCGGCCTCCATATCACTGGCTCTGCGGCTCAAGGAAATCCTCGATATTCCTAGGGTCGAGCCCGCTACGCTGGCCAAGGCCCGAAAGATGCTGCTGTCGTTTGAGCAAGTTCCGAATGGCGAGATCTATTACCGGGCGCTCGCAATTTACGCCGATGCCCATCTCCGGCATGGATCGGTGGCCGAGTTGCGGAGCTTCCTGACTGACCTTTCCGCCACCAACCAGCGCCCCGAGGACGTCATGCTGACAGCGCTGACCCGTGTTTTTGTCGAATCCGATGCCTCAACCTTGCCGAAATGGTTGGATGTGGTGCTGGGGATGTCCCCGGCCAAGTCGTCCCGGTCGGAATGGCTGGATTGGAGTGAGTTGGAGCCATCCGGCCGCGGCGGCTCGCCAGGAAAATGGCCTGCGGATTTGGCGGAACGGATGGCTGCGACCTATATGCAGGCCACTGCCGGGCACCCACCCAGCCTTCGCCAGACGGGCATCGGGCTCTGGCTCAGTCGGCAACTCAACCGCCAGAGTTTGCCGGAATTGTCCTCGGCGGTCCTGGCCAGAAGCCTGGCTGGAGTGCCGAAGCAGCCTCGCCAGGGCGCGGAACCCTATGAAAACGGGGCCGTCGCCAGGGCATATCTGAGTTCGGCCGCAAACGTGGATGGCGCTCAGATCGCTAAGAAAGTTCCCTATTACGAATCGGCGCTCCTGTTCTCCCGTGCATCCAACGACTGCCGGAAGTGTACCGTCCAGGCCCTCGGATCACTGAGCTACAGCTATCTCATCGTCGGACGGTTCCGGGACGCCAAGGCGGCGGCCGAGGAAGCCCTGCTTCTCGATCCCAAGGAAACCTGGATCATCACTAATCTGGCTCATGCCGAGATGTTTCTGGGAAATGTCGATGCCGCCATGGAGATTCACCGCCGCAATGCAATAACACTGCTGGGAAAAGATCGGCCGTGGCCGAAGGTTATCGCCGAGGATTTCGACGAGCTTCGCCGCAACGGCCGGACCCATCCGGCAATGGCGGCGATTCTGGACATGCTGAAAATTGCGGGCGCTCGGCAGTGACGAATCGGGCTAAGCAAGGGAAGGGAGAAATGGCGTCTGGTGCCGTTTTTTCCCGGATCTCTGAGCCGTTATTTTTTACCAATGGGAGAAGTCCGTCCCCTGGCATTGCTCAATCCCATCGCTTCGACCTTGCCGCCATTCATGGCGATGAAGTCCTTGGCATACAGGTTTTCCGCCGCGAACAGCAGCCCCGCCCGCCGAAGAAAGCTGTCCAGTTCGGCTGCGTCCCCCCTCCAGCCATTGGCCACGACTTTGTGCAAATCGGCGCCATTGCCGCTTTCCACCAGGGCGTACGCCAGCCTCCATAGGGCCAGGGGCACGCCGTCGCGCATGGGGGCGCCTGGTCCATCCCAGCTTGCCAGCAACCCCTTCGCATCGGTACAGGTCAAGCCGTGCGACCGACAGATATCCGCTACGACGCGACCGACAGGACGGCGCAGGCCGTTCAGCTTTGGCCGCAGCCCAGTTCCCGGCAGATAGGCCAGCGGCACCTGGGACACGAAGGCTGCATAGGGATAGTCATCCTCGGCCCCCAGTGAACGCGGCACATGGGTCGATGGGGTCCGGAATTCGCCGATGCCGTCGCCGTCCACATCCTTGACCGTGTCGGCGCAGGACTGCCAGGACGGATAGGAATGGGTCTCCAACCGCTTGCCTGGAACCACCAAGGTGCAAGTATTGGGTACCCGCCCCCGGATGTCGGCGGATTGGATCAGCACGGCACCAGCCATGATACGGGGCAGTATCCGGGCGAGCTTGCATTCCGTTTCCTCGCGGTCGCCGTCCCTGGGGATGCAGGACCACAGGCGCTTGCCATCCTTCCTGATCTCCAGCACGGAGCCGGAGACAGGGCGCAGGACATAACCGTTCCCCAATTGGCGCGTTTCGGTCGCCAGGGCCGAAGCGCCCCAAAGCATCCCGACCAGTCCAATGGCGACGACACCGTGGCGCGTCATGACAGTGGCTTTCCTGCCGCTTGGGGAGGATGGAGGGACACGCCGATTATTGCCCGGCTGGTTCAATGATTTGGGCTTTGCGCCGTTCCAATGATATGCTCCAGGCAAACCAGACTAGGCCGCCACCGATCAGGAAACCCACCATATGGCCGGATGTCGGAACGATCCCAAGAACGGCCATGCCCAGGGCTGTCGAGATCAGATTGCCGATCATCAGCGACAGGGCGGCCATCACCCACCAGGACCGGGGATGAAGCAAGGCCACGACGTGGACCGAGGCCAAAACCAGTGGCGTGACGAGCGCGAGAACGGGCAAGGAGTTGGCGAAGCCGATCACAGCCCAGGCCGTGGCTCCCAGAACCGTGAGTCCGCAATAGATCCGGGCGACCGTACTGCCGCGTGCTCGCCATCCCGACAGGGCGCGGCCGAATACCAAGCCGGAAATCACCAGCCAGGCCAGGATGGACATCAGGGGCAGCAACATCGCTCATCCTCATTGTTTGGCTGATCAACCCGCGGAGATCGCCAGAATGACGAGCAGAATCGGTGTACAAACCAGGATGACCAAAGCAGTTGCCAACCCAAGGGGTGGCCTTGGCGCGGGCTCCTGCGTCGTCACCGGCCCGGATGGGGTCAGGGCGGAGATGAACTCCCCCAATGTCGCGCAGACATAGCCGTCGGGGTCCGCCATATCGTCGGTGAAAAAGCCCTGCCGCTCCGTCTGGAGACCATTACACACGGCAAGGCGGAATTCATTCCATGTCTCACCCCGGCTGATGGATATTATTTTATCCGCGACCTCGTGGGCTAACTTCACGGACTGCCATGGGCTGCCGTGGTGTTCCGGCACGTAATAGGCAGAACTGTAGGTATCCTTTAGCCGATGGGCAACGGCAGCGACGGTGTCCGAGGTCCGCCCTCGCCATCTCAACACGTCGTCGTGGCTTGCCATCATGGTGGGCTCCCTTGTCTATCATGGATCGTTTGAAGGATAGATTCCGGTTCCGGGGGTGTCTTAACCCCGCTCGGAGCGGGCTGCATCGTATAAATCAGCCGCCGCCATGGTCACCAGATCGGCCGCGAGATCATAGCCCGCCGCCCGAATCTCCTCGGC
>NZ_LWQT01000062.1 GCF_001650715.1 Paramagnetospirillum marisnigri | reverse complement strand
TTCATCTGAGTTCCCCTGTTTCCTTCAGGTTACGGGAACTCACTCTCCGCGTGGACCGGATTTAAGGGGGAAGGTCAACTTGCAGCGCTTCGGTCTTGGTGGCGGAGAGATCGGCATTTTCCTGCGCCTTGCGGATCAGGCCGGCGCCATGATCGACAGCCTTCTGGGATTCCTGGGCGGCTCCCGCGGCCTCCTCGGCGCCTTGGGCGATCTGCTCGGACGCCTTGCGCAGTTCCTCGGCGGCGGAAGCCGATTCAGCAATGCCACTGGCCAATTGCGAGGTGGCGGCTGCGATGCGCTCGGCCGCTTTCTGCTGACGGGCGAAGGTCCGCGCCTTGCGCTTCTGGGCTTCGGCCAGCAGTTTGCTGCCGCCTCCGGCGCCTGTATCCTCGTCATCGAAGCCTCTGGCCGCGACCTGCCCGCTGATCTGATTCTTCTTGACGAGAGCCATGGTGGGATACCCTTCGTTGAAGTGGTTTGCGTTGGCAAGGGTACAGCCTAAAGATATATGTAGGCCACCCTATCGTATGATCCGATACCTATCGGAGGATAGTCAGATCGACCGTATCTTTCCGTGCGCCAATAGTGCCCAGACGGCCTGCGGGCGATTGACGGCGCCGAGCTTCTTGTAGATGCCGCGCAAGCGGGCCTTGACGGCCGCTTCTCCGGCTCCGCAGTGTTGAGCGATGGCTTTGTTGGACAATCCGTCCAACAGTAGTGGAATCACTTCGGCCTCAGCTGGAGAGAAGCTGGTGCTTTCGATAGGGGCCTGAGGCGATGTCTCGGCCTCGGAGACTTTGCCACCTGCAAACCTTGTCGCGGCCAGAACCAGTTCAGCGGGCAGGTAAGTCTCGCCCGACATAATCAGGCGAAGGGCATTCAGCATGCCCCTGCCGGAGATGGTCTTGGAGATGACGCCGCTTGTCCCGGCGTCCATCGCCTCCAGCATCATTCCGATATCAGGGGAGGCCGAGACCACCACGACCTTGGCCAGGGGAAACTCTCGCCGAAACACCCGGATGCCGCTGACACCATCCATTCCCGGCAACGATTGGCCAAGCAAAGCCAAACTGACTTCGCCCGACTCCGCGGCCGCTGACATGGCCTCTTCAAACGTGCTGGCCTCGATAAGATGGGTCTTGGGACTCAGCTTTGAGAGGAATGGGCGGACAGCATCGCGCAGCAACCTTTGATCGTCCGCGAGTAATATCCGCATGATATTTCTTCTCATCACCAAAAAATACTTACTGGATTTCAGATTGGCGCCGTATCCAATATGGAGGGGAGAGAGGTTGGTCGCAACCTATCGAAATATAGAATTTAATGGCTCTCCCAATTTCATGAGTAAAATATGCAACTAATTTATATGGTTTACATTATCTGCAATTTATACGATGGAGATCGCGTCATCGTATAGGGTCAGAATCTCGCTATACACTTTATTGAGTATTCGGCATATTCGGCGGCGACCTGAAAATGAACGTCAAAAGTCCGAGGTGAACACCTCCGGAAGCACGATTTTGACGGTCAGACCGGGGACAACGTCTTGCGACTCCACAACTAGGCTGCATTGATTTCACGCGCCTGGCACTTTCCTGATAGTCGCAGTGTCGGTGGTTCGATTCCGCTCCTGGGCACCACTTCAAGCCCCCGGAACCTAACGGTTTGCGGGGGCTTTCCTTTTTTGGCCATTATCCGTCCTGTCCTTGTCATACTGACGCCGCAATTGCGGTTTAGGACAAAGGGCATGACACGAGACACCGCCCATTTCGCCCTCGCCCGTTTCGGCATGGGCGCCGCCCCCGGCGAGGCCAGCGCCATAGCGCCCGACCCGCGCGGTTGGGTGCTGGAGCAACTGGCCCGGCCAGCAAGCCCGGCCGAGTTGATCGACCTGCCCGACCATGCCCGCATCCTGCGGCGAATGGCCGAACTGAAGCGCGAGCGCGCCGAGGGGAATGGCAAGGGCGAGCTTCGCCAGCTCTATGTCAGCGAGGCCGGGGCACGGACTCGTGCCGCCCTGACCAGTCCGACGCCGCTGATCGAGCGGCTGGTGCGGTTCTGGAGCAACCATTTCACCGTTTCCGCCGCCCGGGCGCAGGTGGCCCCCATAGCGGGCGCCTTCGAGCGCGAAGCCATCCGCCCCCATGTCCTGGGCCGTTTCCGTGACATGCTGCGGGCGGTGGTGCGCCATCCCGCCATGCTGGCCTATCTCGACAATGCCCAATCCATCGGCCCCAATTCACCGGCGGGACAGAAGCGGGGCAAGGGGCTGAACGAGAATCTGGCCCGGGAACTGCTGGAACTGCACAGCCTGGGGGTTGACGGCGGCTATACCCAGGCGGATGTGGAGGCGCTGGCCCGGGTTCTGACCGGCTGGACCATCGATCCCGCCCTGGGCAGCTTCCGCTACGTTCCCCGCCAGCACGAGCCCGGCCCCAAGCAGGTGCTGGGATTGCTTCTGGATGGCGGCGAGGAGGAGGCCGAGCAGGCCCTGCTGATGCTGTCGCGCCATCCCGCCACCGCCCGATTCATCGCCGCCAAGCTGGCCCGCCATTTTTCCGCCGACGACCCTCCCGTCGCCCTGGTGGATGCCCTGGCCAAGGCCTACCGCGACAGCGACGGCGATCTTCTGGTGATGACGCGCGCGCTGGTGAGCCATGACGCGGCCTGGGCCATGCCGCAGGCGAAGATCCGCAGCCCCGATGATCTGGTCATTGCCACCGCCCGCTTGCTGGGGCCGGATCGGCTGAAGCCCGAGGAGAGTGACCGGCGTCTGGTGCAGACCCTGGCGCTGCTGGGGCAATCGCCGTGGTCGGCGCCTTCTCCGGCGGGATGGCCGGACAGGGGCGAGGCCTGGATCGGTCCCGACGCCCTGATGCGTCGCCTGGAATGGGCCAAGACACAGGCCGATCGCTGGGGACGCGGCCTGGGTGGCGGCGTGCTGGACGAGGCCATCGTCGGCGGGGCCGCCACCCGACAGGCCGTGGCGGGAACCAAGGGGGCCGAGGCCCTGTTCCTGGTGCTGGCCAGTCGCGAGTTCCAAAGGAGATGACCATGGTCGACCTCAGTCGCCGCGCCTTTCTCGGCAGTGTCTCACTGGCCTGGGCGGCGCCATCGGCCTGGGCGGCGGCGGAACCATCCGCCCGACTGGTGGTGATCGTGCTGCGCGGCGGCATGGACGGGCTGCACGCGATACCGCCCCTGGGCGATCCCGATTATGTCCCGGCGCGGGGCGGGCTGGCCCTTGGCCCCGACAGTGGCGCCCCCGCTTTGGCAGGACCCTTTCATCTTCATCCTGCCCTGGCGCCATTGCTGCCCCTGTGGCAGTCGCGCGAACTGGCAATTGTGCATGCGGTGGCCTCGCCCTATCGCGAACGCTCCCATTTCGATGGCCAGGATGTGCTGGAATCCGGGGGCGCCAAGCCCCATGCCCTGTCCGATGGCTGGCTGAACCGTGCCGTCGTGGAACTGGGCGGGGTCGGCGCCATGGCGGTGCGTTCGTCGCTGCCGTTATTGCTGCGCGGTTCGGCGCGGGCGGCATCGTGGGATCAGTCGCCGCTGCCCGGCCTGCCGCCCGAGCGGGTGCGGGCGCTGGTGGCGCTCTATGCCGGAGATCCCTTGCTGGCCCCCGCCTTCGAGGATGGTGTCCAGATGGAAGCCTTCGCCGCCGAGGCGCTGGCCGAGGACCCAATGGTCATGGATGGCAAGCCCGCCAAGCGGTCCCACGCCTTTCCCGCCCTGGCGACAGCGGCGGGCAGGCTGATGGCGGCGGCCGAGGGCCCCCGGATGGTGGTGATGGAACTGGGGGGCTGGGATACCCATAGCGGACAGATGGGGCGCATGGTTCAGCCCCTGGCCCAATTGGCTGAGGGCATCACCGCCCTGGCGGCTTCCCTGGGGCCGGTCTGGCGCCGCACCGTGGTGGTCTGCGTCTCGGAATTCGGCCGCACCGTGGCCGAAAATGGCACCGGCGGCAGCGACCACGGCACCGGCGGCGCCATGATCCTGGCGGGAGGAGCGGTGGCCGGGGGGCGGGTGATCGCCGACTGGCCGGGACTGGCCAAGGAACAGCGCCATCAGGGGCGCGATCTGCGTCCCACCCTGGATGGCCGGGCCGTGTTCAAGGGTCTGCTGCGCGATCATTTCGGCCTGACGGCGCGGGCGCTGGATGGCGTGGTCTTTCCCGGCAGCGCCGGTCTTCGGCCCCTCGACAGCTTGATCCGCGCCTGACCCGTACGACTGAAGAGAGGGCGCGGTCGGTGGCTCTTGGAATTGGCCTTCGTTGCGCATAGACTGCGTCTTGGATCGGATCGACGAAGGATTGTCCCGTGGTAGCTCGCAAAAGCAGCAGCAGCAGCAATGATCGACGCGTCGACGATCGGCATGAAGGCGAAGGCCTGTTCATGCTGTTCGAGGACAATCTGGTGGAGGTGGTGGATATTTCCGTCGGTGGCCTGAAGTTCCGTCGCCCACCCTTCAATCTGGCGGCGGGGCATCGTTTTTCGTTCGAGCTTCGCTCCGCCTATGAGGACCCCAATCCGCTGGCCCGGGGCATCGCCGTGGTGCGCGCCTCCAAGGACGACTGGGTGGCGGTGGAATTCGTTCGCCCCACCTTCGCCCTGATGAAGGTGGTGGGCCGCCATATCGGCCGCCTGCTGGTGGGCCGCAGCCACCTGTTCCGCCACTGATCCATAGGGGCCAGGCCCCGTCCCCGATTGCTCCCGTCCCGCGTTGGTGCCATGCTGATCGGCAGGTCATGTCATGTCACCTATGGGGAGAGTTGGGATGAAACTGATTCCTGCTATGGCCGCCGCCGCCCTGGTGGCTGGTTCCGTCCTGGCCCAGCCCGCCCATGCCGGAGCGACGTTGGACGCGGTCAAGGCCAAGGGCTTCCTTCAGTGCGGCGTCAATCTCGGCCTCTACGGCTTTTCCGCCCCCGACGCCAAGGGCAACTGGGCCGGGCTTGACGTGGATGTCTGCCGCGCCGTGGCTGCCGCCGTGTTCGGCGATGCCAGCAAGGTCAAATACACGCCGCTGTCGGCGCAGCAGCGCCTGCCCGCCCTGCAATCGGGCGAGATCGACCTGCTGGCCCGCAACACCACCTGGACGCTGACCCGCGACACCGCCAACGGGCTGGACTTCACCACGCCCAGCTATTTCGACGGCCAGGGCTTCATGGTCTCGAAGAAGCTGGGCCTGAAATCGGTCAAGGAGCTGAACGGCGCCACCGTCTGCGTGCTGCCCGGCACCACCACCGAGCAGAACCTGTCCGACTTCTTCCGCGCCAACAAGATGAGCTTCAAGCCGGTGGTGATCGAGAAGAACGAGGAGCTGAACAGCGCCTTCTTCTCCGGCCGCTGCGACGCCTTGTCCTCGGACGCCTCGCAACTGGCCGGCATCCGGGCGGGGCAGGCCTCCAATCCCGAGGACTGGGTGATCCTGCCCGAACTGATCTCCAAGGAGCCGCTGGCCCCCGCCGTGCGCCAGGGCGATCCCCAATGGGCCGATCTGGTGCGCTGGTCCCAGTTCGCCATGGTCTATGCCGAGGAAAAGGGCGTGACCTCCAAGTCGGTGGCCGAGGCGGCCAAGTCCCCTGATCCCGACCTGCAGCGCCTGCTGGGCGTCACCGCCGGGAACGGCAAGGCCATGGGGGTGGATGAGAAATGGGCCTACAACATCATCGCCCAGGTGGGTAATTACGGCGAAAGCTTCGAGCGCAATGTGGGCAAGGACTCCAACCTGAAATTGTCGCGTGGCCTCAACGCCTTGTACACCAATGGCGGGTTGATGTACGCCATGCCGCCGCGCTGACCGGCGCGCGGTCATGGGCGGGCTGGCGGGTTTGTGGGGCAGCCGCCGCTTTCGCGGCCTGGTCTATCAGGCGCTGGTCATCGGCGGCGTGATCGCCGTCGGTGGCTGGCTGGTGCGCAATACCCTGACCAATCTGGAGTTGCGCGGCATCGCCACCGGCTTCGGCTTCCTGGGGCGTGAGGCCGGGTTCGACATCTCGGAAAGCCTGATCCCCTATACCCCCGCCGACACCTATGCCCGCGCCCTGCTGGTGGGGCTGCTCAACACCCTGCTGATCTCGGCCCTGGGGATCGTCTTCGCCACCCTGATCGGGACGGCGGTGGGGGTGATGCGGCTGTCGGGCAATTGGCTGATGGCCCGGCTGTGTGGTGTGTATGTGGAGGCGGTGCGCAATGTGCCGCTGTTGCTGCAACTGTTCGTCTGGTACGGGCTGGTGACCACGCTGCCCGGCGCCCGCCAAGCCCTCAATCCGCTGCCGGGCGTCTTCCTCAGCAATCGCGGCCTGGTGATTCCGGGCCTGGACTGGAGCGGTGGCGGCTGGCCGGTCCTGGACCTGCCCCGGCTGGCCGGATTCAATTTCACCGGCGGCCTGACTCTGTCGCCGGAATTCGCCGCCCTGCTGGCCGGGTTGACGGTCTATACCGCCGCCTTCATCGCCGAGATCGTCCGCGCCGGCATCTTGTCGGTGCCCAAGGGACAGGTGGAGGCGGCCCGTGCCCTGGGCCTGTCCAAGGGCCAGACCCTGCGTCTGGTGGTGCTGCCCCAGGCGCTCCGCGTCATCGTGCCGCCGCTGACCAGCCAGTATCTCAATGTTACCAAGAACTCGCCGTTGGCCATCGCCATCGGCTATCCCGATCTGGTGGCGGTGTCCAACACCGCCATCAACCAGACCGGCCAGGCGGTGGAAAGCGTCGCCCTGGTCATGGGGGTGTTCCTGTGCATCAGCCTGGGGCTGTCGGCGCTGATGAACTGGTACAACAAGCGCGTCGCCCTGGTGAGCAAATGAGGTCTTTACCTCCCCCGGTCCTACTCTTTCCGGTCATCCCGACGGCCTTCGGGAGGAGGGGCCTCTTCCTGGTTGGACATTTCAGAATCGGCACCGGCCTACCGGGCGGAGATCCCTCGCTTCCGCTCGGGATGACAGATTCAGGGCAGGGGAGGTGGGCGTGAACCGTCCCGGCCGGTGGATCAAGGCCAATCTGTTCGGTTCACCGGTCAATACCGTGCTGACCGTGCTGGCTCTCGCCCTGCTGTGGCAGACCGTGCCGCCCTTCCTGGATTGGGCGCTGTTCAGCGCCAGTTGGGGTGGCGGCTCGCCCGAGTCCTGCCGCCAGGCGGGCGGCGCCTGCTGGACCCTGCTGGCCGAGCGCCATCGGCTGATGCTGTTCGGCCTCTATCCCTATGACCAGCACTGGCGGCCGCTGCTGGCCATGGCGCTGTTCGTGGCGCTGCTGGCGGCCAGTTCGCACCGTCGCTGCTGGCGCCCCTGGCTGGCCTTGGCCTGGGGCGCGCTGATCGTGGTCGCATCACTGCTGATGTGGGGGGGCGTCGCCGGGCTGGTCCCGGTGGAAACGGCGCAGTGGGGGGGGCTGCCGCTCACCCTGGTGATCGCGGTGTTGGCCATCGTGGTGGCCTTTCCCTTCTCCATCCTGCTGGCCCTGGGGCGGCGCTCGGAACTGCCGGTGATCAAGGCGGTCTCGGTGGGCTATATCGAGCTGGTGCGTGGCCTGCCGTTGGTCAGCCTGCTGTTCATGGCCAGCGTCATGTTTCCGCTGTTCCTGCCCGAGGGCGTCACCATCGAGAAGGCGCTGCGCGCCCTGGTGGGCATGACCCTGTTCACCGCCGCCTATCTGGCCGAGGCGGTGCGCGGCGGATTGCAGGCCATCCCCAAGGGCCAGTTCGAGGCCGCCGACGCCCTTGGCCTCTCCTATTGGCAGACCATGCGGCTGATCATCCTGCCCCAGGCGCTGCGGCTGGTGATTCCGCCCATCGTCGGCCAGTTCATCACCTGCTTCAAGGACACCTCGCTGGTGACCATCGTCGGACTTTACGACCTGCTGGCCGCCACCAAGGCCGCGCTGAACGACCCGGCCTGGCGGCCGTTCTTCGTCGAGGGCTATCTGGCCGCCGCCCTGGTGTATTTCTGCTTCTGCTTCTTCATGTCGCGCTACAGCCAGTGGCTGGAACGCGAAGTGGCCAAGGGAACCCGTTAGCCATGTCGACTCCCATCATCGAGATCAAGGACGTCAACAAGTGGTACGGCGAGTTCCACGTCCTGAAGGATGTCTGCCTGGAGGTGGCCAAGGGCGAGAAGGTGGTGGTGTGCGGCCCCTCGGGCTCGGGCAAGTCCACCATGATCCGCTGCATCAACCGGCTAGAGGAACACCAGTCGGGCCGTATCGCCGTGGACGGCATCGAACTGGGCGACGACGTCAAGGCGGTCGAGGCGGTCCGCCGCCGGGTCGGCATGGTGTTCCAAAGCTTCAACCTGTTTCCCCATCTGACCGTGCTGGAGAACCTGACCCTGGCGCCGGTCAAGGTGGCGGGCGTGGCGCCCAGGGAGGCCGAGTCCACCGCCATGGCCCTGCTGGAGCGGGTCCGGATTCCCGAACAGGCGGGCAAGTTTCCCGGCCAGTTGTCGGGTGGTCAGCAACAGCGGGTGGCCATCGCCCGGGCGCTCTGCCTGAAACCGGCGGTGATGCTGTTCGACGAGCCCACCTCGGCGCTGGACCCGGAAATGGTGGGCGAGGTTCTGGACGTGATGAGCGGCCTGGCGGCCGAGGGCATGACCATGATCTGCGTCACCCATGAAATGGGCTTCGCCCGCGCCGTGGCCGATACCATGGTGTTCATGGACGAGGGGCGGATCGTGGAGGTGGCGCCGCCCGCCCAGTTCTTCCAATCCCCCGCCAACGAGCGCACCCGGCGTTTCCTCGGCAAGATCATCGGTCACTGACGCGCGATGGCGTTCAGCCGGTGCTCCAGGCCCGGGGGCGGCGCATGCCCGCGATCTTGCAGGCCTGTTGGACATAGCCGTAGGGGAACAGCTCGAACACCCGGTTCCGCCCGGTGCCATGGGCTTCGGCCAGATGCTTGATCACATGGCGGACATCGGGGGCGACGCGGCGTTCGGACAGCCACTGGCGCATGAAGAACAGCACGGTCCAGTGCTCGGCCTCCAGCGCGATCTTCTCGCGGGAGGCCAATTGGATGGCGACGTTCTCGTTCCAGTCGTCGGGATCGGCCAGATAGCCTTCGGCGTCCAGGGGCGGCATGGCGGACACGGCTTTTCTCTTCCATTGCTCGGCAAGAGGGAAGAGTAAAGTGGAGCGCCGGACTCCGGATTGACGCCGGTCAACCCGGCGTCGCCCGAAGCCTGTCGGGATCAGTCGGGCACCACCGCCTCATCGGGGTCGTCAGCCCAGTCGGCATCGGGGACCGGCGTGCGGGCGATCCAGGCTTCCAGCTCCGAGACGTGCTCGACCTCTTCCGCCGCCATCTCCGCCGCCATGGCGCGCACGGTGGCGTCCTCGTTGCGGGCGGCTTCCCCGGCATAGAACTGATGGCCGCGCCTTTCATTCTCCAGGGCGAATTCCAAGGCGTGATAGGGCGTCATCAGGTAGTGGCCGCCGACGAAATCGCCCACTTCCGGCGGCTCGGGCGTGTTCCAGCGGAACTGCCAGGATTTCAGCTTGGGCAGGTCGTAGCCCGAGGCGCGTTGCGCCACCGAGGCACCGTGCAGGCGGGAATACTTGGCCATCTGACGAAACAACTCGGCAACGTCGCCGTTGTTGTGGACGTCCATGGTATCGGCCAGTTCTTCGTAGCGGTCCGCCGCTTCCTGTTCCATCGCCACAGCATGGGCGAGGAATAAGGCAACCTTATTGGTCATGCTCTTCATCCTCCTCAGGGGCGCGCGGCCGCATGGTGGCGGGATACGGCCACGCCCATCGACCCAGTATGCGCCATGGGCATCTGGTGCGCTATTCCCCTTCCGAATTAGGGGTTACCTGGATTCATGACCCTTGAGATAGAAGGCGACCGCCTGGGCGCGGTTCCCCACACCCAGCTTGTCGTAGAGGTTCTTCAGGTGGAATTTCACCGTATTCAGGGAAATGTCCAACTGCCCCGCCATTTGCTGGTTGGTCAGTCCCCCGGCCAGGGCGGCCAGCAATTCCCGCTCGCGCGGGGTCAGCCCGGCCAAGGGATCACTGGCCAGGCTGGAGACGTCGATGAAGGGGAAGACCATACGCCCCGCCGCCACCGCGATGATGGTATCGAGCAACTGTTCCGGCGGCTCGCGCTTGGAGCAGAATCCGGCGGCACCCAGGGTCATGGCCTGGCGCGGGACATCCGGATTGGGGCTGCCGGTATAGACGATCAGTCGGGGCGCGTCGTTGCGTCCCCGCAGCGCCTGCAGCACCCCCCGGCCGTCCAGGTTGGGCATTTCCCAGCCGATCACGCCCACATCGAACGGGGTGCGATCGACCGTGTCGAGAAAGCGTTCGCCGTCATTGGCCACCGCAGCCACATGAAACCGGTCATCCCCCGCGAACAGCTTGACCAAGCTGCTCTGCAACAGAGGGTTTTTCTCGGCTATGACAATGGCGATTTGTCGGCTTTGCTGAACGGCCATGGATAGTGATCCTTAACCCCAGGGTCCTTGGACCCCGTGCCCCCCATAGGGCGGTATTCTTACTGCTTGGACCGAATTAAGCAAACGAAGTTGGTAAGTTACCCACACTTTTCCTACACCGGGGCAGGGGGGGAAAACTACGCTTCCTCTTTGGCCCCAGGGGATGGGGCAAAGACCCGATGCCCCCCAATCGGGGGGGGCATCGGACCTGCTGATTTCAGAGTAAATGCGTCAGGCCTGTTCGGCCCAGGAGCGGGCATCGAACTTGCCGGGGACGACGTCCTTGGCCGGAGTCGGAGCGGCCACGGGCACTGCCGGAGCAACAGGGGCCGGGGTGGGGGCAGGGGCAACCACTGCCGCAACCGGGGCCTTGGCTTCGACCGGAGCCGATGGGGCGACGGGGGCCGGGGTGCTGAGCGCCACCGGTTCGGCCTTGGGGGTGACGGGCGCCTCGGCAGCCTTGGCAACGGGCTCGCTGGTGCGGAACGAGGCGTGTTCCACCGGAGCCATCTTGCCGGGATTGTAGACGAAGCCGACGGTCTTGTAGACGCGGTCGCCGTATTGCTGGCTCGGCTCGTACCAGACGCGGACCTGGGTCCAGTCATTGTTGGGCGAGACATCCATCACCGGCACCGACTCGGCGACCTTGCCGCGGTCCGCGCTGCGGCGCGGGGCCCAATTGGCATGATCGACCAGCAGGACGCGGGGGCTGGTGGTCTGGCGCACCACGGCGACATGGCCGTGAACCATGCTGCCCTGGCGCTTGAATACCAGGACGGCGCCTTCCTTGGGGGCGTTGCCACGCTTATAGAGGCCGCTGGCGGCTTCCCACCACTTCCAGGCATCGCCCTTCAGATTGAGGCCGGTAACTTCCCGAGCGTAGGTCACGCACTGCAAGGCGGCTTCGGCTTTGAACGGCATCACCAAGACGGCTGCCGCCACGAGCAGGAGGCTAACTTTCCGCACCGGTCTCTCCCCTCCGGTTATTGGTTGAAGCGATTGTGTCAATTCGAAAACCCGATGGCAACCAGAATGTTTCAAAATCGTCGTAAATTGATGGAATTTCGAAAGAATCGAAGGCTCCCCCTTTCGGAGGTCGGGGGGGCTGGCTATGATCCTGGCGCTTGGAGCCATCCGCGAGGAGACAGATGTGGGACGAAATGCCGCCTTGGTGGCCGCGATCATCCTGGCCGTGGCCGGACTGGCTGGGGCCGGACAAGCCGGAGCCGCCGAGCGTCGCACCCTGCTGATCGCGGGGGGCGAGGTGACCGGCTATTATTTCCCGGTGGCCGGGGCCGTCTGTCGCGTCATCAACAAGGAAAAGCCGCGCGGCCTGGGCTGCGCCGTGATTCCCACCTCGGGCTCGGCCGCCAATCTCGATCTGCTGCGCTCGGGCGAGGCCGACCTGGCCCTGGTGCAGTCCCGCGCCGCGCAATTGGCGGTGGCGGGCGAGGAGAGCTTTCGCGAGGCTGGCCCCATGCCCGATCTGCGCGCCCTGATGGCGCTGCATGGCGAGGTGGCGGTGGTGGTGACCCGGCCCGGATCGGGGATCGAGCATCTGGGCGACCTCAAGGGCAAGCGCGTCAATCTGGGGCGACCCGGCTCGTTCCAGCGGGCCATGGCCGAGGCGGTGATCGACGCCTCGGGCCTGTCCCAGGGCGATCTGTCGGTGCTGGTGGAACTGGATCTGGCGGAGCAGGCTCAGGAGCTGTGCCAGGGCAATATCGACGCGGCGGTGTTCACCGGCATTCATCCCATGGCTGACGTTCAGACAGCGGTGGAGGAGTGTGGCGCCACCCTGGTGTCGATCCGGTCCAAGTCCATGGAGCAGTTCTTCCGCAAGAATCCCGCGGTGGCCCGGTTCTCGGTGCCCGGTGGCACCTATGAGGGGCAGAAGGAGGATACGGCCGCCATCGGATTGAAGACCCTGCTGGTGACACGCGCCCTTCCCGCCGAGGATGTGGGCGACGTGGTCAAGGCGGTGTGGAACAATTTTGGTGCCTTCACCCGACTGCATCCGGCCCTGAAGGGCTTAAGCAAGGGCGAGGCGTCCAGGGACGGCATTCCCATCCGCATGCATGAGGGCGCCCAGAAGATTCACGGTGAGGGTGGCAATTGAACCCAGAGGCCGGGGCCAGGATGATCTCCCTGCTCCGGGCCATGGATGCCGAGGGCGCCAACCCGGTATCGCTGCTGCTGGAAGGCGTGGCGCGGCCGATGCCCCATCGCCACTATCCCTCTGGCGATGTCTACGATTTCGTCAATCACGCCCAATTCTACTATCACATTCATCGTGACGGCGAATGCGGTCATATCCATCTGTTCCAGCGGGCCAGGGGCATGCCGCCGGGTCTCAAGCCGGTGGTGGCCAGCCTGGATCCCAATCCGCCTTGCCATCTGGTGGCGATCGGATTCGGGTCCGATGGCCATGCGGCCGAGTTGTTCACCACCAATCGCTGGGTGACGGGCGAGGCTTGGTACGACGCCGCCGCGCTCAAGATGCTGATTCCCCGCTTCCGGCTTCAGGCATCGGGGCGGGCGCGGCTGGTGGCATCGTGGCTGGAGGCGCTGGTGGCCTTCTACGCTGCCGAGATCGCGCAACTGGCGGACGAGCGCGACCGGACGGTGGAACATTGGCAACGCAGCCATTCCACCGGCGATCCCTTGGACGATCCGGGGCTGGAAATCACGTCGCATAGGGCCATCGATCCCCTTCGCGACGCGGTCTGAGCAAAGAAAACGCCGCCGCCCTGGGGGCGGCGGCGTCATTCGCCGACTGGCGGATGAAGACTTACTTCACCACCTTCAGATAGGCGACCACCGCGGCCAGATCCTCGGGCTTCTTGATGCCCGCGAAGACCATCTTGTTGCCGGGAAGGGTGCCCTTGGGGTCGGTCAGGTACTTGGTCAGAGCGGCTTCGTCCCAGGTCGGGCCGGCCTTCATGGCGTCAGAGTACTTGAAGCCGTCGACGGTGCCGGACTTGCGGCCGAACACACCGGCCAGATTCGGACCCACGCCGTTCTTGCCGATCACGTGACAGGCCTTGCACTGGTTGAAGGCGGCCGGGGCTTCCTGGGCGGAGGCGGCGAAGGGGGTAGCGGCGAGAAGGGCGGCTCCGAGGACCAGGCCCAGCTTCTTGGTGGTGAGCATCAGGAATCTCCAATTGCGCGGGATGGAATGTTGGCGCGATCTGTCTCTTATCCCCTAGGATTGTGTCGATTTCAAGGGGCACTGATTCGATGGGCCAAAAGTTCCTCGACGGCACCGGCACCCCTCTTCGTTGAAGCGTTGTCGGTATCGGGTGGCCGGGCTAGACTGGCGCCGGACGGTCAGGGATGGCGGCATTCGATACGGCCGCCAGCGCGGTTGCAAATCGCATTAATGCGCATTACAGTACCGAATTAAGGCATCGCCTCGGCCCTGCCTCAATAATGATCGCTCCGTGCCAGGGAGCGGCAAATGGTTGCCGAGCGGCCAAGGCCGCCGGCCACGGGAGACAACAGTGGGCCAAAGGCCCAAGTCTGGGAGGAACAACATGGATTTTGCCAAGGGTTTGCCTCGCCGCAGCATTCTTCAGGCCGGCCTGGTGGCCGCCGGAGCCTCGGCCTTCGTTCCCACCCGCTTTGCCATCGGCAATACCGCCAAGGTGAAGGTGGGATTCCTGCTTCCCTATACCGGGACCTATGCTGGGCTGGGCGAGGCCATCACCAACGGCTTCAAATTGGCCATCGAGGAACGGGGCGGCAAGCTTGGCGGCCGCGACATCCAGTTCGTCGCGGTGGACGACGAGTCCAATCCGGCCAAGGGGCCGGAAAACACCAGCAAGCTGGTGAGTGGCGAGAATGTCGACTTCGTGGTCGGCCCCGTCCATTCCGGCGTGGCGCTGGGCATGGTCAAGGTGGTGCGCGAGACCGGCACCATCGCGGTGATCGCCAATGCCGGCGCCGGTGCCGCCACCGGACCCTTGTGCGCGCCCAACATCTTCCGCACCTCCTTCACCAACTGGCAGACCGCCTATCCCATGGGCAAGGTCGCGGTGGAACGCGGCCTGAAGAACGTCGTGACCATTTCCTGGAAATACGCGGCGGGCGAAGAGGCCCTGTCAGGATTCGAGGCGGGCTTCACCAAGGCGGGCGGCAAGGTGGTCAAGCAGATCCTGGTGCCGTTCCCGTCGGACGAGTTCCAGGCCAACCTGACCGAGATCGCGGCCCTGAAGCCCGATGGTGTCTTCACCTTCTTCGCGGGCGCGGGCGCCTTGAAATTCGTCAAGGACTACGCCGCCGCCGGGCTGAAGTCGATCCCGCTGATGGGGCCGGGCTTCCTGACCGATGGCGTGCTGAAGGCCCAGGGCGAGGCGGCCGAGGGGGTGCTGACCACGCTGCATTACGCCGACGCGCTGGATACCCCGGAGAATAAGTCTTTCCGAGCCGCCTATGCCAAGGCCTTCGGCAAGGAAGCCGATGTCTACGCCGTCCAGGGCTATGACTCGGCCCAGTTGCTGGTCCAGGGCATGGCGGCCGTCAAGGGCGACACCTCCGCCAAGCCCGCCCTGATCGAGGCCATGGAAAAGTCGGTGATCAAGAGCCCGCGCGGCACCTTCACCCTGTCCAAGGCCCATAATCCGGTCCAGGACATCTATCTGCGCCAGGTCAAGGGCGGCCAGGAAATCGTGCTGGGCGTGGCCGAGAAGGGCCTAGCCGATCCTGCCACTGGCTGCAAGATGGCCTAGATGCGGCAAGCGGTGCTCGTGCTTCGGATCGGTGCGCCGGTTCGGAGCGCGGGCGCCTCGCCCGCATGGGAGATGGCATGGATATCTGGTTTTTCCTGATCCAGGTGCTGAACGGGGTTCAGTACGGGCTGTTGCTGTTCCTGGTGGCCAGCGGTCTGACCCTGATCTTCGGCATCATGGGCATCATCAACCTAGCCCATGGCGCCTTCTACATGCTGGGGGCCTATCTGGCCTGGTGGCTGGCCGGGCTGACCGGCAGCCTGGCGGCGGCGGTGCTGCTGTCGCTGCCGCTCGCCGCCGGGATCGGCTATGTCATCGAGGCGCTGCTGGTCCGGGTGCTCTACAAGCGCGACCACCTGGATCAGGTCCTGCTGACCTATGGCCTGATCCTGATCTTCAACGAGGCCCAGCGCATCTTCTGGGGCAACGATGTCCACGGCGTCACCATGCCCGCCGCGTTCAACTGGTCCATCAAGCTGACCGAAGCCCAGTCCTATCCCAGCTACCGACTGTTCCTGTCGGCGGTGTGCGCCGCCCTGGCGGTGGCCATGTATGTGGTGATCGCCAGGACCCGCTTCGGCATGTGGGTACGCGCGGGCGCCTCCAACCGCGACATGGTGGCGGCGCTGGGCATCAATGTGAAGCTTCTGTTCGGCGTTGTCTTCGCCGTGGGCGCCGCCCTGGCGGGGCTGGCGGGGGCGCTGTCGACCCCCATCACCTCGGTGGCGCCGGGCATGGGCGACACCGTCTTGATCCTGTGCTTCGTGGTGGTGGTGATCGGCGGTGTCGGCTCGGTCAAGGGGGCCTTCCTCGGCGCCATGCTGATCGGGCTGGCCGACACCTTCGGCAAGGTTTTCGTGCCTGATTACGCCAGTTTCACCGTCTATGGGGTGATGGCGGCGGTGCTGCTGTGGAAGCCGAGGGGGCTGTTCGCATGAACCGACGAGCGATCAAGCGAGGAGGCAAGCGCGACCGCGCGCCGCGCCTCGTGGCGCGAAAGCCAAGGGCGACGGATGTCGCCCGCCCGGCGCTTGAGGGACAACATACATGACCTTCACCATGTCGAGGCGCCTCGCCATCCTGCTGCTGGTACTGCTGGCTGCCCTCGCCTTGTTCCCGCTCTGGGGCAAGCTGGCCTTTGCCGCCAAGTTCCCCTTCCTGATGCAGAAGCTGACCGGCATCATGATCCTGGCCATCCTGGCCATGAGCCTGGACCTGCTGGTGGGGGTCGCCGGTCTGGTCAGCCTGGGCCATGCCGCCTTCTTCGGATTGGGTGGCTATGTCCTGGCCATGATGAGCCCGCAATACGAGGCCGCCAATCTGTGGCTGGTGCTGCCCTGCGCCCTGGGCGTCACCGCGCTCGCCTCGTTGGTGGTCGGGTTCCTGTCCATCCGCACCAGCGGCATCTATTTCATCATGGTTACCCTGGCCTTCGGCCAGATGGGCTATTACTTCTTCAATGACTCCAAGGCGGCGGGCGGCTCGGACGGCGCCTTCATCTATGTCAAGCCCGCGGTCGAGGCCTTTGGCGTCACCCTGCTGGACCTCGACCAGAAGCTGACCTTTTTTTACGTGGCGCTGGGCACCCTGGTGGCGGTCTACGCGTTGTTGCGGCTACTGTTGGCCTCGCCCTTCGGCCGGGTGGTGCGCGCCATCGGCGTCAACGAGTACCGGGTGCAGGGATTGGGTTTCAATCCCATGGCCTACAAGCTGGTGGCCTTCACCATCGCCGGAACCATCGCCGGTCTGGGTGGTTTTCTCGCCGCCACCCAGTACGGCTTCGTCAATCCCGCCATGCTGGGCTGGCACCAGTCGGGCCATGTGCTGGTGATGGTGATCCTGGGCGGCATGGGCACCCTTTTCGGCCCGGTGCTGGGCGCCTTCATCCTGGAACTGGCGCATTTCGCCTTCGAGAGCGTGACCGATCACTGGCTGCTGCCCATGGGCGTGATGGTGATCGCCATCGTGCTGCTGTTGCCCAAGGGGGTGGCGGGGCTGCTGATCCAGTGGACGACTCTCCCTCCCCCGCAGGCGGGAGAGGGTGGCGAGCGGAGCGAGACGGGTGAGGGCCCTCACCCTCCCACCGCTGCGCGGCGGGTCCCTCCCTCTCCCGCCAGCGGGAGAGGGGAAGTAAAGGAGGCGCCCCCATGACCACCTCCGACTTCATCCTGGAAACCCGCGACCTGACCAAGGTGTTCGGCGGCCTTGTCGCCAACAGCTCGGTCTCCATCGGCTTCAAGGAGCGCCAGGCCCATGCGGTGATCGGCCCCAACGGGGCGGGCAAGAGCACCTTCGTCAACCTGCTGACCGGCCATCTGCCGCCGTCGGGCGGCCAGATTCTGTTCAAGGGCGCCAATATCGCCGGCCTGCCCGCCCACAAGGTGACGCGCCTCGGCATCGGGCGCAGCTACCAGAAGACCAATATCTTCCCCAGCTTCACCTGTTTCGAGAACGCCCGGCTGGCGGCCCAGTCGCGCTTGCCGACCTCCATGCGCTTCCTGCGGCCCGCTTTGTCCTACGCCGAGACCAACCGGAAGGCCAATGAGGCATTGGAGGCGGCCGGGCTGGCGGCCAGGGCCGAGCGGGTGGCGGGGACCATGTCCTATGGCGAGCAGCGCCAGTTGGAGATCGCCATGGTGCTGGCCACCGCGCCGGAAATCCTGGTGCTGGACGAGCCGCTGGCGGGCATGGGCAAGGAGGAATCCGAGAAGATGGTGGCGCTGCTGAGGGATCTGGCCCGGCGCTATACCCTGATCCTGGTGGAACATGACATGGACGCGGTGTTCGCCATCGCCGAAGTGCTCTCGGTGATGGTCAATGGCACGCTGCTGGAAAGCGGCCCCCTGGAGCAGGTCCGCGCCAGCAAGGCGGTGCAGGACGCCTATCTGGGCGACGGGGCGGAGGCGTACTGATGCTGCTGGCCACCGGCATCCACACCTTCTACGGCGCCAGCCATGTGCTGCACGGCGTCGATTTCCATGTCGCCGAGGGCGAGACCGTCGCCCTGATGGGCCGCAACGGCATGGGCAAGTCGACCCTGCTGAAAAGCATGCTGGGCGTGGTCAGCCCCCGCCAGGGCAAGGTCGCGGTGGCGGGGCGCGACGTCACCGGACTGGAGACCTCGGCCATCATCCGCCGTGGGCTGGCCTATGTGCCGGAAGGCCGGGGCATGTTCCATAATCTCAGCGTGCGCGAGCATCTGGTGATGGCGGCGCGGCCCGGCATCGATGGTCGCCGCGACTGGACCTATGATCGGGTGCTGGAGACCTTTCCCCGGCTGGCCGAGCGCCTCGACAATCTGGGCACCCATCTGTCGGGGGGCGAACAGCAGATGCTGTCCATCGGCCGCGCCCTGATGACCAACCCGAAGCTGCTGATCCTGGACGAGGCCACCGAGGGCCTGGCGCCCCTGATCCGCCGCGAAATCTGGCGCACCATCCGCGCCATCAAGGACACCGGAATCGCCAGCATCATCGTCGACAAGAATGTGGGCGTGCTGCTGGACCTCGCCGACCGCCACGTCATCCTGGTCAAGGGGGAAGTGGTCTATGACGGCGGGCCGGAACCATTGAAAAGCGATTCGAGCATACTCGAACGACATATCGGATTGTGAGCGACAAGGCAGTCTCGCAAGCACGACAGGAAGGAGAAAACGTCATGACGTCCGCCATCGCCTCGGCCGAGCACGCGCTCGATCTGCCGCGCGACTACAACGCCGCGACCTGGTTCATCGACCGCCACCTCAAGCAGGGACGCGCCGACAAGGTCGCCTTCATCGATGCCGACGGCAGTCACAGCTTCGGCCAATTGGCCGAGAAGGTGAACCGGGCGGGCAACATGCTGAAGGGCCTGGGCCTCCACATGGAGGACCGCATCGCCATGATCATGCTCGACACCGTCGACTTTCCGGCGGTGTTCTGGGGCGCCATCAAGGCGGGCATCGTGCCCATTCCGCTCAACACCCTGCTGACCACCGGCGATTACGGCTACATGCTGTCGGATTCACGCGCCCGGGTCCTGGTGATCAGCGAGGAACTGTTCGATAAGGTCGAACCCATCCTGCCCGACCTGCCGCTGCTGGAGCATGTGGTGATTTCGGGCAAGACCGCCCACGGCCATGCCCTGTTGTCCGACCTGCTGGCCAAGTCCGACGCCAAGCTGGCCACCGCCGAGACCACCCGCGACGACGTGGCCTTCTGGCTGTATTCCTCGGGCTCCACCGGCGCGCCCAAGGGCGCCGTCCATCTGCAGCGCGACCTGCCCGCCACGGCGGTGCATTACGGCGAGCAGGTGCTGGGCATCCGCGAGGATGATGTCACCTTCTCGGCCGCCAAGCTGTTCTTCGCCTATGGCCTGGGCAACGGCATGACCTTCTCGCTGCATGTGGGCGCCACCACCGTGCTGCTGAAGGACCGCCCCACTCCGGACTCGGTGATGAAGGTGCTGAAGGATCACCAGCCCACCATCTTCTACGGCGTTCCCACCCTCTACGGCACCATCCTGGCCGATCCCCAGCACAAGCGCGAGACCGGCTCGACCCGGCTGCGCGCCTGCGTCTCGGCGGGCGAGGCCCTGCCCGAGGATGTGGGCAAGCGCTGGGAGGAGCGTTTCGGCGCCGCCATCCTGGACGGGCTGGGCTCCACCGAGATGCTGCACATCTTCCTGTCCAACCGCCATGGCGAGGTCCGCTACGGCACCTCGGGCAAGCCGGTGCCGGGCTATGACCTCAAGATCGTCGGCGACGATGGCCACGAGGTGCCCCAGGGCGAGATGGGCGAGTTGATCGTGCGCGGCCCCTCATCGGCGGTGGCCTACTGGAACCAGCGCGAGAAGTCGCTGAAGACCTTCCGGGGCGAATGGACCTTTACCGGCGACAAGTACTTTGTGGACGAGGAAGGCTATTACCGCTACGCCGGTCGCGGCGACGACATGCTGAAGGTCGGCGGCATCTGGGTCTCTCCCTTCGAGGTCGAGGCCGCCCTGATCAGCCACGAGAAGGTGTTGGAAGCCGCCGTGGTCGGCGAGGCCGATGCCGAGGGACTGATCAAGCCCAAGGCCTTCGTGGTCCTGGCGCCGGGCGAGACCGGCTCCGAGGTGCTGGCCGAGCAGCTCCAGGCCTATGTGAAGTCCAAGCTGGCGCCCTACAAGTATCCGCGCTGGATCGAATTCGTCGAGGCCCTGCCCAAGACCGCCACCGGCAAGATCCAGCGGTTCAAGCTGCGCGGCGGCATGCGGATGTAACTCTTCGGTTCTCGACAAGCGCCCCAGGCTGGCGGACACTATCGGTCCTGCCAATCTGGGGTGCGAGGGGTTCCATGAAGAAGCTGCTCATTATCGGTGCCGTGATCCTGTCGGTGATCGTCGGCGGCGCCGTCTATCTGTTCTCGTCGCTGGATACCATCGTCAAGAAGATCATCGAGGACGTGGGCACCCAGGTGGCGGGGGTGAAGGTCTCGGTCGGCGGGGTCAAGATATCCCTCACCGAGGGCAAGGCCTCCATCTCCGGCTTGACCGTGGCCAATCCGCCGGGATTCTCCAGTGATCCTGCCTTCAAACTGGGCGAGATCAGCGTGACCCTGGATACCGGTTCGCTGTCCAAGAATCCCATCGTGGTCAAGGATGTGCTGGTGGGGGCCCCCGCCGTCGCCTATGAACTGTCCTCGGGCGGCAGCAATCTCGACCAGTTGCAGAAGAACGTGAAGGCCTTTACCGCCAAGCAGGGCGGTGCCAAGCCCGAACCGGCCAAGCCCGGCGCCAAGGATGAGGAGAAGAAGGTGGTCATCGACCGCCTTGCCATCTCCGGCGGTCAGGTCAAGCTGGCGGCGGGCGGCATTCCCGGCGCCGAAACCACCGCCAAGCTGGGCGACATCGTGCTAACCGGCATCGGCAAGGACGGTGGCGGCGCCAGTTCGGCCCAGGTGGCCCAGAAGGTGATGGACGCCCTGGTCAACGGCGCCATCAAGTCGGCCTCCAGCCTGGGCAACATGCTGGGTGGCGCGACCGACAAGCTGAAAGCGGTGGTTCCCGGCGATACCGGTGGTGCCCTCAAGGGCCTGCTGGGGAAGTAAACAACCTTTCCACGCCCTCGGCCAGCAGCCGCAGGCCGGGGGCGTGGCCCGCCGCCGCCAAGGCCTCGGCCAGGCCGCCCTGGGTCTGGCCCCAGACGCCGTGCTGGGCCGCGAGAACCGGCGCCTTCAGGCTTTCCCCCGCCGCCGAGCGGCGGCAGATATCGGCATCGGCGGAATTGTAGCCTCGGCAGGGCAGCGGGCGGTTCTGGTGAACCGCGCACAGTCCGTCCTCGTCCAGCAGCGGGCAGGGAATTTGCGCCGCCCACCAGCCCGCCATGTCCAACCCGCGCGCCCGGCGAATTGTGTCGACGGCGCGGCGTCGGATGGCGTCGCGGCGCTCGGGCGGCAGGGCGGCGACAGCCTCGCCCAGCAAGGCCAGTTCGGCCTCGGTGACGCCGACCATCTGGCGGCAGCACCACGAGCACCCGGCCGCGCAGGCCAGCCGGGCCAGCATGGCGTCCAGCGGCATGAACTGGCGCAGGGTCTGGAAGAAGGAATCGGTGGCGGCGATGGCGGCACGGGCGGCGGCGGCGGGCTTGCCGCCTTCGGCCAAAGCAGTCGCGGCGGCCTGGCGGGCGGCCCGCCGGGCGTCGGAAAAGCCGGGAGCCGCCGACACGCTCAGTCGGCGGCGATGGCGGCCGGGACGGGGTCCACCGGCTCGGTCGGGATCAGGCGCAGGCGGCGCCCATCGGTGCAAAAGCCAAGCCCCAGGCGGCCGTGCTTCAGGCGCAGCGCGTCCTCGCCGAACAACTCGCGCCGCCAGCCATGCAGGGCGGCCACAGTGGCGTTGTCGTCGGCGGCGATGGCGTCGATATCGGCGGAATTGGCCACCAGCTTACTGGCGACGCCGTGTTCGTCGCATTTCATCTTCAGAAGGACCTTGAGCAGGTCAACCACCGGCCCCAGGCCCTTGGGCACATCCACCCGCTCGGGCGGCTTGGGGCATTCGGACTCGGGAATCTCCATGCCGCGCTTGACGGCGTCCAGGATGGCCAGGCCCATCTTGCCTTCCACCAATCCCTTGCCGATGCCCCGGGTGCGGCCCAACTCGTTGGTGTCCACCGGATGGTGGGCGGCGATCTCGGTCAGGGTCTCGTCGCGCAGCACCCGCTGGCGCGGCAGGTCGCGGTCCTGGGCCTCGCGCTCGCGCCAGGCGGCCAGTTCCTTCAGCACGGCCAGGAAGCGGGGGGAATTGGAGCGGGGCTTCAGCCGCTTCCAGGCATGCTCGGGATCGACCCGATAGGTGCCGGGCTCGGTCAGCAACGCCATTTCCTCGCTCAGCCACTCCAGGCGGCCGTTCTTTTCCAGCTTGCGCACCAGCTTGTCATAGGCCACCCGCAGATGGGTGACGTCGGCCAGGGCGTACTGAATCTGCTTTTCCGACAGCGGCCGCATGGCCCAGTCGGTGAAACGCATGGTCTTGTCGATGCGGGCCTTGGCCAGTTGCGAGGCCAGGGTCTCATAGCCCACCGCGTCGCCGAAGCCGCAGACCATGGCGGCCACCTGGGTATCGAACAGCGGCGTCGGTATGGCGCCAGACAGATGCAGGAAGATTTCGATGTCCTGGCGGGCGGCGTGGAACACCTTCAGCACATTGGTGTCAGCCATCAGCTCGAACAGCGGCGCGAGGTCGATGCCCGGTGCCAGGGGGTCGATGGCGCGGGCCTCGTCAGGTCCACCCAGCTGCACCAGGCACAGGATCGGCCAGTAGGTCTTCTCCCGCATGAATTCGGTGTCGACGGTGATGTAACGGGCGGATTTCAGGCGCTGGCAGAAGGCGGCAAGCGCGTCGGTATCTGAGATCATCGGCATCCAGAATTGATACACTCTGGCCGCCCGGGCGGCAAGCGCCTAGGGCGTAACCTCATAAATAGCGTGGTCGCGCCATTTATGAGTTTACGCCCTAGCACTACTTTGGCACTTTAGGCTCCGCAGCATCCGCAAGGAGCCTGTCACAGTGAGGGCATCGTCTGGGTGGAT
>NZ_LWQT01000061.1 GCF_001650715.1 Paramagnetospirillum marisnigri | reverse complement strand
CTCCGTCGCCCCTGGCCAGGCAACATCAACCATGCTTCACTAACATTCGATCTGGAGCCGCCATTGGGGGCCGGTCAGTAACATAGGGCATCGGTTGCGACGTTTAGTCGACCTTCTGTCCCACAAATTTCGGCCAGAAAATGATTCTGGCAGTCAGCTTGCGCTGGCGCGCGGACTGGGAAACAGGTGAGCGGGTGGGCCAAATCCGCGGATTTGGCCCACCGATTTGGACAGCAATTGTGGCGCCTTGCGCCAGGCTGAAAATCAGCGGGCAGAGCCCGAAATTGAAGAGCAGGATTGAGGCGGGTGATGCCCCATACATTCGCGGATAAGCGCTCTCTGGGCTTACGCTCCAGCAACATCCGGGGAAGGATCTACAGCTGTAATTACCACCACCCAACGACCGCTGATAGGGGCGGTGCGGCCATCCACCCCACCGCGCCCAACCGGCCCTTCGTGACCCGACTCAGACATTCGCCAGACATAAGGCTCCTAGGGTTTGGTCGCCATGTTGGGAACACCACCGGGCGGCGGCGCTACTTCAATGAAATTGGCGGCGTCCATAGGTACGCGTTGCTGCGGAGCGTCTACGGATCCTCCTGCTACCAGTGCCAGGTCAGTGTCAGAAATCTTGCCGCCCAGAACTGATCCTTTCGATTTACTTGTTATCTCAAGTTCCTCCCAACATAAGGCGAATCATAGATTCTATTTATTCAATCGCCGGAACAGCCAGTTCTAACCCTGGGTAGAGTTCCGTGCGTTAACATAATCTCGATCTTGCGCATAATGGCATAACCTGTAAGCATGCCCTCACAATGGAGCGTCTTTTCACAAAACAATTTTGCTAACTTATTGATTTCCTTGTGGGGCTTGGGCATGTCGACCAATCAGACTATCTTTCGTCAGGTAGCGCTGGAGCGGCTTTCCACGCCGGAACAACTGGATCAGGTCATGCGGGTGACCTCGCCGCTGTCCTGGCTGATGGCGGGCTCGGTCGCCGTACTCATAGTTACGGCGATCATCTGGAGCTTGCTGGCCACCATTCCGGTCAAGGTCGGCGCCCAGGGAATCCTCATCAGTCCCGGCGGCGTTCTGACCGTCTCGTCCGAGCATGGCGGCAGGATCACCGAAATGCTGGTGCGGTTGGGCCAGCGGGTTTCGGCGGGACAATTGGTGGCCCGGCTGGAACAGCCCGAATTGCGCCAGGACCTGGATACGGCCAATGCCGAACTGGGGGAATTGCGGCGCCAGCGCCAGCAGATCATCGAGTTCCAGGGCCGCGATAACAAGGTGCAGTTGTCTCTGCTGTCCCAGAAAAAGAAGGACACCCAGGAGACACTGCGCCACCTGGGTGACCGCATCCACTGGCTCAGTGAGCGCGAACGTAACGAGGCAGGGCTGCTGGCCAAGCAGTACATCGACCGCAACCGCTACATCAATACCAAGATCGAGCTGAACGCCGCCATCGAGGCCCGCTCCAAGGCCGCCAACGAACTGAAGCAGGTGGAGCGCGATGAAACCACCCTGTCCATCGGCAAGGAGCGCGAGTTGCTGGACAAGGAGATGCTGATCGGTGCCGCAACCCGCAAGATCGAAGCTCTGGAGGAGCGTCTGGCCCGGCAATCGTCGGTGATCAGCCCCTATTCCGGCGATATCGTCGAGTTCAAGGTCAACCAGGGCGAGGTGGTGGAGAAGGGCAAGGCGCTGTTCAGCCTGCTGCCCGCCCGCAGCGAAGGCGCCGCCAAGGCCAAGGGCGGCGATCTCATCGCCGTGGTCTACGTCAATCCCAACGATGGTAAGAAGGTACGGCTGGGCATGCCGGTGCAGGTGGCTCCCAGCACGGTCAAGCGCGAGGAATACGGCTTCATCATGGGCCATGTGAAGGAGGTGGCTGAAATCCCCTCTACATCCGAGGGCATGATGCGCATCCTGAAGAACCAGCAATTGGTGACATCGCTGTCGGGCGGCGGCGCTCCCTTCGAGGTGGTGGTGGAACTGCAACGCGACCCGGCCACCCCCACCGGCTTCAAGTGGTCGTCGTCGCGCGGCCCCGAGGCCGAAATCAACACCAGCACCCTGATCGATTCGACCATCACGGTGCGCAGCGTCCACCTCATCAGCCTCGCTATTCCGCCGCTGGAGGCCCTGCTGGACCGATGAACGCCAAGCTGCAACAGGCGCTGAACTGCGTGCGCCGTCTATGGCGGAAGGAAGAGGGAATACGTGTCCGCACCCCGACAATCCTGCAGATGGAGGTGGTTGAATGCGGCGCTGCCTGCTTGGCCATGGTGCTGGGCTATCATGGGCGTTTCGTGCCCCTGGAGGAACTGCGCTATGCCTGCGGCGTGACGCGCGACGGGTCCAAGGCCAGCAACATCGTCAAGGCTGCGCGCAATTTCGGGCTGAAGGGCAAGGGCTTCAAGATGGAGCCCGAGTCATTGCGCAAGCTTCCCCTGCCCCTGGTGGTGTTCTGGAACTTCAACCATTTCATCGTGGTTGAGGGATTCGGCGAAGGACGCGTCTTTCTCAACGATCCTGCAACCGGCCCCCGGGTGGTATCCGATATCGAGTTTGATGAAAGCTTCACCGGTGTCGTCCTGGCCTTCGAGCCCGGCCCGGATTTCGTCACCGGCGGCAGCCGCCCCGGCGCTGTGGGCAGCCTAAAGTCCCGGCTCCCGGGCGTGCGCACTGCGATGCTCTACATCATTCTGGTCAGCCTGGGCCTGTCGATACCATCGCTGCTGATGCCCTCCTTCTCGCGGGTGTTCATCGACTATTACCTGATCCAAAAACTGGAAAGCTGGTTGTGGCCGCTGCTGGGCGCCATGGTGGCAACGGCGTTGCTGCGCATGGCGATCACCTGGATCCAGCAAGAGCATCTGCTGAAGCTGCAGACCAAATTATCCGTGGAGGGCTCATCCAAGTTTATGTGGCATGTGCTGCGCTTGCCGGTTGGCTTTTTCGCCCAACGCTTCGGCGGCGAGATCGGCATCCGCGTGCAGATGAACGACCGGGTGGCCCAGCTGATCTCCGGCGATCTGGCCACGGCACTGCTCAACATGCTGACCATGGTGATCTTCGCGCTTCTGATGTTCCAGTACAGCATCGTGCTGACCCTTCTGGGCATCGCCTTTGCCGTTGGCAATTTGGCGGCCCTGGCCCTGGTGTCGCGGCGCCTGTCCGACGCCAACCAGAAGCTGATTCTCGACCGCGGCAAACTGACCGGCATCACCACCCAGAACATCAGTATCATCGACAGCTTCAAGGCGGCTGGCATGGAAGGCTTGTTCTTCTCGCGTATCGCCGCCTACCACGCCAAGGTGGTGACCGCCGAACAGGAACTGGGCCGCGCCCGGCTATTCTTGTCCACGGTTCCGTTGCTGCTGGGCGGCATCGGTTCGGCGGCCATTCTGACCGTGGGCGGCATGGAGGTGATGGACGGCGCCCTGTCCATCGGCATGCTAATTGCCTTCCAGATGCTGATGACCAATTTCCAGGCGCCGGTGCAAAGCCTGGTGGCCCTGGGCGGGAGCCTGCAGGAGGCCGAGGGCAACATCAACCGCCTGGACGACGTTTTGCGCCACCACCGCGACGCGGAATTCGACCGCAATACGGAAAACGACGCCATGGCTGGCGCGACGCGCCTGTCTGGGCGCATTGAAATCCGTGACCTGGTGTTCGGCTTCTCGCCCCTAGATCCACCGCTGATCGAGGGCTTCTCGCTGACCCTTGAGCCCGGCTCTCGCCTAGCCCTGGTCGGCGGGTCTGGGTCTGGCAAATCCACCGTGGGCAAGCTGTTATCGGGGCTTTACCAGCCGTGGTCGGGCGACATCATGTTCGACGGTCGGCGCCCCCAGGACATTCCTCGCGACATCTTCCGCTCCTCGGTGGCCATCGTCGATCAGGACATCGCCTTGTTCGAGGGCTCCATTCGCGACAACCTTTCGCTTTGGGACGAAACCATCCCAGACGAGCGCCTGGTGCGGGCCGCCAAGGATGCGGCTATCCACGACGTTATCGCTGCCCGCCCCAAAGGCTACGATTCCCATGTCTCGGAGGGTGGGCGTAACTTTTCGGGCGGGCAGCGGCAAAGGGTTGAGATCGCCCGCGCACTGGCCGCCCTGCCGTCCATCCTGATCCTCGACGAGGCATCCAGCGCGCTGGATGCCTCCACCGAGTTGGAGGTGGTGGAGAATCTGCGCCGCAGGGGCTGCACCTGCATCATCATCGCCCACCGCCTGTCCACCATCCGCGATTGCGATGAGGTCCTGGTTCTCGAGCGGGGACGGATCGTCCAGCGCGGCAGCCATGACCAGATGATCGCTATTGAGGGCCCCTACAAGAGACTGATCGAGAGTTGATGGAAGTGACCGTCACACCGTCCGCACGCTCGACCTGGGAGGACGCCATGGTGATCCTGGCGGCCCTGGGGCGGCGTGAGCCATTGCCCTGCAACGGCATGCTGCCACTGACCCTGGATACCCGGCTGTGGCTGGTGGAGACGGGAACCGTCGATGTGTTCGCGGTCGAGAAGGGGGGCGGTGAACGTCTGGGGCGGCGGCATCATCTGCACACGGTGACCGGGCCCGGATTGTTGGCCGGATTTGGCCAAGCCAAAGCACAGCCCAATGTGGAGATCCTGGCGGTCAGCCGGGGTGCGACGGCAACCGTGCTGGACGGCCGCGCCCTTGGCGCCGCGCCGGCCTCGGCGGGAACGCAGATTCCACTTGCATGGCTTCTGGATCGTTGGGTCGAAGGCATGGGAACGGGATTGGTGCGCAATTTCGCCCCACGCTCGGCCCACCCCCTTCCCCTGACCGCCGGGGGCAGCGTCATTCCGCCGGAAGGCTCGGTGGTGACCGGGCACAAGGGGGTGACATGGGCCCATTTGACGGCGGGACGTGGGCGCTACATGGGAATTGCCGATCTGGCGTCTGACGGGCTCTCCATGATCCCCCTGTCGCCAGAAACCTGGCTGGCTCCCGCCGGCGACATGGCCGTCACCGGCTATGGCAGCCCCGGCCTGCTGACCATGGCGAACTGGTGGCACCACATCCAGTGCTTCCATGACGCCTACTTGCTTTGTCTCGACCTCAGCCTCGACAACCAGCGCAAGATGGAAGGCTGGAGACTGGAGAAGCGGGCGGGAAAGATTGCCGACGCCCTGAGCGCCACCTTTGGTCGCTTCGTCCGGCTGGTGAGGGACTTCCCGGAGTCCGCCGGTGGCGAGGGGCCGGTCAATGCCCTCGCGGTGGCCTGCGCCATCGCCTGCCGCCCGCTCGGCATCACCATCGAGCAATCGCCGCAATTGATCCGCCGCCGGGGCGACGACCGGCCGCTGACGGTGGAAGAGGTGACGCGGTCCGCCCGTATCCGGGCCCGGCAGGTGGCCTTGCGCGGCGAGTGGTGGCGCCAGGATTTGGGACCGCTGGTGGCCTTCGCCGACGAAGATGGCCGACCGCTGGCGGTGGTTCCCAACCCCAAGGGCGGCTATCGCCTACACGACCCCGCTCGCGCAGCCGAGGGCGAGCTTGACGTGGCCACCGCCGAATCCCTGGCCCCTATGGCATGGACCTTCTATGCCCCGCTGCCAGACGGCCCGCTTGCGGCCATGGACCTGCTGCGCCTCGGCTTCCGCCACCAGAAGCGCGACATCGCTGTGGCGCTGATCGCCGGCGCCCTGGGCGGCTTCATGGGAATGATGCTGCCCATCGCCACCTCGTCGGTGTTCCAGACCATCATTCCCGGCCACCATACCAGCCAGCTGGTCCAGGTGGGGCTTGCCCTGGTCATGGCGGCGGCGGCCAGCACTATTTTCAAGATTACCGGCGACGTAGCCCTGCTGCGTATGGAAGGCCGCATCGCTGGCCATCTCCAGGCAGGGATCATCGACCGCCTGCTGCGACTGCCGTCCAGCTTTTTTTCAGCCTATTCCACCGGCGATCTGGCCCAGCGAACGCTGACCGTGGAGATGGTGCGCAAGGCCATGACGGGCCTTGTCCTGTCGTCTTTCCTGGCAGGAATCTTCTCCATCTTCAGTCTGGGGCTGCTGTTCTACTACCAGCCCATGACGGCGCTGGTGGCGCTGCTGCTGCTGCTGCTCATGCTGGCCTTCTCCGTCTGGGTCGGCGCTCGGCAATTGGCGACCCTGTTCGAAGGCGAGGCATTGTCGGGCAATATCATCAGCCTGGTGCTGCAACTGATTTCCAGCATCCAGAAGCTGAGGGTTGCCGGTGCCGAGGACCGGGCCTTCGTGCTGTGGGGGAGGAACTTCGCCGAGCTTCGCACCCGTACCGCCAAGAGCCGCCGGATCGCTAATCTGCACGCCACCGTGATGGCCGGTTGGGACATCCTCTCCCTAGCCATGGTCTTCCTGGTGGTCAGCATGGCGGCTGGGAGCAATCTGGAAACCGGACAATTCCTGGCCTTTGTCGCAGCCTTCACCATGTTCATGGGATCGCTGACCCAGGTATCTCGGGCGGTAATCCAGTGCTTCAACGTGAAGCCGATGATCGACCGCACCAAACCGTTGCTGGACGCTGTGCCGGAAGTGGATGCCTCCAAGGAAGATCCTGGGCGACTGTCCGGCGATATCGAGGTCAACAACGTCTATTTCCGCTACGACCACGAAAGCCCCAGGGTGCTCAACGGCCTGACCCTGCAAGTGCGCCCCGGCGAGTTCATCGCCCTGGTGGGGCCGTCGGGCTGTGGCAAGTCCACTTTGATGAAACTACTGCTGGGCTTCGAGCGGCCCGAGGCCGGCGGCATCTTCCTGGATGGCCATGACCTGCGCACCCTGGATGTCCAGGCTGTGCGCCGCCAGGTGGGCGTCGTGCTGCAATCGGGCCGGGTCATGCCCGGCTCCATCTACGAGAATATCAAGGGCGCCGCCGACGCCACTGTTGACGATTTCTGGGAGGCGGCCCGCATGGCCGGGCTGGAAGACGACATCCGTGCCATGCCCATGGGTATGCACACCATGCTGACCGAAGGCTCCGCCGCCCTTTCTGGCGGACAGGTGCAGCGCATGCTGATCGCCCGCGCCGTGGTATCCAAGCCGCGCCTATTGCTGTTCGACGAGGCGACCAGCGCCCTGGATAACCGCACCCAGGCTATCGTCACACAAAGCCTGTCCAAGCTGTCGGTGACCCGCATCGCCATCGCCCACCGCCTCAGCACGGTGAAGGATGCTGATCGCATCTATGTGCTGAAGGACGGAAGGGTGATCGAGGTCGGCAACTACGATGAACTGATGGCGAAGAACGGATTATTCAGTGAACTGGCGCGGCGCCAGCTGACCTGAAACACGAGGGGAGAAGCGTCATGCGCAAGGTGCTGTTCATCCTGGGCCAACTCAGCGACGAGGACGTGGAATGGCTATCCAAGACCGGTAGTCGTGATCGGGTCCCCGCAGGCAAGGTGCTGATCGAGGAAGGCCGCTCCATCGATTCCATGTTCATCCTGCTGGACGGCAAGATGACCGTATCGCTTAAGGGGATCGGCAACGTGGCTACCCTGTCCTCGGGCGAGATCATGGGCGAAATGTCGCTGGTGGATTCAAGGCCGCCATCGGCCTCCATCACCGCCGAGAGTGACTGCCTAGTGCTGCGGATTCCTCGGGCAACCCTTACCGCCAGGCTGGAGAGCGATGTCGGCTTCGCGGCCCGCTTCTACAAGGCCATTGCAACCTTTCTGTCCGACCGCCTGCGGGGCACAGTCCAGCGCCTGGGCTATGGCGATACCGGCGCCAGCCTAGATGAAGACACCGAGCTCAATTGCGAACTGGACCTTAACGTCCTCGACAATGTCCACTTGGCGGGAGCCCGGTTCGAGCGGATGCTGAAGACACTGCTTGGAAAATAAAAGGGCATTTCCAAACGCGGCTGATGCCACTGAGACGCAATCATGCCCCAGGAGCATCGGCCGGGCTCACCCTCGGTTTTGGACGCTTGACCTCACGCCTCGCTTTGGCCGCCTTGGCACGAGTGATCACCGCCTTGGCAGCAGTCATCTGTCGCATTGCTTCGGCACGAGCTTTGGCTACCAAGGTGGCGATGGCTGACTGATCGTTAGACATTTTGTCCTCTCTCGGAATTCAGGAGCAATCACATTTCAAGGTCAGTACTGGACCACGCTTCCATCAGCAGTAGTCAAAACGGTCGTGCCGTCGGCACTCCACACGCAGGTGGAGCCATCGGCATAGGTGACACGGCCAGACCCGTCAGAAAAGTATTCGCCGTTGCTACCGTCAGAGTTAACCCAACTGCCATTACCGAGGCTGTCCCACTGGCTCGACGAGCCGTCGGCGGAGTTCCATGCTCCAGAACCATCGGAATTCCAGATCCCGCTAGAACCATCTGCACCGGTCCACGAGCCCGATCCGTCGGAATTATGCTGTTCTACCGAACCATCGGGCCATGTTGTGGTTCCAGAGCCATCGGAATTATAGGACTCCGTTGTACCGTCGGCATTGGTCCAAGACGAGGTTCCTTCCTCGCTCCAAGTATCGGTTGAACCATCCGGGTTATCGAAACTGCAAGATACAAGGCTATCTTGCGAGACCTGCGGGTCGCCGGAAGCCTGAGTAAACGTTGTGTTACCCTGTCCGTCCCAGGTATAGGTCGAGCCATCGGTATAATTGGCGAAGCCCGATCCGTCAGCAAAGTACTCGCCGTGGCTGCCATCGTTGCCAGTCCACTCGCCACTGCCATCGGCGCGCCAAGTTGAAGTCGAGCCATCGGACCCAATCCATTGGCCGTTGCCCAGGCTGTCCCAGGTGTAGCTTGAGCCATCGGCATAGGTTGCCTGCCCGGTACCATCGGCATAACTCTCTCCATGGCTGCCATCGATCGATGTCCAGCCGCTGGAGCCGTCGGAAGCCGACCAACTCGATGAACCGTCCGCGTTCCAGGCATAAGTGGAGCCGTCGGCCATAACCGTGAAACTGGAGCCATCCGCGTGATACTCGCCATGGCTGCCATCGGCAGTTGCCCAATTGCCATTGCCCAGGCCGTCCCATTGGCTCGTAGAGCCGTCCGCCCCGGCCCACGAACCCGAGCCGTCGGCATTCCACTGGCTGTTCGAGCCGTCGACACCCGTCCATGATCCAGAGCCGTCAGAGTTATGAACTTCGACCGAGCCGTCAGGCCAAACCGTCGTTCCCGAACCGTCGGAATTATAGGTATCCGTGGTTCCGTCGCCAGCCGTCGTCGAGGACGACCCATCGGAATTCCAGGTATCCGTCGAACCATCTGAATTATCGAAGGTCCCGG
The DNA here is from genome assembly GCF_001650715.1 of Paramagnetospirillum marisnigri. GTDB lineage: Bacteria > Pseudomonadota > Alphaproteobacteria > Rhodospirillales > Magnetospirillaceae > Phaeospirillum > Phaeospirillum marisnigri. The sequence goes on along the minus strand of NZ_LWQT01000061.1, from coordinate 16,203 downwards.
TGGAAAAGCTGTCCTTGGCCGCTGGCGGTGCATCGGGTGCCGGCGTGAAAGTCGAGTTGCCCTGACCGTCCCAAATGTAGGATGAGCCATCCGCATATTCGGCGTGGCCGGACCCGTCTGCAAAATACACTCCATGGTTGCCGTTGGCCTCGGTCCACTCGCCGCTTCCATCCGCCCGCCAGCTTGATGTCGCGCCGTCGGCACCGGCCCATTGGCCGTTGCCCTGCCCATCCCAACTGGCGGTGCTGCCGTCAGAATTAGCCAGCAACCCGGACCCGTCGGAATCGGCAATCGACGTTGATCCATTGGCGTAGATCGCACAACTGCTACCGTCGGGTTGAACGAATATAGCATTGCCAGCGCTATCGACGTTGAATGCGGAACCGTCCGAATAGCTGGTAGCGGTTGAGCCGTCGGGATAGGTCTCCTTGTATGTTTCAGCGACACCATCCGGCCTGACGATACCTAGGTTGCCATTGCTGTCGAAGTTGATTGTCGTCCCATCACTCAGATGTGACGAGCCTGAGCCATTCGCATTGATCTCCAGCCCATTTCCGTCCCCATCCCACGTCGCCTGCCCCCAGGTTCCCTCGTACCTGCCCGATCCATCTGGATTTTCAACCCTGACAGAGCCATCCGGTTGCCGTTCAAAGCTGTACCCGTCGGGCCGGGACTCGTAGTATCTCCCGTCCGTGGTCTGGAGTATCTGCGATCCGTCCGCATGCCGCTCCGCGAAGGAACCATCGACCTGAACTTCGCGGCTGTAGCCGTCGGCTCTGGTTTCGAAGTAGTAGCCATCGACTCGGGACTCAACTTTTGTCCCATCTTCGGTGGTCAGTTCATAAGATCCATCGGGATGATCGAATCGGTAATTGCCCTGCCCATCCCAGGTAGACTGGCCGTTGGCCCCCTCGTAGGTGCCTGAACCGTCGGGATTTTGGATACGTACAGAGCCGTCCGGCTGCCGCTCGCAAGAATATCCGTCGGGCCTGGACTCGAAGTAGCTCCCACCTGCTGTCTGGATGATCAGCGTTCCGTCAGCGTGCCGCTCCTCGAACGAGCCATCGGTCTGAACCTCACGTTCGTATCCGTCGGCACGAGTTTCGTGAAAATAGCCATCGGCGCGAGACTCGATATTGGTACCGTTGGCCGACCAGGACTTGAATGACCCGTCCTCCCAGTCCTGTCTTCCGTTGCCTTGGCTATCCCATGTCGCAGTGGTTCCGTCGCCCGTGAACGTCCCTGATCCATCGGGATTAACGACGCGCAATCCGTCATTGCTAATGGGGGGAGGCTGGGGAGTGTCAGGTATTGTGGGAGCAGGGGGCGCCAGCAGGCACGTTACGTCTTCAGTGCTCGGGTCGGAGGGGGCCGCGCCCACACCGCCGTTGACTGAGGATAATTCATCATCTGACAACTCACGGGCATTCCCGCCGCAGTGTTCCAGAGAAGCCTTCCCAGTAGTCATGGCAACCCCAATCCCGTTGCAGTCCGACACGTTCTAGAACGAACCTCAGGTAGATATTAACATCAAGAACAGCAACTAGACTGTATCAAGCTATCGACATATTCGGAAGGGCGCGCGGCGTGAATTTTAAGTCGCTCTCCTCCCGTATTGGTTATCAACCCACCTTTACGACCTCCCAAAGCACCGCCTCCACTGAGGATGATCAGAGCGATTGAGATTGCGGGAATTTCACGCCTAATCTGGATCCCAGTCGTAATCGACGTGCGCTGATACAGTAACGGGCTTGCTTGGCCACACTGATCAATTGCTGACCACAGCCATGAGCACGGCAAGGTTGGTGGTCGAGGGCTCCGCTGTGCCGCCAACCAAAACTCAGATTGGTGCCCTTGACCATGCTCTCGTCCGCGCATAGTCAAAGGACATGCCCAGGCACCTCTATGACTAAACTGAGTCGCTAGGCTGGGGGCAAGCGTCCGCTCCTGGCACCCAAGGGCCGCAGAGGCCCTTCGCCGTGAACGACGGGTGTCTGGGGTGAGAGCGGTCAGACGTAGCGCCGGGGCCAATCGGCTGGGCCTGACCCACAAGAGCCAGACCTCATGATGTCGGCAATGACCGGCTGAACCCGGCTGGCGTATTCGTCTGCCAACGCCATCGCAAAACAGGCTGGGATCGCGCCGCAGGAGACCACAAAGGTCGAAGTGGCGATCATGCTGCGATGGCAGCCTCCATCACGTCATTCCGCCTTACGGTTGGGCCGAAATTTGGCTATTCTGGCGTCAATCAGGGGCGGATAGACCGCCCATATGGGAAATGTCGGCTAAGATAGTTGAAAAATCCAGGTCCTTCAATGGGAAGGCCTAAGACACAAAGCATACTATAAATAGGTATATATAAATTACTTAACAAAACATGTGTTCATCTAGTGTGAAATAACAAATTGATTCAGGAATGCCCCGTGCTTGAGCTGCTGAGTGACATGAATCCCCTTTATTCCCTATCCGGCCTGGGTGTCGGCATCCTGGTCGGCATGACAGGTGTCGGCGGCGGATCGTTGATGACGCCGTTGCTGATCCTGGCTTTCGGCTTCCATCCCGCCACGGCGGTCGGCACCGACCTGCTGTATGCCGCCGCGACCAAAAGCGGCGGCACCGTCGTGCATGGCATGAACCGCAATGTCGATTGGCGTCTGGCCGGATGGCTGGCGTTGGGCAGCGTGCCGGCGACGGCGGCCACGCTGGGCCTGCTTTTCTCGATGGGGGTGACCGGCAAGGCGGCCGGCGGCATCATGTCGGCGGCTTTGGGCGTGGCCTTGATGCTGACCGCCCTGACCATCGTCTTTCGCGCCCGCCTGCTGCGCTGGGCCGAAAGTCGGCCGCAACGGCTGTCGTCGGGTGCCACCATCCGTAATACGGTTCTGCTGGGAGCGGCGATGGGGCTGCTGGTTTCGGTGTCGTCGGTCGGGGCTGGCGCCATCGGGGTGACTGCCCTGCTGTTGCTCTATCCGACCTTGCCGACCGCCCGTATCGTCGGCACAGATATCGCCCATGCGGTGCCGCTGACCCTGGTGGCCGGAATTGGTCATTGGGCACTGGGCTCGGTCGATTGGATGCTTCTGGCGTCACTGCTGGTCGGCTCGCTGCCCGGCATCGCCATCGGCTCGGCCCTGGCGGTTCGGGTGCCCGAAACCGTGCTGCGGCCGCTACTGGCCACGGTGCTGGCGGTGATCGGCGGAAAATTGCTTCTTTCCGCCTGATCGTCGGTATTACTCGGCGGCGTCGCCCTTCAGGCGTTCGATACGGGCGCCGCAGGCGGCCAGCTTTTCCTCTACCCGCTCATAGCCGCGATCCAGGTGATAGACGTTAAACCAACTCCACCGCCTGCCGCTTCATCTCGTCATTCACGTGGATATAGGCCTGCGTGACTGCGATGGAGCGGTGGCCAGGATGCACATTGCAGAAGTTGTATCCGCTCATCTCGTCAAACCGCTCACGCCCAAACAGTCACGTAACCTTTGCCCGCAGGGTTAGTCGACTCCTCGGGTGAAAATCACCTAAACAGCAGCCACAGCGCAACGGCAATGAGCCCCAAAGCAGGGAAGGCAAAGGCAACGATCTGGTGACGTGTTCGGCGCTGCTTCTCGCGGAGAAGGTTTGACCGCCGTTGGGACTGGCGCCAGGACAGTCGGAGGGGCTTTTCATCCATCTGGCGAACCGGTGCACCAGCGCCAAGCCGCAAAGACCCCAATCGATATAACAGCCGTCAGCTGTTGCTCGCGGCGGCGCATGGTAGGCGAAAGGGTTGGGCGAGGTGGCAGGATGGTCATGCCGCGTCAGCTCTAGGTCGCATTGCTTTCCATCATCAGAACCGTGACGCCCTTTGCCTTGAAACGCTCTAGCAATTCGACCATGGACATTTCCATCTTTTCGTCCCGCTGCGCATCTGGCGGCATCCGCACTGAGATGCCATGCTCACCCAACAGCTTGGCAAACGCAGCCTCGAGCGTGGTCTTCCCCGAGTGTTCACGAGCCGTGAAAGTCACAATCACCGCGTTGTTCAACTTCGCTCCTCCGAATGGCTGTTCCACATGATATCGATGCCACCATACCAAAAGCCCCCACCTTGCGGCAGGGGCGTTCAGCAAGCCAGGTCAGACGGTGACCTGATACGTCACCCAATCCCATACCAGTCAGCCAGCAATGCGAGATCGACGCCCAGCCTGTCGGCCAGCAGCGCCACCGCGGCGTCGTGCCGCTTAAGGACGGCCTGATCATCCCGGTGGATATAACCGCCTGAGATCGCTAGGACGGCCAGGGGGGGATTCGGCCTAGCCCGCATGAAAGGCCCCGTAGCTTGATTAAAGCAGGGCTCACCCGCGGGTTCCAATGGATGCTTACGGTATAGCTGCCGTTATCTGAGCGGCGGCTTTCGAAGGTTCAGCTGTCATCCTTCACGACAAGGCCATTCGGCTGGATTTGACCCTCAACGGTCTGTCGAAGACTGCGGGGCACCATGTGGCGTTAAGTTAGGAATGATCACCTCGTCCGCCCCCATGATGCCACGGGCCTTGCCGCTCATCTTGGCTTGATACATGCGGGCGTCAGCCAGCTCAATCAGTGCAGGCCAGTCTTGGGCGCTATCAGCGATGCGTTCGGCGACACCGATGCTCGCTGTGACTGGTTGGCCGTCCGGGCGGGTGCCTAGCCACTCATTCACGATGCGCTGGATGGCGATCCGCTGGCCTTCGGCGTTGGCACTACCGAGGATCACCACGAACTCCTCGCCGCCCCAGCGGATGATGACGTCCGAATTGCGTAGCAGCCGGGTAAGGTTGGTGACCGCATTCTTGAGCACCCAGTCCCCAGCCTCATGACCATGGGCATCGTTCACGCTCTTGAAGTTATCAAGATCGATGAAGGCCACGGCAAATGGAGCGCCCCGCTGGCATGACAGTCGGAACTGCGTGTCGATGATCTCGTTGCCGCTGTGGCGGGTGAAGACATTGGTGAGCGGATCGTGGCTGGCACGCTGGAGTAGGCTGATCATGTAGTGGAGCTGGATCATGCTCTCCAGCAGATAGACTCCCAAGATCATGCCCAGCACCCACATGGTGGATAGCTGAGCCACCCAGTCGATCCCGTTAGCCAGAATCGGGCCGAGCGTCGCCGCTAAAATCACAGGCAGTGCGTATGCCAGACCTTCGACCACGGTCAGGGGCATCACCCCCAGACCGGCGACGATGATGATCGGCAGGGCGGAATAGAGGCGCGCATCGATTGCGGCGGCATCATCAAGCGGCAGTCCCGACAGCGAAAACTGAGCCGCCAGAAAAAGAGCCAACGGCAACGCCAAAAGCCCCCCCAGCAATGACAAGGCCCGCTTCAGCGTCACTCCGCGATGGGCAGCGACGGCGAGTACGATGAACACGAGCGAAGCGACCAACCTCATTCCGGCCAGCCAGCCCCAGCTTGGCCAAGGCAACACCAATCGGTCGAGGGCGATCCATGCCACGGTCAGAAGGGAGAAGGCACCGGCGACTATTCGTATGCGTGAGGCAATGGTCTCGGCGCGATGGCGCGTCAGGTAAGGAGGATGGTCAGATGAAATGATCAATTGCCTGACACGGGCGAATCCGATGTCGCGGATTATTGAGGAAGGGCGCTGCTGGATATTGATCATCCGAGCAGCCTACGCGAGCCACGTATTACGATCAATGGAGTGGCAAGGAGAAAAATTCGAGGGCGAAGGCTAACCGCGCTGCTAAGTTCGCGACGTTGCAGGGCCAACGCAATTGAGTCGTCAACGGGTGCTTCTCCCGAATGGCGGTTGCCGGGACCATACCGGTCACCTATCTTCGACCGCGAGAAATCCATGTGTGCCTCGGGGGACCCTTGAACAGATTTGGCGGGCTCATCCACATTGCGAGGAACAATTTTCCTCAGCCCTTGCGGATACATTCATCTGAAATCTTGGAGGAATCTGATGGATAAGCTGGGATGGAGCGACAAATTATCCACGGGTTTCGTTGAGATCGACGACGATCATAAAACCCTCTTTGACTATCTCCATGCCCTAGAGTCGGCCGTTTTGGGCCATAAGGGTCACGAAATGGCTAAGGGCATCCTTGGTGGTTTGCGCGATTACGCCCAATACCACTTTGACCGCGAGGAAGCGATATTCACCAAGCATCAGGGATACGCGCTCGCGGCTTTTCATATGGAACAGCACCGCCAGTTCGCGGTGCAGATGGCGAATTTCGAGGAGCAGCTTTCCACAGAAATCGATGTTTCGGCTGAAATGGTGGCCTATCTCTCCAAATGGCTGGTTCGTCACATTATGACCGAGGACAAGGCGTTCTTCGACGACTACTCGGCATAGATAGACCGAGGCCAGTGCGAGCCAGTTCCCTGAAAATTAGCGGTTTCAGAGGTTCCGGGGGGTGAGCATTCATGCAAAATACCGCACCGCAACATAATCCTTGCGCCCCATTAAGAGGGCCGGTATAAAGGCTTCATGTTGCAGCGCAGCAATCGGTCGCCGATTGACTGCCCCACCCGATCTAAGGAGCATGCATTATGGCTACCGCCACCATCGAACAGTTCAGCACCGCTGCCAAGGCTAATGTCGAGAAGTTGACCATTGTCGCCAAGGACAATGCCGAGGCCCTGACCAAGAGCGGCAACGTCGCCCTGGCCGGTTTCGAGAAGCTGTCCAAGGCCTATCAGGATCTTGCGAACCGCAACGTCGCCAAGTTCAATGATGCGGTCAAGGCACTGTCCTCGGTCAAGTCGCCGGTTGAGTTCGTTGAACTGCAGGCCAAGCTGGTGAAGGAAGGCTTCGATGCCGCCGTCGCCGATAGCCGCGCCATCGCCGAACTGACCACCTCCGTCTTTACCGCCGCTTTCGAGCCGGTCAAGAAGCAGGCCGAAGCGGTCCAGGCGATCGTGACGAAGGCCGCCTAATCTCTGATTAAAGCCACCGTTGCAAAGGGCCGCTTCCCGAAAGGGAGGTGGCCTTTTCATTTTTCAATGACTTCCTCGAGGCAATTCCCAGCAACGATGGCGCCGAAAGCCCGGACACGGCACAACTGGGCCGTAGCGGTCGTTTTCACCGAATGGCGGGTGTCTGGCGTAGAGCGGTCAGACGCGGCGCCGGAACCCTCAAAACATCAATGTTTGCCATGAATCAGATCGGCCGCTATCTGGGAAGCCCTCCGTGAGTCAGGTTCACCGGGACTTGGTATAACGCGCACTTCCATGTAATATTATTTCAATATTTTCAGGCTGGCTGAGTTTTTCAACACAATCGACCCAATACCGTCACACAGCACATATTCGTAGGACAACCAGCGTCCCCATGTGAACAATGATAATCGCGACGGGTCGCTTTCCCACTTGAGATCGACGCAAGAGATCGTGGAATTTTTTTATAAACGTTGATGTGCCTCAATGTGGCGAAGCTGCGGACTAATGCAAAAGTATATCCTGAATGCGCCGAACAGCTGAATGAGGCGTGGGAGGGGGAGAGATATGCCTCAAGGGCTTCCTTTGATCGAGTTTCAGCAGGCTCTTCGGTTCTGCGAGAGCGAGCAGATCCAACGCCCTGGGGCGATCCAGCCTCTCGGTGTGCTGCTGGCCCTAGATGATGCGTTGGTGGTTCGCCACGCCAGCTGCAACGTCTTTTCGATGTTCGGCCAGACTGCCGAAGGGGTGTTGGGGCGTCCTTTCGCCGACCTTGTCGGGACCCGTCAGGCAGAAGGGGTACGCGAACTGATCGGCCTGGAGGATTGGCGGCGGACGGCCATCACCTCGTTCACCCTGGAACAGGGGGGGCTACAGACCGTCCGCGACGCGCAAGTTTCACGTCACCAGGATTTTTGGCTGGTTGAGATCGAGTGGGATAGTCATCCCGGCGAGGATCTGTTTCATAACTTGTTCATCCCCATCCGCGACGCGCTATGGCTGCTGGATTCCGAGAGCGATCTGCTCCGCTACACTCAGCAGGTCGTGCATCAGGTGCGCCTTCTCACCGGCTATGACCGGGTTATGATGTACCAGTTTGATACCAACTGGGACGGTGTGGTGATAGCCGAAAGCAAGGTTGACGGGGTCGATTCCTATCTTGGCAACCGCTTTCCCGCCTCGGATATTCCCGCACAGGCTCGCGATCTCTATACGCGCAATCTGGTACGCCTGATCGCCGACGTCGATTCAGAACCCGTTGCTGTCGAGCCCATGCTGATCCCCGCCACCGGTGAACCGCTGGACATGACCTACTCGGCGTTGCGCGCCCTGTCGCCGGTGCACCTCGAGTACCTGCGCAATATGCAGGTGCGCGCCACCCTGACCATTTCCCTTATTCAAAATTCTCGGCTGTGGGGGCTGATCGCCTGCCACCACACCACGCCGAAATACATTCCACTGCGGGTGCGAGAACTCGATGAGTTCATCGGCAATACGGTGTCTCTCAAGTTATCCAATCTCGAGCACGCTGATAAGGCGCACTTTCTCGATAATATCCGCCGTCTTCTCGACAATCTGATGGAAGAGATCCGGGACAAGCGCAATGTTCCCGCTGTTCTCGACCATTACCAACGGGACTTGCTGAGCCTAGTCCGAGCCAGCGGCGCCATCATTGTCGTCGAAGGCCAGCGTTTCCATTTCGGGGAGACGCCCTCCAACGATCAGATGGGCTGCCTCGAAGGCTGGCTCAAAACACAGCCCCCGGCAGCGGTGTTCCACACCAACACCTTGTCTATGGAATATCCTCTGGCAGGTGGGTTCGGCAGTGGCATCAATGGCCTGATGATGGCCCCTCTCAACCACCACCTCGACAGTTACATCATCTGGTTCCGCCCCGGCATCCTGCGCACCATCAAGTGGGCGGGCAACCCCGACAAGTCGGTTCGTCGCGAGAATGGACATCTGCGAATCTCTCCTCGTGATTCCTTCAAGACCTGGATCGAGACGGTAAAGGACAACGCGCAACCGTGGTCTCCCGTCGAGGTTGATGCCGCCAAGGCCCTATCGCTGTCGATGATCGAGGTTCTGACCCACCGGGCGCTGGAAAGCAGCGAAGAGAACTACCGGCGCCTCGCCGAGTATTCCACCGACATGATTGCCCAGATCGATCACTCAGGTGCGTTCTCTTACGTGTCGCCAGCCAGCGAGGCGTTGTTGGGTTACTCCCCGGACCGGATGGTGGGGCGTTCGATCGATAGCTTCATATTCGCCGAAGACCAAGCCACCCTGCGCCGGACCTTAGCCCGGCTCGACAACGGCGGTCCCGCAGGCACCGTCCTGCTCCGCATGCATAACATCAATGGTGGCGCTGTGTGGATGGAGTGCACCCTCAAGCCCATGCGGGCTCGGGACGGGATGCAGTCAGTGGTGATTAACGCCCGTGATGTTACTCAGCGCCACTCCTATCAGTTGGCCATTGAGGACTTGCATCGGCGCAACACCAAACTTCTCGACGCGGCCACTGAAGGGCTGATCGGCGTCGGCAAGGACATGCGCATCACTTTCGCCAATGACCGTGCCGGCCAGATTCTCTGCTGTTTGCCTTCGGCCCTGTCCGGGACGCCGTTGCGCAACCATATCGGTGACCATCCGCTATTGGGCACCCTGGAGCGGGGCGAAGCACTGCATAACAACACCGATCATTTCATCCGGTCTGATGGTCGCTCAATAAGCGTCCGCGCCGTCTGCACTCCGACGCCTGACGGCGGCCTCTTGGTTTTCAGCGAGAATATCGGTTCGCAGGTGTCGGACGACCACCTGAGGACCACGACAACGGTGTTCGAGCAAACCAATGAAGCGGTGATGGTCACCGACCGTAACAGCTGCATCATCACGGTCAACCGCGCCTTTACGCGCGCCACCGGCTTCACTGCGGAGGAAGTGCTGGGCCAGACCCCAAAGATCCTCAAATCTGGTGTGCACACCCCCCATTTCTACGAGTCCCTTTGGACGGCTCTGAACGAAAAGCAGTATTGGGCCGGTGAGATTTGGAACCGACGCAAGAATGGTGAAATCTATCCGCAATGGGGCTCGATCACCGCGATCGTCGACGATGCCGGCGAGGTACTGAATTACGTCGCGGTGTTTTCCGACGTCTCTAAGGCCAAACAGGCTGAAGAGCGGCTGTTTTTCTTAGCCAACCATGACACCCTGACCAGCCTGCCCAACCGCACCCGCTTCATCGAGCATCTGAGTAATGCCATCGACCGTGCGCGCCGGAATCGCGAACGGCTGGCAATCGCCTTCATCGACCTCGATCGCTTCAAGATTGTTAACGACACACTCGGACACACGGCGGGAGACCAATATTTGAAGGTGGTTGCCAGTCGGATTTCCGCAGTTTCGCGGCAGCAGGAAATGCTGGCGCGCTGGGGCGGTGACGAATTCGTTCTGTTGCTGGAGCAGGTTGGCGATCACAGCGCGGTGGCCGAGGCTATTCAGCGCATGCTGACCTGCATTTCCCAGCCAGTGGACATTGACGGCCATGAACTGACGCCCACAGTTAGCGTCGGCATCAGCTTGTTCCCTGACGATGCCGACAATGTCAGCGATCTCGTCAAGGCGGCCGATACTGCCATGTACCGGACCAAGGAGCGGGGTCGGAACGGTTTCGAATTCTTCACTCAGGGACTGTCCGACGACATCCAACGCAAGTTTGAGATCGTCACTGAATTGCGCCGTGCCCTGCGCGACGACCAGTTGGTGTTGCATTACCAGCCGCAATTTGATGCTACCAGCGGTTTGACGGTTGGGGTGGAGGCGCTAGTGCGCTGGGATCATCCCGAGCGCGGGTTACTATTTCCAGTCGACTTCATCCCCTTGGCCGAAGATCTTGGGCTGATTGGCGAGGTGGGTGAGTGGGTTCTCGGCGAGGCTTGCCGGCAGATGGCCGAATGGGTCCAAACCGGTGTGCAGGTGCCACGGGTCGCCGTCAACGTCGCTCCCGCTCAGTTGAAGTCCAACCTGCCTGAACTCGTGCGGCGGAAGCTGGCCGAGTTCTCCCTGTCTCCCTGCCATCTGGAACTGGAGATCACCGAGGGGGCTCTTGAACGCGGGCAACAGGTTCTGCCCATTCTGGTGGAACTGCGCGAATTGGGAGTGGCGCTGTCGATTGACGATTTCGGTACCGGCTATTCGTCACTGGCCCATCTCAAGAACTTTCCCATCACGACCCTCAAGATCGACAAAAGCTTCATCGATGGGGTCCCAGCCAACAGCCAAGACATCGCTATCATTACAGCCATACTGGCTCTGGGAGGCAGCTTGGCTCTAGAGGTCGTGGCGGAAGGGGTCGAGACCATGGAACAGTTCGACTTTCTACGCACCATGGGCAAAGTGTGTATTCAGGGCTTCGTCCATTCCCGGCCGGTTGCTGCCAATCGAATCTCGCAGGCCCTGGCCCAATCCAAGAAATGATGCCTCCGATGGATCCCTGGACGCGACTTCGGACTGCTACTCGACCGGCCCACGAGGCAATGGAGCGCATACCGGCTCTCGTGCGCCTGTTCGCAAAAGATTACCGCCGTGATGAGCTGATAACGCTGTTTGGCTGCCTGCTGGCCATCCATGAGCCGCTTGAAGCGGCGCTGGCCGGAACTCCCGAGGCTATGGCAATCGGCTATCGTTCCCGCACGCCGCTATTGGTCAACGGCCTCGCCACGCTGGGTGGTCAGAGGGGCTCATCCCCCCCTGTGCTCGTGCCAACCTATTCATCGTCGGCCTCGCGTATCGGCGGCCTCTACGTACTCGAAGGATCGATCCTCGGAGGCCAAGTCATCCGGAGACAGTTGGAGGCTCATTTCGGTAACGCCATCCGAGATGCACTCGACTTCTACAGCCCCTATGGTGAGGACGTCGGGGGGCAATGGATCCGGTTCCGGACAGCTCTTGCACAGATTACTGCAGATGAAGCTGCCGGGCGTGAGGCCGAATTGGCCGCCATCGCCACTTTCTCCGCCATCGGTTTGCAGCTTGCCTGTCTTGACACCATGGACACAACGTACAGACATTCCGGGAGTGGTTCATGACGTTGTTGGATGTCGAGCGGTCTGATCGCTGCGAGCAGGAAGCCATCCATGCGCCGGGGCAGATCCAGCCCCATAGCGCGTTGTTGTGTTTGCGCTTCGCCGATTTGAGAATTCTAGCGGCCAGCACCAATTTCACCGCCCTAACCGGCTGGCATGCCACGGCAGGCATGGCGTTGAAAGAGTGTCTGCCGGACTGGGTTTGCGCCCACATTCGCCGCTGGGTGGCGGAGGACCGGCTTGAGGCAGCCCACCTCTCTCTATCCCTTCCCTCTGCCTTGCTGCCGCCGTTCGGGGCGCGAGTGGATGTTCATCGCCAAGGGGATCTGATGTTCTTCGAGGTCGAACCCATGCTGACGGAGGACGTCTTCGGCGAGGGCATTCAGGCCGAGGACATTCTTGCCTTCGTTCAACGTGTCACCACCGAGATCCGTAATGCGACCAACATGGAAACACTGGCGAAACTAGTTGCCAGCGGCGTCCGCCGGATTAGCGGCATGGAGCGGGTCTTAGTCTATCGTTTCGACCATGAGGGCCATGGCGAGGTCGTTGGCGAGAGTAAGGTGGCTGACTGGAGCGAGGAGTTTCTCGGATTCCATTTTCCAGCCGCCGATATTCCCCGTCAGGCCCGCGCCCTCTATTTGGTGGCGCCGACCCGCCTGACACCAGACCGAGATTATGTCCCTGTCGATGTGGTTCCAGCAGAGGACAGCGAAACTGGTCGGCCCTTCGACCTCAGCCGCTGTCACTGCCGCAGCCTTTCCCCCATCCACCGAGCCTACCAGAAGAATCTTGGGGTCAACGGGTCGATGGCGGTGTCGGTCATCGACGAAGGGCATCTCTGGGGACTGATCGTTGGCCATCACCGTGCATCACATCGTCTGCCCGTCTGGGTCCGTCCATTAGTTGATGTGCTGACCGACGCCTTCAGCATGCGTCTGCGCGCCACCGAAACCTTGGATGAGAAGGAGGCTCGTGCCAGTCATGTGGCGTTGCACGCCAAAATGCTGGAGCAGATCGCAGGTGCGGACAATTTCGTTACACCGCTGTTGGATGGGGCGATTAAGCTCACCGACATGTTCTTCGCCTCAAGCGGTGCGGCGGTGATCTATGAGGATGACCACAACGTCCCACTGGAGATCAGAGCCGTCGGCGAAGCCCCTCCAGCGGATGCCATCGCTCGCCTCTCACAGTATTGCCGGGACAAGGCGGTTGATGGGGTCTTTGCCAGCCAAAGCATTTCGTTAGAATTCGAAGAGTTCGCCGCCTACACCGCGAGCGCCAGCGGCGTCTTGGCCATTGCGGTGGGCGATGTCAGCCAGAACATGATCCTATGGTTCCGCCCGGAACAGGTTCTGGTCAAGGTATGGGCCGGGGCGTCACCCACCGACGTCATTCGCGAGAAACAGTCCGGCAATTTTTCTCCTCGTGAGTCCTTCGCCCGCTGGGTTACCGAGCAGCGTGGCCATTCGCGGCCATGGCCGCAATGGAAGATCGACATCGCTCGCTCGCTCCGCACCGCGCTGAATGATGTGATCCTGCGGCAATTGCGGACCATTCGTGCGCTCAACACCCAACTGGCAGAAAGTTCGGAAGCTAAATCACGTTTTCTAGCCAATATGAGCCACGAAATCCGCACACCGATGAACGGCATCATCGGGATGACCCACCTAGCCCTTGACGGTGAACTGGCCCCACGTCAACGCAGCCAGATTGAGGCGATACAAAGCTCGGCGCAGCGGCTGATGGGGATTATCAACGATATCCTCGATTTCTCGAAGATCGAGGCAGGACAGCTTGTCATCGAACAGGGCGTGTTCGACCTTCCGCGTCTGATCGACGACACCGTGGCTGTTGTCGCGGATCGGGCCAAGAAGAAGGGGCTGAAGATCTTCGTCCAGATCGAGCGCGCGGTGCCGCGCTGCCTTATCGGCGATGCGCTGCGACTGGGCCAGATGCTGCTCAACTACGTTACAAACGCAGTCAAGTTCACTGAAGCCGGGCGGATCACCATCAGCGTTGAGGCGGAAGAAGAAAACGCCGAGGGCCTTGTGCTACGGGTGTCTGTGATCGACACTGGTATCGGCTTGACGCTTGAGCAGCAGGATCGGCTTTTCCAATCGTTCCAGCAGGCCGACAGTTCGACCACACGCCGCTTCGGCGGCACAGGTCTCGGCCTTGCCATCACCAAGCAATTGGCCTCCTTGATGGGCGGTGCGGTCGGGGTTACCAGCGCCCTTGGTCAGGGCAGCACATTCTGGTTCACGGTGCGGGTCGAGGCGACCGACGAGGAGGCCGAAGCACTGCCAGAGGCCAGCCCACCTGGTGGCCCGCTTGTCTCTGACCACGCCATCCTTTGCGGGGCAAGGGTGCTGCTGGTAGAGGATGATGCGACCAATCAAATGGTGGCCAAGGGCCTGCTGGAGGCGGCCGGTATGGAGGTTGACATCGCCGGAAATGGGGCTGCCGCCATTCGCATGATCGAGGATAACCCTGGATACGAAATCGTTCTAATGGACATGCAGATGCCAGTGATGGACGGCGTGGAGACAACGATCAAACTTCGGGCGCAGTCCCGCTTCGACGAGCTTCCCATTGTCGCCATGACCGCCAATGCCATGGGACAGCACCGAACACGCTGCCGCGATGCCGGGATGAACGATTTCATCGCAAAGCCGTTTGATCCCGGCCAGCTTTACGCTGTCATCGAGAAATGGGTGTCTGGGCTCGGCGACGGTGAGATCGCCAACACACTGGCTAACCGCGAATTGGTGGGCGAAAATCTGTATCTCCCGGCTTCTATTACTGGTCTTGACGTGCGGGCTGGGTTACGACGGATGGCGGGGCTTCGCGAGTTGTATTTCCGCTCTCTGCGCCGTTTTGACGAAGATCAGACCAATGTGATCGAACGGCTGCGTCACTCCCTGGGTAATGGTGATCGGGATGGTGTCCGCCTCTTATCCCATAGCTTGAAAGGCGCAGCCGCGATGATCGATGCTGGAGAGGTCCGCGACATCGCAGCCGCGATCGAAGAGGCAATAGATGGCGAAGAAACCGGAGGAATTGGCGAGATGATTGACCGCCTAGAAGCCACGCTGATGCCTACGCTCGAAGCCATTCGTGCCGTCGTCGATAGCAAACAACACTGAAGGGGGCCGCGATATGGCGTTAAAACGTGCGGTGATCGTCGAGGATAACCCGCAGATCAGGGACCTGGTCCACATGGTGCTGACCAGCATTGGGATTAGCGACGTAACCGAGGCGGGTAATGGCGAGGAAGCGTTGACTGCGCTAAAGGAAGGTGGTGCTGACATTGTCATTATGGATTGGAAAATGGACGTGATGGACGGGCTCGAATGCACTTCCCGCATAAGGGCTGGCGTCGATGGTGTTGATCCCAGGCTACCAATCATCCTGTTGACCGCCATGGGGGGCAAGGACTCCGAGACCGCCGCCTACGCCGCTGGGGTCGATCATTTCATGGTGAAGCCCTTCTCCATAAAGAGCCTGCATGCCAGCGTGACCAAGGTTCTTGGCAGTCGGACGACGTGAATTAGGGTGAACTCAGCCCTGGTTCTAGCGACAAATGATAACGGGCCTGATTTTTTCGACCGTCCGGTCATGGCACACATGGGCCTTAGCAGACCTTCGTCCTGAGCGGCGGTTGACGGAGGCATAGCAGTCAGATCCCACAGTCGGCACCATCGACGCATTGCCCAAATTCGCCCCCCTATTGACGAGCGTAAAAAATTCGGGACAGTGCAAAAAAAATTTCCCCCTGAGAATTAAATTGTGAGATGCTGTTTTTGTCATAGCAAAAGCGGCGCCTAAAATTTACTTTGCCGCTTAATTGCTAGTTTTCGATCAACTTGGTACCGAGCCGCTCGCCTTAGAGTGGGAAGTTACACCAAGACTAGCGCACGAAAACAGACAACACCCGCGCAGCGAGGATAACGCGCAGGTTTCACATCGTGAAATCTGTTTGTTGTTGTTGTAAATTGCGGAGTGTATTATGGGATTCTCATCTGGTAAAAACAGTTACGATAAAGTCATTAATGCGGATACTGTAGCCAATTTTCGGGATGAATTTATGTCACGAAAACAGCTGACCCTCCCCCCGTGAATGGCTCCAGGTTGAATGTAATAATTCAACTGACCATGAAGGGGACATTCCATGCCGAAGAAGAGACAT
>NZ_LWQT01000060.1 GCF_001650715.1 Paramagnetospirillum marisnigri | reverse complement strand
TCGCGCTCAAGCTCCTTGAGCCGCTTGGCCTGTGAGACCTTCATCCCACCGTATTCCTGGCGCCAGCGGTAGTACGTAACCTCCGTTACCGCCAAAGCCTTGGCGACGTCGGCCACCTTCCGGCCTTGCGCCAGAAGCACGTCCGCTTCACGCAGCTTGCCGATGATCTCTTCGGCGGTATGTCTCTTCTTCGGCATGGAATGTCCCCTTCATGGTCAGTTGAATTATTACATTCAACCTGGAGCCATTCACGGGGGGAGGGTCAACCGCCAAGAAACAGGTGGCTGAGAACCTTGCCGTGGTGCGTGTCGCCGTGGCCGAGGGAACCCCCAAGGTTCTGGGCTATCACTCGCTCAGCGCCCATTCGCTGCTGGCCGACGATCTGCCCACCGACCTGATGCCGAAAGGCCGCCCCTTTCCCGGTATTGGCGCGTTCTATCTGGGGTTCCCCGGTGTCGATCAGTCCATGCATGGCAAGGGCATCGGCCGCATGCTGCTGCGCGACGCCATGGGGCAGAACCTTCGGGCGGGCGAGTATGGTGGCATCGCCTTCCTGGTGCTGGACGCCATCGACGATGCGGCGGTGCCGTTCTACCGCCAATTTGGCTTCGTCGCCCTGCCGTCCCAGCCCTTGCGCATGGTGCTTCCTACCAGCGTGATCCGGCAGGCGGTTGGTGATGGCGGCGAAGGCAGGAGTGGCGGGCGACGGCCATCCTCCGCCGACCACCGACCGGCTCCCAAGCGCTCCTAATAGATGGAGAGCATTTCCTGGTTGTTGTCGCCGGTGGCTTCCCGACGCTCTCCCCTTGCGGGGTGGCCGTTTTCGGGCTTGCTCCAAACTACTGTGGCATGGGCGGGTAGAAATCTCAACAATCAGCCATTGAGCGAACAATCCAAGTGGATCAAACGCCTCCAGGGAAGCTGGACTTGCCGCCCGCACTGCGTCACCCTGGAAATCAGTTTATTCCTCCTCGTCTAGCAGGTCGCGCAATGCCTTATCCGGATCCATGAGGAAGCGGCGGGTGACGCGGAAATGCTCGGTATCCTGCAAGGTCACGGGGTGGATGGCCCCGCCGTCCAGCGACAGCAATTCGGCCCCGGGCAAGGCCATCAGGATGGGGGAATGGGTGGCGATAATGGCCTGCACTTGGCCCGAGCGCTGCCAATCCCGCAGGATGCGCAGGAACGCCAGTTGACGCGTCGGCGACAGCGCCACTTCCGGTTCGTCCAGCAGGTAGATGGCGCGCTGGCCTGAGTCGAGGCGGTTTTGGAACATGGCCATGAAGGCCTCGCCGTGGCTTTGACGGTGCAGAGCCCGTCCACCCTGGCGATCCAGGGAGCCCACCTCGTCCAGATAACCGGCAAGGCCGAAAAAGCTCTCGGCCCGGAAGAAGAAGCCATTGGAGACCTTGGGCAGCCAGGACAGGCGTAAGGCGTTTCCCAATGCACCCGAGCCCGCGTCCTCCGCCGGTCGGTGGTCCCGGCTGCCGCCCAGCATGGGAAAACCGGCGCAAGACGCGATCCCCTCGATCAGGGTGGATTTGCCGCTGCCGTTCTCGCCCATCAGGATGGTGATGGCTGATCCGAAATCGAGGGCGAAATCATCCCGTTTCAGGAACGGCAGATGGCCGAAGGGAAAACGGCCCGCCTCCACCTTCTCGGGGAGCAGGGTGACGCGCTTGAGGAAGGGTGCGGCAAGGGTGGACGGCTTCATCCCTTCTCCTCGCATCCGTCAGGTGGATCAGGAAGGTGGAAGGGGGCGCCGTCGGTCGTTAGCAGGGTCAAGCCATCGTGATGGATCAGCCGGGCGACATTCTTGAATGCCTCTCGATATGCTTGTTCCGGTGACGCTCCGCCCTGCCAAAAACCACCACTAAACCCGGTACACCACCACAGGCAGGCATGTACGCCATCCTTGATCTCCGGCGCACCAACATAGATGTGAAACGGTTCAAGGGAGCCATCGGCTCCCTTGGCCGTTACCTCAACGGCGTATTCATCCATGCGTTACCAATCTCCAGTATTGAGCGGCGGCATCGGGCGACCTGCCTTGCAGGCCGCATTCCGCTGGTTCGCAGATTCCCAGCACGGCTGACGCAAGCGGGGAATCGGAGGAAGCCTCCGGCACATATCCTCATCAAGCTCCGCCAATCTATCGCAATCCTCGTTCGACCCCGGCCCCCGGTCGCCGGGGCAGGAATTGCCGCCGCCGCCGCCGCCGCCTTTCGACCTCCGCTGCAGGATCGTGTCGAGCAGATTGGTTGCCGCCGGATTATAGGCCAACTGCTGGCCGTCATCGGACGAAGAATTGTCGGCCTGGGAGAGCTTTCTGTTCATGGTGGCAAGGGTCGGCCCCTCGGGCTTCATGATGCCATCCACCTCGAGGTCGTGGTCCTTCTGGAAGGACTTGATGCTTTCGAACATGGGGCTATCCGGCCAGGGCGTCATGCCGTAGGCCTCTGGCGCCTCGTAATAGCCGAGATCGGACAGACTGGATTTGACGTTCCAGACATCCTCGGGGTCGATGGGGTAGGAGCTTCCGATGGTTTCTTTCAGGGTTATGGACATGGCAAATCCTTATGCGATGCCACCGGCGCGCAAGGCCAAGGCCGCGCAGCCGCGTGCGTATGACGGGATGGGGAATGCGGATGCCGGGCGCCAAATGCTCGCTCATCACTTGTGAGAGCCGAACCGGCGGACGATCCGCTGCGGACCATGCCAGCTTCATCTGAAAAAGTCAAGAACAAATGCGGAACCGTGTGGGCGCGTGAAAAGCTGGACGCGCAGCCCCGGACTGCGCCACCCTCGAAATCTGACGGTGAACGCGTCCAGCGATTCCAAGGGGTTGACGACAAGACTGCCCATCCGCCCTCTTTATCGCCCGGTCGCTTCCTCTGCCAGCCCCAGGGCCGCCAGGATCCGCCAGGCATTCTCCAACCGCAGGTTGCCGTCGCCCCGTTCCAGGGCGATGACGGTGACATGGCCGACACCTGCCAAATCGGCCAGGGCCTTCTGCGACAGGCCGGACCGCTTGCGCCGCTCAAGAGCCTGGGCGGCAATGGCTTTCAGGTCGGGTAGTTTGACATCAGCCATGGAGTCTCTCCCAGGCGGCGGCGACCGCGGCGCGATAGGCCCAACTGCGTCCCTCGTCCAGGCGCAAGCCTTGGGCCAGCCGTTTGTCCAAGGCCGACTTGCCCCGGCCAAGCTCGGCCAGTGCGCCCTCGGCGGCGCGCCGGGTCAGCCCAATCTCCTCCGCGATGCCGAGCAGCAGGGCGCGGTCGTAGCGCTCCCAGTGCAGCCGCTCGGTGCCGATGGTCAGGCCGAAGCGGGTGGTGTAGCCAGCATCGGCATACAGATAGCCGTTGAGCACGTCATAAGCCGGCGACAGACGCAGTCCGTCTTCCGTCTCCACCAGACTCCAGTTCTTCAGATGGCAATCCACGTTGCCCAGCAGCACATAGGCTGCCAGCCGCTTGAACAGGCGCCTGGCATCGAGCAGACGAGCCGCTGAATGCTCCAAGGCCCGACCGATGGCCTCGTAGCCGGCATTGTACTTGCCGTGGTGGTCCAGGCCGGGAGGCTGGGCGAGCGCTTGCGCGAAATCCTCGCAGCGGAGCTTGGCGCCCCCGGCACGATCGAAACGGCTGACCACCAGGGCGATGCCGTCGATGCCGTCGATCGTCGCCAGCCTAGACTCAGCAACCTCGTCTCCGCCCAGCAGGATGCGGAGCAGTTCCATGGTCGTCGCCTCATTGGCCACCATATCGGGCAGGCGGCTCTCCGGGAACTTGGCGATGAAGGGGGAGGCCTCTGTCGCACCGGCAGGACGGAATCCCCCTGCCCCATTGGCGGCACACAGGATCTTGGCCTGAACGCCGCTGATGGTCCGCTCGGCAGTGATCGCAGCGGCATCAAGGGGAGCAGAAGCGGATTTCAGCCGGACCTTGTCATGGCTGTGGCCCGGATCAATGATCCCGACCGCACCGATGCAATCCACTCCGAAGGCCAGCAGGATGCCGAAATCATCGTCCCTGTCGATGTCCGCGAACGCCGATTGCCGCTCCCGCAGCCAGCCTTCCGGAGCCAGATGGGCGAAGAACGGATGGATGCCATGGGGGTACTCGTGGACTTTCCGGGAAACGGGCAAGGCACAGCCGATCGACTGATCGACACCGTCATCATAGGTGAAGCGGGTGCCACCGCCCGCCAGTTCGGACAGGATCCCGACCCGCTGGTCCTTGAAGGTGACGATACCGTAGCGCAGAGTCGCCATGGTCTTGTTTTCCGTACCGAAAGCGGTGGAGCCCGCCTGATGCGGTAGTTAAAACAATACCGCAATCATTTATGGTATTATTTTTTATACCCTTACGCCCCAGCCGTCAAGGGGCAGTATCAAAAACTGTACCGCCATGAACTGAGCTCGGCTCCAGTCGACCATCCGGCAGGCTGTGCAGGAGCAGGTAACACACCCGAGACCTTATGGGCTGGTATACGGCAGGGACAGCTTCATCACTCCCCGGCGGCGAACGGATCACGGCCCCCATTGCCGATGATAGCGTCCATCTCGACCAGGACATCAGCCATGGGAATAGTGCTGGGCCACCATCTCCGGCGTGTCCTGAATGGCGTCGTCAGGGCGAACGAGGGAACTGCTCCCAGGTTCTGCCGTCGAGTACCCGGCCATTGCGGCTCTTGACGATTCCGCCCCACTGCTTGAAGTGGAAGGCAACGCCAGCCTGAATGCACTGATCGCGGATTGAGCGAACCCAATCTGGGTCCATCGGTCTGGCGCCCGGACCGCTCTCGCCCCCGACGATTACCCAGTCAATCCCGCGCAGATCGATGGCGTCGAGCGGGCCAAGAAGTGGCTCAATGCTGAGGAACTTGATTGTAGCCGGTGTCTCGCGAAGCTTTTCGATCCGCCACAGGTAGTCGACGTTCTCGACGCTCACGCCCATCCAGACGTTCTTCGGCCATGGCAGCCGCGATGCCAACTCTAGCAATCGGTCGGCGCGCTTGGTCAGGACCTGATAGGTGTGCTGCGGGGTGGCTCGCATGGTGCCGAACACCCTGGCTATGAAGTCGAGCGGCATGTCCTCATGAAAGAGATCGGACATGCTGTTGACGAAAATCATCCGCCCGGTGCGCCAGCTTCTAGGGGCATAGACCGCCGCCTCGATAGTATTTTGATCAGACCAGTCCACTTGCTGCGCCCGCCACTCTTCCTTGTCGTTCCCTGATACCGGTCCTGGCCCATGGCGGCGAGTCGCGCGGCCATTCGCATGGCGTAGCAATTGGTGCAGCCAGGGGAGATCACCGTACAGCCAACAACTGGATTCCAGGTGCACTCTGTCCATTCGATCGAGGTCTTGGTCGCCATCAGGCGCCCAGGCGGGGGAAGGAGATCATCACGTTGTCCGCAAAAGTGGTTTGACCATTCCGCACCTGCCGGTCTGGCGCTGCGGGCTTCGCCGCGATCTTCCCTTCCGCTTCCAAGCGGTTCAAGACCTCTTTGTAGTTCCGGGGAATGAACTGGGTGCCGATGTTGTGCTGTTCATAGATTTGCTTCATGGAGAGCGTCCGCCCAGCGAACTTCTCCAAGAGCATGCCCCCAAGCGCATCAAGGGGACGGCTCAGTGAGAACAGTAGAGGATACCGAGCGTCGGCGGGAGCGTAGGTGAAGGATGGCACCCCCTGGTCAGTGGTCGAACTCTCGCTCGCCATGATCTGCTTCATGATGTCGTAGCCACGGACGTTCTTCGAGACGAAGACCAGGTAATGGGAAGTCCGCTCGCTCTCTTCCTTCTTGATGGGGTGGACGGCCCCCGACCAGACGGCATCGCAATGTGCCAGGATGGTGCTGTCAGGCAACCTATCAACGAACAGGAGCCGTCCTCATACAGGTTACAACGATTGGCCTCGACATCGCCAAGAACGTCTTTCAGATCCACGGGGTGGATAGTGACGGACGGGTGGTTCTTCGCAAGAAGGTCCGGCGCGACAAACTTCTCACCGTGTTTGGCACTTTGCCCGGCTGCCTTGTCGGCATGGAAGCCTGCGCCACATCCCATCATTGGGCTCGCGAGTTGGAGAGATTGGGCCATCAGGTCAAGCTGATGCCCCCGGCTTACGTCAAGGCCTACGTGAAGCGGAACAAGAACGACGCGGCCGACGCCGAGGCAATCTGCGAGGCCGTCACCCGCCCAAATATGCGCTTCGTGGCGATCAAGTCGGCCAACGCCCAAAGCATCCTCATGCTGCATCGGGCGCGTCAGCTTCTGGTCCGGCAAAGAACCGCCCAGGTAAGCGCGCTGCGTGCGCACCTTGCGGAATATGGGATCATCGCCCCCAAGGGGAGAACCCATGTCCGCGACCTGATCAAGGTCCTGGGCCAACAGGATGCCCCGCTTCCAGAACTGGCGCGGCAGACCTTGTTACTGATTGCCGAGATGATCGATGGGCTCAGCCAGCAGATCCGCAGGATCGAGATGGAACTGCTGGCCTGGCATCGGACGCATCCCGTCTGCCAGAGACTGGAAACCATCCCTGGCATCGGCTTCATCACCGCCACGGCCCTGGTCGCCACGATCAATGACGCCACCGTCTTCCGATCCGGCCGCCAATTCGCCGCCTGGCTGGGCTTGGTGCCCAAGCAGAACTCGTCCGGCGGCAAGGAACGAATGGGCGGTATATCGAAAATGGGAGACCGCTATCTGCGCCATCTCTTGGTCGTCGGCGCCACCGCCGTCGTCCGCTACACCCGGCGAAAAGCCACCACCGTCAGCAGATGGGCCAACCAGCTTCTGGAGCGCAAGCCCGCCCGCCTCGTCACGGTGGCGGTCGCCAACAAGGTCGCCCGGATCGTCTGGGCCGTCATGACACGGGACGAGACCTACCGCCTGGAACCCGTCGGCGCATGACGCCGCAACGACAGGCTTAACCAGTTTGGGCAGGAGAGAGCGACATCCCTGATGATGACCAGGTCAAGCCGGGGATCGGGACAACCCGCCTGATTCAACGCGCACAGCAGCGCGGCATTTTGATTGGGAACCGATCCACCGACACCATCATGGCCAGCGGCCTGCAAGCCGCGTCTCGTAGGCCGGACACATGAATGAACCTGACCAGAGCATCATCGACTGTCGGAAACTCCTTGCCCAACGGGGGCCGTCCACACATGAATCGGAACGGCAGGACGAATTCGCCACCCATTTCCTGAATGGCCGTGGCCAGTTCATTCAGAATGAAGGGATCTCTCTCCCCTGGCGACAGGTTGGCGAGGCCATCCCGGATCCGATCAGCGCGCTCTTTGCCAAAACTCAAGCCGCTGGGGCAACCCAGCGGTTTTTTTGGCTGTTTTCCGTGCCGAGGACGACGTGTCGGGCGCCGCCCCCGGTAGTTTCCGAACCTATCGCCCCCATGCCCAAGCCTCACAATGCCTCCATGTCATGATGATGTCGGAAAACTCTCGTCGTCTCGTCAGTCATGGAAGTCGAGGCCATCCCGTGTCCCCCCCCTCACACCACGTCCCCCCCGGACTTTCGCGCCGTAGCGTGATGGCGGCGGGACTCGCCGGGGCGGTCTGTGGAGCCTTTCCGGGGCTGGCCGTGGCGGCGACCACAGTTCGCTTCCCCATCGAAGCCGCCAACCGTCGCTTCTCTGTCCTCTATGACGGAGACCGCATCGGCAGCCACACCATCCTGTCCTCCTCGGCGAATCGGGAAACGGTAATCACCACCGAAATCCACCTGTTGGTCAAAACCGCCTTCATCACCACCTACGCCTTCGCCCACCGCTCGGAGGAAGTATGGCGCATGGGGCAATTGTCCTCGATGCGAAGCGACACGGAAGAGGACGGGGAAAGCCTTCACGTGGAGGGCCGGGAGACCCCCCAAGGCTTCCGGGTGGTAAGCAAGGGCCGCCCCTTCTTCGCGCCTGCCGCCACATTGACGTCCAACAGTCTTTGGACACCACAAGTGCTGGAGCAGGACACCGTGGTCGACGCCCAGCATGGCGGCGTCATCGGCATAACGTCTCGTAAGTACGCTGATGAAGAGCTTCTGATATCCGGCCACCGCGTCCCGGTCACCCGCTACACCTTCATCACCCCCTATCTCGCCGGCAGCATCTGGTACGACAGGAAAAGCCTTTGGGTGCACGGCGAGTTCGAGCATGACGGCACGTCGGTCCGCTATCTGCTCGACAATTAGCTCCATCCCCCAAAACACCAGGAGTGTGCCGGATCATGTCGACCTTCCGCAGGACAGGCTTGGTGGCGTTCATCCTGGCAGGGGCCGTTGTCGGCTGCACCAACCTGTCCACCATCCTGGCGCCGCCCCAGTTGAGCCTTGCCACCGGAGTTCCGGGCGGCATCTACCACCCGGTGGGCAACGCCATCTGCCGCATGTTCAATCTGTCCGGCGACCATCTGGGCCGCCCCTGCGTCGCCGTGCGCTCCGATGGTTCCGTCGCCAATGTCCGGCGAATTCAGGCAAAGGAAGCCATGTTCGGATTGTCGCAGACCGATATGGCCTATGCCGCGTTCCATGGCCAGGGACCATTCAGATCCTCCGGGCCCGCCCTGGGCCTGCGCATGCTGATCGCCCTGTATCCCGAGGCGTTCACCGTGGTCGCCCGCGCGGACACGGGAATCCGCGACTTCGCCGATCTGCGCGGCAAGCGCATCGGTATCGGCATGACCGGATCGGGATACACCCTGACCCGCGACGTTATCCTCGGCTTCTATGGCTGGACCATCCATGACTGGGAACGGGTGCTTGAATTGGGGGCCGTTGAACAGAATCAAGAGCTTTGCGACAATCAGGTCGATGCCATTATCTTCGAGGCGGGCCATCCCGATGGATTGACCCAGGACGCGACCCAGGGCTGCGACGCCAGGCTGGTGCGGGTCGCCGGGCTTGAGGTCGACCGGCTCCTCGCCGCGCATTCCTATTATGTCGCCTCGACCATTCCCGGCGGCATGTATGTGGGCAATCCCGACGACACCCCGACCTTCGGCAGCCGTTCGGTTCTGATCGCGTCGAGTGCCCTGCCCGATGACCTGGCCTATGAGATGGTCAAGTCCGTGTTCGAGAATTTGGATGCGTTCCGGCGCCTGCACCCGGCGCTGGCGCCCCTGACCGCCCAGGACATGGTCCCCAGCGAGGCGGTCATTCCGATTCATCCCGGCGCCCTGCGCTATTACCGCGAGAGAGGCCTGATCCGTTGAGCGCCGCGCGCCAGAAATCGGTATCCATCAGCACGCCGGCGGCAATGGTCATGGCGCCGCCGTCCCGGCCCGTCGCCCGCAATTGGGCATGGAGGATACCGTCGACGGTGACCCGGAGATCCACGACCTCCCAGATGCGCCCGTGCGCCTCGCCCACCTTGATGAAGCGGTCACCGAGCTGAATTTTCGGCTTAACACGCTTGGCCATGCCCATTCCTCGATCATGCCGGTACAGATTCACTCGTGTTCGAGTGTCGCGACGATCCCTTCCGCCAGTTGATCGATCACTCTGGTGAGCGCCGCCGCCAGCGCCGCGTCGTCCGGGGCGTCGGCGCCATCGGCGAAGATGCCATGGCCGCTGGTGGACGGTCCGCGGGCATCCGGCCCGGCGATGCGCCAGCGCGCCTCCATCCGGCATTGCCCCGCCGCGTCGGTATCCAGAGCCTGGATATCGACGACGATCCGTTGCCCTGGCCGGGGCGGCGGAACCGTCACGACCGCCAGATCGGGCCTGCGCCGCGACAGGGCGGAGGCCAAGGCGGCGGTCACGCCCAGCGACAGGCGCTCGCCCCACCGTCCGGTGGGGCTGGGGGCCACTTCATTGGGGCCGACCCGCCGCAGGATATCGGTGGAATCCAGATAATCGGGAAGCGAGACGGTCTTGAGCTCGATGGTCGTCTGGCTGCTCTCCGCCCGCGCCACGGCCATCCCTTGGGGTCGCTCACCCAGCACATAGCTCCGCATGGGAGGGGCCAGGGCACAGCCCGCCAGCGATGCCGCCAATGCCACCACCGTCAAGGCGCGTCTCATCGCAGCGTCCTTCCGCGCAGGATCAGGCTGGGGTCGCGCTCGATCTCGTGGGAAAAGCCACGCATGGACGCGGCGCTGGCCGCCAGATCGCGGATGGCCGCCTGCAGATCGCCCTGCATGGGCGACCCCGCCGCCGTCATCTCCGTCAGTACCCCCACCAGGGCCTCGGCACCGCGCATGGTGCGCTCCGAGGCTTCCAGCACCCGTCCCAACTGTCGGCCATTGACGCTCAATTGGGTTTCCCCGGCCATGGCCAGCCGGTCGATACTGTCCAGGGTGACCCGGGCGGCATCCGATGTCTGCTTTAGGCTGTCGGCCAGGGGACCGACCTTGCGCGGCAGTTCATCCGCCACCTGCTGAATGGCGGCCAGGGTCTGGCGGGCGTTCTCGACCATCTCCTTCAGCGGCAGATCGGCGATCTCGCCCTCGAGGGTCTGAAGCCGCGAGGGGATGGAGGGAATTTCCGCCACGGCCTGATCGGCGGAAGAACTGGCAACCGCGCGGCCCGGCTGGATGTCCAGGTCGATGCGGAGCTGACCGGTGATCAGGCTTTGCATGTTCAGCTGCGCCCGCAGGCCCGCCTTCAGCAGGCGCCCGAAATCCGTGTCGGTGCGCTCGGCGACGCTGTTTTCCAGGAAGATCGCCGAGGGATCGATGTCGAGATAGACCGGAATCCGCGCCGTGAGGTCGGTCATATTGAGATTGACCGCGATCCCCGTCACCGATCCCACCCGCACCCCCCGGAATGTCACCGGCGCCCCCACATTCAGATTGGCGACGGATTCCCGGAAATAAACCACCGCATGCACCGCCGGACTGAACAGATGCATGCTGCCGAACAGCACGATGGCCGCCACCAGCAGCCCCAGGCCGCTCAGGACGAAGCCGCCGACCATGGCGGGACTGGCGGCGGTCATGGGCGGCCTCCCGCCACGCCGACATCGTCCGGCGGCCGCTGGCGGGTCATGAAGGCATGGACGGCGGGATGCTCGCACTGGTCGCGCAACATCGTGGGGGCGCCGTGGGCGATGGCCGTCCTGACTTCGCCAATCTCGACAAGACCTCGCTGCTATGCCGGATCGAGGACTTCCTCGTCACCAATCACCAGCAGGGCAAGCGCACCCTGCTGCTGATCGACGAAGCCCAGAACGTCCCGCCCCAGGCCCTGGAAGAACTGCGGATGCTGTCCAATTTCCAGGTGGGCGCCAAGGTTCCGCTGCAAAGCTTCCTGCTGGCCCAGCCGCAATTCCGCCGGACCCTGGCGGCCAAGGACCTGGAACAGTTCCGCCAGCGCATCATCGCGTCTTATCACCTCGGCCCCATGGGATCCGAGGAGACCAGCGAGTATATCCGCCATCGCCTCGCCGTGGTGGGGTGGAGCAATGATCCGCGATTCACCGAAGAGGCGCTGGCCGACATCTTCGTCCATACCGGCGGCGTGCCCCGCAAGATCAACACCATCTGTTCGCGGATCATGCTGTTCGGCTTTCTCGACGAACTTCACACCGTGGACCGTGACGTGGTCAGGAACGTGGTCGAGGACCTGCTGCGCGAGACCAGCCAGGTCATCGACGGTTCGAGCGGCCCCACCGGCGGCGTCATGCTTGGCTCCGGAACGCCCCCCGATGCGTCCCAGCTTGTCCAGCGCGTCGACCGCATCGACCGCACCGTCGAACGCCACGGTCGCGCCCTGAAATTCTTTTCCTACGCCATCGAAAAGAGCCTGCAAGACGAGTCCGTCGATGCCGATCCCGATTGAGGAGCCATCATGACCACCGCGGCCACCAGATTTCGCGCCAAGATCTTCGAGCCGCCCTGCCGCGATGGCAGGCTGGTCAATGCCATGTCGGTGGATGTGGAAGACTATTTCCAGGTCCAGGCCCTGGCGGGCGCCATCCATCGCGATGACTGGGAGGCGCAGCCCCGGCGGGTCGAGGTCAATACCAACCGCATTCTCGAACTTTTCGACCGCCACGGGGTGAAGGCCACCTTCTTCACCCTGGGCTGGGTGGCCGAACGCCATCCGGGCCTGGTGCGGCGGATCGTCGCCGAGGGCCATGAACTGGCCAGCCACGGCAGCGAGCACCGCCGCGCCGATCATCAGGACGCAGAAGGCTTCCGCCAGGATGTCCGCCGGTCCAAGTCCCTGCTGGAGGACCTGACGGGAGAGGCGGTACGCGGCTACCGCGCCCCCACCTTTTCCATCGGCCACCACAATATGTGGGCCTTCGACATCCTGGCCTCGGAAGGCTATGCCTATTCGTCCAGCGTCTATCCGGTGAAGCGCGACAATTACGGCATGCCGGACGCGCCCCGCTTCGCCTTCTTTCCGCTCGAAGGCATGGCATTCGAGGAATACCCCATCACCACCGTGCAAGTGGGCGGGCGCAATCTGCCCGGCGGCGGCGGCGGCTTCTTCCGGCTGTTTCCCTACGGCCTCAGCCGGGCCGCCATCGCGCGGGTCAACGGCAAGGACCGCAAGCCGGCCATCTTCTATTTCCATCCCTGGGAAATCGACCCGCGGCAGCCAAGGGTAAGGCCGCTTGGGCTCAAGTCGCGCTTTCGCCACTACCTCAATCTCGGCAAGACCGTGGGGCGGCTGGAAAGGCTGCTGGCGGATTTCGCCTGGGACCGCATGGACCGGGTCTTCCGTCCAGGACAGTAACGCCGAGGAGGACACACGCATGGCCGTGCAAATCAAGACGCTGGATGATCGTGGGCGCCAGGCGTGGGACCACTTCGTCGTCAAGGACTGCCCCGACGCCACCTTCTTCCACCGCAGCGGCTGGAAGGCGGTCATCGAGGCCGTCTATCGGCAAAAGGGCCACTATCTCTACGCCGAGCGGAACGGAAGGATTGTCGGCGTGCTGCCGCTGGTTCACGTCCGCAGCCCGCTGTTCGGCAACCGGCTGATCTCCACCGCCTTCACCATCGGCGGCGGCGTCGCCGCCCTGGACGACGAGGCCCACGCGGCCCTGGACGGCGAAGCCCTGCGGCTGATGAAGTCGCTGGGCGCCGACAGCCTGGAACTGCGCCGCCCGCCCCGTCCCCATGATGGCGACGGATGGTGGGCCAAGACCGACATCTACGCCAATTTCTCCCGGACCATGGCCGCCAGCGACGAGGACTGCCTCAAGCAGATTCCGCGCAAGCAGCGCGCGGTGGTGCGCAAGGCGGTGGACGCCCGGTTACTGGCCGATGGATTGGATAACGATCCCGGCCGCTTCTTCCCCCTTTACGCCTACAGCATGCGCAACATGGGAACCCCGGTCTTTGGCCAGCGCTTTTTCGCGGCCCTGATGAAGGAATTCGCCGGAAGCTGCGACTGCCTGACCGTGACCTATCAGGGCATGGCCATCGCCAGCGTCCTGAACTTCTACTTCCGCGACGCGGTCATGCCCTATTACACCGGCTGCCTGCCCATCGCCCGCGACCTGGGCGCCAACGACTTCATGTATTGGCGGCTGATGCGCCACGCCCATGAGCGCGGCTTCACGGTCTTTGACTTCGGGCGTTCAAAGGTCGACAGCGGCCCCTTCAACTTCAAGAAGAACTGGGGGTTCGAGCCGCATCCCATCCGCCATGAGTTCATGATGAAGAATGGAGGTGAGCCCACGGAGATCAATCCGCTCAACCCCAAATTCCGCCTGTTCATCGCGGCGTGGAAGCGCCTTCCCCTATCCGTCGCCAACCTGCTGGGTCCCCAGGTGGTGCGCCATATCGGTTAACAGGGTGCGGGCGCCTCGAAGAAGCAAATCCGGTCGCGGCCGTCGCCCTTGGCCTGATACATGGCGATATCGGCGTTCTTCAGCACCGTGGCGACCGTGTCTTTCTGGCCATGGCACAGGGCCACGCCGAAACTGGCGGTGCAGTTGAACTCGCCACCGTCGAGTTCGCAAGGATGGGCGATGGCCTCGCGGATCTTCTCGCCCAGGGTGGCGACCTGGATAGTGGCGGCATGGGCGTCCGAACTGAGATGTTCGAGAATCAGAACGAACTCGTCTCCCCCCAGCCTGGCCACGGTGTCTCCTGCCCGCACATGCGCCTGGATGCGACGGGCCACTTCCATAAGCAACTGGTCTCCGACATCATGGCCGCGGGTGTCGTTCAGAGACTTGAAGTTGTCCAGGTCCATGAATACCACCGCAACATGATGGCCAGATCGACTGCTGCCCACCATGGCCTGGCTGATGCGGTCATGCAGCAAGCGCCGGTTGGGCAGGTTGGTGAGGGCATCGTAATAGGCCAGGCGGTGGATGACCGCCTCGGCCTCCTTGTCCTTGGTCACCTCGGAAAAGGCTCCCACGTAATGGGTAGTGGAGCCATCGGGGGCGATCACCGCCGAAATGGTCAGCCATTCGGCGTAAAGCTCGCCATTCTTGCGGCGGTTCCACATCTCGCCTTGCCAATAGCCGTCCCGGATCAGCGTCTGGCGGATATTCCGATAGAAATCCGCGTCCTGACGATTGGAGGTGAGGAGAACGCGCTTGCGGCCCGTCGCCTCCTCGGCAGTGTAGCCGGTCAACTGGGTAAAGGCGCGATTGACCCGCAAGATGACGCCGTCGGGGTCGGTGACCACCATGCCTTCCTGGGACTCGAAGGCGATGGCGGCAATGCGAAGCTCCGTCTCGGCTTGCTTGCGCGCGGATATGTCGGTGATGGCGACACGGACGGCATAGGAATCCTTGGTGCCGGTGCGCAGATAATCCAGGCATGCCTCGAAGGTGGAGCCATCCGCCAGCGCCAGGGTCAGTTCGCAATTATGCTTGCCGCCGGTCTTGAATGCGTGGTGAAGCTGAATTTGCCACTTGTCCTGGTCCTTGGGCGCGATGAAGCGCAAGAACTGTCCCTGGATCAGCTTTCCACGCTCATCCCGCAACAATCCCGCCGCGGTCAGGCTGAGCTCGGTGATCTTCCCCCCCTTGGTGAGGGTGAGATATCCGGCGGGGGCGACGTCGTAGAGGTCCATGTAGCGGTCGCGGGAGTCCTCCAGGGCGGCCTGGGTTCGCAGCAGGGTGTCCTTCTGCATCTCCAGTTCGATCTGATGCACCTGCAACTCGTGCAACACTCTGTCCATGGGAACCGATGGCACTTTGGGTGCCGCATGGGCAGCCTTGGCTTCCGCCACGGCCCTCAGTCGCGGCAGGGAGCCACCGTGGCGAGGACGCTTTGTCGCCATGGACGAGCCCGGGACCGTCAATTTGTTCATTGCGCCGCACCTTGCTGGAGACATCAAGCCATCAACGGCCTGAACCGGACCTCCAGATCAATACGCAAACCGTGCGCCAGATGAACAACAGACTGAAAACATTCGAATTTTTTATAACCCGCGCCGCAGAATGTAAAGAAATCCATCACGGATCGGTCTTGATGCCCCCTCGACACCGACCTGACTTGCCGGTGCCGTGTCGCCTAGCATTGCCGATCAGCCGGGGGGCGTGAAACTCTTGATCGCACCATAGGCCAGGGAGCCCAGGAGAATGATCAGGATCACCGCCATGCCCACGATGATGTAGCGGCTTTGGCGGACTTCGTCGGGAACCTTCTGGGTCAATTATCCTTCTCCTCGTGCAGATCCTCGGGGGGCAGGGGCGGCGCCTTGGCGCCGTCGGGCAGCGGCCGGTCGTCG
The DNA here is from genome assembly GCF_001650715.1 of Paramagnetospirillum marisnigri. Lineage (GTDB taxonomy): Bacteria > Pseudomonadota > Alphaproteobacteria > Rhodospirillales > Magnetospirillaceae > Phaeospirillum > Phaeospirillum marisnigri. The sequence goes on along the minus strand of NZ_LWQT01000060.1, from coordinate 10,413 downwards.
CCACCCAGGGTTCGGTGCATGATCACCACATCGACCCATCGGCCGAATTTGAGCCCCACGCCGCGCAGCACGCCTTCCTGGCCGAAGCCGCAGGCGCGATGCAACGCGATGGAGGCCTGATTGGCGGAATCGCCGATCACGCCGATCATCTGGCGGTAGCCCAATTGGGTGCAGCGTTCGATCAGGGCGCCGAGCAGCACCCGGCCGATTCCCCGGCGCACCACGAAGGGGGCGACATAGATGGAATCCTCCACCGTGTAGCGATAGGCCGAGCGCTGGCGGAACGGACCGGCATAGGTATAGCCCAGCACCTCGCCCTCCTCCTCCGCCACCAGGAAGGGCATGCCGCGCCCCACCAGATTGGACCAGCGGCCGGTGATCTCCTCGACGCTGGGGGGCGTCTCCTCGAAAGAGGCGGCGGTACGGGTGACGTAGAAGGCGTAGATGGACTGGATCGAGGCCATATCGGCCTCGGTGGCGTCACGGATCAGGACCGGAAGCGGCGAAGAGGCACGGTTCATGGCGGCATTCCCTGCGAGGAGGCGGCGCACAGCGCCTGGGCCACCCGGTGCAGGTCGGCCTGAACCTTGCCAAAGGCGGGGGCATGGCGATGGACGGCCTCGTCCATGTAAAGCCCCCGGTTCAGTTCGATCTGCAAGGCGTGGCTACCCTGGCGCGGATGCCCGTAATGGCGGGTGGTGAAGCCCCCGGCATAGGGCGTGTTGCGCACCACCCGATAGCCCAAGGCCTGGAAGGTTTCCTCGGCCACATCGGTGAACAGCGCGGCGCAGGCGCCGCCGAAACAGTCGCCCAGCACCACGTCGACCCGGGACAGGCCGGAATCCCGGTCCATGGGGCCGCCCACCGACGGCATGGAATGGCAGTCCACCAGCAACGACCAGCCGAAGGCCGCCCGGGTTTCTTCCACCAGCCGGGCCAGCCGGGCGTGATAGGGCCGATAACAGCGTCCGATGCGGGCCTCGATCTCGGAGACCGGCAGCTTCCTAGCATAGATCTCGGCGCCGCTGGCCACCACCCGGGCGATGGTGCCCAGCCCGGCGATGACCCGGGGACTGCGGGTATTGGCCTCGCGCGGCAGCGGCCCCGAGAACATGGCGGGGTCCAATTCATAGGGCTCGCGGTTGGGGTCGCAATAGGCCCGGGGGAACAGGGCGCAGATCAACGGCGCCCCCAACTCCACCACCCCGGCATAAAGCTCGTCGATGAAGCTGTCCTCGGAGCGGCGCAGCGCCACCGGGTCCAATCGCGAGGATGCCACGAATTCGGGAGGATAGGCCCGGCCGGAATGGGGCGAGGCGAAGACCAGCGGCACCGTCTGCCGCGACGGCGCCATCACCGTCAGCACGGAACCGTCGTCTTGAGGGGTGTCGGGCTTGCTATCCATGGCTTTGCGGCATTCTTAGCATCAAGCGCGGCGCCTGTCATATCCGGGATGAAGCGGCAGAAAGCCCCCCTCAAAAAAAGCTGTCGCCCGCCCCATCGGAAGGGCTTGCAAAGCCTCGCGAACGACGTTACAAGAACGACCCTCGACGGCCGCCACTGACCCGCGCGGCCTTCATAAGGGCGGTTAGCTCAGCGGGAGAGCACTACGTTGACATCGTAGGGGTCACTGGTTCAATCCCAGTACCGCCCACCATCGAAACCCCAGCGGAAACGCTGGGGTTTCGTCCGTTTTGGGGGGCAGCTCGCCCCCTTACGTGAAACAGGCGCCTCGCTTCCCATGCAGGGCACCGAGTCCGGTTTCCAAATTCGATTATTTCATCGTCTTGGCCGGGCTTGTCCCGGCCATCCACGCCCATTCGTCTGACAAAACGCTGGCGGAACATCGTGGATACGCGGAACAAGCCCGCGCATGACGGCAATTGCGGATCGCCTCCGCACCTAGAATGGCTCGACCCCACGGGTCAAAAGCAAATTTTCTCTTGAATCCAGGGCCCAAGCGGACGCTGCTAAACCTTGTCTTAATCAAATCGGCCTAGACTGTGAGGATCAGAAGCGTTCTCCCCAAAGGGGATTCGATCATGATTTCGCATTCGGCCACCCCGGGAAAACATCTGTCGCTTCACCAACAGGGCGGCGCCCATCGGCATCGCAAGTCATCGGGCGGCGGCGGCCACAAAGTGGCGGCGCTGATCGCCCTGGCCCTGGTGCTGGCGGCGTTCGGGCTGGGGGCCTTCCTGCTGCGCCCCAATACGAACACCCCCGCCTCCATCAGCCCGGAAGCCTTTGTCGACCAGATGGAAAAAGCGTCCCAGGGCGTGGTGTTCGAACGCAATCTGTATGGCGGGCCGATCCGCGTGCAAAGCAAGGGCGGACAGGTCACCGTCACCGCCGACAACATCCCGCCCAGCATCTGCGTCTCGGTGGGCTGGAAACTGGTGCGCAAGGGACTGCTCAGCATCAACGGCGTCACGCCGCTGCGGGTTTCCGCCGCGAAGCTGTCGGAACTGTGCAACCAGGACGACACTTATGCCTCGCTGGCCTGGACCCCGAAATCCGGCGACTAGCCCCTCATCATAGATATTGATATCCAGCCCCGACGCATACACTATATGGGTGCAATGCGTTACTGGGGAGTAAGGGCATGGACGAAATCGATCTTGCGGCCGAGCGTGTCGAGGTTTTGAACGCGACCGCCATCCAGGCGGTGCTTGGGCGAGCGGAAACCATTCTGTCGGACGGCATCTGCCGCACCTGCGGCGAAGAGATCGAGTCCGATCGCCTGCGCGCCAACCCCTATGCCAAGAATTGCCGCGACTGCGCCGACGAGGCCGAGGCCAAAGCCAAACTGGCGCGGCGCTGCGGCCCGCGCTAACGCCTGATCCCCCCTCCCCCCTTCCTGGAAGGAAGGGGGGACTCGGCGGGTCTGCTGGTCAGCAGGCCAACAGCGATCCCAGACGTTCCTTTTCGACTTCCCAGAGATAGCCCAAGGAATCGAGGGCGCGCTCCCTGGTCATCAGGGTCTGGGTCTCGGGCGTGGATATCACATCCAATGCCCGTTCCCGAATTGCCGCCAATTTCTCGCGGCGCGCAGCCTTCTGGCCCATGGTCGTCCACTCCTGAAGTGAAGAGGCACGGGACCAGGATATTAGATCATTTCTTAAAACATTATGAGCGGGTCAGCCCCGGACGGTCGGGCCGCCCGCCGCCGCCCATCCGATGATGCCGCCCTTCAGGCGATGGATGGGCGTGTCCCAGCCCGCCGCCAACAGCAGATTGGTGGCGCTGCCGCAACGAACGCCGCTGCGGCAGTGGATCACCAGCCGCTTGCCCTCGTCTGGCCTGGGCATATCGGCGGGATTGAAAGTGGAGAGCGGCAGGTTGATGGCGCCCTCGATCCGCTCGGCGGCATTCTCGTCACGCTCGCGCACGTCGATCAACACCACCTCGCCCGCCTGCCACCAGGCGCGCACCGTGGCGGCATCGACGACCTGCACCTGGTCGGAACCCGGAGTGGGCTCGGAACCGAAGGCATTGAACAATCGAGAAAGCATGGCGCCCATCCTGTCCGCTTTATGAGGTGTCGTTAATGTAGCGATCCTGTGCCGCACCGCAAGATCAAGAGTCCCGAGATTTTCGCAGGGGGGGGCTTGGAAAGCGTGGGCAGCAACCCCACAAATAAGAATGACTTTCATGGGAGCCCCAGGAGTCGGCCCCATGACACCCCCCGCACCAGCGGGTCGGGACGGCAGGGAGGGACACTCGACATGAAACGGTCCGCTCTTGTTTGGGCGCTGGCAATCGGCGCCCTAACCCTTGCACCGGGAGTCTTTGCGGGTGAGCCGCAGCCATGGGCCATCAGCTTCCAACCCGGCGCTTCTCCGACCATGGAGCGCATTCAGTCCCTGGCCGGTTTCATCAACGGCGTGATCGTGCTGATCACCTTGCTGGTGAGCGGCCTGCTGGCCTATGCCTGCTGGCGCTTCAAGGCCGACCGCAACCCCAAGCCGGCGCAATGGTCCCACAACACGCCGCTGGAGGTGGCCTGGACCGCCATTCCCGCCATCATCTTGCTGCTGATCGCCATCCCGTCGTTCCGGCTGCTCTATTTCATGGACAAGGTCCAGGACGCCGACATGACGCTGAAGATCGTCGGCCACCAGTGGTACTGGAGCTATGAGTATCCCGACCACGACTTCAAGTTCGACTCGCTGATGGTCCAGGCCGAGGACCTGAAGCCGGGCCAGCCGCGCCTGCTGACCGCCGACAACGAAGTGGTGGTTCCAGTGGGGGTGCCGATCCGGCTGCAGATGACCGCCGACGACGTCATCCATTCCTGGGCGGTGCCCGCCTTCGGGGTCAAGACCGACGCCATTCCCGGCCGCCTCAACGAAAGCTGGGTCCAGGTCAACCAGCCCGGCAGCTATTACGGCCAGTGCTCGCAACTGTGCGGCGTCAACCACGGCTTCATGCCGGTGCATGTCCGCGCCGTGTCCAAGGAGGAATTCGCCGCCTGGGTCGCCACCGCCAAGACCAAGTTCGCCCGCATCGACGGAACCCCGCCCAACCGGTCGATCGCCATGGCCGAAGCCCCCATTGCCGAAGTCCCCATTGCCGAAGTCCCCATTGCCGATGCCCAGGAGCAACGCCCATGAGCCACGCAACTCCCCATGGCTGGCGCCGCTGGCTGTTTTCCACCAATCACAAGGACATCGGCACGCTCTATCTGATCTTCTCGGTGGCGGCCGGGCTGATCGGCGGCGCCATGAGCGTGGTCATCCGCATGCAACTGGCCCAGCCCGGCGGCACCATCTTCGGCGGCGACTGGCACCAGTACAATGTCTTCGTCACCGCCCACGCCCTGACCATGGTGTTCTTCACGGTGATGCCCGCCCTGATCGGCGGCTTCGGCAACTGGTTCGTGCCACTGATGATCGGGGCGCCGGACATGGCCTTCCCCCGCCTGAACAACATCAGCTTCTGGCTGCTGCCCCCCGCCTTCATCCTGATGCTGCTGTCGGCCTTCGAGGGCGCGGGCGCCGGCACCGGCTGGACCCTTTATCCCCCCTTGAGCACCAGCGGCCATCCCGACGCCTCAGTGGACTTCGCCATCCTGGCGCTGCATCTGGCCGGGGTGAGTTCGGTGCTGGGCGCCGTCAACTTCATCACCACCGTGCTGAATATGCGCGCGCCGGGCATGACGCTCCACCGCATGCCGCTGTTCGTGTGGTCCATGCTGGTGACCGCCTTCCTGCTGCTGCTCTCCATCCCGGTGCTGGCGGGCGCGCTCACCATGCTGCTGACCGACCGTAATTTCGGCACCGCCTTCTTCGCCCCCTCGGGCGGCGGCGACCCCCTGCTCTACCAGCATCTGTTCTGGTTCTTCGGCCATCCCGAAGTCTACATCATGATCCTGCCCGCCTTCGGCATCGTCAGCCAGATCATCGCCACCTTCTCCAGGAAGCCGGTATTCGGCTATCTGGGCATGGCCTATGCCATGGTCTCCATCGGGGTGATCGGCTTCGCGGTGTGGGCGCACCACATGTTCACCACCGGCCTCGACGTCAATACAAGGGCCTATTTCACCGCCGCCACCATGGTCATCGCCGTGCCCACCGGCATCAAGGTGTTCAGTTGGATCGCCACCATGTGGGGCGGCTCCATCACCTTCAAGGTGCCCATGCTGTGGGCGGTGGGCTTTGTCTTCCTGTTCACCATGGGCGGCGTCACCGGCGTGGTGCTGGCCAACAACCCCGTCGACGTGGCGCTGCACGACACCTATTACGTCATCGCCCATTTCCACTATGTGCTGAGCCTGGGCGCCGTCTTCGCCATCTTCGCCGGGTTCTACTACTGGATCGGCAAGATGAGCGGGCGCCAGTACTCCGAAACCCTGGGCAAGATCCATTTCTGGGTCACCTTCATCGGCGTCAACATGGCCTTCTTCCCGCAGCACTTCCTGGGAGTGCAGGGCATGCCGCGCCGCATTCCCGATTATCCCGATGCCTTCGCCGGGTGGAACATGGTGTCCTCCATCGGCGCCTATATCGCCTTCGCCGGGACGGTATTCTTCCTGGTGGTGGCGTGGCGCCTGTTCACCGCGGGCAAGGCGGTGGAAGCCAATCCCTGGGGCCGCGGCGCCACCACCCTGGAATGGACGGTCAGCTCGCCGCCGCCCGCCCATTCCTTCGAGACCCTGCCCCATATCGGGTCTCCGGCGGAGTGATGCCCATGAAGCGCGGCCCGCTGACGACGGTTCTGGCCCTTGTCCTGGTGGTCTCCACCATGGTCGGGCTGGTGGTCGCCAGCGTCCCGCTCTATCGTGCCTTCTGCAAGGCGGTGGGTATCGGCGGTCCGCCCCGGCAGGTGGCGGCGGCGTCGGAGCAAGTGCGCGAACGCTGGGTCAAGATCCGCTTCGATGCCTCGGTGGCCAAGGGGCTGGACTGGCGCTTCGCCCCCCAGACCCGCGAAATGACGGTGCGCCTGGGCGAGGACAGCCTGGCCGTCTTCACCGCCACCAACCTGTCGGACAAGCCGGTCACCGGCAATGCGGTGTTCAACGCCACTCCCGACAAGATCGGGCGCTATGTCGCCAAGATCCAATGCTTCTGCTTCACCGAGCAGGTGCTGGAGCCCGGCCAGAGCCTGGACATGCCGGTGACTTTCGTCATCGATCCGGCCATGGCCGACGACCCCCACACCGACGAAGTATCGACCATCACCCTGTCCTATACGTTCTTCCGGGCCATCGAGCCCGCCAGCAAAGGAAACGGACGGTCATGAGCCACGCATCATCCCATCCCGACTCCCATCCGGCCCATCCCTATCATCTGGTGGACCCCAGTCCCTGGCCGCTGGTGGGCAGCATTTCCGCCCTGGTCCTGGCCTATGGCGGCGTCACCTATTTCCACCACCGCGACCAGACCACCATCCTGCTGCTGGGCGTCGCCCTGCTGCTGGTCACCATGGCGGGATGGTGGCGCGACGTGATCCGCGAATCCCGCGACGGCCAGTCCCATACCCACGAGGTCCGCCACGGCCTGCGGCTGGGCATGGCCTTATTCATCGCCTCCGAGGTGATGTTCTTCGCCGGATTCTTCTGGGCCTTCTTCCATTCCGCCCTGGGGGTGGCGCCGACGACCACCCAATGGCCGCCCGCCGGGATCGTGCCACTGGACACCTGGCACCTGCCCTTCATCAACACCCTGATCCTGATGAGTTCCGGCCTCACCCTCACCCGGGGCCACCATGCCCTGATGGAAGACCGCATCGGCCCCACCACCCGCTGGCTGGCGCTCACCATCGCCCTGGGAGTGCTGTTCCTGGGGCTGCAGATCCACGAATACGGTTCGGCCCTGTTCGCCTTCAAGGACGGCATCTATCCGTCGGTGTTCTACATGGCCACCGGCTTCCACGGCTTCCACGTCTTCGTCGGCGTCTGCTTCCTGGCGGTGTGCCTGGTCCGCACCCTGGGCGGCCAGTTCTCGGCCAAGCGCCATCTCGGCTTCCAGGCCGCCGCCTGGTACTGGCACTTCGTGGACGCGGTGTGGATCTTCCTGTTCGTCTGGGTCTACTGGTGGGGTAACGGCTGAGCCGCTCCCATCAGTAGGGACAATCGGGGCGGCCGCAGGGCTTGGCCGCCCGCGCCGCCTGCCACGATCCGCAGACGCGGCATTCCACCAGGGTCTCGGCCTCGGGATCGGAGGCGCGCTCGCGAGGCAGGTCGCGGGGCGGCTGGCCCGGCTTCGATCCGGCATCGCCCCGCCGCCTGAGTTCCGCCTGCCGCGACATGTAGCGGTAGCCGAACCAGATGATGGCAATCACCGCGACGGTGAGAAGAAACTTTCCGAACATACCCGAACCTCTCCTTACTCAAACACCCCGGCATGGCGCAAGATGGCCTCGGCCTCGGCGGTATAGCCGCCATCGCCTTGGTGCAGCACCAGGCCGGGCAGCAGCGCCAGCGGCGCGCGCGAGCCCTTGCGGCCCGAGACCACCACCCGTCCCGCCGCCTCGCTTGCGCGCGGCCAGACCGGGCGGATACGAACCTCGCCCAGTCCCCGCGCCGCCAGCGCCGCCAGCAGCTCGTCCAGCCGGTCGGCGCGATGGATGACGGTAAGGACACCCTTGGGCCGCAGCCGCCGGGCGGCGGCACTGATCCAGCCCTCCAGCGCCAACTCGCCCTCCATATGGGCCAGGGCCTTGGACCCCGTGGGCGGCGCCGTGCCCCGCCCCTGCGCCACATAGGGGGGATTGGTGATGACATGGTCGAAGCTTCCCAGCCGGTGCAGCGGTTGGGCGGCACTGCCCTCCTCCACCTGGAAGCCCGCTTGGCCATTGGCCTCGGCATTGACCCGGGCCAGCCCGGCCAGATGGGGCTGAATCTCCAGCCCCACCAGATCTAGCCCCGGCACCCGCGCCATCAGGCACAAGGCGGCCGCGCCGACGCCGCAGCCCAGATCGAGCACCCGATCACCCGGCCGGGCGGCGATGGCGGCGGCCAGCAGCACCGGATCGACGGCGGCGCGATAGCCGTTTCTCGGCTGGGTCAGCATGACCCGGCCGTCCAGCAGCGTATCCCGGGTGCAGTCAATGTCGGTTATGGCATGCATCTTTTCTCAGGAAACGACGGATTGGAGGCGATGCAAGCTTGACCGACTTTCCACAGCGACACTATGTTCATCGCAAGGGTAGGTAGGAGTTTTCTCATCGTGGCGATCGTGGTCAGCTTGGAAGACGAACGCGGCAAGAAGGCCAAGAGCTTCGATGCCTTGGTGGCTCTGGTCAAGGATGACTTGCTCAAGGTCAACCGGACCATCGTCGAGCGCATGCATTCGCCGGTCGAACTGATCCCCCAACTGGCGGGCCACATCATCGCGGCGGGCGGCAAGCGCCTGCGCCCGGTCCTCACCCTGGCCTCGGCCAAGCTGGCGGGCCACCAGGGCGAACGCCACGTCAAGCTGGCCGCCTGCGTCGAATTCATCCACACCGCCACCTTGCTGCACGACGACGTGGTCGACGAATCCGACCTGCGCCGGGGCCAGGCCTCGGCCAACGCCCTGTTCGGCAACAAGCCCAGCGTGCTGGTGGGCGATTTCCTGTTCTCGCGCTCGTTCGAGCTGATGGTGGAGGACGGCTCGCTGTCGGTGCTGGCCATCCTGTCGCGCGCCTCCTCGGTGATCGCCGAGGGCGAGGTGCTGCAGTTGATCACCGCCAACGACACCGAGACCAGCGAGGATTCCTATCTCGAGGTCATCCGCTCCAAGACCGCCGCCCTGTTCGCCGCCGCCTGCCGCATCGGCGCAGTGGTGGCCGAGCGGCCCAAGGTCGAAGAGGAAGCGCTGGAATCCTATGGCCTCAACCTCGGCATCGCCTTCCAGCTGATCGACGACGTGCTGGACTATTCCGCCAAGCAGGCGGTGCTGGGCAAGACCGTGGGCGACGACTTCCGCGAGGGCAAGATCACCCTGCCCCTGATCCTGGCCTTCCGTCGCGGCGACGAGGAACAGCGCGAGTTCTGGAAGCGCTGTGTCGAGAAGCTGGAACAGGACGAGGGCGACCTGAATCGCGCCATCGCCCTGATGGAAAAGCACGGCAGCCTGGCCGCCACCGTCGCCCGCGCCCGCCATTACGGCGAGATCGCCCGCGACGCGCTCGGCATCTTCCCGGACTCTCCGGTGAAGCAGGCCATGATCGACGTCATCGATTTCTGCATCGACCGGGCGTACTGAGGGCTTCGGCCGCGCAGTGTGGGATCGATCTTTCTTTCGTCCACGAATGAACACGGATAAGTGTTTTCATCCTCCGCGACGCGACAAGGGTTGGTCGTGACCTTCCCCTCTCCCGCCCGCGGGAGAGGGTGGCGAAGGCGAAGCCAGAGCCGGGTGAGGGCTTGGCTGGTGGACAAGAGACCCTCGCCCTCCGCCCTTCTTTCGGAATAGAGCCAATCCCTCGTCACCCTCGGGCTTGACCCGAGGGTCCATGGATGGCCGGGTCAATCCAATCCGGCCAAGATGGAGTCACAAGACACGGAAAACACGGATGCGGCGCCTCGCGCCGCTCGCGGATGGACTGGAACGTTCGTCGTCGTTCGCCATCCCCCCAGGTCTGCCCCGGAACAAGGAGCCGAGTCCTTTTTCTCCGCGCTTATCCGTGGCCGCGAAGCGGTATCCGTGTCCATCCGTGTCCCATTCCCCATCCAATCCGTTTGACTGTCGATTGGCCCCCGGCCCTTCCCAATCCGCCCTTTTGCCGTCATGCGCGGGCTCGTCCCGCCTATCCACGCGGCAGCGAGAGAGTCAGCGGGTGCAGTGTCACCGGAACCCAGCAGCGCAACCAAGAGGATGCCAAACTTGACTGACACTTCATCGCATGCTGACCGGCCCCCAATGGCGGCTCCAGATCGAATGTTAGTGAAGCATGGTTGATGTTGCCTGGCCAGGGGCGACGGAG
>NZ_LWQT01000059.1 GCF_001650715.1 Paramagnetospirillum marisnigri | reverse complement strand
CAGCCTGATCAATCCGGCCAAGCCCGCCGGAGATCAAACGGCGACTGCGCTGTTACACCAATCCAAGGGACACGATCCCTCTACAAAACCGCCAGGGCGCACCTATATCCCTAGTTGGGGTGCATGTTCTTTCGAGTTCGGGGAAGGGAGGCGGCCGAATGGGTGTTGGCCGGATTTGGGACCGTATTCGACAACGCTTCGGGTTTGGCTCCTCCGATCTGCCGGAGGAAGCCACGCCAAGGCCTTCCCATCGCCGCGACGCCATGCCCCGCGCCCGCCGGACAGGCTTCCTTTCCGAAGATGCCTTCGCGGGGGAACTGGTGCGCATCAAGGAGGGCGACGAACCCCACCCCCATCTCCACGTATTTTCACTTTCCGACTTCCGCGATGCCGTCGGCCCCAAATGGGAGCGGTTGAACGGACTGGTGGAAGTGGCGGTGGAGTCCATCATCCGACGCCATGTGGACAGCGGCCAAGACATCTTCACCCGGCTGGATGCCGAAATTTCCTGCCTGACGCTGCCCAATGCCTCGCGTTCGGAAACCCGGACCAAGGTTGCCGCCATCGCCCACGACATTTCGGCCCATCTGTTCGGCGACGCGGTCATCGACGGGCGCCGTCCCCAGGTGCTGTCCGCCAATCTGCCCCTGAACGATGCCCTGACCGAGGAAGGGGAGATGAACCGCCAAGCCATCAACCACGCCCTGGCCCAGGCCGGGGCGGCGCTGTCGACGGACTCCACCGCCAGGAGCGCGGGGGCGGCGGCGGCTCAGGATCTGGCGGCACCGCACCGCGCCACCCTGGCCTCGCTGATGAGTCCCGAGGACGCCGCCCGGATTGCCGCCGCCCAACCCGGCAAAGGCTTTGCCATTTCAGGGGGCGAAACCCGTCGCATGGAAGAGCCCGACTGGTTCATCCCATCCGCTCCGGCCCCCTTGCAGGGGGCCGATGCTCCCCGGCAGACCCTGGTCCAGTCGACCACGCTGCAAGGCGCCGACGCCACGCGCCAGGCCGCGGCCAGGGCAGCCAGCCACAAGGCCTTGATGGCGGACTGGTTCGAGGTCACGCCCCCCCATGCCGATCAAGCCACTCCCGACCAGTCCAGCGCCCACAAGGCGGCAGGATCGGAACGCATTTCCATGGGCGCCACCCCTGGAAAGGCAGAGCCCGCCACCCCCAGTTGGTACGGGGACGCCGCCCCGCAGAGACTGAACGGGGCCGATGCCGAACGCGCGGTGATACGGCTCGACAAGGCCGGAGGCGGACCCAAGCCCCCGGAAACCATCATCTCCGTGGATGGCGGCGGCTGGGGCGGGGGAGCATCGCCCCTGACCCCGGAATCCTCCCTGACCCTGGTCTGGACCCCCACCTGGGTCACCAGCCGCCGGGCGATCGGCGCGTTCCATGCCCGGCTCATCCGCTCGGATCGCGATAATTCACCCACCCTGGAAGGGGTGCACGCCTATGACGGCCTTAACCCCATGGAGACCCTGACCCTGGACCGCTTCGCCGCGACCCAGTCGGCGCGTGAGTTGAAGAACCTGTTCTTCAGCCGTCAGCGGCTGGGCCTGACGGTACCGGTTCACTGGATGTCGCTATCGCCCAAATGGCGCGACTGCATCCGCATTCCTTTCGAGGATTGCCCCTCGGAAGCCCGACGCCGCTTCCTGAAGATCGAGGTGTTCGGCCTGTCGCCCGAGGTCCCCCCCATCGTGCTGCGTCGCATGTTCGAGCCATTGGAGCGTATCGGCTGCGACGTGCTCGCCCGCCTGCCCCTCTCGGCGGCCGCCATGATTCCTGCATTGAGCCAGCTACGCGGCGTGGGGGTCGATCTGGCGGAACTGCATGACGAGGAACGGGTCGGCGATGACGAATTGTTTGCCCGTCTCGACCTGTTCCGCGAGACGGCGCGCAAGGCCAAGATCGCCAGCTATGTCTGGGGGGTGCGGCGTCGGCCGCTGATCGCCCGGCTGGTGAAGGCGGGCTATTCCCTGGTCAACGGCCCCGGTGTCATGTGCGACCTCAGCCACCCGGTCCTGCCCTCCAAGGGCGGCACCGCCAGACCCGGCGCCGTCACCCCTCCGTCGGGTGGTGCTCGTCGATGATCCCCGCCGCCGCCCGGGCCTTGGCGCGCGACGCCTTTTCCCGCTGGCTTTCCGAGCGCAACTGACCGCAGGCGGCCAGGATGTCGCGGCCCCTGGGCATGCGGATGGGGGCGGAATAGCCGTTGTCCTGCAAGATGTCCGAGAAGGCCTTGACCGTTTTCATGTCCGAGGTCTCGAACTCGGAGCCCGGCCAGGGATTGAAGGGGATCAGGTTGAACTTGGCGGGCAGGCCCTTGATCAGCTTCAGCAGGGCGCGGGCATCGGCGGCGGAATCGTTGACGCCCTTCAGCATGATGTATTCGAAGGTGATCCGGCGGGCATTGGAGGCGCCGGGATAGTCGCGGCAGGCGGCCATCAACTCCTTCAAGGGATACTTCTTGTTGATGGGCATGATGCGGTCGCGCACCTCGTCGGTGACCGCGTGCAGCGAGATGGCCAGATTGACCCCCAGGCGCTCGCCGCATTCCTTCATCATGGGCACCACCCCCGAGGTGGACAGGGTGATGCGGCGCTTGGAGATGCCGATGCCCTCGCCATCCATGAGGATTTCCAGGGCGGTGGCCACATTCTCGAAATTATACAGCGGCTCGCCCATGCCCATGACCACGATATTGGACAGCAGGCGCCGGGTATCATCGGGGGTGGGCCATTCGCCATAGGCATCGCGCCCAGCCATGAACTGGCCGACGATCTCGGCGGCGGTCAGGTTGCGCACCAGCAACTGGGTGCCGGTATGGCAGAACTTGCAGGTCAGCGTGCAACCCACCTGGGTGGAAATGCATACCGATCCCCGGTGAACCGCGCCCAACTCCTCGTCGAGATCGGGGATGAAGACGGTTTCGGCCTCGTTGCCGTCATCGAATTTCAGCAGCCATTTGCGGGTGCCGTCCTCGGACAGCATCTCGCGCTCGGTTCGCGGGCGGCGGACCTCGAAATGCTCGGCCAGCTTGGCCTGCATCACCTTGGAGATGGAGGACATGGCGGCGAAGTCGGTTTCACCGCGATTATACATCCAGTGCCAAAGCTGCTTGGCGCGGAAGGGCTTCTCGCCGATGGCGTCCATCTCGGCGGCCAATTGGGCGCGAGACAGGCCGATCAGGTTGGTCTTGGTGGGCACGGTGTTCATGACCGAGACAGATAAGGTCGCCGGGCCAAAGAAGCAATGGTTTGCGATGAAAGGAATGCCTTGCTCTCGCCACAATCGACGTCCACCCTGCCCACCCCTTCCGGTTGGAGCGCCGTCATGAGCCTGTATCTGCCCATCGCCGAACAGTCGGTCGAGGTCTGGGAACTGGTGGCGGTGGGCGGCGGCATCGGCGTCCTGTCGGGCATTTTCGGTGTCGGCGGCGGTTTCCTGCTGACGCCGCTGCTGATCATGTTGGGCATTCCCCCCGCCGTGGCGGTGGCCTCGGGGGCCAATCAGGTGATGGGGTCCTCGGTATCGGGCGTCTTCGCCCATTGGCGACGCGGCACCGTCGACGTCAAGATGTCCATCTTCCTTCTGCTGGGCGGCTTCGTCGGCTCCAGCCTGGGGGTCTGGCTGTTCGCCCTGCTCAAGCGCCTGGGCCAGATCGACCTGGTGATCAGCCTCAGCTATGTGGGCGTGCTGGGGGCGGTCGGCTGGCTGATGCTGATCGAGTCGGCCGCCGCCACCTGGGGTATCAAGACCGGCAAGCCCCCGGGCAAGCGCCATCCCCATCATTCGTGGCACGCGCTGCCGCTGCGCCTCAAATTTCCCCGTTCCGGCCTTTACATCAGCGCCCTGCTGCCGGTGGCGGTCGGCGCCCTGGGCGGCGTCCTCGCCGCCATCATGGGAGTCGGTGGCGGCTTCATCCTGGTGCCGCTGATGATCTATGTGCTGGGCATGCCCACCGCCGTGGTGGTGGGCACCTCGCTGTTCCAGATGATCTTCGTCACCGCCAATGTCACCGTCCTCCAGGCCTATACCACCCACACCGTCGACATTCCCCTGGCCATGATCCTGCTGGCGGGCGGCGCGGTGGGGGCGCAGTTGGGAGCCCGCCTCGGCGGATCGCTCCCGGCCGAGCGGATTCGTCTGCTGCTGGCCCTGATCGTGCTGGCGGTCTGCGGCGAGATGGCCTGGGGCCTGTTCGCCACCCCGGCCGAGACATTCTCCCTGGCGGGCTGAGGCCGCCCGGCTTGCCCCTGGCCCGCCTTCGGTGTACCGATGGTGGGTTGGGAACAGTCGGGTGGGACCATTGAGCAAGCCTTGTCTCCGGTGGGGCGCATTGGCCGCCTTGGCGTTGCTGGTTCTGACCGTTTCGCTGTCCGGTCGGGCCTGCGCCGCCGTCGTGCTCGACGATCGGGTGGACTTCGTCGATCTGGCCGGACGGATGGATGTGCTGCGCGATGCCGATGGCAGTCTGGCGATCGATGACATGGCGCGGCCGGACATCGCCAACCGCTTCACCCCCCTGAACGGCGACCTGACGGCCGGATATGACCGTGCCGCCTACTGGCTGCGGATCCCCATCAACGAGGTGTCCAGGGCCTCGGGGCACTGGCTGCTGGAGGTGGGCGGCGCCTATCTCGACCATGTCGGACTGTTCACCCCCGGCAACGGCCGAGGCTTCCACGCGGTCAAGACCGGCGACCGCACCCCGTTCTCGACCCGCCCCCTGCCCCACCGCACCTTCGTCTTCGATCTGGCCCTTCCGCCGGGCGAAAGCCAAGTCATCTATCTGCGCATTCAATCCACCAGCACCTTGGCCGTCACCGCCCGCATCTGGTCCAAGGCACGCTTCGCCGCCGCGGCGGCGGCAGAATCCCTGGCCCTGGGACTGGTGGCCGGCGGCATGCTGGTCATCGCCCTGATCTCGCTGTTCCAATACGCCATCGGCCGCGACGGATTGTATTTGCTCCATTTCGCCTATGTTCTGGCGGCGACGACCATGTTCGGCTCGGCCAATGGCCTGCTGGCGCAGCACGTCTTTCCCGGGTCGCCCATCCTGGCCGAGCGGTTGACCGGCGTGGGAGCCAGTCTGATGCTTGGCTTCGGCCTTGCCTTCACCTCCCGCCTGCTGGACCTGGGCGCGGGCTTTCCCCGTCTGGGCCGGGCCTATTCCCTGGCGGGATGGGGCCTGGGCGCCTGTGCCCTGTCGGTGCTGGCCGATGCATTCCAGATGGTGGCGCCCGTGATCAGCGGAGCCATGGTGGTGTTCCTGCCCACCACCACGGTGCTGGCCCTGGTCCAGACCCTGCGGGGGGAGCGCGGGGCCATCTATTTCCTTCTGGCGATGCTGGTCTGTCTGATGGCCTTGACCCTGCCCGCCCTGAAGGCGCTGGGACTGGACCAGGGCCTTCC
This sequence comes from Paramagnetospirillum marisnigri, assembly GCF_001650715.1. Taxonomy (GTDB): domain Bacteria; phylum Pseudomonadota; class Alphaproteobacteria; order Rhodospirillales; family Magnetospirillaceae; genus Phaeospirillum; species Phaeospirillum marisnigri. The sequence continues at coordinate 22,183 of NZ_LWQT01000059.1, read as the reverse complement.
CGTCAACACATTGGTGGTCCAGGCCAGCGTGGCCGTGCATACCGCGCTGCTGCTGCTGGGCCTGCTGCACCGCTCGGCTGGCCTCAACGCCGTCCGCCTGGAACTCAGTCGGCGGGCCGAGAGGGAGTTGGAACGCCGGGTGGCCGAACGCACCGCCGAACTGGCCGAGACCAACACCACCCTGGCGGCCGAGGTCGCCGAACGTCGCGCCGCCGAGGGACGCCTGCGGGAAAGCGAGCGTCAGGTCCGGGCCATTCTGGATGCGGCACCATTCCCGATGCTGGTGGTGACCTATCCCGAGGGGCGGTTCATGTTCCTGAACCAGCCCGCCGCCGAGTTGATCAATATTCCCACCGATAGCGATCTGAGCGGTTTGCGCACCCGCGACTTCTACGTCAATCCCGCCGAGCGCGACCAATTCATCTGGAAACTGAGGGAAAGCGGCTGCGTCCTGGGGGCGGAACTGGAAATCCGCCGCATCCCCGACGAAAGGCGCTGGACGCTGTTGTCGGCGGTGCGCTTCACCTATCGCAACGAGGAGGCGGTGCTGATCTGCCTCAACGACATTTCCACCCGCAAGCTGCTGGAGGAATCCCTGCGCCTGGCCGGGCTGCGATCCGAGGCGGCGCTGGAGACCAGCTACCAGGCCATGCGGGAACAGCGCAACTTCCTGTCCATGGTTTCCCACGAATTCCGGGTGCCGCTGGCCATCATCGAGGCCGCGTCCCAATTGCTTGGCATCTATTCCGAGGCCGATTCCGAAGCCCAGGACGAGGTCGCCAAGATCGGCCGCGCCGTGCGGCGCATGTCCGACCTGATCGATGTCTGCCTCGCCGACGACCGCCTGGATTCCAACACCATGTCGCTGCGGGTGGTGGAATTCGACCTGGCCTCCACCCTGGCCGATCTGCGTGATGACAAACGCCCCTTCGCCGCCAACCGATATCTGACCCTTAAGGCGAATGGCCCCGCCCTGATCCAGGCCGACGCCACCTTGCTGCGGGTGGCGTTCTCCAATCTGATCGACAATGCCTTGAAATTCTCACCGCCGGAGTCGCCGGTGGAGGTGCGCATCATCGCCGACCCCGAAGGGATCATGGTCAGCGTCAGCGATCGCGGCCCCGGCATCGCCCTGGAGGAGCAGCCGCGCATCTTCGAGAAATTCTTCCGCTCCACCAAGGCCGACCGCATCCGGGGCGCCGGGCTGGGGCTTTACATCGTGCGGCGCATCATCGACCTGCATGGCGGCAGCATCGCAGTGGACAGCATGCCCGGCCAAGGCGCCACTTTCGTGGTCTGGCTGCCGCTGATTCCACCGCCGACCGCGCCCATCGACGGGCCGATGGCTTGATCTTTGCCCGCATTTTCGTGATATGGTCGAAAATGAAAGTCGATCGCTATGATGGGCAGCCATGATCAACGTCGTCGTTGTCGAAGATGAACCGGATTTATGCAGTTCCATCGTCCGCTATCTCTCCCTGGTTGGGATGACGGTTGAACGGGCGGGATCAGGAGCGGAACTGGATCAGCTTCTCACTTCCTTTTCGCCCGACCTGTTGGTGCTTGATGTCAACCTTCCGGGAGAGGACGGCTTCTCCATCGCCGCTCGATTGCGGTCGCGCTCACGCATGGGGATCGTCATGCTGACGGCGCGGGGCCAGTTGGATGATCGGGTCCTGGGGCTGACGGCGGGCGCCGACGCCTATCTGGTCAAGCCGGTGCAGTTCCGCGAGCTGGAGGCGGTCATCCACAGCCTGACCCGGCGCCTGCGCGAAACCCAGGCCGAGGACAAGCCCGAGAACCGGGAGGACGGCAATATCTGGGGCTTCGACAGCGCCACCTGGTCGCTGATCACCCCAAAGGGCCATCAGGTTCCCTTGACCAATGCCGAATACCGGGTTTTGCAGACCCTGACCAACGACCCCGGCAGTTCCGTCACCCGTGACGAGATCGCCACGTCGCTGGGCAAGACGGTGGGCGGCTATGACGACCGCAGCATCGACGCGGTGATGGCCCGCCTGCGTCGCAAGGTGGCCTCGGCCACGGGCGAGAACCTGCCCATTCGGGCCGTCCGCTCGGTGGGATACGTCTTCGCCGCCCAGGTGGATAACCGCGTCCGCCCCGAACCTTGATTTCCCCTCGCCCTTCAGGAACCCCCAGTCATGGCCCGCACCATCGGCTCGCACGGCCCCAAGACCATGGAAGCCATCCGTAAGGCTGGGCTCAAGCTGATCTATGAACACGGCTTCGAGGCCATGAGCCTGCGCCAGCTGGCCTCCGAGGTCGGGATCCAGGTGGGGTCACTCTACAACCACATCACCACCAAGGAAGACCTGCTCTACGACCTGATCCGGGTCCATATGGACGACCTGTTCCGCCAGTTCGACGAGGTTCGGGCCGCCTGGACCGAATTGGGGCCAGTGGAGCGCATGCGGGGCTTCGTCGCCTTCCACGTCACCTACCACATCCTGCGCAAGCGCGAGGTCTTCATCGGTTATTCCGAATTGCGCAGCCTGGAGCCCAATCACTACGAAGAGATCGTCGCCCTGCGCCGCCAGTACGAACGCCACCTGATCGACATCTTGCGCCTGGGCGAGGAGCAGGGGCTGTTCAAATGCGGCGATGTCAGCGTCGCCGCCTATGGCATCCTGACCATGCTGACCGGTGTGTGCACCTGGTTCCGCCCCCATGGGCGACTGAGCAAGGAACAGGTGATCACCACTTATTCCAATCTGGTCCTGGGCGGACTGATGCATCAGGGCTGAGCGGAGATCCCGCTGTTACACCAATCCCTGGGACATGATCCCAATACCCCACCTATGCCCCATGGGTCGGAATATTGAGGAACGGATAGATCCGAGTTGGCCCGTAACCCCATGAAAAAGAAAGCCCCCGGTTATGCACCGGGGGCTAAGTCAAACAGGGAGGCTTCACGTCTAGGAGACGTAGGGTCAGAAGACCCGATCCCAAGCACAGGGCTTGGGAACTCTGTGGCGGCGAACCGCCGGAACTCGAACCCGCTGCAATGCAGCAAGTAGTGATTGCTGATGTACGGCAACTCGGGCCGTGGAACCACCCCAAATTTTCGTGCAGGGGCATGCGCCAACCGCATGACTATTGGATGCGCGATAAATTAGGCGATTCAGAGGGTCTCGGCGATCTTCGACAACAGGAAATCGCGGAAGACGGTGATGCGCTTGGAATTGCGCAATTCCTCGGGATAGACGAAGTAGGCCTCGATCTTCGGCCCCTTCAGCTCGGGCAGCACATGGACCAGATTGTCGGTCTCGCTGCTGAGGTATTCGGGCATGGCGGCGATGCCCAGCCCGCTTTTGACGGCGCGGTAGATGCCGTAGATGTTGTTGACCTCCAGCACCGGGCGGCGCGGCCGGTCGGGCGAGGCGCCCGCTTCCAGCAGCCAGTTCACATTGGAGACCGGCGCCGCCACCCGCGTGTCGTCGCCATAGACGATGATGCGGTGGCGATCCAGGTCTTCCGCCGTCAGGGGCGTGCCGTACTGATCCAGATAGCTGGGCGAGGCGTAGACGCAGTAATTCATGGACAGCAGATGGCGCTGCACCAAATCGGGCTGGCGCGGCGGCATCATGCGGATGGCGATATCGGCCTCGCGCATGGCCAGGTCAAGCTCGCCATCGAACAGCACCATGCTGACCTGGATTTCCGGATAGGCGTCCAGGAAGTCCTTGATCCGCGGCGTCAGCCACAGCGAGCCGAAGGCCACGGTGGTGGTGATCTTCAGCGGACCTTGCGCCCGTTCGCGACTTTCGGTCAGCAGGGCCTCGGTCATGGCCAGCTTGGAAAACACGTCGCGGGCGGTCTTGTAGAGCAACTCGCCCTGTTCGGTCAGGATCAGGCCGCGGGCATGGCGATGGAATAGCGGCAGGTTGAGGCTTTCCTCCAACGCGCTGATCTGGCGGCTGACCGCCGATTGGCTAAGATTAAGGACCTCACCCGCATGGGTGAAGCTCCCCGCCTCGGCGACGGCGTGAAAAACCCTCAGCTTGTCCCAATCCATGGTGACGTGACGGCTCCTGACGGAATGGGGGGTTCTTGCCCCCCTTTTATGACTTTATGCCAGTAGTCTGCCGTAACTTAATGTCCATGTCCATGCGCCGCGAGGAAACGTTCCGCTTCCAGCGCAGCCATGCACCCGGTTCCGGCAGCGGTGACCGCCTGGCGATAGATCTTGTCCTGCACGTCACCGGCGGCGAAGACGCCGGGGATGTTGGTGGTGGTGGAGCCCGGGGTGGTGATCAGATAGCCCTCGGAATCCATCTCCAGCGCGCCCTTGAACAGGTCGGTGTTGGGGGTGTGGCCGATGGCGATGAAGACGCCGTCCAGCTTGATCTCGGACAGGGCGCCGGTCTTGACGTTCTTCAGCCGCAGGCCGGTGACGCCGGGGGGATTGTCGTCACCCAGGATTTCGTCGATGACGCTGTCCCAGGCCACGGCCACCTTGGGATTGGCGAACAGCCGGTCCTGGGCGATCTTTTCGGCGCGCAAGCTGTCGCGACGGTGCACCAGGGTGACCTTGGAGGCGATGCCCGCCAGATACAGGGCTTCCTCCACCGCCGAATTGCCGCCGCCGATCACCGCCACTTCCTTGTTACGGAAGAAAAAGCCGTCGCAGGTGGCGCAGGCCGAGACGCCGAAGCCCGAGAACTTCTTTTCCGACTCCATGCCCAGCCAACGCGCCGTCGCGCCGGTGCTGATGATGACGGTGTCGCCGGAATAGGTGTCGCCGGAATCGCCCACCGCCTGGAAGGGGCGCTTGGACAGGTCGATGGAGACGATCATGTCGTCATGGAAGCGGGTTCCCACATGCTTGGCCTGTTCCTGCATCTGCTCCATCAGCCAGGGGCCCTGGATGGGCTCGGCGAAGCCGGGATAGTTCTCGACATCGGTGGTGATGGTCAACTGGCCGCCGGGCTGCAAGCCCGCCACCAGCATGGGCTCCAGATTGGCGCGCGCGGCGTAGATGGCGGCGGTGCAGCCCGCCGGACCCGAGCCCAGAATCAGAACCTTGGTGTAGTGATGCGCCATCTGTCGTCTTCCCAAAGCGGTGGTTATTTATTGCATGACAGCATAAGGAGGGGGCGCGCCGCTGGCAAGCGGCGCGCCCCCGTCACTCTGAACTCCGGCGTTACAGCTCGGAGGCGTGCTTGGCCAGGTAGTCGGCGACGCCGTTGGGGTTCGGCTTCATGCCGGCCTTGCCCTTGTTCCAGCCGGCGGGGCAGACCTCGCCATGCTCCTCGGTGAACTGCAGGGCGTCGACCAGGCGCAGGGCCTCGTCCACGTTGCGGCCCAGCGGCAGGTCGTTGACATGGGCGGACCGCACATTGCCGTTCTTGTCGATCAGGAAGGTGCCGCGCAGGGCGACGCCGCCGGGCAGCAGCACGCCGAACGACTTGGCGATGTCCTTGGTCAGGTCGGCCACCATGGGGAACTGGACATTGCCCAGGCCGCCTTTTTCCACCGGCGTGTTCTTCCACGCCAGATGGGTGAAGTGGGAATCGACGCTGACGGCGACGACCTTGGTGTTGCGCTCGGCGAAGGCCTTGACGCGGTGGTCGTGGGCCAGGATTTCCGACGGGCACACGAAGGTGAAGTCCAGCGGATAGAAGAACACCAGGCCGTAGGAACCCGCCAGATAGGACTTCAGGTTGAACGACGGATTGATCTCATTATCGGGCATCACCGCCGGCGCCGTGAAGTCGGGGGCGGGCTTGGTGACCAGAGAGATCGGGCTGATAACCGCGTCGGACATTATGGAGGCTCCCTCGAAAGGAATTATGGATGATCTGGAGGCGACGAATTTAGTCGGTTTCTCTGCCGGGCACAAGATAGAATGATTATAAGCATACCTCCAGCGTAAGACAGCGCCTCGATTTTAATCCTTAGATGAATGAGGGGATTGGGCATGCCGCCTCGCTGACGACACTTGGCGATTTTTCATGGCAACGCAGCAAAGACGGGCTTGCCGCCGGAGGGTATTGTAATATAATTTCGCAAATTCGCGGGGTTTTGGAGTTCTCTTATGCAACGGGTCAAGCTCGACCGGATCGACCGACGCATTCTTGCCGATCTGCAAGGCGACGGCCGCATGACCAATGTCGAGCTGGCCCGGCGAGCCGGAATCTCGGCGCCGCCCTGCCTGCGCCGGGTGCGTGCGCTGGAGGAGGCGGGCTTTATCAAGGGCTACCATGCCGAGGTCGATCCCGGGGCACTGGGCTACAATGTCACCGTATTCGCCCATGTCGGCCTCAGCAGCCAAGCCGAGACTGACCTGAAGGCCTTCGAGGAACTGGTCAAGGGTTGGTCCGAGGTCCGCGAATGCCACATGCTGGCGGGCGAGACCGACTTCCTGTTGAAGGTGGTGGCCCATGACTGGGACGACTATCAGCGCTTCCTCACCACCCGTCTGACCGCCGCGCCCAATATCAGCCATGTGAAGAGCGCCCTGGCCATCCGCACCTCCAAGCTGCAGCCCGGCGTTCCCATCGACGTGGACGCCGGACCCGAGCCGGACGAGGAATAGGAGGGCGGGCGAGGCTGCCCGCCCTCCGCCCCCCCTACTTGAACCCGAAGAACTCGACGATTTCCGAGGCGGCGCAGACGCCGAACGGCTTCACATGGTCGCCCGCCGTGCCGCAACGGGCGGCGGTGTCCACCGGCACCGAATGGTCGAGGCCCTGAAGGATGCGCAGTTCCACCTGATCGCCCGCCGCCCAGACCGGGGCGAAGGGCTTGGGCGGCGGCGGCGCGTCCTCGCAGGTGGCGAAGCCGGGTGCGCCCACCCGGTGCAGGCCGCCCCATTGCTGGGCAATCTGGATGGCGTTGACGCAGGCCACCGTCTTGTCATGGTCGCCCTGCCAGATGGACAGGCGCGGCCATACCGAGCGGCGCGGCAGCATGCGTTCGGCCTCGCGGGCCCAGTCATCCACCATCTTGATGCCCGCCGGTCCCTCCATGCAGCCGAAGGCGCGGCGCAGCTCATTCGGCATGGCCATATAGCCGCCCAGATTGGCGCCGATGCGCGAGCACCCCACCGCCACACCGGCAATGGAGGCTCCGGCGGCGAAATCGTCGGGATAGGTGGTCAGCATCACCAGGGCCATGCCGCCCCCCGCCGACAGGCCGACCACGAAATTATCTCCGCCGGAAATGCCGTAGATCTCGCGGGTCTTCAGCACCGCCTGGCGCAGGCGGCCGGTCTGGTTCTGCTCGTTGGCGGCCCGGCTGTCCTCGTCGAACCACCACAGGCAGCCCTGGCCCTCATTGCCGAAGGGAGCGACGAAATCCTTGAACTGGGCCACCACCAGGGCGAAACCGCGGCGCTCCGACAGGTCACGCCAGCCGCTTTCGAAGGCGAAGGTCTCGGCCTGCTGGCCGCAGCCATGCAGCAGCAGCACCACCGGTCCGGGCTTGCCCCGGGCGGCGGCGGGCACATGGGCGCGCATCTCCAGGTTCCACCACCACACCTTGCTACCCCCGGCGAAGGCCCCGGGAAGCTGTTCGAATTCGGTGGCGCGGGCGGGGGCCGAGGATAGGAACAGCGCCGCCATCAGCAGCGCCAGCACGGACCGGACCATCATTTGGCGGCAAGCTCCAACAGTTTGTGCGGCGTCGCGGCGCCAGACCCGCCCAGCATCCGGGCGGCGGCGGCGCGTTCGGCCACGGTGAAGCCGGATAGTATCCTGATCGCCTCGGAACGCGAAGAGGTCGCGACGTCAAAGCCGACTCCCGCCACCGCATACCAGCGTGCCGCCCTGGCGCGGGCCTCGTCGCCGCCCAGCGCTTCGCTAAGAACAGCCAGCAGCACCGCCGAGGGACCGTGACGCCGACGGGCCGCCAGTTCGGCCATGGGCACCGCCTTGGCCATCAGTTCCGGCACCTGGGCCATGCCCGCCGCCGAGCGATAGGCGGTGCGGCACAGCGCCAGGACCGCCTCGCCGCGGAATTCGGCATCGGGCTGTCCTTCCACCGCCGCCAGCAGCCGGTCCAGCCAGCCGGGCGAGGCCGGGTTGCCGGGGCCGAAATCCTTTTGCGCGAAGGGCATGTCGTCCAGGCGTTCGCGTCGGGCCTTGCGGTCGGTCAGCTTGGCCAGGGCCACGAAGGCACCGGCGGGATCGTCGGAGCGGATGCGGGCGCCGTAGAGCGACAGCAGGGCGGCATCGCGGGCGCCGGGCACCAGCAGGGCATCCACATCGGGCCCCAGACGCTCGGCCAGATGCAGGCTGGGGCGGCCAAGCCCGCCCAGGGCCAGGGGCTCCAGCGCCGCCAGCCCCGCCGCCAGCCGCGCCTCGTCGGCGGGCAGGGCATCGAAAGCCGTCATGACCTCGGCTGCCGCCGCCTCGGCCAGCGGGGATTTACGGGTGGCCAGGGCTCCCGCCGCATGGGCCAGCAGCCGCAGCCGCGAATGGGGGTCGGCCACCCGGGCCAGGGCCAGGGCGGCATCGGGATTGTTGCGCTTGACCTCGGAATCGATGCTGTAGGCGGCGATGGTCTCGGTCATGTCCCGCACCAGGGCGGGATCGTCGCGGATGGCGGGAGCGTCGCTAACGGCGTCCAGCGCCCTGGCGCCCTGGCCCTCGTCGGCGACATCCAGCCCGGCCGGGCCGGACTTCAGATACAGTTCCAGCAGCCGCGTCTCCTTCAGGCGGGCAGCGGGCCAGAAGGACGCTTCGGCGCAGGGCATGCCGAAGGTGATGTCCGAACCGGTCTCCAGGGCTGGCCCGCGCCCGCCGAAGCGGCGCAGCACCTCGGCCCGTATCCGGCATGAGCCCTCTTTCGCCTCAAAGCCATCGATCCTCACCTGGACATGATGGTCGGCGGCAAGGCGGCGGGCGACATAGGCGCGGGCATCCAGTTCGGCCCAGGCGGGGACGGAAAGGCCGACCAGGGCCAGACCCAGCAGAAAACAGGCGGATACGCTTTGACGAAGATACGGCATGACAGGCCCCCGAACGGAATTCGGCGGTCATGCTATCCCCGGCCGGGAGCCACCGGCTTGACTTGGGTCATGCCTGCCGCAGCAAGTCCTTGGACGGGGCGAAGAAGGCGGCGCCGGTCACGGGGCGCGAGAAGTCCATCAGACGGTCATAATTCCCATCGGCATCGGCCACCACCATGGCGTCCAGCATCTTGCGGAACGTCGCCGGATCGCGGCCATAGGCGACGAAATACAGACCGGAGTCCGAGGTGGTGCCATAGGGAAGCGAATGGCGCAGGATTTCCAGTTCCTCGCCGTCTTCCTCGATCACCACCCGGGCGATATGGGCCGAAGGCGGCTTGACCGAATCGTCCAGTTCCTCGTCGGTCTCCTTGGTGCGGCCGATGATGCCCTCCTGCTGGGGCACCGGCAGCCCCTCCCACTGGGTCAGTCCGTGAACCCAGCGTTGGATGCTGACATGGCTGCCGCCGCGGAAGTCGGCGTCCTCGTCACCCACCAGCGCCACTTCGGGCCGGTCCTCGCCCTTGGGGTTCTCGGTGCCGTCGACGAAGCCGGTGAGGTCGCGGCCGCCCTTGTGCTTGAAACCGTGAATCTCCTCGGCGACGGTGGCGCCACTCCCCAGCCGGGCCATCAGGCGTCGCGCCAGGGCGAAGTTGGCGTCATGCCGGGGCGAGTGAATATGCACGAACAGATCGGCGGGGGTGGCGGGGGCGAAGCGATCGCCATCGGCCAGCGGTGCGAAGGGAACCAACCCGGCCGGACGCTTCGGCCCCATCAGTCGCGGCCAGGCCTCGGCGCCGATGGCCACCGAGCCTACCAGCCGGGGCTCGGCGAATTCCGCCGCCACCGCCTCGACCATATCGGGAAAACCGGCGAGGATTGCACGCACCGTCCTCTCCGCCCCCGGAACCAGGGTCAGGGTCAGAAACACAGCAAAATCACCGGTCTCAGCGCAGATGGCGGATTGGGGGAGGGTCATCATCCCCCCCTCAGCCGAAGCGGACGTCGACGATCTCGTAGGACTTGGACCCACCGGGCGCCGTGACCTCGACGGTATCGCCGAGATGCTTGCCGATCAGGGCACGGGCAAGGGGCGAATGCACGCTCATGCGGCCCGACTTGATGTCGGCCTCGTGGGCGCCGACGATGGTATAGACCACCTCGTCGTCGGAATCCTCGTCGGCCAGGGTGACGGTGGCGCCGAAGCGGACCTGATCGCCCGACAGGGTGGCGATGTCGATCACCTGGGCGCGGCTGATGATGTCCTCCAGCTCGGACACCCGTCCCTCGATGAAGCTCTGGCGCTCGCGCGCCGCGTGGTACTCGGCGTTCTCCGAGAGATCGCCATGCTCGCGCGCTTCGGCGATGGCCCGGATAACCGCCGGACGTTCCACCGCCTTCAAGGTCCTCAGTTCATCCTCCAACTGGGCCAGCCCAGCCGGAGTCATCGGAATTTTTTCCATCAAGCGCCCCGCGCCATCACCTAGAACGATCCACTAAAGTACGATTGCAACGGCGCAACATCAAGCGTGCCGCAACGAAGCGCCTCGATGGCTTCCACCGCCGCCCGCGCTCCCGCTACCGTGGTGTAATGGGGAATGGTGTTGGTCAGCGCCGTGCGGCGGATGGAGAAGCTGTCCTTCACCGCCTGGGAACCGTCGGTGGTGTTGACCACCAGATGCACCTGATTGTTCAGCATGGCGTCGACGCAGTGGGGGCGGCCCTCCAGCACCTTGTTCAGGATGCTGATATCGGTGATGCCCCGATCCTTGAGATAGTTGGCGGTGCCGTCGGTGGCCATGACCTTGAAGCCCATGGCCAGCAACCTGCGCGCCACCTCGACCATGGCGGGCTTGTCGCCGTCCCTGACCGAGATGAAGACGCCGCCCTCGGTGGGAAGGTTGGTTCCGGCCCCCAGCTGGCTCTTGGCGAAGGCGCGGGCGAAATCGGAATCGATGCCCATGACCTCGCCGGTGGACTTCATTTCCGGCCCCAGCAGGATGTCGACGCCGGGGAAGCGGGCGAAGGGGAACACCGCCTCCTTCACCGCCACATGCTTCATCACCGGCCTTGTGGTCAGGCCGAACGAGGCCAGGGTCTCGCCCGCCATGACACGGGCGGCGATCTTGGCGATGGGCACGCCGGTGGCCTTGGCCACGAAGGGCACGGTGCGGGACGCGCGCGGATTGACCTCCAGGATGTAGATATCGCCGTCCTTGATGGCGTACTGGCAGTTCATCAACCCGACCACGTTGAGCGCCTTGGCCAGGGCGGCGGTCTGGCGCTCCAACTCGACGATGGTGGCGTGGTCCAGGGAATAGGGCGGCAGCGAGCAGGCGGAGTCACCCGAATGGATGCCCGCTTCCTCGATGTGCTGCATGATGCCCGCCACATAGACCTGGGTGCCGTCGCAGAGCGCGTCGACATCCACCTCGATGGCGTCCTTCAGGTAGAAGTCGATCAGCACCGGATCATCGCCCGACACCCGCACCGCCTCGTGCATGTAGCGCTCCAGCGCCTCGTGGTCGTAGACGATCTGCATGGCGCGGCCGCCCAGCACGAAGCTGGGGCGGATCACCACCGGATAGCCGATGCGCTCGGCCACCTCGATGGCCTCGGCATAGGACCGGGCGGTGCCGTTGGCGGGCTGCTTCAGCCCCAGTTCGTGCAGCAGCCCCTGGAAGCGCTCGCGGTCCTCGGCCAGGTCGATGCTGTCGGGGCTGGTCCCCAGGATGGGAATGCCCGCCTGTTCCAGGGCATGGGCCAGCTTCAGCGGCGTCTGGCCGCCGAACTGGACGATGCAGCCCAGAACCTTGCCGTTGGACTGCTCGCGGCGGACCAGATCAATGACGGTCTCGGCGGTCAGCGGCTCGAAATACAGCCGGTCCGAGGTGTCGTAGTCGGTGGACACCGTTTCCGGATTGCAGTTGACCATGATGGTTTCCTTGCCCGCTTCGTCGAGGGCGTAGGCGGCATGGACGCAGCAATAGTCGAACTCGATGCCCTGGCCGATGCGGTTGGGACCGCCGCCCAGGATGATGACCTTGTCGCGATCGGACGGATCGGATTCGCATTCGGGCGGGTTGACCCCGTCGCCCTCGTAGCAGGAATACATATAGGCGGTGGAGGACGGGAACTCGGCGGCGCAGGTGTCAATGCGCTTGAACACCGGCTTGACGTTCAGCACCTCGCGGCGGAAGGCGGTCTCGACCACGGTCTTGCCGCTCAGCTTGGACAGGCGCTGGTCGGAAAAGCCCATCTTCTTCAGCCGCAGCAGGCCGGGCGCGTCGATGGGCAGACCCTTGGCCTTGACCTCGTTCTCGGCGTCGATGATGCCCTTGATCTGGGCCAGGAACCACTTGTCGTAGAAGCAGGCGGCGTGGACCTCATCAATGGTCAGGCCCAGACGGAAGGCCTGGGCGATCACCAGGATGCGGTCGGCGCGCGGCAGGGCCAGCGCCTTCTTCACCGCATCCTTCATGTCGCCGGCGCCAGCGCCGGGAATCTCGACCTCGTCCAGGCCGGTCAGGCCGGTTTCCATGCTGCGCAGGCCCTTCTGCAGGCTCTCCTGGAAGGTGCGGCCGATGGACATGGCCTCGCCCACCGACTTCATGGAGGTGGTCAGCATGGGGTCGGCGCCGGGGAACTTCTCGAAGGTGAAGCGCGGAATCTTGGTGACCACGTAATCGATAGTCGGCTCGAAGCTGGCCGGGGTGACGCCGGTGATGTCGTTGGCCAACTCGTCCAGGGTGTAGCCCACCGCCAGCTTGGCGGCGATCTTGGCGATGGGGAAGCCGGTGGCCTTGGACGCCAGGGCCGAGGAGCGCGAGACGCGCGGATTCATCTCGATGACGGTCATGCGGCCGTCCTTGGGGTTGACCGCGAACTGCACGTTGGAGCCGCCGGTATCCACCCCGATCTCGCGCAGCACCGCGATCGAGGCGTTGCGCATTATCTGGTATTCCTTGTCGGTCAGGGTCAGCGCCGGAGCCACGGTGATGGAATCGCCGGTATGCACGCCCATGGGATCGACGTTCTCGATGGAACAGATGATGATGCAGTTGTCCTTCTTATCGCGGACAACCTCCATCTCGTATTCCTTCCAGCCGAGCACCGACTCCTCGACCAGGACTTCGTGCACCGGGCTGGCCGCCAAGCCACCGGCCACAATCTGCTCGTACTCCGCCACGTTATAGGCGATGCCGCCGCCGGTTCCGGCCAGGGTGAAGCTGGGGCGGATGATGGCGGGCAGGCCGACGAAGCCCATGGCCTCGCGCGCCTCGGCCAGGGTCTTGACTAGCTTGGATTTCGGCGATTCCAGGCCGATCTTGTCCATGGCGTCGCGGAACAGCAGGCGGTCCTCCGCCTTGGCGATGACGTCGCGCTTGGCGGCGATCATCTCGACCCCGTATTTCTCCAGCACGCCCATATCCGCCAGCTTCATGGCGGTGTTCAGCGCCGTCTGGCCGCCCATGGTGGGCAGCAGCGCGTCGGGCCGTTCCTTCTCGATGATCTTGGTGACGATCTCGGGGGTGATGGGCTCGATATAGGTGGCATCCGCCAGCCCGGGGTCGGTCATGATGGTGGCCGGGTTGGAGTTGACCAGGATGACCCGGTAGCCCTCGTCCTTCAGCGCCTTGCACGCCTGCACGCCGGAATAGTCGAACTCGCAGGCCTGGCCGATGACGATGGGCCCGGCGCCGATGATGAGGATGGACTTGATATCTGTACGTTTGGGCATGGTGCCTGCTTTGATCTGAATGTTTTCATTCAGACACGAATGAACACGGATAAACACGAATAGGTCCGAGCGAACTCATGAATATTCGTGTGCATTTGTGTTCATTCGTGTCTCAAATCCTTTAAGTCCGAAGCCTCAGCGCTTCTCCATCAACCCCACGAAGCGGTCGAACAGGTAATGGGCGTCCTGGGGTCCCGGCGAGGCCTCGGGGTGGTACTGCACCGAGAACACCGGCTTGCCGTCGACCGCGATGCCCTCGACCGACTGGTCGAACAGCGAGCGGTGGGTGACCTTGACCCCGGCGGGCAGCGATGTCTCGTCCACCACGAAGCCATGATTCTGGCTGGTGATCTCGACCCGTCCGGTGGCCAGGTCCTTGACCGGGTGGTTGGCGCCGCGATGGCCGGTGTCCATCTTGAAGGTCTTGGCGCCCAGCGCCAGGGCCAGCATCTGGTGACCGAGGCAGATGCCGAACAGCGGAACGCCCGCCTTCAGCACGCCCTGGATCATGGGAACGGCATAGTCGCCGGTGGCGGCCGGATCGCCGGGGCCATTGGAGAGGAACACGCCATCGGGCTTGTGGGCCAGCACATCCTCGGCGCTGCTTTGGGCGGGCAGCACGGTGACCTTGCAGCCCGAGGCGGCGAGGCAGCGCAGGATATTGCGCTTGGCACCGTAATCCAGCGCGACGACGTGGAATTTCGGCGATGCCTGCTTGCCATAGCCGCCGCGCAGGGACCATTCCGACTCGTCCCAGGAATAGGGCTGGGCCGAGGTGACCTCCAGCGCCAGGTCCATGCCCTCCAGCCCCGGCCAGTCGGCGGCCTTGGCCCACAGGGTGGGCAGGTCGAATTCGCCATCGGGGGCGTGGACCACCACGCCGTTGGGGGCGCCCTTGGACCGGATGCGCCGGGTCAGGGCACGGGTGTCGATGCCGCTCAGGCCGACGATATTGTTGGCCTTCAGCCACGAATCCAGATGCTTGGTCGAGCGCCAGTTGGCGGGCTCGGTGATGTCGGCGCGCAGGATCAGGCCGCGGGCCGCCGGAGTGGTGGTCTCGATATCCTCGGCATTGGTGCCGATATTGCCGATATGCGGGAAGGTGAAGGTGATGATCTGACCGGCATAGGACGGGTCGGTCAGGGTCTCCTGATAGCCGGTCATGGCGGTGTTGAACACCACCTCGCCCACATTGGAGCCGGTGGCGCCGATTCCCTTGCCCCACAGCACGGTGCCGTCGGCCAGCACCAGGGCGCCGGTGGCTCCGGGGGGACGCGGCGCGTCGAAAGACGGCACCTGGCGTTGCTGCTTCGGTGCGGTCCCGTGTTGGTTCGGCATGATGGTCCTTAAAGGCTGGCGGTTCCGACCGATGGGTCGCAGAAGGCCACCGGGTTGTCCTGCGTCGGCAAGATCCCCGGGGCTTGAGCCGCGACGGCCCCATCGGCGAATAGGTAAACGGCCGCCTTATAAAGACCGGCCGCCCATGAGTCAAGCATTCCCATCTCAGGGGGAAAATTCAATAAATTCAAATATATGGGGAGCGTGGGAGAGGCTTCCTTTCCGGCCGGTTTTGCGCTAGCCTGTCCGCTTTCCCAAAAGGGATGTGCGAGGGGGGAGACCATGCTGCGTCGGCAGTTGAACGATGCCTTGAAGACGGCCATGCTCGGCAAGGACGCCCGCTCGGTTTCGACCCTGCGCCTGATCCTGGCGGCGTTGAAGGACCGCGACATCGCGGCGCGGCCCAAGGGCCAGGCCGACGGCATCGGCGACGAGGATATCCTTCAACTGCTTCAGTCCATGATCAAGCAGCGCCGCGAGAGCATCACCATGTATGAACAGGGTGGTCGCCCCGAGCTTGCCAAGCAGGAAGCCGAGGAAATCGTGGTGATCGAGCGATTCCTTCCGGCCCAGATGACCGAGGCCGAGGTGGAAACGGCCATCCGCGCCGCCATCGATCAGACCGACGCCACCAGCGTCAAGGACATGGGCCGGGTGATGGCGAAGCTCAAGGAGGCCCATGCCGGGCGGATGGACTTCGCCAAGGCGGGGCCGGTGGTCAAGGCCCTGCTGGGGGCCTAGATTTTCCTGGGTGGACACCCCATTTCTAATAGCCCCTATCCGCTGAAGCAGGGAAACCGCGTGCATGGCGTTTCCTCCGCAATTTCTTGATGAGCTCCGCGTTCGCGTGCCGGTTTCCGGCGTGGTCGGGCGGCGGGTCAAGCTGACCAAGAAGGGGCGCGAGTACCACGGCCTGTGCCCCTTCCACAACGAGAAGACCCCGTCCTTCACCGTCAACGAGGACAAGGGATTCTTCCACTGCTTCGGTTGCGGCGCCCATGGCGATGCCATCGGCTTCGAGATGCGCATCGGCCACCTGTCCTTCACCGAGGCGGTGGAGCGCTTGGCGTCCGAGGCCGGGCTGGAAGTCCCCAAGGCGACGCCCGAGGAACGGGTGCGCGAAGCGCGTCGCGCCTCGCTGCACGATGCCCTGGAAGCCGCCTGCGCCTTTTTCGAGAAGCAACTGCGCCAGCCGGGCGGCCGCGAGGGCTTCGCCTATCTGAAGGGGCGCGGCCTGTCCGACGAGACCATCGCCCGTTTCCGCCTGGGCTGGGCGCCCGAGTCCCGCGAAGCGCTGAAATCCTCGCTGATGAGCAAGGAATGCCCGGAAAGCCTGCTGATCGAGGCCGGATTGCTGAAGAAGCCCGACACTGGCGGCGCCAGCTTCGATTATTTCCGCGGCCGGGTGATGTTCCCCATCACCGACCGCCGTGGCCGGGTGGTGGCCTTCGGCGCCCGCATCCTGGGCGACGGCCAGCCCAAATACCTCAATTCGCCGGAAACCCCGCTGTTCCACAAGGGCGGCACCCTCTACGGCCTCGCCCATGCCCGCGAACAGGCGCGCGAGCGCAACACTGTGGTGGTGGCCGAGGGCTATATGGATGTCATCGCCCTGCATCAGGCCGGGTTCCCCTTCGCGGTGGCACCGCTGGGCACGGCGGTGACCGAGGCCCAGATCGAGGAATTGTGGCGCCTGGCGCCCGAGCCGATCCTGTGCCTGGACGGCGATGCCGCCGGGCAGCGGGCCATGGCCCGCGCCCTGGACCGCGCCTTTCCCATCCTGAAGCCGGGCTTTTCCTTGCGTTTCGCCACCCTGCCCGCGCCGGAAGACCCGGACAGCCTGATCAAGGCGGGCGGCCCGGCGGCCATGCAGGCGGTGCTGGATGCCGCCCAGCCGCTGGTGGAGGTGGCATGGCGGCTGGCGGTGGACGGGCGTCCGCTGGATACGCCGGAACGCCGTGCCCTGCTGGAAAAGGACCTGCTGGAAAAGGCCTTCGCCATCGCCGACGAAACGGTGAAGTGGCAGTATGTCCGCACCCTGAAGGACAAGCTGTGGCAGGCCTTCCGTCCGGCGCGGCCCGCGCCGCAGCAGCAAAAACCGGGACCGCGCGGAACGGGGCGACGGCCGCAACCCGGCCAGACGGCGCTGCGCGGCTTCGACGGACGCATCGTCGGACTGGGGGCGCCCGGCGCCCTGCGACCGCCATTCGAAATGGCCGAAAGGGTGCTGCTCGCCTTGCTGGCGGCCAATCCGCAGCTGTTCGACCACGCTCATGAGGAGTTGGGCCGCTGCCTGTTTTCCAACGTCTTGCTTGACAACCTTCGACGCGGGATTCTAAAGCACCTTGGGGCCACGCGTGGACTGGACGCGGATGGTTTACTGGACCTTTTGCGTGCTGACGGTCAAGGCCCGGTTCTGGACACCCTGTTGGACGCCACCGAACGGCGGCTGCGGTCGGTCCGGACCTATGACGGGATCGAGGAGGCAAAGGCCCTCTGGGAGGATGTCTTCCACCATTACACCCGCAAGGATCTGCTGGCGGATGTGAACGAGGCCACCGAACGGCTGGCCCAGGGCGCGTCCCAGGCGGCCTGGACCCGGTTCGAGGCGGTCAAGCGCCACGAGGCGGCTAGCCGGTCGGACGAGGACTGAGCGGGGATAAGGCCATCGCCACCGGCGGCGGCCCGAGTGTTTTTCAAAGGGCGGATTCTTCAGGAGCATCGGTTTTCATGGCGACCAAATCGACGAATACGGCGGAAGTCTCCGAGAATCAGGACGAGGCCATGGATGGCCCCCTGCTCGACACCCTGGGTGTCGCCGTCAAGAAGATGGTGGCCCGCGGCAAGGAACGCGGCTACGTCACCTATGATGAGCTGAACGCCGCCATGCCTCCCGAGGAGGTGTCCTCCGAGCAGATCGAGGACACCATGGCCATGCTGTCCGAACTGGGCATCAACGTGGTCGAGAGCGAGGAAGGCGAGGAAGCCGCCGCCGAGGGCGCC
Organism: Paramagnetospirillum marisnigri; assembly: GCF_001650715.1. Taxonomy (GTDB): domain Bacteria; phylum Pseudomonadota; class Alphaproteobacteria; order Rhodospirillales; family Magnetospirillaceae; genus Phaeospirillum; species Phaeospirillum marisnigri. The sequence continues at coordinate 4,127 of NZ_LWQT01000059.1, read as the reverse complement.
GAGGCCGAGGCCACCGAGACTCCCGAGGGCTATTCCGGCGCGGGCAATGTGGACGAGGAGGATCTGGGCCGCACCGACGACCCCGTGCGCATGTATCTGCGCGAGATGGGATCGGTGGAATTGCTGTCGCGCGAGGGCGAAATCGCCATCGCCAAGCGCATCGAGGCCGGTCGCGAGATGATGATCGGCGGCATCTGCGAAAGCCCGCTGACGCTGCGCGCCGTGGTCGACTGGCACGACGCCCTGGTCGAGGGCAAGATGCTGCTGCGCGACATCATCGACCTGGACGCCACCTATGGCGCCGGTCCCGGCGCCGAACTGTCGGAAGAGGACCTGGAGCGCGGCCCCGACGAGATTCCCGCCGTCGAGGGTGCCGTCGCTCCGCCCGCCGAGGAGACCGAGGAGCGCGAGGCCCCCGAGGGAGGCGAGCCCGGCCCAGAGGGCGAGGCGGAAGGCGAAGCAGAGGACGGCGAGGAGAATTCCATTTCCCTCGCCGCCATGGAAACCCAGCTGATGCCGGTGGTGCTCGAGACCTTCGAGGCCATCGCCGCCACCCATCACAAGCTGGAGAAGGTCCAGGACCAGCGTCTGGCGCTGCTGTCCAAGGGCGAGGCGGTGACGCCCGCCATGGAGAAAAAATACGACAAGCTGAAGCTGGAACTGGTGCGGCTGATGGATGGCATCCATCTCAACAACGCCCGCATCGAGCAACTGGTGGAACAGCTGAACGGCCTCAACCGCCGTCTGATGACCCAGGAAGGCCGCCTGCTGCGTCTGGCCGAGTCCTGCCGGGTCAAGCGCCAGGACTTCCTGGACGCCTATTACGGCTCGGAGCTGGACCCCAACTGGCTGGAACAGGTGGCCGTCCGCTCCAAGCAGTGGAAGGATTTCGCCGCCAAGCACGCCAAGGAAACCGGCGATATCCGCTCGGCCATCGGTGAAATCTCGGCCGAGGCCGGGCTGCCCATCAGCGAATACCGCCGCATCGTCCAGACGGTGCAGCGCGGTGAGCGCGAGGCCAGCCGCGCCAAGAAGGAAATGATCGAGGCCAATCTGCGCCTGGTGATCTCCATCGCCAAAAAGTACACCAATCGCGGCCTGCAGTTCCTCGACCTGATCCAGGAAGGCAATATCGGCCTGATGAAGGCGGTGGATAAGTTCGAATACCGCCGCGGCTACAAGTTCTCCACCTATGCCACCTGGTGGATCAGGCAGGCCATCACCCGCTCTATCGCCGACCAGGCCCGCACCATCCGTATCCCGGTGCACATGATCGAGACCATCAACAAGCTGGTGCGGACCTCGCGCCAGATGCTGCACGAGATCGGCCGCGAGCCCACCCCCGAGGAACTGGCGGAAAAGCTCTCCATGCCGCTGGAAAAGGTCCGCAAGGTCCTGAAAATCGCCAAGGAGCCCATCAGCCTGGAGACTCCCATCGGCGACGAGGAAGACTCCCATCTCGGCGACTTCATCGAGGACAAGAACGCGGTGCTGCCGCTGGACGCCGCCATCCAGGCCAATCTGCGCGAAACCACCACAAGGGTGCTGGCCAGCCTGACGCCGCGTGAGGAGCGGGTGCTGCGCATGCGCTTTGGCATCGGCATGAACACCGACCACACCCTGGAAGAGGTGGGCCAGCAGTTCAGCGTGACCCGCGAACGTATCCGCCAGATCGAGGCCAAGGCCCTTCGGAAGCTGAAGCATCCGTCGCGCTCGCGCAAGCTGCGCTCGTTCCTGGACACCTGATCGCCCAAGCCTTGCATTCCCCCGGCCAATCATTATGGTCGGGGGCCGGTGGGGCCTGTAGCTCAATGGTTAGAGCCGGCCGCTCATAACGGTCTGGTTGCAGGTTCGAGTCCTGCCGGGCCCACCAAACTCCCTTCCGGTCCTCAGAATTCCTGAAGCACAGCGTTTACAAGGCCTCCATGACCTCGACGTGAGCTACTTTGTAGGTTACAAACGAGGTCATGAAGGAGATGCCGTCCATCACCGTGCAGACGCAGCGAGGGCGATTCCACTACTACCAGCGCCGCGTCCCCCAAGACATTCTGCGGAATGTCGATGCCGATACCCGCGCCTCGGTGCTGGGGACGAGTTCGGCCATGATCAAACGCTATCTGGGCGACAATAAGCGCGAGGCTCTTAAGAAGGCTGCCGAGCTATGGGGTGCCCAAAATGACCTGTTTGACCAACTTCGCGGCAAGGGCACGTCCAAGCCCACCGTCGAGGTTACAGACGCAGTTCTGGAAGCCATTGCATGGCGGGTGTTCAAGGATGCCCGCGAAGCTCTCGAGGAAGGCGCCCGGTCCAAGCCCACCTTGAATTTGGTGTCGCTGGCCGAAGGTTTTGAGATCACCACTGACCCGTGGCGAGACGGCCTGAACCATGACGACTGGAGCCGCGATACGCTGGCAAGGGTCGCCTATGAATTGCGACAGCATGACATCGAACTGCCCGAGGAAAGTCCACGTTTCATTCAGGCACGGGGGTTAATCGCAACCGCAATTCTGGAGGCTCACAAGGCCGCCCTAGGCCGCATTCGTGGCGAGCCCGAAGATGCGACCAGCCTTCCCCGACGTGACCCAGGTGCCGCTCTTGTAGCGCCACCGGACGACGATTCACTGCCCGTGACTGAAATTCACCGCCGATGGGAAGTGGAGCGGGCACCGCAACCGCGAACCGCCATGGAATGGAAGACCACCTTCACCTTGTTCGTGCAAGTGGTCGGGGATAAGCCTGTCGCACAAGTGACCGGGGTTGATGTTCGGGCATTCAAGGACGCGCTTTTATTGATGCCAACCTCCATGACCAAGCGTTATCCCGGCAGGACCCTGCCCGAAGTGGTCGCACAAACTCAGCAGGACGATTCCATCGCCCGCGTCACTCCAGCGACCATAGGTAAGTACCTGAATGCCCTGAAGTCAGTGTTCGCCTGGGCCGTCGCCAACAGCTACGTCCCAAGCAATCCCGCCTCCGGGATTACCGTGAACCGCAAGGGCGGTAGCAAGACCCGCCTGTCCTTCAATGCCGACGATCTCGCTAAGCTGTTCGGTTCTCCCATCTACACCGCCAACGAACGTCCCAGGGCCGCCGGGGGTGAGGCGGCCAAGTGGCTGCCATTGCTGGGCTTGTTTACTGGCGCTCGGCTGGAGGAGTTGGGGCAATCCTTAGCCTCGGACATCCGCTATCAGGACGGCATCTGGTACATCGACATCAACGAATTAGACCACCGCAAAAGCCTAAAGACACAAGGCAGTCGCCGACAAATCCCCCTGCACCCAAACTTGATTCGCTGCGGCTTCCTGGGTTACGTCGCGCAATGCCAAGGCGGCTCGCTATTCCCGCTTTTGAAGCCCGACCAGTACGGCAAGATCACCGGCAACTGGTCGAAATGGTTTAATCGCTACAAGCGCGATGTTGGCGTGATCATCCCACCCAAGGCGATGAAGGACTTCCACTCCTTTCGTCACGGCTTCAAGGATGCCTGTCGAGCGGCTCGCATCGGTGAAGAGGTGCATGATGCACTGACCGGCCATACCGGCGGCGGGATCGGACGCCGATATGGCAGCGAGAAGGTGCCCCTCGATGTTAAGGCCGAAGCGATAGCCAAGGTTTGGTTTGAGGTGGACCTCGACCACCTCTACGGGGGCGTCACTGTGGAACTTTAGATGAATGCGGGATAGTAGCGGCGGCGGGCTGGTGCGAGCAACCCGCCGCCGGGCTGGATAGGGTCAGTGCGTGCGGTGTTCCTTTCGGCAGATCATCTCCAGGTTCTCAGGAAGCAAGTTCATCGGGTTCCGATCCCGATAGGTCACCCGGTCACCAGGGCGGGCCTTAGTGATCAAGCGGGCCACACTGATGGGAGCTTTCCGCCCATCGGAACGGTCGGTGGGGTGGATCGAGGGGTAGAGCCGCCCCTTTCCATCTGTGTTAGCGTACCAGTTCCGCCAGCCATCAGCAGTGATGACGTCATAGTCGGCTTTGAGAATGATGGCCGTCATGCCGCGTGTGAGTTCTACACAGGCAATCTCCCGGCCATGGGTGTCGAGATCGAAGGTGGTTTTACGTTTCGGGTTCATGTGTCCTCCATACAAAGAAAAACCCCCGGCCAGGACGGCGCGGGGGCG
>NZ_LWQT01000058.1 GCF_001650715.1 Paramagnetospirillum marisnigri | reverse complement strand
ATGCACTTTAAGCACGAGGAGTCTCTCATGGACTCCTTTGATTATGATGAAAGAGACAAGCATAAGCGAATTCATGCTGGCTTTGTAGAGAAGCTTGATGGAATCAATCGTGATGAACTTCATAACGGCGGCGGAAGTGAGAAGCTTTTCTTTTTAATATATAATTGGCTCGTCACGCATATTGTTAGCATTGACCGCATCATGATCGCCAAATTGAATGGCGAATATGATGATGGTATTGGCGGCGAGACCGTACACAAGCAAACCGGCATCGTGATAGAAAATGCGTATGAATTATCCGCAAAAATTATGAACATTAACTTGCAAACAAGTGCAGTGGCCGATAAAAAGCGGAAACCTGCATTGCTTCATGATATTTCGAAATCTACAGAGAGGCTGATTAACCTTATGGAACTTGCTGATTCCAGGGTGCAGGTGAGTGGATGCTCTAATTTTCAGCTTAAACGGTTGGGCGAGATACGGCATGCACTTACGAAAAGTGCGGATTCTCTGGCCGTGACGGCTGCAAAAAAAATCATACGGCTTTGCGGTGATATTTTGTCCGGCAAGCAGGGCATTCCCCTTGGAATCGGGGATATCTTGCGGCGACAAATGGGTCGGGTGGCAAGCTTGACTGCTGTAATCGGTGGATTGGACGCTATGAGTTCCACCGCAAAATCCGCAGCCATCGAGGCAAATGAGTTGGCCGGGAAAATCTTGGAAATGGAACTCGGATCAGCCGCATCGTTGCGGGACTTTGATATTGCCAAAAAATAGCGAATCGGCATGGCTTCTTAATGATGCTGGGCGAAATGCAACACCTGCCTCAAGCCGCCATTTACGCTGACCGTGGAGAGTGGGGGCAAATGACCGGGTTGGGTCATAAGCACTCACCCAGGCCCTCCCCCCATGAGTGGCCGCTTTGGAAAATTGCCGCCGCTCGTCAGGTGACCACGTCCTACCACGTCCTACCCCTGGCTTGACGCCCCCCCCACAAAGCAAAGGCGTCGTCTTTCTAACAAATTCCAAGGGAGAGGCTCCATGAACAAGCAGGACCTGATCGACGACGTGGCCGCAACCATTGGCTCCACCAAGGCTGAGGCTGGCAAGGCGGTAGACGCCGCATTTGATGCGATCAGGCCCTTTTTCTTTGTCTGCGATTTCGTGTCGCCACTGTGTCACCAATATTGTTGGTGACAATTCACGGCTCCCTCAGCTCCCCTTCAAACCTGAGAACTTCCTTATTCGTGGCTATCTGTTCGAGAAACGGAAGGCGTTGGAGGCATGGGCGGACTGGATCAACCTTCTGTAGAAGTCAGTGACGACCGATAAATTATGATGCATGGCATTCACCGTCTTGGTTGCTGCCCGCCTATTACCGTTTCCCTAGCTCGAAGGACCGCCGAAGCTCATGTACCGGGTATCGTCCTGAACGAAACCACCCGCCATTTTTAAGAAGGCTTCCGCCGTGAGCATGGCATCTAGCAAAGCGCCATGATGGTCAAATCGATCAGATCTGTCGATCCATAGCCGGTCGCAAAGCACGTCCAGTGATCCTGGCACACCAGGGAAAAACTGCCGCGATAGTTCCTGGGTGCAGACAAAGTCATTCTCAGTGAAAATGGCGTCTTCAAACGCGCAACGGCCTATGCGGGCATACTCAAAGTTCAGAAAGTCGATCTCATTCTCGGCGCTATGGGCGAGTAGCGCATCTTGGCCGATGAAGGCCTCAAAATCGTCCAGTACCTCTCTGAAGTGTGGAGCCGATTTCAAATCGCCAGGATAAATTCCGTGGATGGCAATCGATGCCTTGGAGATTGGCCCGCCGGGCTGGATTCGGCGATGCCAAGTCTCGCCAGCTTTCCAACCATCATCGCCTCGGAGCAATTCCTGACACCCGATTTCGATGATGATTCCGGGCAAGCGTAGCCCCTTGGGCATTTTCCTAATCTCACCAGCAGAAGGCATCCGAAATCCGGTGGTTTCCGCGTCGATAGCAACCATACGCTTTACATCAGCAAGTTCGACCAATGTGCGCATGGTTCCTGCTTTCAAGATGGAGACGACGATGGGGGAGACCTTACTACCTCTGACCTCCTACGTCCCACGGCAGTTATGCCCTTGGGAGTTTCATGACTAACCGCTTTCGCTTGCCTTTGAGGCAGGACGAATCAAGACTGCGACATCAAACCTGCCTCGGTACGACTAAAATCGCCCGGCACTTGATTCGGAGCGCGATACCGCGCCTCGATTTTCTCACGATTGGAGACATCAAATGCCGAACGGCAGTGTCAAATGGTTCAATAGCACCAAGGGCTACGGCTTCATTGCTCCGGACAATGGTGGTGCCGACGTTTTCGTTCACATCTCTGCCGTGGAGCGCGCTGGCTTAAGCGGTCTGAATGATGGGCAGAAGGTCTCTTTTGACGAAGAGCGCGACCCCAAGAAGGGAAAGACCTCCGCGGTCAATCTCAAGGTGCTCTAATTCGCCTATGACGTCGGTGGCAACCCCACCGGCGTCTACTCGCCCAGAGCATGAGGCATGCAATACGGGACTGCTTGGTCCCTAGCAAGCCCACTCGCCCGCGCTACCATCGCCCCCACCAATTCAGCATTGGAGCGACCCTACAATGACCGACGCGAAGACTGATCTCATCAGCCCCGGCAACATCGCCAAGGAGCTGGGCGTATCCGACGGCAAGGTGAAGAAAGCGATCAAGGATTTGGGCTTGGAACCGGCGTTACCATGGGCTCCGGAGGAAAGTAACGCCGTTGCCATTTGGGGGAGCTCTTGCCCTATGCCGCCCGTGGCGTTACGTCGTGGGCAATCTTTTCACCCGCCTCGGCTTGCACCTTTGACAGGTCATGGGCGCTTTGGAGGTTGAGCCAGAATTGGGGCGTGGTGCCGAGGTAGCGAGCTAGCCGCAACGCCGTATCGGCGGTGATGGAGCGGTGCTCCTTGATGATCTCACCAATACGGGTTGCCGGGACGCACAACGCTGTGGCAAGGGCGTTGGCCGACAGCCCCAAGGGGGCCATGAATTCTTCGCGGAGGACTTCGCCGGGATGGGTCTTGATGCGCATGATCCTGCCTCAATGGTAGTCGGAGATCTCGACGCGGTGCGCGGCACCATCACGCCAGATGAAGCACAGCCGCCACTGGTCATTGATGCGGATGCTGTGTTGGGCCTTCCTGTCGCCCTCCAGTGCCTCCAGGCGGTTCCCAGGGGGGGGGTGAGGAGAGGTCTTGCAACTCCGTGGCTGCATCGAGCATATCCAGCTTGCGCAACGCTGCCTTGGCGATAGCCGCAAACCGCTTGGACGTGCCAGCCTGATATAGGCGCTCCGTTTCCTTGTCGTAAAAGCTCGCTATCATGCGACAACGGCATAACGCGACGCGTATAACGTCAATCGGTGCATTGGCGGGTGTGGTTACCCGGAATTACCGCCGCAAGCGTCCCCCGGGCGTCCCCGAAAACGGAGAAGCCCGCGACCTTGCGGCGCGGGCCTCTACAACGTCCTGATATTTCAGGAGAAAAATGGTGCTGCCGAATGGAATCGAACCATCGACCTTACCCTTACCAAGGGTATGCTCTACCGACTGAGCTACGGCAGCGTCTTCGAGGCCGGAAGCACCGGCCCCCTGAAGAGGGGCGCTTTATGCCACAGGGTTTCTTACTGTGCAAGCGTCTTTCCTGCCCTTCTTGACGAAGCCCGTCCGGGCGGGAAATAGTGGCGGCCATGAGCGGTTCCGACACCACCAGATTGAGCGACAAGGGCAAGGCCGAGGCCGAGGAGCGCCAGCGCCGCCAGGCCGAGGCGCTGCGCGCCAATCTGGCCCGGCGCAAGGCCCAGAGCCGCGCCCGCGCCGAGGACCCCGCCCAGCCTTGCCCGCCCCCATCGCCTGGGGTACAAGAACCCGAACGCTGAAGGGGGAAAAGCCATGTCCGTGATGCCCGACACCTGGATCCGCCGCATGGCCACCGAAAAAGGCATGATCGAGCCCTTCACCGAGAAGCTTCAGCGCGACGGCGTCATTTCCTACGGCCTGTCCTCCTATGGCTACGACGCCCGGGTCAGCCGCGAATTCAAGATCTTCACCAATGTGGATTCGGCGGTGGTGGACCCCAAGGCGTTTGCCGCCGACAGTTTCGTCGATCGCGAGACCGATGTCTGCGTCATCCCGCCCAACAGCTTCGCCCTGGCCCGCACGGTAGAATTCTTCCGCATTCCGCGCGACGTTCTGGTGATCTGCCTGGGCAAGTCCACCTATGCCCGCTGCGGCATCATCGTCAATGTGACGCCGCTGGAGCCGGAATGGGAAGGCCACGTCACCCTGGAATTCTCCAACACCACTCCCCTGCCCGCCAAGATCTACGCCAATGAGGGCGCCTGCCAGTTCATCTTCCTGAAGGGCGATTCGGTGTGCGAGACCTCCTATGGCGACCGGGCGGGCAAATACCAGGGCCAACAGGGCGTCACCCTGCCCCGGCTGTAGCGCCATGACCTCGCAGGCCGAGGTCATCGCCTTCCTGACGGACCCCGCCAGCCATGGCGGCGGGGCGGTGGACCGCATCGACACCCATATCTCGGTGGTGGTGCTGGCGGGCGAGAGCGCCTGGAAGCTGAAGAAGGCGGTGTGGCTGCCCTTTCTCGACTTCACCAGCCTGGAGGCCCGCAAGGCGGCCTGTGACGCCGAGTTCGAGATCAACCGTCGCGCCACCCCCGCCCTCTATCACGGCGTGGTCGCCGTCACCCGCGCCGCCGATGGTGCCCTGAGCCTCGGGGGTGAGGGTGAGGTGGTGGACTGGGTGGTCAGGATGCGCCGCTTCGACCAGTCCACCCTGTTCGACCGGCTGGTGCGGGACGGCGCGGTGGACCGCGCCCGCTGCGACCAGTTGACCGAGGCCATCTTCGCCTTCCACCAGTCCCAGCCGCCCCGCCCCGACAAGGGCGGCGCCAAGGGGCTGGCCTGGACCATCGACACCAACCAGGCCTCCATGCTGCCCCATATCCCCCATCTCCTGGACGGGGACACGGTGGCGGAACTGGCGCGGGCCTCCCACGCCGCCCTGAACCGCTTCGCGCCGCTGCTGGAGGAACGCCGGGCGGCGGGCAAGGTGCGCTGGTGCCACGGCGACCTGCATCTGGGCAATATCTGTCTGCTGGATGGGAAACCGGCGCTGTTCGACGCCATCGAGTTCTCGGAAGACATCGCCTGCATCGACGTGGTCTACGACCTCGCCTTCCTGCTGATGGACCTGGACCACAAAGGCCATCGCGGCATGGCCAACTGGGTGATGAACCATTACCTGGACCTGTCGGGCGATTACGACGGCGTCGTGGCCATGCCGCTGTTCCTGTCGGCCCGCGCCGGGGTGCGCGCCCATGTCTGCGCCACCATGGCCGCGGCGGCAGAGGGCGGGCGCCGCGACGCGCTGGTGGCGGAGGCGCGCTCCTACCTGGAGGCCGCCCTGGCCTATCTGACGCCCCAGCCCCCCCGCCTGCTGGCGGTGGGCGGGCTGTCGGGCAGCGGCAAATCGCGCATGGGACGGGAACTGGCGCCCTTCCTGGGCGTGCCGGGAGCGGCGGTGGTGCGCACCGATTCCCTGCGCAAGCAACTAGCCGGAGTGCCAGTACTGGAGCGGCTGGGGCCGGAAGGCTACACCACCGAGATGACCGAGCGCACCTACCAGGCCCTGTGCGACACCTGCGAGGCCTTGTTGCGCCAGGGCCATTCCGCCGTGGCGGACGCAGTCTTCGCCAGGCCCGAGCAACGCGCCGCCATCGAGGCGGTGGCGACCCGCGCCGGGGTACGGTTCGACGGGCTGTGGCTGGAGGCGCCGCCCGATCTGGCCGCCGAGCGCATCAAAAGCCGCAAGGCCAATGTCTCGGACGCCACGCCCCAGGTGCTGGAACGGCAACTGGCCTATGACCTGGGCGCCATCACCTGGACCCGCATCGATTCCGCCCCGCCCAAGGACGTCTCCCTGGCCATGGGCAAACGCGCCCTGGGACTATGACAAATGCGAATTTGCCTGGACCGGGGACCGGCGCATAATAGCCATATCCTCTGAGTGGGAGAGCCGCCATGTCCGCCTTCGCCTCGATCCTGGTTCCCGTGAGTGACGCCGATGCCGCCGCCGAGCCGCTGGACCTCGCCCTTTCCCTGGCGGGGAGGTGCGGCGGCCATGTGGTGGCGCTGCATGTGCGCCCCGACGCCACCACGGCGGTGCCGCTGGTGGGCGAAGGCATGTCGGGCGCCATGGTCGAGGAAATGATCGGCATGGCCGAGACCCAGGCCGCCGCCCGGGCCAAGGCCGCCCGGGCCGCCTTCGACGCCGCCCTGATCCGCCACGGGGCGCGGCTGGCGGAAACGCCCCCCGCCGATGGGCTGACGGCGGAATGGATCGAGCAGGTGGGCCGCGAGGACGATCTGGTGGCCTGGCGTGGCCGCTTGGCCGATCTGGTGGTGTTCGCCCATCCCGGCGGCAATGCCGAGGCCTCGTCCATGATTACCCTCAACACCGCCCTGATGGCGGCGGGTCGGCCCTTGCTGCTATGCCCGGCGGAAAAGCCCCGCGACCGCGCCACCACCCTGCCGGGAAAGCGCGTCGTCATCGCCTGGAACGGCAGCGCCGAGGCCGCCCGCGCCGTGGGCTGGGCCATGCCGCTGTTGAAAGGTGCCGAGGCCGTCACCATCCTGGCCGCCTCCGAGCATGTGGACCACAAGGTGGAAGCCCCGGTGGGCGAACTGGCCGCCTATCTCGGCTGGCACGGCATCACCGCCACCGTCACCCTGGTCCAGGCCAGTTCGGCCCAGGCGGGCGAGGAACTGCTGCGCCAGGCGGTCAAGGCCGAAGCCGACCTGCTGGTGATGGGCGCCTATACCCATTCGCGGCTGCGCCAGTTGATCCTGGGCGGCGTCACCCGCCACGTCATCGCCCATTCGCCCCTCCATGTCCTGATGTGCCACTGAGCCATGCCGCCATCGACCCGCCGGGCCGATTACCGCCGCTATCGCGAACTGGTGACCGAGCGGCCGGACTGGTTCGTCAACGGCCCCGACGGCATCCAGATTCTGCTGGAGGACGCGGATATCCGCGCCGCCCAACGCCATATCGCCAAGCGTAACCGCGCCATCGGCCTGCCACCCGCCTCGGCCTCGGTCGGCGTATTGTCCGAAGACCGCTACGTGGTGGCGCTGCGCGACGCCATCCGATTTCCCGATGGCTCGCTGGGCACCCATAACCGGGTGATCTACGCCAATCCCGATGGGGTGGCGGTGCTGGCGGTAACGGCGGGCCGCATCGTCCTCATCCGCATCTACCGCCATCCGGTGCGGCGCTGGATGCTGGAGATTCCCCGGGGAACGGTGGAGGCGGGCCATTCGCTGGAGCAGACCGTGCACCAGGAAATGGCCGAGGAGGTGGGTGGCGCCATCAGCCGCATGGTCCATATGGGCCGCACCACCAGCGACACCTCGCTGTGCACCGGCCGGGTCGACCTCTATTTCGCCGAGATCGACGGGGTGGGAAAACCGCAACTGTCCGAGGGGATCGGCCAGATTCTGCTGGTGACGCCCGACGAGTTCATGGCCATGGCGGAGCGGCGCGAGATCGAGGATGCCTATGCCCTGGCCGCCTTCGCCCAGGCCCGGATACGGGGATTGGTGTGATCACCCCCAGAGGCTATCGCTTTTCCAGTAGGCGCGGCCATCCATCCAGAAACTGTCCAGTCCGGTATCACGCAACAGCGCGAAGGCATCCGAGGTCAGGTTGACCAGGGGCTTGCCCCCGGCGTTGAACGAGGTATTGAGCAGAACCCCGATCCCCGAGACCGCCTCGAACGCCCCCAGCAGATCCCACAGCACCGGATTGGCGTCCCGGTCGGGCAGGCATTGGACGCGGGCGGTTCCATCCACATGGGTGATGGCCGCCAGCCGGTCGCGGTATTCCGGCCGGACCTCGCCGCCGGTCAGCATATAGGGGTCATGGCGGCTGAGATTGAAGTAGCGGTCGGCATCCATGGACCGCACCACCGGAGCGAAGGGCCGCCACCATTCCCGCTGCTTGATCTTGCGGTTGATGATGTCCTTCATCTCGCCCCGCAACGGCGAGGCCAGGATGCTGCGGTGCCCCAGGGCGCGCGGGCCGATCTCGCTGCGTCCCTGCAACAGGCCAATGATGCGCTCGTCCAGCAGCGCCCGGGCGAACCGGCCCAGATTGTCGGCATCGGACAGGTCGAGATCGGCGCCATGAATCCCCTGTGGCGCCGGAGCATCCGCCACCATGGAAAGTCCCTGATAGGGAGAGCGCGATTCCGGTGTCCAGGTGGCGGGATCGGCCATGGGCTGCCCGCTGAGGGCCGCGTGAAGAAGAATGGCGGCCCCGGCAGAAATTCCCCGATCGTCGCAATTGGGTGGAATGAACAGCTCGCGCACTTGGGGCATGCGGGCGATGCGCTCGTTGGTGACGATGTTGAGGCCGCAGCCGCCGGTGACGATCAGACGTTCCTGGCCGGAGCGCGACATCAAGTCGTCCACCGCCGCCATCACAACCCGGCTGAACGCCTCCTGCATGGCCGCGAGAACGTCCAGCGAGCGCTGTTCACCCTCCGGCAGGCATCCCATGTGAAGGCGGTTGTAGAGATTGTCGGGCCGCAACCCCGGCAAGGGATCGCGATTGATCGGCGGCGGCATGAATGCAGCATGGTAGACATCCACGTCGCCATGGGAGAACCATTCCATCAAATCGCCAACGTCGGACTCGGCGGCCACGCCATAGGCATGCGCCCCCATGATCTTACCGGCGAAATCAAGGATATCCGCGATAACGATCCGCCCTTCCTCGTCTCCGCTGGGCATCCGCTTCTTGATGCCGTCGAAGAAGTAGCCGAATTGGGAATAGCGATGGCCAACCATCAAGCGATTCATCGTTCCTTCGACCAGGGTCAGGGCCCCACCGCGCCAATTCAGCCCAAATCCGGCGGAACAACTGCCGTAGCCGTCGTAATACAGGATGGCAGCATCGGAATAGCCCGACATCCGAATGGCGCTGGCGGCATGGGCCATGCCGTGGCAACACACGTAAAGAGGGGCGTTGCCCTGGCCCAGCCCCTCGGCATCAAGAAGCATGACATGAGGGGAATTGTGGGTGAGCCTTGTGAGAGCCTCTCCATGCTTGGCTTCCAATCCCATGAAGATACCCGCCTCGTCGGCGACGCACACGCCATCCAACTGTTCAGGCCGAATGCCGAGAACATTCAGTGCGGCCGTAAGGGCGGCGACTGCCGCATTTTTCCCCGGCACATGCTTGACCCCGCTGATTCGCTCCGCCTCGACACAGATGGCCAAGCGGCCATCGATGACAATGGCTGCATTTGCATCATGTCCGACATGCAGCCCAGCGGTAATCATCCCGGCGCTCCTATACCCGCTCGCTCAGCCAGATGGCGAGACGGCAGCCGGTGCGGATGGCGGTGGACAACACCGGATAGGCCGGGGTCTGCTCGGCGCCGCGTTCCAGACCGATATCACGGTGCTCGATCTCCTCGTCGCGGAATTTGAGGATGGTCTGCTTCAGTTCCGGCTCATCCTCGCCCAGGGCTTCGGCCTGGGCGGCGTAATGGGCGTCGATGGTTTCCTCCACCGCCACGGTGCAGGCCATGGCCGCCTTCTCGCCCAGCAGCGCCGTGGCGGCGCCCAGGGCGAACCCGGCCACATGCCAGATGGGCGAGAGAATGGTGGGACGCACGCCCCGTTGGCCGATCAGCCGGTCGAAGGTGGCCAGATGCTCCTTCTCCTGCTCGGCCATGTGGCGGATCACCGGCGCCGCCGCACCCTTGCCCAGCACCGCCATCTGGCCCTGATAGATGCGCACCGCCCCCAATCCGCCCGCCTGGTCCACCCGCAGGATACGCTCGATCATCTGCTGGCGGGTGAGGTCGCCGGGGATGGGCTTGCGCATGGATCACGTCTCCTGTTTACGGCGCAAAAGCGCCAGTACCGCCAGCCCGAGGCCGAGCGAGAACGGCACGTTCAGCAGCGCCATGGTGATGCCGTGATACTCCCAGGCCGGGGTGTCGCACTGGGCCTCGGCGGGCTTGCTCATCTCGGCCATCAGATCGGCCACCGAGACCGGCCCGCCACCGCCGCCGGAACAGGCGGCCGAGGCCCACCAGTGCTGCTCTACCCCCACATGGTAGAAGGCGATCAGGCCGTTGACCGCCAGCACCAGACCGGCCAGACGCAGCAACAGCGGCGCCTTCCCCGGACGGGCCAGGGCGGCGGCGGCCAGCAGGGCCGCCAGCACGAAGGGCACCCGCTGGATCAGGCACAGATTGCAGGGCCGCAGGCCAAAGCCGTACTGGGCCGTCAGGGCGAAGGCCAGGGAGAGAACGCAGATGGCCAGCACGGCCGGTGCGATGGTTTGGGTCGATATTTTCATTGCACTGCACTATATCCTGGGACGACAGACTTGACCACCGACCGCTTGCAGGCATAGCCGTGTTTCGCCTTCGTCTCGTCCTTGCCAGTTTGGCCCTGATATTCGCCACCACGGCCGCCGTCGCCTTTTCCGACGGGCCGTCGCCCCAGACCCTGGCCTTCGACATCCGCCGCCATGACGAAACCATCGGACGCCATGTCATGGTGATCAGCCAGCGGCCCGGCAGGGTGGAGGTCACCACCGATGTGGATGTCAAGGTGAGTATCTTCGGCCTGACCGCCTATCGCTTCACCCAGCGCGGCAGCGAAATCTGGGAGCACGATCGGCTGAAACGGCTGTCCATGGTGGCCGATGATGACGGTACCAAGCATGTGATCGAGGCCGAAGCGACGGCCGGAGGACTGCGCATCACCGCCGACGGCAAGACCATCCAGCATGCCGCCATTCCCCCCGCCACATTGTGGCACCCGCTGCCCGCCACCACCACCCAGGTGCTGGACCCGGCCGATGGCACCATCAACACCGTCACGGTTCGCGATCTGGGGCTGGAGAGCGTCAGCGTGCGCGGCCAGCCGGTCCAGGCCCGGCACTGGCGCTGGGTGGGCGAATACGGGCGCGATGTCTGGTATGACGCCGGAGGCCGTCTGGTCCAGGTCTATATCCGGGGTGACGACGGCTCCGACATCTTCTACGTCCTGAAATAGGTCACAGGATCGACTGGCCGGTCTTGGCCCAGTCGGACATGAAGGCCTCCAAGCCCTTGTCGGTCAGCGGATGCTTGTACATCTGGCGCAGCACCGAGGGCGGCATGGTGGCCACATGGGCGCCCAGGCGCGCCGCCTCGGTCACATGCATGGGATGACGGATGGAGGCGGCCAGCACCTCGGTGCGCCACATGGGATATTCCCGATAAATGGCGACGATGTCGGCGATCAGCTCCATCCCGTCCTGGCCGATATCGTCAAGACGCCCGACGAAGGGGGAGATGAAGGCGGCCCCGGCCTTGGCCGCCAGGATGGCCTGGTTGGCAGAGAAACACAGGGTGACGTTGACCTTGACGCCGTCATCGGACAGGGCCTTGCAGGTCTTCAGCCCGGCCGGGGTCAGCGGCACCTTCACCGCCACGTTGGAGCGAAGCTTGGCCAGCTTGCGGCCCTCGGCCAGCATGGTGTCGAAATCGGTGGCGGCCACCTCGGCGGAGATGGGGCCGGGAACGATGTCGCAAATCTCGGCGATCACGTCGAGGATCTTGCGCCCGCTCTTGGCGATCAGGCTGGGATTGGTGGTGACGCCGTCCACCAGGCCGGTCTCGGCCAATTCGCGGATGTCGGCGACTTCGGCGGTATCGATGAAGAACTTCATGGCGGGCCTCTCACTGCAATGCGGGCCATAGACTAGCGCGCCCCCGGGCCGGGTCAATCGCCAATGCCTGTCGCGGGACCGCCCAGCCTGGGCTATTATGGAGGCTGGAGGTGCCCCATGGCTTCGGCCGCGGAACAGTTGAAGGAAATCCTGTGCCTGATGCCCCTCTCACCCCCTCGCCCGCTTGCGGGAGAGGGGGGAGGCCCACAGGGCCGGAGGGTGAGGGCTCATGTCGACCATCCAGGCCCTCACCCGGCTCGCTTCCGCTCGCCACCCTCTCCCGCTAGCGGGCGAGGGTTTGATCACGAATTCCACATCCTCTCCCTGCTCGACCCGTGACTCCTCCTCCCCCCGCCATCGTCGTCGCCGGTCCCACCGCCTCGGGCAAGTCGGGGCTCGCGCTGCGTCTCGCCCGCGAGTTCGACGGCGTGGTGATCAATGCCGATTCCATGCAGGTCTATGCCGGGCTGCCCATCCTGACCGCCCAGCCGCCCGCCGCTGACCACGCCGTCGTGCCGCACCGCCTCTATGGCGTCCTGCCCCCGTCCGAGGCCTGTTCGGCGGCACGCTGGCGCGATCTGGCGGCGGAAGAAATGAACGTCGCCTGGGAAGCGGGAAAGCTGCCCATCGTGGTGGGCGGCACCGGCCTCTATCTGCGCAGCCTGATGCAAGGCCTGTCACCCATCCCCGACATTCCCGACGAGGTCAGGGACGCCACCCGCGCCCGCATGGCTGAGGTGGGTGCCCCCGCCTTCCACGCCGAACTGGCGGCCCGCGATCCGGTCATGGCGGAACGGCTGCGGCCCAGCGACAGCCAGCGGCTGGTCCGCGCCGCCGAAGTCCTGGCAGCCACCGGCCGTTCCCTGGCCCAGTGGCAGGCCGAGCCCCTGAGTGGTGGCGTCACCGCCCGCTGGTTCACCATCGCTTTGTTGCCCGAGCGCGAGCCTCTATATGCGGCTTGCGATCGCCGATTCCGCGCCATGGTGGCGCAAGGTGCCCTGGACGAGGCCCGCGCCATGGCCGATCTTGGACTCGATCCGGCATTGCCCGCCATGAAGGCGCTGGGCCTGCGCGAGCTGATGGCCCATCTGGCGGGCGAGATGGAGCTGGACGCCGCCATCGCCGCCGCCTGCCAAGCCACCCGGAACTACGCCAAGCGACAAGTCACATGGTTCCGCCATCAGTTGATGGCGTCCGAGACCGTGTCTGAGCAACTTTCGGAAAGTTTAATAGCCACAATCTTTCTGAAAATTCGCCAAACGCACTTGACCCCCCGGTGACATGCGGATAGTTTGTGCCCCTCGCGCCGCAGTGCAGCAGCGCGGGACCTCCCCTTTGCCCGCGTGGCGCGGGCCTATTGATAACGGATTAAGGTGCAAACATGGCGCATCACGATACGCTGAACGGAGCGGAAATCCTCTTGAAGGCCCTGGTCGACCAGGGTGTCGAGGTCATTTTCGGATATCCCGGCGGCGCCGTATTGCCCATCTATGACGAGCTGTTCAAGCAGAACCGGCTGCGCCATGTGCTGGTGCGCCACGAACAGGCCGCCGTCCATGCCGCCGAAGGCTATGCCCGGTCCACCGGCAAGGTCGGCTGTGTCCTGGTGACCTCGGGTCCCGGCGCCACCAACGCGGTGACCGGCCTGGCCGATGCCCAGTGCGACTCGGTGCCGCTGGTCTGTCTGACCGGCCAGGTGCCCACCCATCTGATCGGCAACGACGCCTTCCAGGAAGCCGATATCACCGGCATCACCCGGCCGTGCACCAAGCACAATTACCTGGTCAAGAACGTCAACGATCTGGCGCGGACGGTGCACGAGGCCTTCCACGTCGCTCGGTCGGGCCGTCCCGGCCCGGTTCTGATCGACCTGCCCAAGGACGTGATCCAGAGCAAGGGCGAATACCAGCCGCCGTCCAAGGTCAAGTCCAAGTACAAGCCCCAGGTCAAGGGCGACATCAAGGCCATCGAGAAGGCCATCGAGATGATCGCCCATGCCAAGCGCCCCATTTTCTACGTGGGCGGCGGCGTCATCAATTCCGGCCCGGCCGCCTGTCAGCTGCTGACCCAGTTCGTGCGCATGACCGGCTATCCCTGCACCCTGACCCTGATGGGCCTGGGCGCCTTCCCGGGCTCGGACCCGCTGTTCCTGGGCATGCTGGGCATGCACGGCACGGTCGAAGCCAACATGGCCATGCATGATTGCGATCTGATGATCAATATCGGCGCCCGCTTCGACGACCGCGTCACCGGCAAGCTGGATGGCTTCTCGCCCGATTCCAAGAAGATCCACGTCGATATCGATCCCAGCTCCATCAACAAGAACGTGGTGGTCGACCTGGCCGTGGTGGGCGACTGTGCCCATGTGCTGGAAGACATGATCAAGGTCTGGAAGGCCAAGCAGTGCCGCGTCAACGAATCGGCGCTGAAGGCCTGGTGGAAGCAGATCGACGCATGGCGCGGCCTGAAATGCCTGGAATTCGAGAACTCCAACAAGCTGATCAAGCCGCAATACGCCATCCAGCGCGTCTACGAGCTGACCCGCCACCGCAATCCCTATATCTGCACCGAAGTGGGGCAGCATCAGATGTGGGCGGCGCAGTATCTGAAGTTCGACCTGCCCCATCACTGGCTGACCTCGGGCGGCTTGGGCACCATGGGCTATGGCCTGCCCTCGGCCATGGGCGTGCAGATGGCCCATCCCGAGGCCCTGGTGATCGACATCGCGGGCGAGGCCTCGATCCAGATGAACATCCAGGAGATGGCCACCCTGGTGCAGCATCGCCTGCCGGTGAAGATCGTCATCCTCAACAACCAGTATCTGGGCATGGTGCGCCAGTGGCAGGAGCTGATCCACGGCGGCCGCTACGCCGAAAGCCACATGGACCACCACCCCGACTTCGTCAAGCTGGCCGAGGCCTTCGGCGCCGTAGGCCTGCGCGCCGAACAGCCCGGTCAGGTGGACGACGTGATCAAGGAAATGATGGCGGTGGACCGGCCCGTGATCGTCGAGATGCGCACCGACGCCTCGGAAAACGTCTTCCCCATGATCATGCCCGGCATGGCCCATAACGAGATGGTGCTAGGTCCGGAGGACAAGTCCCGCGACAATCCGGGCTCCGAAGAAGACGGCATGGTTCTGGTGTAGGAAGGGGGATAAAACTGTGATCAAGAACGAAGAAATCCAGCGCCACACCATCGCCGTCCTGGTCGACAACGAATCCGGCGTGCTGGCCCGGGTCATCGGCCTGTTCTCGGGCCGCGGCTACAACATCGAAAGCCTGACCGTGGCCGAGGTGGACGCCACCGAGAAGCTGTCGCGCATCACCATCGTGACCAGCGGCACCAAGATGATCATCGAGCAGATCAAGAACCAGCTGCGCCGCCTGGTGCCGGTCTACAAGGTGCACGACCTGACCACCGAAGGCCCGCATGTGTCGCGCGAACTGGCGCTGGTCAAAGTCACCGCCACCGGCGACAAGCGGGTGGAAAGCTTGCGCATCGCCGATATCTTCCGGGCCCGCGCCATCGATTCCACCAATGAAAGCTTCGTGTTCGAGGTGGTGGGCGCCACCGAGAAGGTGGATGCCTTCATCAGCCTGATGGCGCCGCTGGGCTTGGCCGATGTGTCGCGAACCGGCGTCGTCGCCATTGCGCGCGGACCGAATCCGATTTAGAAAGCCCGCCAGATTTTGCGCGGAGCCGTCTCCGCCAGCCGAAAGGAACCTCCCATGCGCGTTTATTACGACCGTGACGCCGACGTCAATCTGATCAAGAGCAAGAAGGTGGTGGTGGTGGGCTATGGCTCGCAGGGCCACGCCCATGCCCTGAACCTGCGCGATTCCGGCATCAAGGACGTGGCCGTGGCGCTGCGCGCCGGTTCGGCGACCGCCAAGAAGGCCGAGGCCGAGGGCCTGAAGGTCATGACCCCCGCCGAAGCCGCCAAGTGGGGCGACGTGGTGATGATCCTCACCCCCGACGAGTTGCAGGCCGAGCTGTACTACACCGATCTGGCCCCCAACCTGAAGCAGGGCGCCGCCCTGGTCTTCGCCCACGGCCTGAACATCCATTTCAAGCTGATCGAGGCCCGCGCCGATCTCGACGTGTTCATGATCGCCCCCAAGGGTCCCGGCCACACCGTGCGCGGCGAATACCTCAAGGGCGGCGGCGTCCCCTGCCTGGTGGCGGTGGCGCAGAACGCCTCGGGCAACGCCCTGGAAATCGCCCTGTCCTATGCCTCGGCCATCGGCGGCGGCCGCTCCGGCATCATCGAGACCAGCTTCCGCGAGGAATGCGAGACCGACCTGTTCGGCGAGCAGGTCGTCCTGTGCGGCGGCCTGACCAAGCTGATCCAGTACGGCTTCGAGACCCTGGTCGAGGCGGGCTACGCCCCCGAGATGGCCTATTTCGAGTGCCTGCACGAAGTGAAGCTGATCGTGGACCTGATCTACGAGGGCGGTATCGCCAATATGCGCTATTCCATCTCCAACACGGCGGAATACGGTGACTACGTCACCGGCCCGCGCATCATCACCGCCGAAACCAAGGCCGAGATGAAGCGGGTCCTGGACGACATCCAGGCCGGCCGTTTCGTGCGTGACTGGATGCTGGAATGCAAGGCGGGCCAGCCCTCCTTCAAGGCCACCCGTCGCATCCAGGCCGAGCACGGCATCGAGGTCGTCGGCGAGAAGCTGCGCGCCATGATGCCCTGGATCGCCAAGAACAAGCTGGTGGACAAGGCCAAGAACTAAGCCTTACCTCCATGCCGACGACGAAGCCCCGGCGGGACACCGCCGGGGGCTTTTTCATGCCCGTCTCCCCCTCCCCCGGCAGGGCCGGGGGAGGGGGAGGAGTATCTCTTGTTTGTACCTCTCTTACTTCCGGAAGCGGCCGAACAGGGTCCGGGTGAAATCGGCCAGGGCATCGGGGGGGCTGTCGGGGCCGAGGCCAGCCGCCCGGGTGCGGGCCACCAGGGCCAGGATCAGGGCCGCCTCGCCCTTGCGGCCGAAAAGCCGTTCATAAACTTCCAGCGGCAGCATCAGCGCCGCCGAGGCCAGCACCGCCGCCATCTGCTCCGCCGACAGGCCGAAATCCACCACCAGGCGGCGGACCGTCGCGGCGCCGGTTCGCGACACCGCGCGGGACGCCAGCACCAGTTCCTCGCGGCTGGGCAGGCCCAGGGCGGCCTTGATCTCCGGGCGCACCAGGATGGTGGCCATGGTCTCCATGCGCAACGAGCGGCCATCGGGGCCGAGAACCTCGCTGAGGCGGGCGCGGCTGGGTCCGAACAGAGGCGCGCTGGGCAGGGCGGCGGCGCCGATGACCGGCGGCAGCGGCATTGTGACTGGCTCTTCCGCGACCGGTGTGGCCAGGGACGCGGGCGGTTCGGGCTGGGTTTCTGGCAGAAGGGCAGGCACCCGGCCCTCGGTGCCACCATCCAGCCAGGCCGCTAGTTGATCGGCGTCGCGGAAGTCCAGGATGCGCGATCCCAGCTCGCGGACCTCGGGCGGGGTCATGCGGGCGTATTGCGGGATGATGGGCACCTGCCAGTCATGCAGCAGATAGCGGCGGATGGCGTCGTAAAGCTGATCCGCCGGAGATTTGGCCGTGGCCGGTGGGCGGCTGCGGATCTCGTCGCTCCGCCCCATCAGCCAGCCCAGCAGGCCGCCGACACCGGGTTCGGGCCGCTCGGCCAGCCGCGCGGTGGTGCCGCCCCAGAAGGCCAGCCGCTCCTGACGGCGGCGGAAATGCCGCTTGGCCGCCGAACGGACGATCATGGCGATCACCTGATTGACGCTACGGCCACAGGCCAGCGGCGTGTTGTCGTTCTCCACCGGACGGTCGCGCCGGTCCACCAGCATCGAGCGAAAGCGCGGGCGCTCGGCCCGGAACGACTGGAAGCAGCGATGCAGCAGGACATGATCATTGAGGACCGCTTCCAGGGCGCCACCCTGGGGCAGCCGCGCCAGATCGGGAATCCGCTCCGCCAGGATGGTCATGACCGGCCCTTCCAGCGTCCCGTTGATCCGGCGGCGGATGCGCTCGTCGATGTCGGCGGATTGGGTAAGGGTCAAAGCGGTACTCATTTTCATCTCCATGGTCCGGCCTTCGTCCCGTGGCCTTCCCGTGAGGCTGGACGGAGACGAGGGAACCCCGTTTTCCATGGTCACATGATAATGCTTCTATTTTTCAAATTCTGTGAAGATGACCACATAATTATGCTTCACAATATCCTACCATCGCCATCAAGCCTCACTCTGATAGGTGAAAGCTAAGGCAAGTCTTCGACATGAAAAGGAGAGTATGATGAGGTCCCGTATTGCCGCACTGACTGTCGCGGCCTTGGCCTTGACAGTCTCCGGCTGCTCCAACATGAAGGAATGGGAGCAGAGAGCCCTGTCCGGCGGAGCCATCGGCGCCGCCGGCGGTGCCGGTATCGCCGCCATCGCGGGCGGGCCGGTGGTCGGCGCCGCCTTGCTCGGCGGCGCGGCGGGGGCGGCCATCGGTGGCCTGACCAGCCCCGATCAGGTCAACCTGCGCAAGTAGGCGCGGGCGGACTCGTCCAGGAACGGCCCCGGCGGATGGTCCGCTGGGGCCGCTTCCGTTGGGGAACACGAAATATGGTCACATTGCCGATGTTTCACACACGATCCTGTTGACATGTGGGGTAGACTCATACTTCCCTGTGCCTCAACGTGAAACACCCTCCTCCCGCCCGCTTCAAGAGCCCCTGAATGGACACCAACCGCGTCATCATCTTCGACACCACGCTCCGCGACGGCGAGCAATCGCCCGGCGCTTCCATGAATCTGGAGGAGAAGGTCAGGATCGCCCTGGTCCTGGAGGAGATGGGCGTCGACGTCATCGAGGCGGGCTTCCCCATCGCCTCCAATGGCGATTTCGAAGCGGTGGAGGCCGTGGCCAAGGCGGTCCGCAAATCCACCATCTGCGGCTTGGCCCGCGCCACCAAGGGCGATATCGACCGTTGCGCCGAGGCGATCCGGCCCGCCGCCTCGGGCCGTATCCATACCTTCTTGTCCACCAGCCCGCTGCACATGAAGTACAAGTTGCAGATGGAGCCGGAAAAGGTGCTGGAGAAGGTCAAGGACTCGGTGGCCTATGCCCGCTCGCTGACCGACGACGTGGAATGGTCGGCAGAGGACGGTTCGCGGACCGAGCACGACTTCCTGTGCCGCTGCGTCGAGGCCGCCATCCATGCCGGGGCGCGCACCATCAACATCCCCGACACCGTCGGCTACGCCATCCCCGAGGAATACGGCGCCCTGATCGCCATGCTGTTCAACCGGGTGCCCAATATCGACAAGGCCATCATCTCGGTCCATTGCCATAACGACCTGGGGTTGGCCGTGGCCAATTCCCTGGCCGCCGTGGGCAAGGGCGCGCGGCAGATCGAATGCACCATCAACGGCCTCGGCGAGCGCGCCGGCAACGCCGCCATGGAAGAGATCGTCATGGCGCTGCGCACGCGGCCCGACCTGATGCCCTTCAAGACCGGCATCAAGACCGAGGCCATCACCCGGGCCTCGCGGCTGGTCTCCACCATCACCGGCTTCGTGGTCCAGCCCAACAAGGCCATCGTCGGCAAGAACGCCTTCGCCCATGAATCCGGCATCCATCAGGACGGCGTGCTGAAGCATGCCCAAACCTACGAGATCATGACCCCGGAATCCGTGGGACTGAACCGCTCCAATCTGGTGATGGGCAAGCATTCCGGCCGCGCCGCCTTCAAGGCCAAGCTGAAAGAGCTGGGCTACGAGTTGGGCGACAACGCGGTGGAGGACGCCTTCACCCGCTTCAAGGATCTGGCCGACCGCAAGAAGGACGTGTTCGACGAGGACATCGTCGCCCTGGTGGACGACGCCGTGGTGCGCGGCAATGACCGGGTCAAGCTGGTGTCGCTGGAGGTGCTGTGCGGCACCAAGCACCAGCCGCCGTCGGCCGTTCTGGAACTGTCGGTGGACGGCGTGGTGAAAGAGGTGCGCGCCACCGGCGACGGGCCCGTGGACGCCACCTTCAACGCCATCAAGGCGCTATTCCCCCATGAGGCGCGGCTGCAGCTCTATCAGGTCAGCGCCGTGACGCAGGGAACCGATGCCCAGGCGGAAGTGACCGTGCGCCTCGAGGAAAACGGCAAGAGCGTCAACGGCCAGGGCGCCGAGACCGACACTCTGGTGGCCTCGGCGCGGGCCTATGTCAACGCGCTGAACAAACTTTTGGTGAAACGGCAAAAAACCGCCCCCGACGCCCTCACGGCGTGATATAGCACCAAGCTTGGGGGAAATTCTGATTTGATAACCGCGACCCCGCTCCGGCCGAGCTGGCGGCGTCGTACTTGCAGACGATTTCGGATGTTGAGCGAGGGATAATGTTTTCGAAGCTGACGGGTTGGATGTCCGCGGACATGGCGATTGATCTGGGTACCGCCAATACGCTGGTCTACGTCAAGGGCCGAGGCATCGTGCTGAACGAACCGTCCGTGGTGGCCATCGCCGAGGAAAAGGGCAAGAAGAAGGTCCTGGCCGTGGGCGACGAAGCCAAGATGATGCTGGGCCGCACCCCCGGCTACATCCAGGCGATCCGGCCGCTTCGCGACGGTGTCATCGCCGACTTCGAAGTGGCGGAAGAGATGATCAAGCATTTCATCCGCAAGGTGCATAACCGCCGCAGCTTCGCCAGCCCCCTGGTCATCGTCTGCGTGCCGTCGGGCTCCACCGCCGTCGAGCGCCGCGCCATCCAGGAATCGGCGGAAAGCGCCGGCGCGCGCCGCGTCTTCCTGATCGAGGAACCCATGGCCGCCGCCATCGGCGCCGGGCTGCCAGTGACCGAACCCACCGGATCCATGGTGGTGGATATCGGCGGCGGCACCACCGAGGTGGCCGTGCTGTCGCTGGGCGGCATCGTCTATTCCCGCTCGGTGCGCGTCGGCGGCGACAAGATGGACGAAGCCATCATCGCCTATATCCGCCGCAACCATAACCTGCTGGTGGGTGAAGGCTCGGCCGAGCGCATCAAGAAGGAAATCGGTTCCGCCTGCCCGCCCGAGGATGGCGAGGGCCGCACCATGGAGATCAAGGGTCGCGACCTGATGAACGGCGTGCCCAAGGAACTGATCATCTCCGAGCGCCAGATCGCAGAATCCCTGGCCGAACCCGTGGGTGCCATCATCGAGGCGGTCAAGGTCGCCCTGGAACACACCGCGCCGGAACTGGCCGCCGACATCGTCGACAAGGGCATCGTGCTCACCGGCGGCGGCGCCCTGCTGTCCAATCTGGACTATGTGCTGCGCCATGCCACCGGCCTGCCGGTCTCCATCGCCGACGATCCGCTGTCCTGCGTCGCGCTGGGCACCGGCCGCGCCCTGGAGGAAATGCCCAAGCTGAAGAACGTGCTGACCAGCATGTACTAACTGTAGGGTATGGGGTCGCTCGGACCCCAAACTTCACTGGCGCGCCATCACTAGATATAGTAGTGTGAATGGATGAGTCCATCCTTCGCGGCAGGGTGGACATTCCAGGACGGAGGACAGGGGTGAAGCAGTCGGGTGCGGCAGGTCGGCTCGCCACGTTCAGGCTGCTCGTCCAGCGCTTTGCCTTCCTGTCATTGATCGTCGCCTCGGTGGCGCTGATGATCCTGGGCAAGGCCGATATCATCCTGATTGAACGCACCCGCGCCCTGGTGGCCGATGCCCTGGCCCCGGTGCTTGACGCCATGTCGCGCCCCGCCGCCACCGTGGCCATGGTCACCCAGAACTTCCACGAACTGGCCAATCTGCGCACCGAGAACGCCCGCCTGCGCGAGGAAAACGCCCGCCTGATGCATTGGCAGACGGTGGCGCGGCGCCTCGAATCGGAAAACGTGGTCCTGCACGAGAGCCTCAACGTCATCCCCGATCCCGACCCCGCCTTCGTCACCGCCCGGGTGATCGGCGACATGGGATCGGCCTTCGGTCATTCCATGCTGCTGGGCGCCGGGTCCAAGGACGGCATCCGCAAGGGCCAGGCGGTTCTGTCCGGTGAGATCCTGGTGGGCCACATCGCCGAGGTCGGCCTGCGCTCGTCGCGCATGCTGCTGATCACCGACATCAATGCCCGCACCCCCATTCTGGTGGAATCCACCCGGACCCGCGCCATCTTGTCGGGTGACAATTCCGGCCGCCCCCGCCTGACCTATGTGGCGGGCAGCCCCAATATCGCGGTGGGCGACCGGATCATCACCGCGGCGTCCGGCGGCGCTTTTCCTCCAGGCCTTCCCATCGGGGTGGTTTCCTCGGTGTCCGATGGCGTCATCCGGGTGGACCCATTCGTCCAGCGTCACCACCTGGAATTCGTGTCGGTCGTTGATTTCGGCCTGGGCGGCATCATCCCGTTCGAGCGGCCGCCGCCGCCCGAACGCCGCCGTAAGTCCAAGGACAAGGAGAAAGAGGAGTGACGCCGTCCATCTGGGTGAAGATGGACACCTGGGTCCGTCACCTGGTTCCGTTTGGCGTCACCTTCATCCTGCTGCTGCTCACCGCCGTCCCCACCCATCTGCCGGGTTTTTCCGGCATTGCCCCCATGCTGCCGCTGATGGGGGTCTATTACTGGGCGATCTACCGCCCCGACCTGCTGCCCGCCTGGCTCGCCTTCATCATCGGCCTGCTTTACGACATCGTCAGCGGCACCCCGCTGGGGGTCAACGCCCTGGTCATGTTGCTGGTTCAGGGGACGGCCGCCTCGCAGCGCAAGTTCTTCCTGGGCAAGTCCTTCGCGGTGACCTGGTGGGCCTTCGGCCTGTTGACGGCGGGCGCGGTCGGCTTGGCCTGGCTGCTGGTATCGCTGTTGCTGGGCCGTACCCTCGACCCCTCGCCCGCTCTTTTCGAATATCTGATGACGCTGTGCTGCTTCCCGGTCCTGACCTGGGTCCTGTCGCGGACCCAGATGGCCTTCCTCAAGGACGTGTGAGGCGGCGCGATGTATCACGACAACGACCGTTCCAAGATGTTCTCGCGCCGGGCCCTGGTTCTGGGTGGCGGCAAGGCCCTGCTGATGGGGGCGCTGGCGGCGCGCATGTACTACCTCCAGGTCATGGAGGCGAACAAATACGCCATGCTGGCCGAGGACAACCGGGTCAGCACCCGCCTGCTGGCGCCGCCGCGCGGACTGATCCTGGACCGCAACGGCATCGCCATGGCGGTCAACCAGCACAATTACCGTGCCATGGTGGTGGCCGAACGCACGCCGTCGCTGGACTACACCCTGGATGCCCTGTCGCGCATCATCACCATCGGTGACGGTGAACGTGCCCGCGTCCACAAGGAGGCGCGCCGTCGGCGCAGTTTCGTTCCCATCAGCGTGCGCGAGAACCTGACCTGGGAAGAAGTGGCGCGGGTCGAGGTCAATGCCGCCGACCTGCCCGGCGTCATCATCGATGTGGGCCAAAGCCGTCACTACCCTCTGGAAAGCCTTGGCGCCCACATTCTGGGCTATGTCTCGGCCGTGTCCGAGAACGAGCTGACCGACGACCCCTTGGAGGAGTTGCCCGGCTTCCGCATCGGCAAGGGTGGCGTCGAGCGCATCTATGACATGGCCATGCGCGGCCGCCATGGCACCAGTTCGGTGGAGGTCAACGCCGTCGGCCGTGTCATCCGCGAATTGGAGCGCAAGGAGGGCGAGCCCGGCGTCGACCTCAACCTCACCCTGGATGTCAAGCTGCAGGAATACGCCGCCCAGCGCCTGGGTGACGAGAGCGCCGCCGTGGTGGTGATGGACATCCATACCGGCGACGTCATCGTCATGGCCTCCACCCCCAGCTTCGACCCCAACGCCTTCAATCGCGGCCTGACCTCGGAGGAATGGAAGGACCTGTCCACCAATCCCCGCTCGCCCCTGAGCAACAAGGCCATCGCCGGACAGTTCGCCCCTGGCTCGACCTTCAAGCTGGTCACCGCCCTGGCCGCCCTGGAGTCCCGTGATATCACCCCGGAGATGCGGGTGTTCTGCTCGGGCCATACCCAGATGGGCAGCATCAAGTTCCATTGCTGGAAGAAGGAAGGTCACGGCGCCCAGGATATGATCAGCGGCATCAAGAATTCCTGCGACGTGTATTTCTATGAAGTGGCGCGGCGCACCGGCTTCGAGAAGATCGCCGAGATGGCCCGGCGCTTCGGTATGGGCGGCCCAACCGGCGTCGACCTGCCCAATGAACGCCCCGGCAACATTCCCGACAAGGCCTGGAAGAAAAAGGCGCTGAAGCAACCCTGGCATCCGGGCGAAACCCTGATCAACGCCATCGGCCAGGGCTATGTCACCACCACTCCCATCCAGTTGGCGGTGATGACGGCCCGCATCGCCAATGGCGGATTCGGCGTGGTTCCCCATGTGGCCCGCGACACCATCGTCGACAAATCGGTGAAATCGCGGACAAATCCCCAATGGCCCAATCTCAACGTGTCGCGGCAAAGCCTCGCCCTGGTCAGGAAGGGCATGTTCGCCGTGTCCAACGAACCGGGCGGCACCGCCTATAAGGCCCGCATCACCCAGGAAGGCATGTGGCTGTCGGGCAAGACCGGCTCGGCCCAGGTGCGGCGCATCACCATGCGCGAGCGCGAGACCGGTGTGAAGAAGAACGACCAGCTTCCCTGGAAAGAGCGCGACCATGCCCTGTTCGTGGCCTATGCCCCGGAAGAGAATCCGCGCTATTCCATTGCCGTGGTGGTGGAGCATGGCGGTGGCGGCTCGGCGGTGGCGGCGCCCATCGCCCGCGACATCATGATCGAGGTGCAAAAGCGCGATCTGGCCCGGGTCGCCGAAGCCAAGGACGACGCCACGGATCTGAGGAGATTTTGATGCTCCGCCCCATGCCCCGGATGCCGTCGCGCCTCAACCGCACCGAAATGTCGGTGCGCGACAAGATCTGGCAGATCAACTGGTCGCTGATCGCGGTACTGTCCGCCATCGCCTGCGTCGGCTTCGCGACCCTCTATTCCGCCGCCCAGGGCTCGCTGGACCCCTGGGCCATGAAGCAGATGGTCCGATTCGCCATCGGCATTTCCATCATGATCGGCATCGCCCTGGTGGACCTGCGCTTCTGGATGCGCAATGCCTATATCATGTATGTCATCGCCTTCATATTGCTGGTGGCGGTGGAGTTGCGCGGCACTATCGGCATGGGCGCCCAGCGCTGGATCGACCTGGGTTTCATCCAGTTGCAGCCCTCCGAGATCATGAAGATCGCGCTGATCCTGGCCCTGGCCCGCTATTTCCACGGCGCGGGCTTCCAGGAGATCGGGCGACCGCTGTTTCTGATCCCGCCGCTGATCATGGTCTTCGCTCCCGCCATCCTGGTGCTGAAGCAGCCCGATCTGGGCACCGCCATGATGTTGGTGCTGTCCTCGGGCGCCCTGTTCTTCATGGCCGGGGTGCGGGTATGGAAATTCGTGCTGGTGATCGCGGGAGGGTTGGCGGCCATCCCCTTGGCCTGGCAATTCCTACGTGAATATCAGAAGAAGCGGGTGCTGATCTTCCTGGACCCCGAGAATGACCCGCTGGGTGCGGGCTATCACATCACCCAGTCCAAGATCGCGCTGGGATCGGGCGGCATGTTCGGCAAGGGCTACATGATGGGGACCCAAAGCCGCCTCAACTTCCTGCCCGAGAAGCAGACCGACTTCATCTTCACCATGTTCGCCGAGGAATGGGGAATGATGGGCGGGCTGGTGCTGCTGGGCCTCTACGCCCTGTTGCTGGCCTTCGGCTATGCCATCGCCATGCGCTGCCGCTCGCAGTTCGGCCGTCTGGTGGCCCATGGCATCACCACCACCTTCTTCCTGTATTTCTTCATCAACACCGCCATGGTGATGGGACTGGTGCCGGTGGTGGGCGTGCCCTTGCCGCTGATCTCCTATGGCGGCACCGCCATGCTGAGCCTGCTGGCGGGCTGGGGCCTGGTGATGAGCGCCTATATCCACCGCGACGTGCCCATCTCGCGCCGGGGCATGGGAGAGGAATAGAGCGACCAGCCCTATATGTGAAACGCCCTGACGGACGGAGCGTGGATGGGCGTGGGGGCCCGGATCAAGTCCGGGGGTGACGAAAGATTCCGCCACCCCACGACAGCCCCAGACTCCTCAAGAGAACGCCGCCGCCAGTTCGTCCAGGCGTTCCTGCACCTGACGCGATGGCTCCTCGATGGCGTCCACCGCCGACACGGCCTCTTCGAAATTGCCGTTCTGGTACATGCGCGCCGCCTCGATACCCAGGTGATGGACCTTCTCGTGGGCGGCTTCCATGGCCTTGAAGGCGGGATGGTTGAGAATGGCGGGGTCTTGGACCCCGTAATACCATTTCCCCAGGCGGCAGGACTTGTGATCGGCCAGTTCATTGGGATTGAGGCTGGTCCGGCCCGCCAGCATTTCCGCCAGGCGGCGACGCCAGATCATGTGGTCGGACTTGGCCAGATGGATGACGGCGTTGCGCATCTGGACCTTGGAGACCTCGGACAACAGGTCCACCAGGGAATTGCTGGCCAGGGCCGAGGTGTCGATCATGGAGTTGATGGCATTGGTATCGCTGGCCGAGCGGGTAGCGGCCTCTTCCAGATTCTCGGCGATGACCTGCGCCGCCTGGCGCTGCTGGCCCAGATGGTCGGAGATTTCCTGCATCAGGGTGGTCACGTCGCGGATTTCCTGGCTGACCGAGCGCATCTTGCCCACCGAGTCCATGACCACGCCCTCGCCATGACGCACGGTCTCGGCCCCCTTGGTCATGCCGATCAGGATGGCGTCGGTCTCCTCGCGCAGCATGTCGATGCGCTTCCTGATGTCCTGGGTGGCGGCGGCGGTCTGGTTGGCCAGATTCTTGACCTCCGTGGCCACCACGGCGAAGCCCTTGCCCGCCGCCCCGGCCCGTGCCGCCTCGATGGTGGCGTTCATGGCCAGGATATTGGTCTGCCGCGCGATCTGTTCGATCTGTTTGACGATGGCGCCGATACTGCTGGAGGCCTCGGCCAGATGGGTCACCCGCTCGGCGGTGTCGGTGACGGTCGCGACGATGGTGCGCATGGTATCAACGACCATTTCGGTCGAGCGCGCCCCTTCGTCGGAGATGCCTTGCACCGCATGGGCATTGCTGGCCGCCAGTTCCGAGGTGCGGCTGATGGCCTGGACGGTGGCCACCAGTTCCTCGGTCGAGGCCGAGATGGTGGTCATGCGCTGGCTCATCTCGCGGATACTGCGCAAGGTGTGCAGCGCCTGGGTCACGGTGCTGTTGAGATGGATGGACATGCCCACCGACTGAACCAGCACGGCGCGTGACCGCTCCTCCAGCCGTTCGGCCAGGGTCTTCAACTTGGATGCCAGCCGTTCGTCACTGGCGGCCAGGGAACAGTACTCCCCGGCCATCAGGCGATCCACCAGCGCCTCGAACGCATCCATATCCACCGGATCAGCCACGGGAGCCCCCTTGCATACGATACCAAAGGTCAGGATAGGGAGCTTCGCATCCGCGGCAAGGAAAAACTACTCCTCCCGCGGTGGTAATTTGTGAGCAACCCCTTTATGACAGGCGATGCAGGTGCGGCCGTCCTTGGCGGCATCCTGGTGCTTCTGGCGAGCCGCCGTGGTCTGTTTCTGACCATTCATGGACTCATAGGAATGGCACGAGACGCATTCCCGCGAACCGCTGGCCGCCATGTATTTCCACACTTTTTCGGCCAGTTCCCCTCGCCGCGCCTCGTATTTCTCCGGGGTATCGAGAGTCCCCTTGAGCTCGGCGATGATGTCATTGGCGGCAAAGAGTTTGCGCTCCAGCTTCGGTCCCAATTCTTTCGGAATGTGACAATCGGCGCATTGGACATGGGCACCCGAGCGATTGAAGCCATGCACCGACTTTTGGAGTTCGCGGTGATTGGTTTGCATGGAATGGCAGGAAATGCAGAACTCGGTCCGATTGGTGTATTCGAATCCCAGCACCGCGCCAAGCATCAGAACCATGCCCGCCACCAGACCGAGGGCCAGCAGGCCGAGCTTGCGCCCGCACCTGCCCCCGTTATCGGAGCCCAGGCTCATTTGGGCAACGACTGGGTATAGGCGACCGTGTCGGACGCAATGGACGGGTCCAGGGACCGCAGCGCGGGCATGGCTTCGGCGGGAAGGCCGTTGAACGCCTTGTGCAGCATGTCCCAGGGATTGTCGGCGGCCTGGCCCAGCGGCACGCCGGTGCTGACCTTCTTGCCGTCCAGGCCATGGCAGCCGGCGCACAGCGTGTTGTAGTAGACCTCGCCCTTGGCGGCATTACCCTTGGGCTTGCCCGAGGCGGGATCGATGAACTTGGCGGTGTCCATCTGGCCCTTGGTGACGAACAGGGCCAGATCCTGGACATCCTTGTCGTTCAACTGGTCCGGGCCATAGCCGTGGGTCTTGTCGCGGAAGATGGCGGCGATGGCGGCGGGGTCCTTGCCGATGGCACCGGTGATGCCCTTGATGGGAACCAGATGGTCGGTCTTGGCGGCGGCGCCGTCCTTGCCCTTGTAGTCCCAGCCATGGCACTCCTTGCAGCGCCAGGACTGCTTGGGATACTTGCCATCGGCGGGATAGGCCGCATGCGGCTTGTCGGGCCGATCCAGCTTCTTTTCCTTGTACCAGTTGTCATAGAGGCGACCGCCCCGGGCGATGGAGGATTCGATCTCCGCCGCCCGGACCGTGTTCCCCCCGGTCAGCAGCAGCACGGCAACGGCGATGGCCAACAGACAGCGCGACAACATTCCCTCTCTCCTCCCTTTGCGAGGCCGGTACCGGGCGGGTTGCCCCCGCCTCGGCCGACACTCGTGCTTATGATCTCAGCCCCAGCTATCCTGGCAGATGCCGGCATACCAGCCGCTGGCGAAATCGGCTTCCTTCTTGCGGAACTGATAGGGCGCCCCCGACGGGCTGACCCCGCCCGAGCCCTTGATGCCGGCGATCTTGCCGTCTTGCACCGAATAGATGCCCGACACGGAAATGCCGTAGTCGGGCGCCAACAGCGAGTAACAGGTGTTGATGGCCGACATGGGAGCGGGCTTGTCGCCCATCACCATGGCGGCGATGGCGCCCGCCGCCACCTTGGCCTGGCTGTTGGCGGAATAGCCGGACTTGGGCATCTCGCCCGCCACGCAGGCATCGCCGATGACGAAGATGTCCTTGTGGATGGTGGATTCGAAGGTGTTGGGATCGACGGGACAGAAGCCGCTCTTGTCGGCCAGCCCGGACGCGAGCGCGATGGCCGCCGCCGACTGGGGCGGAATCACGTTGGCCACGGCGGGCTTGAACTTGTCGAAGTCGGTTTCCAGCACGCCCGCCTTGGCATCGACACGGATGACCTTGCCGTTCTTGGCGGCCGGAACCCATTCGATGATGTTGTCGTACATCTTTTCCCAGCCTTCCTTGAACAGCTTGTCCTTGGAGAAGGCGTCCTTGGCGTCGAGGATGATCAGCTTGGACTTGGGCTTTTGGGTCTTGAGGTAATAGGCGATCAGGCTGGCCCGCTCGTAAGGGCCGGGGGGGCAACGATAGGGATTGCCCGGAGCGCTGATGATGACGGTGCCGCCATTGGGCATGGCTTCCAACTGCTGGCGCAGCAAGGTGGTCTGCGGCCCGGCCTTCCAGGCATGGGGCATGATCATGGAGGCGGCCTCGTCATAGCCCTCCAGCGCCCCCCACTTCATGTCGACACCGGGCGACACCACCAGCTTGTCATAGCCGATGGACACGCCGCCCTTGGTCTTGACCACCTTGGTCACCGGGTCGATGGCGGTAACCATGTCGGTGACCACGGCGATGCCGTATTTGTTGGCCAGGGCGTCGAAGTTCCTCTCCAGCATGGACAGCGGATTGATGCCCGCCAGCACCGTATTGGAGAACGGACAGGTGACATGGGTCTTGGCCCCGTCGATCAGGGTGACATGGGCGTCGGGGATATAGCGCTTGACGTATTTGGCGGCCGTGGCGCCGCCGAAGCCGCCGCCCACCACCACCACGCGGGGGCCGGAGGCGCAGCCGACCAGGCCAAAGGCGGAAGCGGCACCGGCCAGGCCGACCAGGCCGGTGAAAGTCCTGCGGGAAATCTTCATCATGGCCTGGCCCTCACTTCTTGAAGGAGTCGACGATGGCGTCGAGCTGGGCTTCGGAATAGCCCTTGGTGATGCGGTCCATGATGGTGGCCTCGCGGGCGCCGCTGCGGTAGTCGCGCAGCATCTTCTTCAACTCCGCCGCCGTCTTGGTGTTGAAGGCGGGCATGGCGCCCAGGCTCTGGCCATCGGTGCCGTGGCAGCCGGAACAGGCATCGGCCATGACATTGATCGGGGCCGCCTGCGCGGCCGTGGCCGCCAGGGCCAGGCCCAGACCGACCGCACTCGTGACAACAAACCTCTTCATGCTGCTCTCCTCCCCAGGAAAATCGGGCTTGCCGTCAGGCGACGGTGATGGCCGAGGTGGCGGAATAGGTTTCCCCGTTATCGTCGTACCAGAACATCTCGATCTTGCCGCTCTCGCTCGCCACCATGAAGAACGCGATATAGGGATTGGCGGCGACGGCGGGTTGGAGGTCCATGCGGAAGACCTCGGCGCCGTTATACTTGCAGACGAACTTGTTGATGATGCGGCGCGCCAGGGTCTTGCCCGATTCGTCCTTGCGCTGGCCGGATTCCATGTCGTGGGTGATGGAGGTCTTGATCTCGATGACCTCTCCCTTCTTCGCCGTCTCCGGCACCTTGATCTTGGTGTTGGCGCTGGCCATGCTCGTGTACTCCTCGATGCCGGATTGTCAGCAGCCGCCGACCGTGACCTTCACTTCTTCCTTGGTCCGCCAGACGGAACCGTTGCTCATGACCGCCACGGCGTGGACATTCTGGGTCTTGCCCAGGCGGATGCGGGTCTGGACGTCGGCCTTGCCGCTTTTAGGCGTGAAGTGGAACGAGGCAACGCCGGGGAGCGGATTACCCTCGGCGATGATATGGATGGTCTTGACGTGATCGGCCTCGGTCATGGGGCTGTCCACCACCACCCGCAGCGGCACGGTGGCGCCGTTGTCGGCGATCTGGGGCAGCTTCAACTGGATCTTGCCCTCGGAGGCCTTGGCCGTACCGATCAGGCTCTTGATCATATCCTCGGCCTCGGCCGGGGTGGCCTGGGCGACGCCGGGCAGCAAGCCGGCGCAGGCGGCCCCCACCGCCCCCGCTCCCATGGCGGTCATGACCTGACGGCGGTTGACGCCCATCTTGGATAAGTCTGAATGGCGCATGGTCTGATTTCCCGATGAATGGCGCGTCATCCGCGCGCGAACACAGCCTTGAGGGCGGCGGACAGGCTACCCTCCTCCAGGTACTTCATCCCCACGACGCCACCGAACAGGATGGAGCCCAGGGCGATGGGCGCCGACAGCGCCAGGGTGGACATGCCGGTGATGCCCTGGCCGACGGTGCAGCCCATGGCCAATACGCCGCCGGTCCCCATCAGCGCCGCCCCCATCATGTGGCGGAGCATGTCGTCGGCGCCGGTGAAGCTTTCAAGCTGGAACGATCCCGAGGCCTTGGCCGCCAGGAACGAGCCGAGAATGACGCCCCCCACCGCCGCCACGCCGAAGTCGATGGTCGCGCCGGTAAAACTCATCAGATACTGCATGGCGCCGCCGATGGGGGCGACAAAGGTGAACGAGGTCACCGGAGCCGGATCGAACTCGTCGGCCCCCAGGATGCCCGACACCGCCCAGCCCGCCACCACCAGCAGGCCGATCACCAGCCCACCCAGCACATCGCGGGGCGAGGCGCGGAACTCGGCGTCGCGCAGGCACCACACCATCAATCCGCCGCCGATGACGCCGGTCAGCGCGGCGCGCGCCGTGGCGGGCGCCATGCCGCTCAGCTTGGCCAGGATGTCGGGCAGCCCCTGCGAGGCCAGGCCGAGGCTGGTCAGATTGAGATTCAGCAGTTCCAGCTCGACCCGGGCCAGGGCGATCAGTCCGCGCAGGGTCATATACGAGAAGAAGCCCAGCACCAGGAAGACCACCACCGATTTCAGATTGCCGCCGCCGATGCGTACCAGGGTCTTGTTGCCGCAGCCCCCGGCCATGGTCATGCCGAAGCCGAACATCAGGCCGCCGAGAATGGCCCCGGCCCAGCCCAGATTGGGGGTGAGATAGATGGACTTGCCGATGGCGACCAATCCGGACAGCGCCAGAAGCTGGGTGCCCAGCACCGCCACCGCCAGCGCCAGCATCCAGGCGCGGAAGCGCCGCCAATCGCCCATGAAGACGATGTCGGACACCGCGCCCATGGTGCAGAAATTGGTCTTCTGGGCCGTCCAGCCGAACAGCGTTCCGGCCACGAAGGCCCCGGCACCGACGATTGTGGTCACAGGCAGGTCGGACACGCCCTTCCCCCCCTCGCAGATCAGGTTACGGACACTCACGCGCAAGCGGACACCAACGGCGCCCACGTCGCGAACCATCTTCACTGCGTCTGAGAGTTGCCGCAAGCCCGTCGCGGCCCATTCCCCCTAGCGGAGAACCTCCCCCATTCGCTTACCCCCCATCCGGCGGCTCTTTCGGCCTGCTCGGATATACCGGCCCGGTTCCGGGTCCTGGTGAAAGACAAGCATATTTCAGAGTTAGTAAATTTTGCAAGTCTCATATGCAATACATCTAAAGTGCATGTTTGCGCCTTGCGTCGGCTCAATAATGGGGCGGCGGCTGATCATCCTGGGGCGAGCGCTCGCCGCCTTGGGCCAATTCGACGATCCGTTCGCGCAGACGCTTGATCTGGGCGGCCTGCAGGTCGATCTGGCGCCCCTGTTCCACCAGCATGTCGGACAGGTCCTCGGCCATGCGCTCGAAATGGGCCAGGCGGATTTCCAGGGCGATCAGGCGGTCATCGTCGGTCATGGCCCAGACAATCGGCGGTTCGGCCGACAAAGGCAAGGCCCTCCAACCCGAGACCCCGGGCAATCGTTGATTGGCCACGGCGTTCGCTAATTGTTCTTGACGTTTCGCGCAAAATCCATATAGGCTCGGACAGGGGTTAGGCATATTATCCTCAGCGGAGCCCATCATGTCCCTGTTCAGTCTCAAGCAGCCCTTCGGCGCGGATTACAGCGTCGATCCTGATGATATCGTCAATACCAAGTCGGCTCTCAACCAGCTTGGATATTACGAGCCACCGGACGATACAGGAATACAACCCTGGACGGATCAGGCCACCTTCGATGGCATCAAGAATTTCCAGCAGGACAATGAGCTGACGGTGGACGGCTTCATGCGTCCCGGCGGGCCGACCGAAACCACCATCAACAAGCACCTGGCCTCGGCGAAGACTCAGGAGGACTGGGAATACGACGGCGACGTGGACAAGGGCGGCTCGAAGGATGTGACCACCCATGGCCCCGTCAAGGTCGAGATTCACAACCCAGGGCCGGGATTGGGTGGTTTGAGGTACAAGGTCGATTGGTACGGACTGGACAAAGACGGCAAGGTTATTCCCGAGTACCGTCGCCCGGACCATGACGAGCGAATCCGTGATGAACCAGGGCATGTCTGGAAGCCACGAACCGAGAAAATCTACCACCCACCGATCGTGTCCCTTGGATTGGTGTAACAGCGCAGTCGCCGTTTGATCTCCGGCGGGCTTGGCCGGATTGATCAGGCTG
>NZ_LWQT01000057.1 GCF_001650715.1 Paramagnetospirillum marisnigri | reverse complement strand
AAACAGACCCGGAAACGCCGATCAACCGCAATTCACGCCCGGAACAACTCTCAAACCGTCAGAATGAAGAGGTTTCCGGAGGTGCCCAGATTTATCGTGATTCAGCTTTTCAAGGATTTTGGCGGCGATGAGAAGAAGGACCTCAACTTCAAGGTTCCGCCTGAATTTCATGCCGACTACAAGACGTTCGCGGTACAGTGCGACGTCCCCATGTCTGAGATCCTCTACCGCTCGTTCCAGTTCTACCGGATGGCGATGAACTGGACGCGCTGATGGCGGCCAGAGAGGGCGCTCGGCGCCATGGACGTGGCTCAGCCGAAAGCTGAGCCACCCCTCGCCCAGTCACTTCGGCTTGCGTCCCCGCTGTAGGGGCTGTGGAGGCGCTTCTCCATCGGCCGGCACAACGAAGAACTCTTCGATGCGGGAATCGACTGCCGCCGCCAACCGGGCCAGGACCGCCACGGTGGGATTTTCCAGCCCGCGCTCAAGACGCGAGACATAGGTCCGGTCTATCTCGGCATCAACGGCCAGAACCTCTTGCGAGAGTCCCCGTCGAATCCGAAGCCTCCTGAGATTCCAAGCCACAAGTGCCAGCGCATCCATAAGCGCAGGCAAACACCTTGAGGACCATTAAACCACGGAGTATGGTCCTGTAATTTCGCCCACATCCTGATGGGATGGCCGATGATGGCTTTGGAGAGCGCAGCATGAAGAGAGCGATTGTGATCGCGGCCATGAGCATCCTCGCAGGATGCTCACAGGGAACCTACGAACCCGTGGTGGACCTCAAGGCGTCCAAGAACCCTGCCGAGATGCAGATGGACTGGATGGGCTGCGAGTTCCTGATCAAGAAGTACGGTCTGGAAGATGCCGCAACGACCAAATGTCTGGAAGGTCGAGGACATAACGTCATCGGCGTGGTGTACCGATGAGGCGGCTGCTGGCGGTTGTGCTGTTGGGAGTGTTGAGCGGCTGTTCGCTTGGCTTCCCCGACAAGCCGCTGGTCGATCTGAAGACGACGGACGATCCCGTCGTCTATCAGAAAGACCTGATCGAATGCATCACCTTGGCGGACTACTACCTCACGTCCGAGGTGAGTTTCACGCAGCAGGTTGTTCGAGAGACACTGATGGGTGGCGCTGGCTCTGCGGTGGTTAGCGCAATCGCTGGCGGTACGTCTGCGGCGGTCGCATCGAGCATGACGGCTGGGCTTGTCGGCGGCGTCGTGGGCGGCGCGGTCAACGCCTCCCGTGAACAGGCTTTCGACAAGTACCGAGGAACCGGGCGCTGTCTCCAGGGACGCGGCTACGACATCCTTAACGCCAGATCGCTTCACCTCGATCCGAAGGGATGGTGTCAGTTGGCGCACCCCGACATTCACCCGCTCGGACTTCAGGTTGAGGAGTGGATGACAGCCTGCATCTCTTCTCAGACAGAGTGGCAGCGCAAGGCCAAAGAGGCCAGATTGAAGCAACACCCTGCGTCATAGTGTGACAACGGCGTCACTGCCGTTCTCGCCCAGGACGTCGCCAGAGTCGATCGGATCAGCCAGAGCGCCGGGAGACTGTGTTTGAACAATTGCGTTAGCAATGCACAAACCGCGCCCAACGTGAGGTAATATCTCATGACTGAGCGTCGGGGGTGCGTGGATAATGTCTGAACCAGTCAAGTCGCGTGAGGTGCGGGTTTTTCTGTCTTCGACCTTCATGGACATGGAAGCGGAGAGGGACTACCTGCTCAAACATGTGTTCCCCGATATACGCCAGCGATGCGCTGAACGGCGGGTCGGCTTCACCGAAATCGACCTACGGTGGGGCATTACCGAGGACGAGGCGAAAAACGGTCGCACGGTCGAGATTTGTCTGGCCGAGATAGACCGTTGCCGCGAGCATCCGCCCTATTTTATTGGTTTTATCGGTGAGCGTTATGGCTGGATCCCTAGCCAAGATCAACTGGCCGAAGCTTGGACCGGCGACCGAGATTCTCCTTATCTGAATGCCATCGAGGTCGCCTTGGCTGACGGCATCAGCGTGACGGAACTCGAACTGCGCTTCGGAGTGCTTGACCGCCCCTCCATGCGGGGGCACGCCTATTATTTCCTGCGTAGCGCAGCCCTGACGGAGCAGCTGTTTTATGCTCAGAGAGGGAGGTCCAAATCAGCTTTCTACGATGACGGCGGAGGCAGGCTAGTTGCTTTCAAAAGCCAGTTACGGGCCAATGGCCTCATCACTATGGATGGCTACGACCGGATCGAGGATTTTGGCCAGCGGGTCAAGGCCCTACTAATGGCCGAGATTGACCGGATTTTCCCTTTTGAGCATCAGGATGGACAGGCTGCAATACTTGACATCGAGCATGCACTATTCGCCCAGTCCCGGCGCCTTGCCTATACCCCGCTGCTCGGAATGCGGGACGCTACCCTGGCTCGCATTGGCTCGCATCTGGACGGCACGATCAAAGGCGGGTTGTTGGTCACTGGCGTGTCCGGGCTAGGCAAAAGCTCCCTTCTCGCCGATCTAGCTGAAGAACTGCGACGGCGGCAAGATTACTGGGTCTATGAACATTATGTAGGTGCCGACGGCCAGCGTGGCCTGGAGGAGTGGCTTGATCGGGTGCTGATGGCGATTGCGGCCCTACTTCCGGTGCCCACTGCGCTCCCCGCCGACATTGCCAAGCGCTGGGAGATACTGCCTCTGTGGCTGGATCAGGCGCGGGGTGCCCTGGGACGCCCAGTGGTGTTGATACTCGATGCCCTCGATCAACTACATAATGGGGAGGAGGCACTGGGGAAGCTGGGGGAGGCATTCTGGCCGCAAGGCACGGTCCTCATCGCCAGCACGGCCGCCGAGGAGACGCGGGCCTTCTGTCTGTGGGACCGCATGGAGCTGGCCCCTCCCAGCCGGCAGGAACGCAAGGCGATG
The DNA here is from genome assembly GCF_001650715.1 of Paramagnetospirillum marisnigri. Lineage (GTDB taxonomy): Bacteria > Pseudomonadota > Alphaproteobacteria > Rhodospirillales > Magnetospirillaceae > Phaeospirillum > Phaeospirillum marisnigri. The sequence continues at coordinate 35,022 of NZ_LWQT01000057.1, read as the reverse complement.
ATCGCCGCGTTTCTGGAGTCTTGTCGCAAGTCGCTGGAAGAACCGCTGATCGAACGTCTGGTGGATGCGCCACAATGTGAGGTGCCGCTGTTCCTGCGGATGCTGCTCGAGGATCTGCGGGTCAGGGCCAACCGTGAAACCCTGGCTGGACGGCTCCGCACGCTGCTGGAATTTGCCGACGCGTCGTCATTGTTCGCCTTCCTGCTGGGCGAGCTGGATCGCGACCATGCGGATTCCGCCCATCCGTCGCTGGCCAGCCGGATGGTCGCCATGCTGGCCGCCAGTCGACAGGGGATGACGGAATTGGAGCTTTGCCGCCTGCTCGCCGGGCCGGCGGACCCGGTGCTGGCCGAAACCGGCCGACCGCATCTGCCGGCCGCCCGGCTCAGCGCCCTTGGCAACGTCCTGCAGCCGTTCCTGCTTCGCAATGCCGGCCGTGACGTCCTGATGCACGCCGCCCTGGCGCGGGGCAGCCTGCCGGACAAGATCGAGCGCGACATTCGCCATCACATCATCGCGACCTTGGATGACGACACGCCGCGCTCGCTCACCGAGCGGGTCTATCAGCGGCTGACCATCGTCGAACGGCGGCTTGAGCGACTGGAAGCCTGGGTGAAATCCGAACTTGCCGAGGAGTTGTCCCGGCCAGCGGCGATGGCCGATGTCTGGCGAGAGGATCGCCGGGTCCTGGCCGCCGCGCTGGTTGTCCTGGGCGCTGGCCTCCATCGTCCGTCGGACAGCATCGAGATGATCTCCGGGCGGTTCGCCGCCCCCGAGACCCGGTGGATCGCCCAAGACGGCCACGAACTTTCAGCTTGGTTCCGGGAGATGGGATTCTATGGGCTTGGGCTGACCTGGGCCGAGCGAAACCTGGCTGAGGATCTCGGGCGCCTCAACCCGAACGATCCGGCCATCGCCCGCGGTCGGCTGCATATCGCGAACTTCAACATGATCCTCGACCAGCCGGATAAAGCTGAACCCCTGTGCCAACAAGCCCTGGATAACCTGCGTCAGACCTTGCCGGCCGGCGACGCCCGGATCGGAGAGGCCATCGCTCAGTTGGCTGAATGCTACAGCGATCTGGAAAAGTGGGATGAGGCGGAGAAACTGTACAAGCAATCGCTTGCATTCCGTCGCCGTTACCTGCCGAAGGGACACTCGGACATCGCCGACAGCTTGGCAGGTATCGCGATGCTTTACTACCGGGAGGCGATCTCAATCAGGAATGCCCTGATGAAAGGGAAGATCAATCGCCTGGACAAGGCCGAGAAAATGCTGGTCGAAGCGCTCAGTATCGAACGTAAGACCCTTTCACCGGGCGCCCCCCAACTGGCTGCGATGCTTCATCGGCTGGCGATCGTGTATCTGCGGCAGGGGCAGCCCGACAAGGCAATCCCCTTGCTGGAAGAGGCCCTGGTGATTCTGCGTGGCAGCCTTCCCGCCCGTCATGCCAGGATGAGCGGCTTACTGGAGTCCCTTGGCGCAAGCTACAGACAGCTTGGAGACATAGACATGGCCGAGAAAATGCATCGGGAGGCACTGGCCATTCGGCGCGAGGTGCTGCCTCCCGTCCACTCTGACCCGGCAAGAAGCCTCTGTAATCTGGGGCTGATTCACAAGGAGAGGGGGGAGGTTCAGCTGGCGCGAGAGATGCTACAGCAGGCACTCGATATATATTTGCAACTCCACGGCCAGAGAGACATGATTGCGAAGTGTACATTGTGGATCAGCGAAATAAATGAAAACTCAAGACAGGTTCGTGTATTCATAGTGGCATCAATTGGAGCGTTTGCGGTTATTGTCACAATAATTATCGCATTCTTAATATAGGTGCGCGGATGTATGTGGCTTTAAATTAATTTAAGTCACAGCATGAAAGTTATATACTGTGTTCGCTCCGAAGCATTATGCTATTTTCACCATTTTTCATAACATCATCATGCTTGCGCGTTTTTACTATTGCCATGCAGAATTTGCAGCCAATATCCACCGCCACATCCCCGGCACATCGGCGCACACGGGTAGGATACGAACCGGCGGCCGATGCCGAAGGAGGGCGTTGATCGGACCAGCGTTTCCCCCCTTCCCACCATCGCGCGCCTGCGCTATAACCCTCGCCTCTCGTTCCCCGAGACCCGCGCAGCCGTAGCTCAGCTGGATAGAGCGCTGCCCTCCGAAGGCAGAGGTCGTAGGTTCGAATCCTACCGGTTGCGCCAATTTACTTTTCAATGATATCAATGAATTAGCCCGCTTCAGTGTCTGAAGCGCCTGGGCATGAATTGATTTTGCGCGACACTCACCCTGAAGAGTGCCGCGCGAGGTGCCCATGGCGACGATCTCAACGGTGCGATCGGCAACTTAACCCGAATTTGGGACACGAACGGTGTCCCCCGACACACAGCTTCTACACATCCAGGTCGGTGGCGAACTTGGCCCGTTCCTGGATGAAGGCGAAGCGCAGTTCGGGCTTGCGGCCCATCAGGCTTTCCACCAGCCGGGCCACTTCCTTGGCTTCCTCGTGGTCTTCCTCGGTGCGGCCCGAGGGGATGGTGACCTTGAGCAGGACCCGCTTGCTGGGGTCCATGGTGGTTTCCTTGAGCTGCGACGGCGGCATTTCGCCCAGGCCCTTGAAGCGGCTGATCTCCACGTTCTTCTTGCCCGCGAACAGGGTCCGCAGCAGTTCTTCCTTATGGGCGTCGTCGCGGCCATAGGCCACGGTCTGGCCATGGGCGAGGCGGTAGAGCGGCGGCATGGCGAGATAGAGATGGCCGTTCCTGATCAGCTCGGGCATTTCCTGATAGAAGAAGGTCATCAGCAGCGAGGCGATGTGGGCGCCGTCCACATCGGCATCGGTCATGATGATGATCTTCTCGTAGCGCAGCTTCTCGTCGTCGTAGGAGTCGCGGAAGCCGCAGCCCAGCGCCTCCATCAGGTCCTTCAGTTCCTGATTCTGGCGCAGCTTGTCGGTGGTGGCCGAGGCGACGTTGAGAATCTTGCCGCGCAGCGGCAGGATGGCCTGGGTCTCGCGGTTGCGTCCCGACTTGGCCGAGCCGCCCGCCGAATCGCCCTCCACCAGGAACAGTTCGGTGCCCACATTGACCGAGCGCGAGCAGTCGGCCAGCTTACCCGGCAGACGCAGCCGCTTGGTGGGCGTCTTGCGGTTCATCTCCTTGGTCTGGCGGCGGCGCTGGCGATCCTCGGCGCGCTCGATCAGCCGGGTCAGCAGGGCGGCGGCCGAGGCCTTGTCGCCCGACAGCCAGTGGTCGAAATGGTCCTTGACCGCGTTTTCCACCAGCCGGGTGGCCTCGGGGGATGCCAGCTTTTCCTTGGTCTGGCCCTGGAACTGCGGGTCGCGGATGAACAGGCTGACCATGACGCAGGCGCCCGCCATGACGTCCTCGGCGGTGATCTGGGCCGCCTTCTTGTTGCCCGCCATCTCGCCATAGGCGCGCAGGCCGCGGGTCAGGGCGCCACGGAAACCGGCCTCATGGGTGCCGCCCTCGGGAGTCGGCACGGTGTTGCAGTAGGTGTTGACGAAGCCGTCCTCGTCATCGTCGGGCCAAGCCACCGCCCATTCCACCTGCCCCATATCGTCGGACAGTGGGGCGGTGCCCTGGAACTGGTCGCGGGTAAGCAGGGCGCGGTCCTTCAGCACCGCCTTCAGGAAATCCGACAACCCGCCGGGGAAATGCAGCGTGTCCTCGTGCGGGATCTCGTCGCCGTCCTTGATCAGCAGCGGATCGCATTTCCAGCGGATCTGGACGCCCCGGAACAGATAGGCCTTGGACCGCGCCATGCGGTAGAGCGGGCCGGGGCGCAGATGGGCGCGCTCGCCAAAAATCTGCGGGTCGGGATGGAACATCACGGTGGTGCCGCGCCGGTTCTGCACCGCGCCCACCTTCTGCAGCGGCCCCAAAGGCGTGCCGCGCGAGAAGCTTTGGGTATAGAGCGTGCGCTCGCGCGCCACCTCCACCACCAGCTTGTCCGACAGCGCGTTGACCACCGAGACGCCGACGCCGTGCAAGCCGCCCGAGACCTTGTAGGCATCGCCGCCGAACTTGCCGCCGGAATGCAGCGTGGTCAGGATGACTTCCAGCGCGCTCTTGTCGGGGAATTTGGGGTGGGGGTCGACGGGAATGCCGCGACCGTTGTCGCGCACGGTGCAGATGCCGTCGGCCGCCAGTTCCAGCTCGATCCAACTGGCATGGCCGGCCACGGCCTCGTCCATGGCATTGTCCAGCACCTCGGCGACGAGGTGGTGGAGCGCCCGGTCGTCGGTGCCGCCGATATACATGCCGGGACGGCGACGGACGGGCTCAAGGCCTTCGAGAACCTCGATATCCTTGGCGGAGTATTCGGTGCCCTTGGGGGCAAGCTGCTGGAACAGATCAGACATGGGGGGCATTATAGGAATGCATTGGCGAGGCGCAAGCGCATGCTGTAGCGTCGCGCAAGTTAACCACAACATATTGTAAAGTGGGTTTCCTTCCATGATCGAAAGCATCGAGATCAGCAGCGCGCCGCGTGGGCGGCTTTCCACCCGGGCCATCGCCATGCCCGCCGACACCAATCCGTTCGGGCATGTCTTCGGTGGCTGGCTGCTGAGCCAGATGGATCTGGCAGGGGGCACCCATGCCTATCGTTTCGCCAAGGGCCATTGCCCCACCGTGGCGGTGGAGGGCATGGAATTCCACCTGCCGGTCTATGTGGGCGACGAGGTCAGTTGCTATACCGAGGTGCTTCGCGTCGGCCGCACCTCCATTTCCATGCAGGTGGAAGCCTGGGTCCGCCGTCATGGCGGCGACGACCGCCTGATCAAGGTGACCAGCGCGGTGTTCCACTATGTGGCGGTGGACGACAACGGCAAGAAGCGGGTGATCGAGAAGGAGGCCTGATCCCGGCGGGTCAGGCCTTGTGGCGGGGCGGGGCCAGGCTGATATCGGGGGCGGTGTCCTCCTCCGCCTCCAGCCGGGCCATGGCGGCCTTGACCGCGGCGGCCACCTCGGCCATCTCGGGGTCGAGACCGTCATCGCCCAAGGGGGCGGCCTCCGCCGCCATGGCGGCAAGGTCGTCGTCGGAAATCAGGCCGGAGAAGACCGGGCGTGGCGACTCGTCCACCTCGACGAGTTCTTCCGCCTCCTCGGCCATGGCGGCGAGGTCGTCGTCGGAAATCAGGCCAGAGAAAACCGGCGCGTCGCCAACGTCGTCCTGAGCCTCTTCGTCGTCCTCCACCTCTTCCAGCAGGGCGAGGATGTCGGCGTCGGACATGGCCACGCCTTGACCCAGCCGCGCCGGGGGCGAATCGTGGGGTTCGTCATCCTCCGGGGAATCCTCCTCACCCGGTTCCTCCATTTCGGCCAGCATGGCTTGCATATCGGCGTCGGAAATGGCGGGCATTGACAGGTCGTCATCGCCGAAATCCTCGCTTTCCGCCAGGATGGCGTTCAGGTCGGCCTCGGACAGGGCGGTTTCGATGGTGATGGGCTCGTCGGGTTCGGCGGCTTCGGCCAGCATGGCCTGCATGTCGTCGTCGGAGATGGGCGCGCCCAGCAGGTCGTCGTCGTCGACCTCGTTGTCGTCATCCTGGTCCGGGGTGACGATCTCGGGCTCGCCCGCTTCGGACAGCAGGGCATTCATGTCGGCATCCGAGAGGGGGCCGCCGATGCTGAAATCCCCGGCCGTATCGTCAGCATCGTCGCCGCCATCGCTCTCGTCCAGCAGGGCGGCCATGTCATCGTCGCTCATCACCGTTCCGAAGACCAGCGGCTCCAGCGGTGGTTCAGGCTCGGGGTCCATCTCCCCGGTGGCCTCGTCCAACTCTCCGACCTCGGCCAGCATGGCGTTCAGGTCGTCATCGCTGAAGCCGGGCTCGCCCGGGGCGGGCCGCGCGTCCAGATCCTCGATCTCGGCTTCGGCATCCGGCCGGGACGGCATGGCCATGACATGGGGCAGGGCAGGGACGCGGCGGCGCAGGTGATACACCGCCTGCTTGCCGAAATCCTTGGCCAGCGACAGCACGCCCACATATTCGCAGGCGAAGCGTTCGACGAAGTCGTCACCCCGGTTCTGGGCCTCGGAGCGCGCAGCACTCTGTTCGGCGGTCAGCACGGCGACGAATTGCTGGGTGGCGTAGACGTGGCCGATCACTGTCACCGGCTCGAGCCGCGCGGCGCGGTTGATATGGCTGCCATAGAAGTTCGGGCGGCCGCAGATGGGGTCGGTGGCCTGGAAGACCGGCCCGGCATGCAGCGAAATGCGCAAGCTGAGCGGATGGGGCAGGCGGTCGCCCAGTTCCTCGTCGGCGCGCGCGACCATTTCCTGCAGGGTCTGGGCGTATTCGGCCATGGGAGTGGCCTTGTCCATCACCGCGAAAATGGCGTCGCCCCAGGTGTTGATGGCGATGGGCTGCACCTCCATGGTCGCCATGCCCTCGGACACGATGCGCAGGAAGTCGAGGAACACCGGCGTGTGTTCCTCCTTCAGCTTGGAATAGCCCGCGATGTCGCAGAACATCATGGAGCGGATGACACGCCCCTCGCCTTGCTCCTCGTCATGGTCGGCGTCCAGATCGGGCAGGGTGGGGATGGCATCGCCCGCCAGATCGGGCCGCTGCTGCAACAAAGCGTCCAGGTCGATGAGGCGCAGCCGCGAAATGTCTTCCCACTGGTCGATGAAATCGGCGGCGCCGCCGACCAGCGAGCCCGGCATCATGTCCCATACCGCCAGCAGATAAGGGGCGGTGGTCAGGAACGAGGCGCGCAGGGTGGCGATGCCGTGCAGGCACTGATTGGCGAAGCGCAGCAGCATGCCATGGCCGAGATAGCGTTCCTCGGTGGCATAGGTGATGGTATTGGCCAGCTTCAGCGCGTTGCGGAAACGCATCTCCCAGCGCGAGCCGCCATAGCGGACATTCTCGGCGATGAAGTCGTCGAGGGCATAGGGCATGACCACGTTGACCTCGGCGCCGCGCTCCAGCATGGCCTCGATGAACAGGAGGTCAGAGCCGCAGGCCGCCAGGGAATAGCCGATCTGGGCGCCCAACTCGTCCAGCGAGCGGGCGATCTCGGCCCGGACGGCGGTTTCCAGTTCGGGAGGGAAATGGGGGCCTTCGCCCGGCCGGTCAAGGGGATGGCCGGTGAACACCACCACGGTGGGGGCGCGGATGATGTCCTCGACGGCGGGCGGGATGAACAGCCCGCCATCCTGGAGCATCTTCAACTGCTTCAGGGCGGAAACCGAACTGGCGTAATGGATGCCTTCCAGGGTGCTGGCCCAGGCGAAGGAGGCCAGGGCCTCCTCGGTCTCGCCCAGCAGCAGATGGGCCACGGCCACGGTGATGAGAAGCTGGTAGCGATCCTCGGGCGATAGCGACAACTCGCTTTCCACCGAAGAGATGCCGTCCGCGACGCTGCGGGCCAGGGTCTTGGCGCGATCGAGGTCGCCCAATAGCCAGGAGGTGACGGCGGCATCGATGCCGCAACGCTGCGAGCCGCCCGCCAGATAGGCGCGCATGAACAGTTCGCGGCAATGTTCCAGGTCACGGGCCTCGCCCGAGGCAAGCCAAGCCTCGCGAAACACCCCCGCCAGGGCGGTATAGGTCTCGGGATCGGCGTTGGCCACCAGCTTCTTGCCACGCACCAGCTCGAAAGCCTCGGCCAGTTCGGCCATCATCGCCAGCGAATTCTTGTCGGGTGTCTCGCCCAGGCAGTCCACCGCCTTCTTCAGGCTGACATGCAGTCGGTGGAAGGGGCCTTCATCGATCAGGATTTCATCGAGAACCGGCTGGAGCAGCTTGCGCGCCTCGTCGAGCGCACCCGACTGGGACAGTGCCACGGCGCCGAATATGGCCAGCTTCAGGCTGTCAGGGTATTGCCGCAGGCCTTCCCGCGCCACGTCATGGGCCAGGAAGTTCTGCCCTTCCTCCAGCAGTTCGCGCGCCGAACGCTCCCATTCGGCCTGGGATCGTCCGCCATTGGTGCCGCCACTGCTGATCGGTGTGGAATCCGCCAAGGTCCGGCGCGCCTCTCCCATGGAACGTATTCATTGTTTATCACGAGCCGGTGGCGCCCGAAAGGCCCGGCAGGGCCAGTCAATCCGCCATGCCCGTAAAACTTTACCAGTCTCCGGCTGGATTGGTAAAAAATCCATGAATTCAAACTTTTATACTGTGCTTCCTTGCCCCAGTCCTTGCGGGCAGCGGGAAGCCGCAACACTGGCCAGCGCGCCGTCACGATCCGCCGTTCTACGCATGACGGTGGTGGGTGGACGAGGCGGGATTCCGGGGGTATTCTTGCCCAAGATTTGCCAGAGCCCACAAAGGGGAGTTCGAATATGAAGAAGGTTATTCTCGCGCTTGGTACCGTCCTGATGCTGACCGCCTGCGGTCCGGGCCGCTGGGAGCCGTTCGGCGCCTTCACCGATCCGGTGTGCCTGAAGGACGGTTCGGTCGCTTTCTACCAGGAAGCCGACCCCAAGGGCAATCTGGGCGAGCCGATCGCCAAGAAGGAATACTGCGCCTGGAACCAGAAGAAGTAATTTCTGGGCCGGAATTGGGAAAAAGGGGGCTTCGGCCCCCTTTTTTATTTCCGGCCGGATGCGGAAAAACTCCCGTCACTCCCGCGAAAGCGGTTCGCGGAAACGGTAAAGGGCGGGAGGCCGTCGCCTCCCGCCCTGATTGCTACAGAACCGTCAGCATGGACGCCACCAGCGGGTGGCGGACGATATCCTTCTCGGTCAGGTCCACCACCGCCACGTCGGGCAAGGCCCGCAGGCGGTCGGCGATATCGGCCAGCCCCGACATGCCGGGCAGCAGGTCGCTCTGGTCGGGGTCGCCGGTCAGCACCATGGTGGAATGCCAGCCCAGTCGGGTCAGCAGCATCTTGATCTGGCCATAGGTGCAGTTCTGGGCCTCGTCGATGACGATGAAGGCGTTGTTGAGAGTGCGGCCGCGCATATAGGCGATGGGCGCGATCTCGATGGAGCCGTCGGCCAGCAGGGCACGCAGCCGCTTGCCTCCCAACCGGTCGGACAGGGCGTCGTAGAGCGGGCGCAGATAGGGCGCCAGCTTCTCTTGCAGATCGCCGGGCAGGAAGCCCAGGGATTCCCCGGCTTCCACCGCCGGGCGCGACAGCATGATGCGGGCGACGCGACCCTCCTCGAAGGCCTCCACCGCCGCCGAGATGGCCAGATAGGTCTTGCCGGTGCCGGCTGGACCCAGGGCCACAGTCAGATTGCCCTCGTTGATGGCCGCCAGCAGGCGCCGCTGGTTGTCGCTTTGCGGGCGCACCTTGCGGACATAGCTCTGGTCTCGGTGTTCCTCCTCGCCCAGGGGGCTCCACCCTTGTTCAGCCCTGCCCGAGGCATTCGGGTAGAGCGAAACCACCGGTTCTGCTTTGGACGCGGCAATCCGCGTGGCGCGCTTGGCCATCTAGGACTCCTCCTGACTTGGATGAAACGGGGGCAAACAAAAAGGGCCTTCCGAAATGGAAGACCCTTGGCGGAGGGAGCGGACCCGGCGGCATCCCAGGATCTGGGCTGCGTCTTGTCCGGTGGAATGGCCCGGCGCTCGGTTCTGGCAGTGATACAACCTGGACCCTCCGTCCATGATCGTGTACCCGGGAAAACCTTACTCAAGCCGGACTTGCCTTGTCACCAACAAATCAGGCCTGTCACTATGATGTCATACCATATGTAGAGTTAATGGGATGTGAACGGCTTCACAAGCCGGATTCGCGGAGAGTGATGGTAATGGCTGACTATCCGCCGATCAGGGCCAGCCATTCCTGTTCGGTCAGGGTGGCGACGCCCAGCTTGGCCGCCTCGGCGGCCTTGGACCCGGCATCGGCGCCCACCACCACGTAATCGGTCTTTTTCGACACGCTGCCCACCACCTTGGCGCCCAGCGCCTCGGCACGGGCCTTGGCCTCGGGCCGGGTCATGGTGGCGAGGGTGCCGGTGAACACCACCGCCTTGCCCGCCACCGGAGACGCGGAGGCCTCCACCACCTTGGCGTCCTCGATCCGGCCGCCAAGTTCGATCATGGCGGCGACCAGGGCATCCAGGGCCTTTACATTGTGCGCCTCGGCGAAGAAATCCAGGATGTCCTTGGCCACGGCGGGGCCGATATCCTCGATGGAGGTCAGTTCGGCCCTGGCCTCGTCGCCGCCATCGGCCATGGCGGCGCGCCAGTGGTCCAGGCTGCCATAGTGCCGCGCCAGGCGCTTGGCGGTGGCCTCGCCCACCTGGCGGATGCCCAGCGCGAAGATAAAGCGTTCCAGCCCCAGGGTGGCCCGCATCCGGATGGACTCGAACAGCTTGTCGGTGGAGCGCTTGCCCCAGCCCTCGAAATTCTCCAGCTTCTGGAGGCGCGCCCGGTTGGTTTCCTCCAGCCGGAAGATGTCGGCGGGGGCGCGCACCATCTCCTTGTCCCACAGGAACTCGATGTTCTTGTCGCCCAGCCCCTCGATGTCGAAAGCATTGCGCGACACGAAGTGCTTCAGGCGCTCCTTGGCCTGGGCCGGACAGGTCAGGCCGCCGGTGCAGCGGCGGATCACCTCGCCCTCGGGCCGCGCCGCATGGGCGCCGCAGACCGGGCAGGTGACGGGAAAGACGAACTCGGTCGTGCCGCGCGGCCGCTCGGCCATCACACCGACGATCTGGGGGATGACGTCGCCCGCGCGCTGGACGATGACGGTGTCGCCGATGCGGACACCCTTCCTGGCGATTTCGTCCTCGTTGTGAAGGGTGGCGTTGGAGACCACTACCCCGCCCACATTGACCGGGGTCAGCCGCGCCACCGGGGTCAGCGCCCCGGTACGGCCCACCTGGATGTCGATGCCTTCCAGCACGGTGGTGGCCTGCTCGGCGGGGAATTTATGGGCGATGGCCCAGCGCGGCGAGCGCGAGACGAAGCCCAGGCGGCGTTGAAGCTCCCAATCGTCCACCTTGTAGACCACGCCGTCGATGTCATAGGGCAGTTGGGCGCGGCTCAGCCCGACCTCGTCGAACAGCACCAGCAGTTCCGCCACCGAGGCGCAGCGGCGGATCAGGGGATTGACCTGGAAACCCCAGGATTTGAGGCGTTGCAGATAGTCCCAATGGCCGAGGGCGGGGGGCTCGGAGGCCTCGCCCAGGGCATAGGCGAATAGGCTGAGGGAGCGGCTGGCGGTGACCTTGGGGTCAAGCTGGCGCAAGGACCCGGCGGCGGCGTTGCGGGGATTGGCGAAAGGCTTGTCGCCCGCCGACTCCTGGCGCTGGTTGAGCGCCAGGAAGTCGGCCTTGGACATATAGACCTCGCCCCGGATTTCCAGCAGGGCGGGGGCGTCGGGGCCGAGGGTGCGGGGAAGCTGGCTGTCGGCCAGGGTCAGCACATTGGCGGTGACGTCCTCGCCCTCGGCGCCGTCGCCACGGGTGGCGGCCTGGGCGAGGCGGCCGTTCTCATAGCGCAGATTGATGGACAATCCGTCGATCTTGGGTTCCGCCACATAGGCCAGCGGCGCCTCAGCCCCCAGGCCGAGGAAACGGCGGATCTTGGCGTCGAATTCGGCAACATCCTCGGGGCTGAAGGCATTGTCCAGCGACAGCATGGGGATCAGGTGGCGCACGGTGCCGAAACCCTCGGCCGGGCGGTCGCCCACCCGCCGCGACGGGCTGTCGGTGCGGATCAGATGGGGAAACCGGGCCTCGATGGCGGCATTGCGCCGCACCAGCGCGTCATACTCGGCATCACTGGCCAGCGGCGCCGCATCCACGTGATAGGCACGGTCCAGCCGGGCGATCTCGCGGGCCAGGCGTTCCAGTTCGATGGCCGCCTCGATGGGCGTCAGGGTCTCGATATCGGTCATGCCGCCGTTATAAAACGGCCGCCGCCGATGCGCCAGTGGTCCGATCCTTTCGGACGGTTCACCCTCCGAAAGGTGAACCGGCCCACAACGTATTGATATGATGCGCCTCAGGCCCGCCAGAACGGCTTGCGGGCCTCGGCCCAGGCATCCGCCCGCGACAGTCCCGCATCCTTCAGCATGCGGTCATCCAGGCGGGCCAGCAGGGCACGGCCCCGCATTCGCCGACCGGCGGCGGCCCAGAGGGCCAGAAGCGCGCGGCCCAGGCTGAGGAAGGCGGCATCGGCGGCGGCGCGGCGCAGGGCGGCGACGGCGGGATCGGGGCGAAGATGCAGCATGGCGAAGCTCCCGGTGCAAGGTATCCTGCCTTGCATTGGGCGCCCGATCAGGCTGTCGCGGCAAACGAGAAGCCCTGCGGTTCGGGTGAGCACCGCTCATGCGGGCGATCACGACCGACGGAAGCTGCCTCCCCGCGCCAGACGCTCGACCTCGGTCAGCACCATCAGGGCGAGGTCGCGGTCACGGATATGGGCGGCGGGAACAATCTCGGCAGCCCGTTCGCGGGCGATTTCAACGGCATGGTCACCATAGCTGATGACCATGCGATGGGCGGTGCTGATGATTTCCTCTGGGACTGCGGTCAACATGTTGACCTCCTGCGCCGTGGTCTTCACAGTATGTGGTATAGTGGCTGGAGAATGCAAGAATTTGCCGCTTCCGCCCGCCCCCGGCATGGGGTAAACCGGCAGGATAGCCAACAGCCTTTGTGAGAGCATGTCCCAAATCCAGTCAGCCGCCATCACCGCCCGTATCGCCCAGGACCTGGGCGTGCGCGAGGCCCAGGTCGCCAGCGCCGTCCAGATGCTGGACGAGGGCGCCACGGTGCCGTTCATCGCCCGCTACCGCAAGGAGGCCACCGGCGGCCTGGACGATACCCAGTTGCGCAATCTGGAAGAACGGCTGGGCTATCTGCGCGAGATGGAGGACCGCCGCGCCTCCATCCTGAAATCCATCGAGGAGCAGGGCAAGCTGACCCCGGACCTGGCGGGGCAGATCGCCGCCGCCGATACCAAGGCGCGGCTGGAGGATCTGTACCTGCCCTACAAGCAGAAGCGCCGTACCAAGGCCCAGATCGCCCGTGAGGCGGGGCTGGAACCGCTGGCCGACCTGCTGCTGTCCGATCCCTCGCAGGTGCCGGAACAGGCGGCGGCGGCCTTCGTCGATGCCGACAAGGGCGTGGCCGACTCCAAGGCGGCGCTGGATGGCGCCCGCCAGATCCTGATGGAGCGCTTCGCCGAGGATGCCGAATTGCTGGGCGGCTTGCGTGATCTGCTGTGGGACGGCGGCGTCCTGGTTTCGACCGTGGCCGAGGGCAAGGCCGAGGAGGGCGCCAAGTTCTCGGACTATTTCGACTACCGCGAGGCGCTCAAGGCCATTCCCTCCCACCGCGCCCTGGCCTTGTTCCGGGGGCGCAACGAGAATGTTCTGAGCCTGAAACTGCTTCCCCCCGACGAGGCGGCCCGGCCGGAAGGCAGCGTGGCCGCCGGTCCCGGCGAATGCGAGGCCCGCATTGCCCGGCGCTTCGGCATCCGCGACCTGAAGCGGGCGGCGGATTCCTGGCTGGCCGAGACGGTTCGCTGGGCTTGGCGCATCAAGATTCATCTGCATCTGGAGTTGGAACTGATGGGCCGACTGCGCGAGGCGGCGGAGGAGGAGGCCATCCGGGTCTTCGCCCGCAACCTGCGCGCCCTGCTGCTGTCGGCGCCCGCCGGTCAGCGGGCCTGTATCGGGCTCGATCCCGGCATCCGCACCGGCGTCAAGGTGGCGGTGACCGATGCCACCGGCAAGGTGGTCGAGACCGCCACCATCTATCCCCACCAGCCCAGGAACGACTGGCAGGGTTCGGTTGCGGCCATCGCCCATCTTGCCCGCAAGCACTCCGCCCGGCTGGTGGCCATTGGCAATGGCACCGCGTCGCGCGAAACCGACCGGCTGGTGATGGACGTGATCAAGCGCTTCCCAGACTTGAAGCTGGAAAAGCTGGTGGTCAGCGAGGCCGGGGCCTCGGTCTATTCCGCCTCGGAAATCGCCGCCCTGGAATTCCCCGACCTGGACGTGTCGTTGCGGGGCGCCGTCTCTATCGCCCGTCGTCTGCAAGACCCCCTGGCCGAACTGGTCAAGATCGACCCCAAGGCCATTGGTGTGGGCCAGTATCAGCACGATGTCGACCAGACCCGGCTGGGCCGTTCATTGGAAGCGGTGGTGGAGGACTGCGTCAACGCGGTGGGCGTCGAGGTCAACACCGCCTCGGCGGCGCTGCTGGCCCGGGTGGCGGGGCTTTCCGCCACGGTGGCCCGCAATGTGGTGGAGTTCCGCGACCGCAACGGCCCCTTCGCCTCGCGCGACGCCCTGAAGCAGGTGGAACGGCTGGGGCCGAAGGCCTTCGAACAGGCGGCGGGCTTCCTTCGCGTGGTGGGGGGCGTCAATCCCCTGGATGCCTCGGCGGTGCATCCCGAGGCCTATCCGGTGGTGGAACGCATCGTCAAGGCCACCGGCAAGCCGGTCCAGGCCCTGATCGGCGACGCCGCCTTCATCCGTTCGCTGCATCCCCGTGACTTCGTCGATGACCGCTTCGGCGAGCCGACGGTCAAGGACATCCTGGGCGAACTGGAAAAGCCTGGCCGCGACCCTCGCCCGGAATTCAAGACCGTCGCCTTCAAGGAAGGCGTCGAGACCATGAATGACCTGCAGCCGGGCATGGTGCTGGAAGGCGCGGTGACCAATGTCACCAATTTCGGTGCCTTCGTCGATATCGGCGTGCACCAGGACGGGTTGGTGCATATTTCCGCCCTGGCCGAGCGCTTCGTCAAGGACCCGCACGAGGTGGTCAAGCCCGGCGATCTGGTCAAGGTCAAGGTGCTGGAGGTCGACATCAAGCGGAAGCGCATCGCGCTCACCATGCGCATGGGCGACCAGCCCGCCCCCGCCCGCAAGGACGAGCCCCGGCGCGAGGCGGCCCCCCAGCGGGGGGCGCGTCCCGCCGCCCCGGCGCCCAAGCCCCCGGCTGACAGCGGTGGCGGTGCCCTGGCCGCCGCCTTTGCCAAGGCGCGGGGAGGAAAATAGCCCCATGCGCCTTCTCGCCGCCATCTTCGCCCTGCTTGTGTCGGTTTCCGGCAGTGCTCAGGCGCTGCCCGCCACCACCGCCGCCGGCAATCCCACCATCGTGGTCGGCGTGATCGCCACCTTGAGTGGTCCGGGCGCCATGGTGGGGCAGGATTCCGTCGATGGGTTCACCACCGCGCTGAAGCAGATGGGCGGGCGTTTCGCCAACCAGGAAGTGCGGCTGGTGGCGGTGGATGACCGGGGCTCGCCCGATATGGCGGTGCAGGTGACCCGGCGCTTGCTCGAGCGCGAGAAGGTGGATTTCGTCCTGACGGCGGTGTCGCAATCCTCCATGGCCGCCATCATCAAGCAATTGCTTGATGCCAAGATATTCATTCTCAACCTGGATGCCGCGCCGCCATCACTGTTGGGGGGGGATTGCCATCCGGCGCTGTTCGAACTGGGGACTCCTCCCGAGGCGATCAACGAGGCTGCCGGTCTGTATTTCGCCACGGAGAAGGTTCGCCGTCTGGTCGTGGTCGGACCCGACTCGCCCGCCACCCAGACGGCGGTGGCCGGGTTGCGCCGCTTCTGGAATGAGGACCTGGTTGAGATCCTGCGGCCCCGCCATGGCGCCATCGCCTTCAAGGAAGAGATCGCCCGAATCCGGGAATTGGCGCCCGATGCGGTCTATTCCGTCATGACCGGCGGCATGGGGGTGGCCTTTGTCCGCGACTACGCCACTTCCGGACTGAAGAGCGAAATTCCGCTGCTGGGGGCCTGGACGGTGTTCGAGCGCTCGCTGTTGCCCGGCATGGGGGAAATCGGGCTGGACATCCTGAATGTGGGGCCGTGGAGCCCGGACCTGGAGACACCGCACAATAAGCGGATGATGACGGACTTCGAATTGGAATATGGGCGGCCCGTGACCTCATGGGTGGCGCAGGGCTATGATGCCGCCCTGCTGCTGGAATCGGCCATGAAAGCCACCTCGGGGCGCACCTCGGATCGCGAGGCGGTGCGCAACGGACTGCGCCGGGCGGAATTCGCCTCGGTGCGGGGGGGATTTCGCTTTGATACCAATCACGGCCCGTCGGTCCCGGTCTATTTGCGGCGGGTGGCCAAGGATGCCAAGGGACGGTTGAGCCTGGAATCGCGGGGCGTCCTGATCAAGGATTGGCACGGCGCCGCCGTGCCGCAATGTCCCATGCGCTGGACCGATGAAACGGTGGCGGCCAAGCCGGGAACTCCGGGGGCCGCCGGGGCGACATCACCCAAGCCGCCCAAGCCGCCGCAGGCCCCGGCCCCGGCTCAACCGCCGAAAAAACCGCCGGTAGCCGGGGGGCATTGAGGGCGATGGCCCCATGAACCGATAAGCAGATACGGGACGGGACCCTACATTCCGCGTTCGAAATCGGCGGGGGCGCGCAAGTAGGCGTTGAAGATGTCGGGAAGCTTCTTGCGCAAATCCTCGTCGGGGTCGTCCGAATCCAGCTTGGCGACCTTGATCTTCTCGCAGAACATCTTGATCAGCTTCTTGTTGCCCGGCACGCCGAAAATCTCGGCGAATTTTTCCTCGCCCAGCTTTTCGGTCCCCACTTCCAGCATGATGGGAATCTGGCTGAACTGGAGGAAGCGGACCATCTGATTGATGGATTCTCCCGACAGGATGTGGAGATGCGACGCCATCTGTTCCAGGTCCTTGGCGTTCTGGACCTCCATGGCTTCCAGGCGTTCGCAGTCGACGCACATTTCCCAGAACTTCTCGCCCATCTTCTCGTATACGGTGCCGTGCAGGTAGTCGTAGCGATCCTTGCCCAGGAAGGCGACGCCCTTGGCGGCCAACGGCTGGGTGTCGAGCATTTCGCGCATCATGTCATCGGACAGGATGCGCTTGGCCTGGTCCATGCTCTGGCGGCCGATATCGGCCAGGGCGGCGATGCCCTCAGGGGTATGCAAAGTGGTGACGCCACGGCCCATTTCGCGGATCAGCTTGACCGGAAGCTCGGCGAAATAGGGGATCAGCGGCACCTGCCAGTCGTAATCCAGGTAATCGGTGATGGCGTTGTAGAAAATGTCGGCCTGGGTGGGCGAGGGCTTGGGCACTTCCATGTCGCCCCACTTGCCCGAAACCAGGGCGGTGATCTTCTCCAACAGGTTCCTGGGCTCGGCCTTGGCCGGCGCCTTGGCGGCGGCGGCCTCGGGGGGAGGGGCGAAGCGCTTGGCGGCATAGGCCTTGGCGCCCGAGCGAACCACCATGCCGATGATCTGGTTGACGCTGCGCTCGCAGCGCAACGGCGTCTCGTCATCGGCGACGGGATTACCCGCCGCATCGACCAGGAACTCGGCGAACAGTTCGCGCTTGGTCTTGATCAACTGCATGCAGGCGAACAGCAGGTCCGGGGTGGCGAGCACCGAAGTATAGGGATCGGGAAACGCCGCCAGAGCCGGAATCAGCTTGGTGAGCTTTTCGGTCACCGGTCCCTTGATGGTGGTGACGATCTCGCGGCGAAAGGCCGCGTCCTTGTCGACGGGCTTCGCGGCAGGCTTCGCCCCTGCGGGTGCGGTCTTGGCCATTCCTAACTCCCCTTGGGTTCCGTCAGTCTTCGCCAAGCACCGAGGTCGGAAGCTGGTTCATCTTGGAGAGCAGATATTCCAGGTCGTCATTCTCGAAATCCACGCCCAGATCGCCGTACTGGGTCAGGATGCGCTCGATCATGCGGCGCGAGAAGCGTTCGCGGTCATTGGGGCGGCCGTCATATTCCATCTCGTAGGAGACGTCGATGGCGGCGCGCATGGCGGCATAGAACGCCTTGGGCAGGCTGGCCTTCTCGAACAGCGCCTCGAAGCCGCGCTTGCCCGCGTCGTGAATCAGGGTCCGGCAGTTTTCCACCTTGATGCGGGCCAGTTTGGCCAGCGCCACCTCGAAGAAGGTGATATCGCCCATGCAGACGGCGCGCAGCATGATGGAGGGAGTCAGGCGACCGACGCGGTAGAGGTGTTCCACCAGTTGCGCCACGTTGCTTTCGGAATTGGACAGGCCCAGAACCGCCAGTTCGCGCGCCTGGATCATCATGGCGGCGGCGGCCTCGGGGGTCATGTCGGGCCGGGCCAGCAGGTGCTGGCGCAGGTTTTCCGAGACCTTGGTCATCAGCCGCTCGGCGACGGTGATGGGCAGTGACTTGCGCTCCACCAGCGACTTGCCGATGGTTTCGTTTTCGCCATAGCGGTCGGCGACGTTGATCAGGGTCTTCTCGCTGAGCACGGCGCCGTCATTGGAGACCAGGGTCGCCACCGCCGATTCGTTGCCGGTTTCCACCAGCGCATCGGCCACCGAGGCGGACACCGTCTTGCGTCCGGCCACGGCCACCTGCTTTTCGGGGCTCTGGCTCTGGATGATCTCGATCAGGTCCTCGTCGGTCAGCGCCTCCGAGAATTTGAGCATGGGCAGCGAAACGTCATCCACGTCACGGGCCAGGGCGATGGCCACGTCATGGGGGACTGTGGGATTCTCCTTCAACTGGCGCGACAGCGCCTCGCGCACGCGCACCTCGGCGTCGCGCACCATCAAGCGGAAGATATCCTCGGCCAGCTTGCGTTCGCCGGGGCTCAACCCCTGATGCTGCGAGGCGATCTTGTCGGCGATCTCCGCGCGCGTATCCCCGGTCGGATTGGACAGGAGGCGCTTGACGTCCTCTTCGTTGAGTTTCTGTTCCACGGCGTCTCTCTTACCCCTTCGGCCGGATTATACACCGCTTCCCACCAGGTGAACAGGCGGGACCCCGATCCTTGAGCCTAGTCGGATAGTGTAGCAGATAGAAAACGATTCAGCATCTCGGGAGCGCATTCCTCCAGCTCGGGAGCGAACCGCCTGGTTTCGGCCCGCAAGCCGGGCACGCTCAGGCCGTCGACGCTGGCGATCTCGCAGGCATGGCCGATGAACCAGCGCTCCAGCCCGGCGGCGGTGGCTTCCACATGGAACTGCAATCCCAGGGCGGCCTTGCCCCAGGCGAAGGCCTGATGGGCGGTCAATGGCGTAGACGCCAGCAGGGTGGCGCCATCGGGCAGGTCGAAGGTGTCGCCGTGCCAGTGCAGCACCGGAACCCGGTCCAGTACGGCCAGGGGCGAGGTCTTGCCGTCTCCGGTCAGGGTCAGGGGCGACCAGCCGATTTCCTTGACGCCGTCATTGGGATAAACGCGGGCGCCCAGGGCGCGGGCCATCAACTGCGCTCCCAGGCAGATGCCGATGATGGGGCGCCCGGCCTTCAGCCGCGCCTCGATCAGCTTCAGTTCGTCGGCGAGAAAAGGGTAGTCATGGTCTTCATAGGCGCCGATGGGACCGCCCAGCACCACCATCAATTCGGGCTTCAGCGGATCGACGGCATCCAGTTCGTCCCACCCGGCCTCGCGGTACTGGATGCAGAATCCAGCCTCACCCAGGGTCTGCTCAAAGCTTCCCAGGTCCTCGTAGGCCACATGGCGAATGGCGACGCAGGTTTTCATGTCCCCCCGCATTCGGACGTCTCCCGGGTTCTCTCATACCCGAGCCTTCCGACTTCGTCGAGGTTGATCAGGCGACCTATTCCTTATTTATGGAGGATCGGAGGCGGCACGGCTGTCACAGCCCGAACCGGCGGAAATCCAGCGCGCCGCCAAACGCTCGCCCCAACGGGTCGGCAACCATCCCATCACTCTCCGAGGGCGGGCCAGAAGGTCGCAGACATAGCGTGTCGCCGCCTCGTCCCAGCCGAGCGCCGGGCAGGGACCGCGCCGGGTTCGAAACAGGATGATGCCCAGCGGACAGGTCTCGGCGGCGCAGCAAACACCGCAGCCGTTGCAGGGGGCGCCGCATGGGGGCTTGGGCGGCGCCCGGACATCGAGGACGACCTCCAGGGTCACAGAGTGACTTCGTGCTCGAAATAGTCCTTGTTGCGGATATCGGCGCCGGATTTGGTGCGGTCGATATAGACCACCCGCCAGGACGGCATCTCTTCCTTGATCCGCCGGGCGATGTTCATGGCGCGGGTGGAGAAGGCGTGAATATCGCTGATGGAAACGGTCTCGGCCTTGTCGAGGGAGTGCTTCCAGGCGACGATCTCGTCGCGCAAGCCGGGGCTGAGGGCGACGGGCGCCGCGTCGGCGCGCTCGTCATCACTGTTCCAGACACCGTCCTTGCCCCAATAGCACATCAGCCTGACCCAGACATAGCGGTCGCCGACCCGGGTTTGGCCGGGGGCGCCCGAAACCGTCATGGCGAGCAGGCGGGTGTTCTCGGCCCGCAGCCGATCCATTTCGGCCGCCGCGTCCAGCAACAGGCCGAACAGGCAGTTGGCCTCGTGCTGGCCGGTTTCGGCCAGGGCGCCGCCGCAGCGGCAGGCGGGGGCGGGGAAGGAAAGCAGGCGGCTGTGAATGTTGGTATTGGCCATGGCCATGATCCTTGTTGCAAGCATCGGCTTTCGGGTTCGCACAATATCAGGTCGGCAGGGTGCCCTTCATGCGCCATTCCGGTCGGGTGGGCATGCGCCGGGAACACGCCCGGCCAGCCAGTCGCGTGTCCAGTCCACCGCCGCGTCCAGATGGGCGCTGGCGGCGGCACTGAGCGGCGTTCCCAGCTCGAACGCCTGGCCCGCGATGGCCAGCAGGTGACATGGCGGCGGTTCGGCGGCCGTGACCTGCCGGTAGACATGCATGACACCCTGGGGAGACAGGGCATGGGTGGTGAAGCTGGCATCCTGTTCCGGGGCGATGCACCCGGCACGGAAGGGCGCCTGGTCCGATCGTGCCGAGGCATCCACGAACAGCACCCTGTCCCGGCCTTCCAGGTCCAGGGCGTGCTCCACCTGAAGCTGGAAGTCGGTCAACAGTTCCACCGCCCCCCATTCGGGGTGCTCCCCCAGCATGGCCTCGACCCGTTCCAGTAGCAGCGGCCCCAGCGCGTCATCGCCCCGCGAGGGGTTTCCCCAGCCGAAAATCAGAACCGGCGGCTTCACGCCTTGATCTCGCCCGTCTCGCTCCGGGTCATGCGGTCAATCTCGACCCCGGCCGCGTCCACCAGCGAGACTTCCAGCGGCATCTTGCCCAGCGCGTGGGTGGCGCAGGACAGGCAGGGATCGAAGCAACGGATCGCCACCTCGATATGGTTCAGCAGTCCCTCGGTCAACTCGCGACCATTCAGGTAGTTCTTGGCCACGTCGCGCACCGCCACGTTCATGGCGGTGTTGTTGTTGGTGGTGGACACGATCAGGTTGGCATAGGTCACCACGTCGTCGTCATTGACGCGGTAGTGGTGGAACAGGGTGCCGCGCGGCGCCTCGATCACGCCGATGCCCTCGTAGCCGCGTGGGCCGCTGGTCATGATGTCGGTCCCCATGATGTCGGGATCGTCCAGCAGCGCCTTGATGGTTTCGGCGGCGCACAGCATCTCGATCATGCGCGCCCAGTGGAAGGCCAGCGAGCCATGCTGGGGTTTGCCACCACCATAGGCCACGAACTCGATCCGCTCTTCCTCGGCCTGGGGCGTCGGGATGCGGTCGCAGTTCTGCACCCGGGCCAGCGGACCCACCTTGTACCAGCCGTTCTCCTCGCCCAGTTGGGTGATATAGGGGAACTTCATATAGCTCCACGGCTTGACGCCCTCGGTCAGCAGGGTGTTGTAGCCCTGGTAGCTGACCTGGTCGAACATGACCTCGCCGTCCTTGTCGCGGGCACGCAGGGCGCCGTGATAGAAGTCCAGGTCGCCCTCGGGATTCACCAGGCTCATCATGGTCGAGGGCACGGCGCCGAAGCTGTCATACAGGCCGGGATTGGCCTTGTGCAGCGTCTTGATGATCTTCACCGCGTCGCGGCTCCAGGCCACCATCTGGTCGGCGTCCTTCAGCAGGTAGTCGCGTTCCTCGGGGGTCAAGGACTTGTTGACGCCGCCCGGCACCGAGCCGGTGCCGTGCACCCGCTTGCCCGAGGTGACGCGGATCACTTCCTGGCCGAACTTGCGCAGCAGCACGCCCTTCTTGGCCACGTCGGGATTGGCGGCGGCGACGCCGACGATGTTGCGCTTGGCCACGTCGGAATCGAAGCCGAACAGCAGGTCGGGCGAGGACAGGTGGAAGAAGTGCAGCGCGTGGCTTTGCAGCATCTGGCCGTAATGCATCAGGCGCCGGACCTTCTCGGCGGTGGGGGTGAGCTGCGCCCCGCCGACGATCATGTCCATGGCCTTGGAGGCGGCCAGATGGTGCGATACCGGGCAGATGCCGCACAGGCGCTGCACCAGCACCGGCACTTCCCAGAACGGGCGGCCCTCGATGAATTTCTCGAAGCCGCGGAATTCGACGATGTGCAGGCGCACCTGATGCACCTTGTTGTCGTCGTCCAGCAAGATGGTGACCTTGCCGTGGCCTTCCACCCGTGACACCGGCTCGATGACGATGCGGCGGAGCGCCTCGGGGTTGGCGGCGGTTTCCAGTTCGAACGAATGGTTCATGATGCGCGACCCCTCGGGTTCAATCGTAATGGATCAGGCCGTGGCCCAAGATGGGCGTCCGACCGGCCAGGAGGTCGGTGAGGAACTTCCAGATGGCGTCGCCGGACGGGGGGCAGCCGGGCAGGAAGTAATCGATCTTGACCACTTCGTGCAGCGGATGGACCTCGTTGAGCAGCAGCGGGATTTCCGGATCGTTGGGAATATGGACACCGCGTCCGGGCCGGGCATAGACGGCGGCCAGGATGTCGCGGATGTCGAGCGAGTTGCGCTGGGCGGGCAGGCCGCCATTGATGGCGCAAGCCCCCATGGCGATCAGGATCTTGCAGTTCTTGCGGAACTCCTGCAGCACATGGACGTTTTCCGCGTTGCAGACCCCGCCCTCGATGATGCCAAGGTCGCAATCGGGGCTGCAATGCTTGATGTCGGTGATGGGGGAGCGGTCAAACTCCACCAGTTCGACCAGATCGAGAATGCGTTCATCGATGTCGAGGAACGACATGTGGCAGCCGAAGCAGCCCGCCAATGAGGTGGTGGCGACCTTCAGCTTGCGCTTGGTGGGGGCGGCGGCGTTCATCGCACCTTCTCCTTGACCGGGGCGTACTGCACCGGATCGGCACTGATGGGGGCCTTGTCGAAACGGCGTTGGCCGTAGGGGACCTCGAAGCCGTGGCGCTTGTGCAGGATCACGCCCACCGGGCAGACATTGGCGGCCTTGTCGGTGGCGGCCAGGTTGGTGTCGCCCAGCCTGCCGCTTTCCGAGTTGCAGATCAGATGCTTGGTGGCGCCGCGTCCCGACAGCGAGAACACGTTCTTCTTGTCCATCTCGGCCGAGGCCCGCACGCATAGTTCGCACAGGATGCAGCGGTTGAAATCCAGCAGGATGTCGGGGTGGCTGGCATCCACTTCACGCTTGGAGAAGTATTGCGGGAAATGGGGGTCCATCACCCCCAGGTCGTAGGCGAGGCCCTGCAGCAGGCATTTGCCGCTTTTCTCGCAACTGGGACAGTAGTGGTTGCCTTCCACCAGCAGCATCTGCACCAGGGTGCGGCGCAGATCCAGCAGTTCCGGCGTCTCGCTTTCCACATGCTGGCCCGCCACCGCCGGGGTGGTGCAGGACGCGGCGGCGCGGCCGGGAATCTTGACGCTCTGGCCGTCCTCGGTGGTGATGGTCCGCGAATCGATGCGCACCGTGCACAGCTTGCAGCTGCCATGGGGCTTGAATTCGGGGTGGTAGCACAGATGCGGGATGTATTTGCCCGCCGTCAGTGCCGCCTGGATGATGGTCTGGCCTTCCTCGAAGGGGATTTCCTCGTCGTCGAGGAAGAAGCTGTTGGTCTGGCCATCGGTCATGACACGTCTCCCGCCTTGGCGCCGACGCCGGACTTGGATTTTCGGTGGGCGATGTGGAAATGGGCCCCGGGATCATCGCGCCCGGTGACCTCGCGCATCTTGGACAGGGCCTTGTCCAGGTCGAAGGCCGGTTCGAACTCGCGCACCGTCAGGCGCAGCTCGTAGGAGGGGCGGAACTTCTGCAGGGTGTCGGCGACGCAGTTGCCCGCCGTCTGGCCCAGGCCGCAATGGCTGGCGGTCTTCAGGGTCTTGATCACCCGCTGGGCGTCGCCGATGTCGTATTCGCCGCCATGGCCGTCATGGATCTTGTCCATGACGTTCTTCAGCAAGGTGGTGCCGACCCGGCAGGGCGTGCAGAAGCCGCAGCTTTCATCCACGAAGAAGTGGACGAAGTTGCGGGCCACCTCGAACATGTCGCGGGTATTGTCGAAGATCATGAACGAGCCGCCGGTGGGGATGTCCTCGAAGGCGATGCGCCGCCCGAACTCGCCGGGCGCGATGCACAGTCCCGAGGCCCCGGCGATCTGGCAGGCCTGGGTATCGATGGCGCCGCAATCGGCCAGGACCTGCGACACGGTGACGCCATAGGGGTATTCGTAGATGCCCGGCCGGGCGCAGTCGCCCGAGATGGACAGAACCTTGGTGCCAGACGATTTGGCGGTGCCGATGGACTTGTACCAGGCGGCACCCTTGGCGGCGATCAACGCCGCCGAGGCCAGGGTCTCCACGTTGTTGACGGCGGTGGGCTGGCCGAGATAGCCGCTGGTCACCGGGAAGGGCGGGCGCTTGCGCGGCACGCCGCGATGGCCTTCCAGGCTTTCCAGCAGGGCGGTTTCCTCGCCGCAGATATAGGCCCCGGCGCCGAGATGGACCTCGATATCGAAGTCGAAGCCGGTCTGGCCCAGGATGCTCTTGCCCAGCAGCTTGTCGGCGCGGCGCTTTTCCAGCACCGCATTGAGCTTGTCCAGCAGATAGCGGTACTCGCCACGCAGATAGACCAGGCCCTTCTTGGCGCCGATGACATAGGCCGCCACGGTCATGCCCTCGAACACCAGATCGGCATGGGCTGACAGCAGCACCCGGTCCTTGAAGGTGCCGGGCTCGCCCTCGTCGGCGTTGCAGACCACGTAATGGGCGCCGTGGGCGCCGGTGCCCACGGCATTACGACAGAATTCCCACTTCTGGCCGGTGGAGAAGCCGGCGCCGCCACGGCCGCGCAGGCCCGAGGCCTTGATGGCCTCCAGCATCTCGGCCGGGCCGCGCATGGCCCTCAGCGCGTCGCCGGGCGCCAGGTCGTTGCCCAGCAGCGCGTCCTTGCGGCGGATATTGTCCTCCACCACGAAATATTCGGCGGGCCACTCGTCCAGCGGCACCTTGTGGCGGATCAGGTCGACGACCTTGTCCACCCGCTCGGGCGTCATGCGGGTGAGGGGGCGGTAGTTGACCAGCATGGCCGGTCCCTGGTCGCACATGCCGGTGCATGACGTGGTGTCGACGCTGACCAACTGGTCCTCCGACACCTCGCCGGGGCGCAGCCACAGCTTCTTGCACATGCGCGCCATCAGGTCGGCATTGCCCAGCATGCGGTCGGTGATGTTGTCGCTCCACAGCACCCGGTAGCGGCCCTTGGGCTCGCTATGGAAGAAGTGGTAGAAGCCCGCCACCCCCTCGACCTTGGCGCGGGGCAGTTTCAGCCCCTCGGCGATGGCGGTCAGGGTTTGGGGCGACAGCCAGTCCAGCTCTTCCTGGATTTCCCGCAGAATCTGCATCAAACGGGTGGCGTCGCGCTGGTGTCGGGAGAGAACGGCGTCGATAACTCGGCCGCAATCCTGGCCGTCGCCGTTGGCATTGGCAATCCGCATCGGAGTACTCCCTCCAAATCCGCGATCACTGTCGTGGTTGCCGGACATGGTACACCCGGACCAGTGCAACGCAACGCCGGATTTCATTCGGGGACGCATGGCGGATCCGGCGTCGTCGCTGGGATTCCCCGCTTGGTCATGGAAATTTCACTCTGCGGAAATCCCGTGGCGAATCTTAACCTTCTTCGTTGTAATCAAGGCTTGTCTGCACTAAAACTGTCTAATCAGGGAGAAAGACGCTCGGCATGGCAAATCCTCACGGCAAGAACTCTGAAAAGAAATGTACCGTCCGCCTAGCAAAGGCAGCGGACATTGCGCAAGTGATTGCCATTGACGCTGAAAACACTGGCCTTTTCAAAGACGAGTATTGGCAAGATTTGTTCGAGCGATACAACAATCGCACGGCAGCCCCCGATGATGATGCTCCGCTGAAATCAGCAAATCGGTACCGATTTTTCTTGGTGGCCTGCGACGGCGATTCCGTTCTTGGCTTCATTATCGGTGAAGTCCGGGCCTGGGAATTCGGCTCGCCGCCCTGCGGCTGGGTTTTCGCCATCGGCGTTCGCAACCAGATTCGCCAGGAAGGCGTCGGCAATACCCTGTTCGAGGCCCTGTGCGACCGTTTCCGCAAGGCCGGGGTCTACAAGGTCCGCACCATGCTGGCCCGTGATCACACCGTGATCATGAGCTTCTTCCGCAGCCATGGCATGATGGCCGGTCCCTTCATCGAGCTGGAAAAGGACCTCTGATGAAGTTGCAGAAAGCCACCCGTTGCGCCCTGTTCGCCATCCTGGAACTGGCCGCCGGGCACGATCGCCAACTCTCCGCCAATGAAATCGCCGAGAAATACGGTATTTCCACCAACCATCTCGCCAAGGTCCTGCGGTCCCTCGGCCGGGTCGGGCTGGTGGAGGCGGTGCGGGGCGCCGGTGGTGGCTATCGCTTCTCCGGCAACCGGCGGCGGACCACGCTGCTGGACATCATCCAACTGTTCGAGACCATCGACCCCATCCGCAATGGCGAGCGCGAGGACGGCGACGACACCGCCGAGGGCAAGGCGCTGTGCCAGGTGCTGATGGAAATCGAGGACACGGCGCGGGCCACTTTCGCCTCGCTGACGCTGGACACCATGATCAAGCTGGTGGACCGCAACCGCTAATCACACGATGCCAAGGTGATGGTGTCGCCGCTCGCCATCTGGCGCAAGGGGCGGCATCCGGTCGATTCCGAGCACAGTTTCCAGTCGGTAGTATACCCCGACAGGGCGAGGACGAGGCGCTCCAGCTTTCGTTCCGGTCGCCACACCCAGCGATCGCCCTCGCGCCGGGCCTCGGGCGAAGGGTCCATTCCGGCGCCCGATCCTGCCACCGAGGCCTGTTCCAGGATCAACTGGCCCGCGTCGATGCGCCAGTCCTCGCGCCACTCGATTTTTTCCACCGAATGGGTCCAGGCCAGATGAAAGCCCGTGTCGGGGGCCAGCAGCAGCAGCCCCGCCGCCGTCACCGCGCACAACCCGCTCATGCCGCCCGTGGCGCCACTCTCCGACTCCGCCACCAATGCCAGGCGAAGAAGGTCGCCGCCAGGGCGAAGCCCACCTGATCCGTCCAGGGAATCGCCGCCACCAGCAAAACCGCTCCGACCACCGCCAGCGCCCGTTCCCACAGGGCCAGGGGCGTCCGCAGGTAGCCGATGGTGGCCGCCCCCCATAAGCCGATGGCGACCAGGGCCTTGACCACCATATAGGCGGTGTCCAGCAGGGTGCCGGACACCATCATCAGCGAGGGGTCGTAGACCGCCATGAAGGGCACCACGAAACCGGCCATGGCGACGCGGACCGACCACCAGCCGGTAAGGGAGAAATCGGCCCGGGCGATGGAGGCGGCGGCGAAGGCGGCCAGGGCCACCGGCGGCGTCAGATCGGCCAGGATGCCGAAATAGAACACGAACATGTGCGAGACGATCAGCGGCACCCCCATCTTGTACAAGATGGGCGCCACCAGCGAGGCGGTGATGATGTAGGTGGGAATGGTGGGAATGCCCATGCCCAGGATCAGCGAGGCCACCATGGTCAGCAGCAGGGCGAGGAACAGGCTGTCGCCGGACAGCGCCACCAGTCCCTGGGTGAAGGTTCCCGCCACGCCGGTCAGGGTCATGGTGCCGATCAGGGTGCCGACCAGGGCGCAGGCGACGCCCACCGGCACGGCGCTGCGCGCCCCTTC
The DNA here is from genome assembly GCF_001650715.1 of Paramagnetospirillum marisnigri. Classification (GTDB taxonomy): domain Bacteria; phylum Pseudomonadota; class Alphaproteobacteria; order Rhodospirillales; family Magnetospirillaceae; genus Phaeospirillum; species Phaeospirillum marisnigri. The sequence goes on along the minus strand of NZ_LWQT01000057.1, from coordinate 7,172 downwards.
CACCAGGCCGCGCACGCTCATGCGCAGGGTCTCGCGCCCGCCCTTGATGGCCAGATTGATCGCCACCAGCACCGCGACGGTGACCACCACCGTGTCGATGCCCAGCTTGAAGAACAAGGAGCAGGCGACGCCCAGTACGCCCCAGAACAGGAAGCGTCCGGGCAGTCCGCCGATATTGGCGGCGATGGAACTGCCCAGGATCACCATGGCGGTGAGCGCCAGTCCCACCGTGCCGGAATACATGGGGGTGAACCCGGCCAGCAGCAGATAGACCAGGGCGGCGAGGGGAACGATCAGGTACCACTGGCGCTTCATGGCGGCCAGGGCGCTGGGACACTGGTCCTTGGGCAGGCCGTGCAGTCCGGCGACTCCGGCTTCCAGATGCACCATCCAGAAGGCCGAGGCGTAATACAGCAGGGCGGGGATGGCGGCGGCCTTGCAGACCTCGGCATAGGAGATGTTCAGGGTCTCGGCCATGATGAAGGCCACCGCTCCCATCACCGGCGGCATGATCTGGCCGCCCATGCTGGCGGTGGCCTCGACCGCGCCCGCGAATTCGGCGCGGTAACCGAACCGCTTCATCAGCGGGATGGTCAACTGGCCGGTGGTCACCACATTGGCGATACCCGAGCCGTTGATGGTGCCCATCAAGCCCGATGTGATCACCGCCACCTTGGCGGGGCCGCCCTTGGTATGGCCGACGGTGCCCAGGGCCACGTCGGTGAACAGGCGGATCATGCCCGCCTGTTCCAGGAAGGCGCCGAACAGGATGAACAGGAAGATATAGGTGGCCGAGACATAGACGGGGATGCCGTAGATGCCCTCGGTCCCCAGATAGTATTGATTGATGACCTGATCGAGGCCATAGCCGCGATGGTCCAGCGGCGCGGGCAGGTATTGGCCGAACAGGGCGTAAACGACGCAGATGCCGCAGAGCACCGGCAGTTCCCAGCCCATCAGTCGCCGGGCCGCCTCGAACACCAAGGCGATGACGACGCAGCCCACCACCAGGTCCATGGTGCTGGGATCGCCTGATCGCTGGACCAGATCGGCCTCGAAGATCAGGTGGTAGAGCGAGGACACGGCGGAAAGGCCGCCCAACGCCCAGCTAAGGGTCGCCCGCAGCGGCTGGTCCCGCTGCAGGGTGGCGAATAGCGCGAACACCATCAGCAGCAGGAAGCCCACATGGATGGAACGCACCGGTAGCGAGGACAGGGGTGAATAGGCCGCCGTCACGATCTGGAAGGTGGAAAAGGCGATGGCGATCCAGAACAGGGCGCGGCCTTCGACGCCCTGGCCGAACACCTCGCCCTTGGTGTCGATCTGGGCGGGATCGACGTCCCCGACAGTGGTGGTCACGGTCGCCTTCTCCCCGGGATGTCTATTTCAGCAGTCCGACCTCGCGGTAATACTTCTCCGCCCCCGGATGCAACGGGATCGGCGATTTGGCCGCCTGATCGGGCACGATTTCCTTGGCGGCGGAATGGGCCGAATGCAGTTCCGGCAGATTGGCGAACAGGGCCTTGGTCATGGCATAGGCGGTGGCGTCATTGACGCCGTCATGGGTGACCAGGAAATTGCGCACGGCGGCGGTGGGAACATCCGTGGTCTGGCCGCGATAGGTGTTGGCCGGAACCATGGAGGTCACATAGGCGGGATCATTGGTCTTGGCGATGACGTCGGCCGGGATGGGAACCACCACGATATCCTCGCCGCTGGCCAGATCGCGCAGGGACGAGACGCCGAGGCCCGCCGACTGCAGCGTGGCATCCAACTGCTTGTTCTTCAGCAATTCGACCGATTCGCCGAAGGGCAGGTACTGCACCTTCATGTCGGCATAGGTCAGGCCCGCCGCCTTGAAGATGGCTCGCGCGTTCAGTTCGGTGCCCGACTTGGGCGCGCCCACCGACACCCGCTTGCCCTTGAGGTCGGCCAGGGTCTTGATGCCGGAATCGGCGGTGGCGACGATCTGGATGTAGTTGGGATAGATGGCGGCGATGGTGCGCAGCTTCTTCAGCGGCGCCTTGTAGCCTGCCTCCTCGACACCCTCCCAGGCCTGGGTCAGGGAATCGCCCAGGGTGAAGGCCAACTCGCCGCGCCCGGCCTGAAGCAGGTTGAGATTCTCCACCGAGGCCTTGGTGGCCTGCACCGTCACCCGCGACTCGGGAATGGCCTTACCGTAGATGGAGGACAGCGCGTTGCCCATGGGGTAGTAGACGCCGCTGGTTCCGCCGGTCAGGATGTTGACGAACTGCTCGGCCTGGGCGGGCAGTGCCATGGCGACGGTCAAAGCCGCCGCGAGTGCGAACTTCTTCATGTGTCCTCCCATGTTGGCGACCTTTTTAGAAAGGTTTGGTATGACCATAGCGCAAGCCAGCCCCAATCGCCAGCCTATGCGAACGGTTGTTCGATTCCTCGCCATTGCCATGATGGCGCTGCCGCTGGCGGCGCTGGCGGGGGAGCATCCCCCTGTTCCGGGCCTGAACAGCCCGTCGCCGCTGGCCGGGCGCGTCTGGAGCCCCTCGGAACGACGTCTCATTTCCCCCGAGGCGCTGGTGGAACGGATGCTGGAGGCCGGAATCGTCGGCCTGGGCGAAACCCACGACAATCCCGACCATCACGCGTTGCAGGCCTGGGCGGTGCGCCGGCTCGTCGCGGCCGGTCGGCGGCCGGTGGTGGCTTTCGAGATGATGGATGCCGACCAGCAGGCGGCGCTAGACGCGGGCCTGGGCGATCTGGACGGGCTGGGTCGGGCTCTCCATTGGGAAAAGCGCGGCTGGCCCGACTGGAGCCTTTATCGCCCCATCGCCCAGGCGGCCCTGGATGGCGGCGGCGCTCTGGTGGCGGCCAACCTTCCCACCTCGACGACGCGCGAGATCGCCAAGGGCCAGGAAAACCCGGATATCCGCGACCGCTTCGGGCTCGACGATCCGCTGCCCGCCCCGATCAGCGCCGCCATGGCGACCGAGATTCGCGACGGACATTGTAATCTGCTGCCCGAGACGGCGGTTCCCGCCATGGTGCGGGTGCAGCGCGCCCGCGACGCCGCCCTGGCCGAGGCAGTGGCCAATCAGGCGACGCGGCCGGAAGTGGGGCCGGTGGTGCTGGTGGCGGGCTCGGGCCATGTGCGGGCCGACCGGGGGGCTCCGGCGCGGCTGCGACTGCTGGTGCCGGGGGTCCGGGTCTTCACCCTGGCCTTCCTGGAAGCGGGGGATGGCGAGAGTGATCCCGCCGCCGCCGCGCGCTTCCGGGACGGCGGCACGCCGTTCGACGCGGTGTGGTTCACCGGCAAGGTTGAGCGGGAGGACCCTTGCGCCCAGATGGAGCGCCACATGAGGGCCAAGGCTAAATGAAAAACTCCCCCCGGTGGTGGCCACCGGGGGGAGGGGAAGGGGAAGACTACATCACGCCCAGGACCTTGGGCAGCCAGATGGAGACGATCGGGACATAGGTGATCAGCACCAGGAAGCCCAGCATGGCCAGCAGCCAGGGCCAGACCGCCACGGTCAGCTCGGTGATACCCATCTTGGTGATGCCCGAGGCGACGTAGAGGTTGAGGCCCACCGGGGGGTGGCACATGCCCACCTCCATGTTCACCACCATCATGATGCCGAAATGCACCGGGTCGATGCCCAGCTTCATGGCCACCGGGAACAGGATGGGGGCCATGATCAGCACGATGGAGGAGGGCTCCATGAAGTTGCCCGCCATCAGCAGCAGGATATTGACCACCAGCAGGAAGGCGATCACTCCCATGTCCTTGGCGACGATCCAGTCGGCGATGGCATGGGGGATGTTCTCGTTGGCCAGGACGAAGGAGAACAGCACCGCGTTGGTGATGATGTAGAGCAGCATGGCCGACATGGAGGCCGAGGACAGCAGGATCTTGGGCACGCCCCGCAGCGGCATGTCTTTGTAGACGAAGATGGCGATGAAGAAGGCGTAGACCGCGCTCATGGCCGCCGCCTCGGTGGGGGTGAAGATGCCGGTATAGATGCCGCCGATGACGATGATGATCAGCGCCAGACCCCAGATGGCATCCTTGAAGGTGCGCAGCCGCTCGGCCCAACTGGCGGGCTTGAGGCGGGGATAGTCGTTCTTGCGGGCGATATACCACGTCACCAGCCCTAGCACCGTGGCCAGCATCAGGCCGGGGATGACGCCCGCCATGAACAGGGCGCCCACCGAGGTATTGGTGGCCACCGCGTACATGACCATCACCAGCGACGGCGGGATCAGGATGCCCAGCGCGCCGGAGGTGGTGATGACACCCGCGCCGAAGCGGTTGGGGAAGCCCTGCTTGACCATGGCGGGCAGGATGATGGAGCCGATGGCCACCACGGTGGCGGGGCTGGAGCCCGACACCGCCGCGAACAGGGCGCAGGCCATGACGCCCGCCAGTCCCAGCCCACCGTGCCAATGTCCGACCATGGCGGTGGCGAAGTTGATCATGCGCCGCGCCACGCCGCCATGGGTCAGGAAGTTGCCCGCCAGGATGAAGAACGGGATCGCCATGATCTCGAACTTCTCGATGCCGGTGAACAGCTTCAGCGCCACCGATTCCAGGGGGACCTGGGTCATGGTGAACAAGAAGGTCAGCACCGTGAGTCCCAGCGAGATGGAAATGGGCATGCCGGTCAGCATCAATGCCGCCAGCAGGCCGAAAATGATGGCTGCGCTCATGGCCGCTTCTCCCCATCGGTCTTGTCCGAGGCATCGCCGCCTTCCATGGGAACGCGGCTGCTGCCCGCCTTCATGCCGTCGCCCTCGCCCAGGGTGGGGTCGCCGCCTTCCTTGGCGAGATCCTTGGGATGCAGGTTGTCGGCCATCTCGAACCAGTTGATGTCCTGGGCGGCGCGTTGAGGATCGGTGGTATCCTCCTCGAGGCCTTCCACATGGCCGTGGTCGTGATGGGGAAGCTCGCCGGTACGGATGAAGGAGACGCAGACCTGCAGGAAGCGGAAGCACATCAGCGCCGATCCCAGCGGAATCGCTGAATAGACGATCCAGGTGGGCATTTCCATGTCCGGGGTGATGGGGCCTTCGTAGAGGTCGCCGATTTCCATGCCCAAGAAATTGACGAAGGCGTAGTGAGCCCCGTTCTCCCACACGAAATGGCCGCCCATGGTGGAGACCACGCCGGTGAACAGGGCGCCGGACAGCAACCCGAAAATGATGAACTTGTAGCGCCACTGGGGCGACAAGCGGTTGATCAATACGTCGACGCCCACATGGATGCCGGTGCGAACGCCATAGGCGGCGCCGAACTTGGCCATCCACACGAACATGATGATGCACAGTTCCTGGGCCCAGGAGAAATCCCAGTGTCCGACCACGGGATAAAGCAGGGTGGTACCGGCGGCATAGCGTTGCATGACGGCCACGAAGATGATGGTGGTCGCCGCACCCATGAGGAAGGCGATTAGCCATTCCTCGAGGTGATCAAGGGCTTTCAGCATGGGACCTCCCACGGCTGTCGATTGGACAGTTATTGATTGGGAGCCGCCTTGCGGCGGCTCCGCTCACCCGAAGGTCAGTTCTTGAAGCCCAGTTTGGCGGCTTCCTTGTAGAACGAGTCGATCAGGTCCTTGCCGACGCGCTTTTCCATGTCCTGATGGACCGGCAGCATGGCCTTGCGCCAGGCGGCCTTCTCGGCGTCGGTGGGGGTGTAGAACTCGGTCTTGCCGCTGGCCTTCATGGCGGCCAGGGCATCGTTGTTCTCGGTTTCGGCGATGGTGTTGGCGAAGGTGGTGGCCTCGGCCATGGCGCCTTCCAGCACCGCGCGGATATCGGTGGGCAGGCCTTCCCAGAACTTCTTGTTCACGATCACCGCATAGCCCAGATAGCCGTGGTTGGACACGGTGGCGAACTTCTGCACTTCGTGCATTTTCTGGGTGTACATGTTGGACGGCGGGTTTTCGGTGCCATCGACCACGCCGGTCTGCAGCGCCTGATAGACCTCGGAGAAGGCCATCACCTGCGGCAGAGCGCCCAGGGTGCGCATCTGGGCATCCAGCACCTTGGACGACTGGATGCGCATCTTGACGCCCTTGAAGTCGTCGGTGGTCTTGAGCGGCTTGTTGGCGCTCATGATCTTGAAGCCATTGTCCCAATAGGCCAGGCCGATGATGCCCTTGCCTTCCAGCTTCTTCAGCAGGCCGCGGCCGACCGAGCCTTCGGTGACCGAGCGCAGCACTTCCTTGGACGGGAAGATATAGGGCAGGTCGAAGACCTCGAATTCCTTGACGCCCAGGGGGCCGAACTTAGCGAGCGACGGAGCCAGCATCTGGACGGCGCCCAGTTGCAGGGCCTCCATCTCTTCCTTGTCCTTGTAGAGCTGGCTGTTGGGATAGACCTCGACCTTGACGCGGCCCTGGGTCTTTTGTTCCGCCAGCATCTTGAAGCGCTCGGCCGCCTTACCCTTGGGGGTGTCGGGGGCGACAACATGGCTGAACTTGATGACAATGGGCTGGGCCTGCTGCGCCATGGCGGCGCCGGTCAGCATCAGCGCCGCGGTCAGGCTGGTCAGGAACGTACCGATTTTCATGTCTTGGTCCTCCCGGTTGTTTCAATCACGTTTGTTTTGGGAAACTATATATATCTTACTCAAGTGGAGACCATTGCGGTAATCCACAATCGGCAACGGGCACGGTCGGGGGCATATGACCAATTTCCAGGTATTCCGGGGCAGGGATGCCATCCAAATCATGCCAGTGATCGCCATGGTCCTGGTGGTGATGCTGCTGGGCGTGCTGTTGTGGTTGCTGCACCGCAATGAAGTCGAGGACGAAAACAGGGCCTTGATCCAGGATATTCTTTGGGTCGAGCAGAATCTTCACTTCAATCTGGACGCGGTGATGGAGCGGCTGGCCCAGTTGGCCGATCTGGCGGGGCGCGAGGGGGATGCGTCGGTGAGTTTCGTGGTTCAGGGCCGCGCCGTGATGTCCAACAGCCCTGAGGTCGAGCGCATTCTGGTGCGCGATGCCGATGGCCGGGTGAGGCGGGCAATTCCCCCTGCGGAAGCCGATCCCGATCGGGGCGGCGATCCCGACTGGCGCACTGTCTTCACCCTGGCCCGCACCCTGGGCCGCGAGGTGGGCACCTCCGGAAACTGGCGTCGGCTCGGGTTTCGTGATTCCCTATCCGTATGACGGAACAGGGGGCGGATATGA
>NZ_LWQT01000056.1 GCF_001650715.1 Paramagnetospirillum marisnigri | reverse complement strand
CGCCCGTGTTGTCCGACTTCACCCGGATCTTGACGTTGTAGTCAACGACCCGCTTTACCGCGACCAGGACTTTCATCGCCGCATGTCCTTCCCATGGGCGGACCGCCGCAGCGGCCCGCCTCTTGTTGGTATTGCCTTAGGAAAACGCCTGGATACCGGTCATGGCGCGGCCCAGGATCAGGGCATGGACGTCATGGGCGCCTTCATAGGTGTTCACCGTCTCCAGGTTCACCATATGGCGGATGACGTGGAACTCTTCCGAGATGCCGTTGCCGCCGTGCATGTCGCGCGCCATGCGGGCGATGTCCAGGGCCTTGCCGCAGTTGTTGCGCTTGATCAGCGACACCGCTTCCGGCGCCCAGGTGCCGTCATCCATCATGCGGCCGACCCGGATGCAGGCCTGCAGGCCCAGGGTGATCTCGGTCATCATGTTGGCCAGCTTCAGCTGCGGAATCTGGTTGGCGGCCAGGGGGCGGCCGAACTGCTTGCGGTCCAGCATATACTGGCGCGAGGCGTGCCAGCAGAACTCGGCGGCGCCGATGACGCCCCAGGCGATGCCGTAGCGGGCCTTGTTGAGGCAGCCGAACGGACCGCCGAGGCCCGAAGCCTCGGGCAGCAGGTTCTCGTCGGGGACGAAGGCCTCGTCGAGGACGATCTCGCCGGTGATGGAGGCGCGCAAGGACAGCTTGCCCTCGATCTTCGGCGTGGAGAAGCCCTTGGTGCCGCGCTCGACGATGAAGCCCTTGATCTTGCCGTCATGGGCGTCGGACTTGGCCCAGACCACGGCGATATCGGAAATGGGGCTGTTGGTGATCCACATCTTGGTGCCGGTCAGCAGATAGCCGCCGTCCACCTTCTTGGCCCGGGTGCGCATGGAGCCGGGATCGGAGCCGGCATCGGGCTCGGTCAGGCCGAAGCAGCCGATGATCTCGCCGGTGGCCAGCTTGGGCAGGAACTTCTTCTTCTGCGCCTCGGTGCCGTAGCTGTAGATGGGATGCATCACCAGCGACGACTGCACGCTCATGGCCGAGCGATAGCCCGAATCCACTCGCTCGACCTCGCGCGAGATCAGGCCATAGGCGACATGGTTGACGCCCGGCCCGCCGTATTCCTCGGGGATGGTCGGGCCGAGCAGGCCCATCTCGCCCATCTCATTCATGATCTCGCGGTCGAAGCTTTCGTCGCGGAAGGCCTTCAGCACACGGGTCTGAAGCTTTTCCTGGCAGTAGGCATGGGCGGCGTCGCGAACCATCTTCTCGTCTTCGGAAAGCTGGTTCTCGATGAGGAAGGGGTCATCCCATTTGATCTGCTGCACGACGGACGCTCCTGGTTGGTTTGTTATGTGACGCCACCATGAAGCATCCCAGCCATCATTGGAAAACTATATTTTCTATGACAGGCATATGATTTCGTTATGGATAAGGGCGTGCGGGCGGGGCGCCCGCGCTCCGACAGGCGCCAGACCCTAATCGGGGATGACGGCGGTGGCTTCCAGCTCGATCTTGGCGGGGTGGTCCAGCAGATCGGCCACGAAGATCATGCTCATGGCGGGGTAGTGCTTGCCCATCAGTTCGCGCCAGATGCGACCCAGTTCCCGCCGCGAGGCGAGGTATTGGGGCTTGTCGATGCAAAAGGCGGTGATGCGGATGATGTGTTCCGGCTTGCCCCCGGCCTCGGCCAGGATGGCGAGGATGTTCCTCAGCGCCTGTTCGAATTGCGGGATCAGGTCCTCGCTCTCGAACACCTGCTGGGCGGTCCAACCCACCTGCCCGGCCAGGGCCAGGACCCGGCCCTTGGCGGCCAGGATGCCGTTGGCATAGCCGATGGGCGGTTCCCAGCCTTCGGGCAGGATGGATTGATGCATGGCCAAAGACCCCTCCATACCGACGAACGAATGACATCATTCGTTCGGAGTTGCGGGCAAGGCCCGGCGCGCCTCATGGCGCGAAAGCCAAGGCGGACAGAGGTCCGCCGCCCGGCGATTGAGGGACAAAGAACTAGTCCGACGCTTCCCAATTGGGCGGGTCGTCGTCCTCGTCCCAATCATCGGGGGGAATCGGTTGAATGTCGCGCAGTTCCCGCATCCGGTCCATATGCCCCTTTTCCCGCTCCACCAGCCGCAAGGCCTCGGCCTTGACCTCGGGGATCGTGGTGGCGTCCGCCAGGGCGGTGAAGATGGCCAGGGTTTCCTGCTCGTGCCGCAATGCCAGGTCATAGGCATGCCACGGATACATCAGGTAATGCACCGCGCCGGGATCGGCGATTTCGGGGTCTTCCTCGCCCCAGGGCTTCAAGGCGCCCAGAGGCCCGACCGGGGCGGGGAACTCGGCGGCATGCCGGTCCTCGCCCTCGGCCAGGGCGCGAAAGGCCTCGGCGGTTTCGAGATTGTTGCACGAAATCTCGAAAGCCTCGGCCAGTTCGCGGTAGCGCTCCGCCGAGCTTTCCTCCATCAGTCGAACGATGGCGAAAAGCTCGGCGGTGGACGTTATCGCCTTGAAATCAGGCGATCCACTCAAAGAGTGAACTCCGCGTCCAGATCGGAAACCGCGGCGGAGGCGATCTTATCCTTGCCGTAGGAGACCCGATTGCCGCGATACAGCACGCCGCAATTATAGCCGTCATCGGTCATCAGGCGACGCGCCGCCTGGGCCGAATCGGTGGTGGGCTCCATGCCGACCTTGCGCATGGTTTCCTTCCACTCGCGCTGCTCTTCACGGAACGTGATGCAGGGGCTCATGATGGCCACGAACGAGAAGCCGGGATGACGAATGGCCTCGGCGATGATCTCGGCGGTGCCGTTCGGATCACCCGAGAAGCCGCGCGCGATGAAGTTCGCCCCGGCCGCCAGCGCGATGGCCAACGGATGGAACGGGGTCATGCCGGTGCCGCCGGGCGGCGCCATGGCCGAGGCATCCCAATCCGACTCGGTGGTCGGAGAGGGCTGGCCCTTGGTCATGCCGTAGACCCGGTTGTCCATGACGATATAGGTCAGGTCCACATTGCGGCGGCAGGCATGCAGGAAGTGATTGCCGCCGATGGAGAAACCGTCGCCATCGCCGCCCGCCACCAGAACGGTGAGGTCGGGACGGGCCAGCTTCAGCCCCTGGCCCACGGCCAGGGCGCGGCCATGGATGGAGTGGAAGCCGTAGGTGTTGGTATAGGCCGGGATGCGCGACGAGCAGCCGATGCCCGAAACCACCGAGGTCTCGTGCGGCTTCAGCCCCAGATCGGCGAAGGCCTTGGTGATGGAGGACAGCACGGCATAGTCGCCGCAGCCCGGGCACCAGACCGGCTTCACATCCGACTTGAAATCCTTGGCGGCATAGGTAACTGCGTTCATGGCTTACTTCCCCATCGACAGAAGGCGGGCGTGGATTTCGCCGGGACGCATGGGCAGCGGACCGGGACGCGAGAGCTGCTCGGGCTTGACCGGCAGATCGTATTCGCCACGCAGGTAACGGGTGAACTGGCCGAGATGGCTCTGCTCGACCACCAGGATCTTCTTGACGCCCTTCAACGCCGCGTCCAGATGCTCGGGACGGGTCGGGGAAATCAGACGCAGCGAGATCAGCTTGGCATTGACGCCATCGGCGCGGGCACGCTCCACCGCCTCGCGGGCGGCACCGGTGCACGAGCCCCAGGTGATGACGGCGATGTCGCCCTCGCCCTCGATGGTGGCCCAGTGACTGCCATAGTCGAAACTGGTCAGCTTGCGCTGGCGCTTGTCCAATTGCATGTCGTGATCGGAGGCCTGCGAGGTCGGCGTGCCGGTCTCGGTGTGCTCCAGGCCGTCGGCGGTGTACTGGCAGCCTTCCTGGCCGGGAACCGGCATGGGAGAAATGCCCGAGGCGGTGTTGGCGTAGCGCTTGAACACCTCGCCCTCGGCCGGAGCCACCGCCTGGAGGCGCTTGCCCACGAAGGCCACGTCGGCGGGGGCATCGATGATGCCGCGGCTCTGGCCCAGGGCCTGATCCGACAGCACGATGCAGGGGCTCTGCAGGGCTTCGGCCAGATAGACGCCCCACTGGGTGGTGAAGATGCAGTCGCCGATGGAGTTGGGCGCGACCACCAGATGGGGGGCGTCGCCGTGCAGGCCATAGACCGCGATGTTGAGGTCCGACTGCTCGCACTTGGTGGCGATGCCGGTGGAGGGACCGACACGCTGGACATCGACCACCACAACCGGGGTTTCCGAGGCCATGGACAGACCCAGACCTTCGATCATCAGCGACAGGCCGGGACCGGCGGTCGAAGTGATGGAAGCCTCGCCGCCATAGGAGGCGCCGATGCACATATTGACCGAGGCCAGCTCATCCTCGGCCTGCACGAACACGCCGCCGACCTTGGGCAGGGCGGAGCTCAGATATTCCAGCACTTCCGTGGCGGGCGTGATCGGGTAGGCGGCGCAGAAGCGCACGCCGCCGCGAATGGCGCCCAGGCCGGTACCGTAATTGCCGGTGATGGTCCAACGCTTGACGTCCTTGGCCTTGGGGGCGGCGAGCTTCTTGCTCTCGCCCAGGGTGGCGGCAGCCTCGGCACCAGCCTTCACACCCGCCACGGACGCCTCGAAGGCATCGGCGCGCTTCTTCTTCAGCGACTTGCCCAGCACCTCGGTCAGCGGAGCCACGGGGAAACCGATCAGCGCCGCGACCGCGCCCAGCGCGATCATGTTGGGACGGCCGCCCGGAATGGTCTTGGCCAGGTCCTTCATGGGCAGGTGAACGATACGGGCGCCGGTCTTGACATAGACCTCGGGGACTTCGCCCGCGGCCGGATCACAGATCACAATGGAAGACTTGGACAGCGGCAGTTCGGCGGCGAAGCGCTGAACGCCCTGCCAGTCGATGGCCAGCATGATGTCGAAGGTATCATCCACCGAGGTGATGGGGTCCGCACCCAGGCGAACCAGCGCCGCCGCCTCGCCGCCGCGAATCTGCGGGCCGGAGGAACGTCCAAACAGAGCGTAAAAACCCGCCTCGGCGGCCGCGTCGAGAAACATATTGGCGGCGGTCATCACGCCCGCGCCGCCACTGCCGCACATCGCAATCGAGACAGATCCAGATCCGGAACTCGTCGTCATAATTCTCTTTCCCCCGAAAGGCCCCCGACCGGTCGTCATGGGAAGCCTGGCCACGGTTCATGGTTTGCCTGGACGTGGCGCCTTCGCTCCGACATCGCCGTCGGATCGAAACCCCCACGCAACACTCGGGCAAATCGTAATTGGCGGACCGATTTTACCGAACGTGTTCGGACTAGGTGCATACCACCCCTTTGGGTCGGACTACAAGCCCACAAGGCAGCTTGACGACTAAATCGGTATTGTGGTACGCATTTACCCAATAATACGGCTCCCGCGATCCGCCGACCAAGGCGGTACCGACGGAGGCCTTCACACTGGAGAGGGAAACGCATGAGCACCGAGCCGTATCGCTGGATGATGACCGGAGTTGGCCAGCCCATGGTGAAGGAGCCGATGGATATCGGCGGCCTGGAACCGGGCGAAGTGCTGGTGGCCATTGCCGGATGCGGCGTCTGCCACACCGATATGGACTATTACTATAATGGTGTGCGGACCAATCATGCCCTTCCCCTGGCGTTGGGCCACGAGATCAGCGGCCGGGTCGCCGCCGCCGGAGCGGGCGCGGAGTCCTGGATCGGCAAGGCGGTGATCATTCCCGCCGTCATCCCCTGCGGCGAATGCGACCTGTGCAAGCGCGGCAAGGGCACCATCTGCCGCAACCAGAAAATGCCGGGCAACGACCTCCAGGGCGGCTTCGCCACCCATGTCAAGGTGCCGTCCAAGGGTCTGTGCCTGGTGGACGAGGCCAAGCTGAAGGCGGCGGGCCTGGACCTGGCCGAGGTCTCGGTGGTGGCCGACGCGCTGACCACCCCCTATCAGGCCGCCGTGCAGGCGGGCATCGGCGAGGGCGATCTGGTGATCGTCATTGGCTGTGGCGGCGTCGGCGGCTATTCGGTGCAGGTGGCCTCGGCCATGGGTGCCACCGTGGTGGCGCTGGACATCGACCCGGCCAAGCTGAAAGCGGTCAAGGCCTCGGGCGCCACACTCGGCCTCAATCCCAAGGATTTCGCCTCCACCCGCGACCTCAAGAAGGAAATCGGCGGCTTCGCCAAGTCCAAGGGCCTGCGCGCCACCGAATGGGTGATCATGGAATGCTCGGGCTCGGTGCCCGGCCAGCAGACCGCCTTCGATCTGATGGTGCATGGCTGCACCATCTGCGTGGTGGGCTACACCATGAACAAGGCCGAGTTCCGCCTGTCCAACCTGATGGCCTTCCACGCCCGCGCGCTGGGCAACTGGGGCTGCGACCCGGCCCTGTATCCCGGCGCCCTGGATCTGGTGCTGTCGGGCAAGGTCGACGTCAAGAACTTCGTCGAATGCCGCCCGCTGGACTCCATCAACGAGACCTTCGCCGCCGTGCACGACCACAAGCTGACCCGCCGCGCCGTGCTGCGCCCGGGTTCCTAAAAGATCAATCGGAGAGTGGGAGAACCGACGTCATGAAGAACGAAACCGCCGCCATCGTCGATCGGACGGCACCCAAGCACCTCAACGACCACAATCTGGTCAGGACCGAAGTCGTGCCCGGCGTGATCTACGAGAAGCGCCCCGCCAAGCGTGCCGATGGCAGCGTGGCCGAGGGCCTCTACAATGCCTGGATCACGCTGGACAACCAGAAGCAGTACAATTCCTACACCACCGACATGGTGAAGGGCGTGATCATGGCGTTCCGCGACGCCTCCAACGCCCGCGACGTGTCCTCGGTGGTGTTCACCGGCGCGGGCGACAAGGCGTTCTGCACCGGCGGCAACACCAAGGAATACGCCGAGTACTATGCCGGTAATCCCCAGGAATACCGGCAGTACATGCGCCTGTTCAACGACATGGTGTCGGCGATCCTGGGCTGCGACAAGCCGGTGATCTGCCGCGTCAACGGCATGCGCATCGGCGGCGGCCAGGAAATCGGCATGGCCGCCGACTTCTCGGTGGCCCAGGACCTGGCCAAGTTCGGCCAGGCCGGGCCGAAGCACGGTTCGGCCCCCATCGGCGGCGCCACCGACTTCCTCCCCGTCATGATCGGCTGTGAGCAGGCCATGGTGTCCGGCTCCCTGTGCGAGCCCTGGTCGGCCCACAAGGCCTACCGCACCGGCATCATCATGGACATCGTCCCGGCGCTGAAGGTGGACGGCAAGTTCGTCCCCAATCCGCTGGTCATCACCGACCGCTATCTGGACGAGTTCGGCCGCATCATCCACGGCGAGTCCAAGACCGGCGCCGAGCTGGCTGCGGGCAAGGAGCTGCTCAAGCGCGGCACCATCGACCTGTCGCTGCTGGACGCCAAGGTCGAGGAAATCTGCGCCAAGATCCTGCACACCTTCCCCGACTGCTTCACCAAGACCATCCAGGAATTGCGCAAGCCCAAGCTGAACGCCTGGAACGCCAACAAGGAAAACAGCCGCGACTGGCTCGGCCTCAACATGATGACCGAGGCCCGCACCGGCTTCCGCGCCTTCAACGAGGGGCCGAAGGACGAGCGCGAGATCGACTTCGTGGCCCTGCGTCAGGCCCTGGCCAAGGGCGCGCCCTGGACGGCCGAGCTGATCGAGTCGCTGATCCCCAAGGCGGGGCACTGATCCATGGCCGATTCCGCTCTCAAGGTTTGGCGGGACCGCGACGGCAAGCTGCTTCGGCTGCGCCTCTCGCGTCCCAAGGCCAATATCGTCGATGCCGAGATGATCGCGGCGCTGTCCAAGGCCCTGGCCGAGGGCAGCAGCGATCCCCACGTCAAGGCGGTGCTGATCGACCACGAGGGGCCGCATTTCAGCTTCGGCGCCTCGGTGGCCGAGCACATGCCCGACCAGTGCGCCGCCATGCTGAAGGGGCTGCATGCCCTGGTCATCGCCATGGTGGAGTATCCGGTGCCGATCCTGGTCTCCGTGCGGGGCCAGTGCCTCGGCGGCGGCCTGGAAGTGGCCATGGCCGGACACATGATGTTCGTCACCCCCGACGCCAAGCTGGGCCAGCCCGAGATCGTGCTCGGCGTGTTCGCCCCGGCGGCCTCGTGCCTGCTGACCGAACGGGTGCCCCAGGTGGTGGCCGAGGATCTGCTGTATTCCGGCCGATCCGTCACCGGCGAGGAAGCCGTCCGCCTTGGCCTCGCCAACGCGGTGGCCGACGAGCCGGAAGCCGCCGCCCTGGCCTGGTTCGACGCCGGCGCCGCCAAGCATTCCGCCTCGTCGCTCCGCTTCGCGGTCAAGGCCGCCCGTCTCGGCTTCAACGAGCGGGTCAAGGCCAAGATCGCCGCCGTGGAAGACCTGTATCTCAACGGCCTGATGGCCACCCACGACGCTGTCGAGGGACTTAACGCTTTCGTCGAAAAGAGAGCGGCACTTTGGGAGGACCGATAGAGATGTCTGGAAAGAATAAGACCGTCGCCGACATCGTGGCCGTCTGCCAGGAGATGTTCGAGGACCTGCAGTTCAATTATGCCCGCAAGTGGAAGGCTGCCAAGCCCGGCCGCAAGGTCATCGGCTTCCTGCCGGTCTACTCGCCGCTCGAGATGATCCACGCGGCGGGCTGCCTGCCGCTGGGCATTTTCGGCGGCGGCGACCAGATGGAAGTCATCCACGGCGACGCCTACTATCAGAGCTATATCTGCCGTATTCCGCGCTCGACCATCGAACTGGGCGTCACCGGCCGCCTCGACTTCGTCGACGGCATGATCTTCCCCTTCGTCTGCGACGTGATCCGCAATCTGTCGGGCATGTGGAAGCTGACCTTCCCCAATGTGTGGTCGAAGTTCTTCGACACACCCCAGAACTACATCCCCAGCATCGGCGGCACCTACTACGAGCAGGAGCTGAAGGAGCTGAAGGAGGGCCTGGAGAACCTCACCGGTCGCAAGATCACCGACGAGGACATCAAGGCCTCGATCCGGCTCTATAACGAGAACCGCCGCCTGGTGCGCGAGGTCTACGCCTTCCGCGCCAAGGAGCCCTGGAAGGCCCCGACCTCCGAGGTCTATCTGCTGATGCGCGCAGGCCTGATGATGGATGTGGCCGAGCACAACCAGATGCTCCTGGACTACCTCGCCGCCGCCAAGGCCGAGGACCGGCCCAAGCGCGACAACGTCCGCATCGCCATCTACGGCTCGTTCTGCGAGCAGCCGCCGCTGAACCTAATCAAGTCCATCGAGATGGCGGGCTGCTACGTGGTCGAGGACGACTATGCCCTGAACAACCGCTTCCTGATGGTCGACGTCCCCACCGACGGCGATCCCCTGGCGGCGCTGTCCAATACCTATATCGAGAATTCGGTGGAGACCTCGTGCAAATACGTCCCCGACGGCAAGGTCAAGGGCGAGTACCACGTGGCCCAGGTCAAGGCCTGCGGCGCCGAGGGCGTCATCTACGCCACGCCGTCGTTCTGCGATCCGGCCCTGCTGGACCGTCCCATGATCTGCGGCAAGCTGTCCGCCGAGGGCATTCCCTATATCGCGTTCAAATACGCCGAGAACTCTGGCCAGATGCAGCCGATCCGCGAGCAGGCTGGCACCTTCGCCGATTCCATCAAGCTGTGGAGCTGAGATCATGAGCAAGCCTGAAGCCGTCAAAGAGCCGTCCATGGACATGCAAAAGGCGATGATTGCCCGTAACTACGAGGCGATCACGTCCAAGCATGAAACCGGCCGCAAAGTCTCCTCCACCTTCGTTCCGGGCAATCTGAACGAGTTGCTGATGTGCTTCGACATCGTCAACAACCTGCCCGAGATCAACGCCATCCAGGCCGGCATGCGCAAGGCCTCGGGCGGCTACATCATGGAAGCCGAGAAGTCGGGCCATTCGGAAGACGTCTGCACCTATGTGAAGGCCGATATCGGCCAGATGTCCAAGGGCAACATCGCCCCCAATGGCAAGCCCTATCCCAATCCGGACGTGCTGATGCTCAGCTATACCGGCTGCTACACCTTCATGAAGTGGTTCGAGCTGCTGCGTGAAGAGTACAAGTGCCCGACCCTGATGCTGCACGTCCCCTACGAGGGCGACGGCCATTCCACCCAGAACATGCGCGACTACATCGTCAAGCAGCTGAAGGAAGTGGTGATCCCCGGCCTGGAGCAGGTCTCGGGCGTCAAGTTCGACATCGACCGCCTGCGCCAGTACCTGGCCGCCTCGGCCAAGGCCGAGGACAACCTGGTGTGGTGCCTGGAGCAGGGCAAGAAGAAGCCCTCGCCCATCGATGCCTATTTCGGCGGCGTCTACTATATCGGCCCGATCTTCACCGCCTTCCGCGGCACCGAGGACGCGGTGACCTATTACGAGATGCTGCGCAAGGAAGTGCAGTCGCGCATCGACAACCACCAGGGCCCGCTGACCCCCGAGGGCACCTATTTCAACGACCAGAAGTATCGCCTGGTCGTCGAAGGCCCGCCCAACTGGACCAACTTCCGCGAATTCTGGAAGATGTTCTATGATGAGGGCGCCATCGTCGTCGCCTCCTCCTACACCAAGGTCGGCGGCCTCTATGACAAGGGCTTCCGCCACGACCCCGCCAACCCGCTGGAGTCCCTGGCCGACTACTGCCTGGGTTGCTACACCAACCGCAACCTGCCGACCCGCGTCGACCTGCTGGCCGACTATGTCAACGAGTACGAGGCCGACGGCCTGCTGATCAACTCCATCAAGAGCTGCAACAGCTTCTCGGCCGGTCAGCTGATGATCATGAAGGAAGTGGAGCGCCGCACCGGCAAGCCGGGCGCCTTCATCGAAACCGATCTGGTCGATCCGCGCTACTTCTCGGCGGCCAACGTCAAAAACCGCCTGGAAAGCTATTTCCAGATGATCGAGCAGAAGCGTCGCGGCGGCGGTTCCGCCAAGAGCGCGGCGTAAGGGAGGCACACGATATGCGTTGTTTCATCGGCATCGATCTGGGTTCCACCACCACCAAGGCGGTGGTCATGGACGAGAACCTGCAGGTCATGGGGCGCGGCATCACCAATTCCCGCTCCAACTACGACACCGCCGCGGCCGTTTCCAAGCAGGAAGCGCTGATCGACACCCGTCTCACCTTGTTCCGCCGCGCCCTGTCGGGCGTGCCGGAGGTGGCGGGCAAGGTCGACGACATCCTGGCGGATCTGGAGCGCAACTTCCGCCACGTGCAGTTCCTGGAGCAGTTGGACGACCTGGAGCGCACCTGCATCACCAATATCAAGGGGCCGCGCTTCGCGGGCCGCGAGAAGGCGGTGATTGAGGCGCTGGAAGGCACCTTCTCCCGGCTGCGGGAAAGCTCGGCCAAGCAGTACGCGCCGGGCGTCAAGCGCAAGTCCGACTTCTTTCGCGATCTGGCGGGCACCGAGTTCATGAGCCACGGCGAGGCGGTGTGCAAGGAAGCGGGCCTGGGCTTCGACCTGATCCTCAACGTCTATGACAAGTCCATCATCGAGGTGGAGAACCGTCCCCCGGCGGGCGACATGGAAGGCAAGTTCGTGCGCGCCCTGGAAAAGGGCACCATGACCGGTTCATCCATCCTGCGGCCGGTGCAGGAAGCGCTGTCCATTCCGCTGGAGGAGACCTATGTGGTCGGCACCGGCTATGGCCGCGTCCGCCTGCCCTTCCCCAAGGAGCATATCCGCTCGGAGATCCTGTGCCACGGCCTGGGCGCCCATATGATGTATCCGGACACCCGCACGGTGCTGGACATCGGCGGCCAGGACACCAAGGGCATCCAGGTGGACGGCCAGGGCATCGTCGAGAACTTCCAGATGAACGATCGCTGCGCCGCCGGTTGCGGCCGCTATCTGGGCTATATCGCCGACGAGATGAACATGGGCCTGCACGAACTGGGTCCGCTGGCCATGAACTCGACCAAGCAGGTGCGCATCAACTCCACCTGCACCGTGTTCGCGGGAGCGGAACTGCGTGACCGTCTGGCCCTGGGCGAGAAGCGCGAAGACATCCTGGCCGGTCTGCACCGCGCCATCATCCTGCGCGCCATGTCGATCCTGTCCCGCGCGGGCGGCGTCAAGGATCAGTTCACCTTCACCGGTGGCGTCGCCAAGAACGAGGCGGCGGTGCGCGAGCTGCGCAAGCTGATCAAGGAAAACTACGGCGACGTGCAGATCAACATCAACCCGGACTCCATCTACACCGGCGCTTTGGGCGGGGCCACCTTCGCCGTCCGCGCCGTGGTAAACTAGTCTGGAAGGGAGGAACCATCCAATGTCAGGACTCATCACCGCCGGCGTCGATATCGGCTCGGGCTGCATCAAGACCGTGCTGTTCCGCATCGACGGCGACAAGCAGGAATGGCTGGGCAAGGAAACGTCGCGCATCCGCAACCGCGACCCCTTCCAGCTCACCACCGAGGCCTATGAGCACATGCTCAAGGCGGCGGGGGTGAAGAAGGAAGACGTGGCCTATGTGGCGTCGACCGGCGACGCCGAGAACCTTTCCTTCGCCACCGGCCACTTCTACTCCATGACCACCCACGGCCGCGGCGCCCTTTTCCTCAATCCGGAAGCCCGCTCGGTGCTCGATATCGGGGCCTTGAACGGCCGCGCCATCAAGATCGACGGCTCGGGCAAGGTGGTCTCCTACAAGATGACCAGCCAGTGCGCCTCGGGCTCGGGCCAGTTCCTGGAAAACATCGCCCGCTATCTCGGCATCGCCCAGGACGAGATCGGCTCGCTGTCGCAGAAGGCCGACGACCCCGAGAAGGTGTCGTCCATCTGCGCCGTGCTGGCCGAAACCGACGTCATCAACATGGTGTCGCGCGGCATCTCGGCGTCGAACATCTTGAAGGGCATCCATGTCTCCATGGCGGTGCGTCTCGCCAAGCTGCTGAAGTCCATCGGCGCGGTGGAAGGCGTGGTCCAGGTCACCGGCGGCCTGGCGCTCGACACTGGCCTGGTGGCGGCGCTCAACGAGGCGGCCGAGCAGGAGAAGGTCAATCTGGTGGCTACCAGCCATCCGGACTCCATCTATGCCGGTGCCATCGGCGCCGCCATCTGGGGCGCCTTCCGGCATGAAAAGCTGGCCCGCCTGGGTCAAGCGGCGTAATATGCGCCCGATCCTCCGGCCACCCGTGATCAACGCGGGGGCCGGAGGTCGGCCATAATGGGGTTGCGACGAGAGAGGATTATCCCATGTCCCTGAAGATTAACGACGATTGCACCAGCTGTGACGCCTGCGTCTCCGTGTGCCCGAACAACGCCATTTCCGCCGGCGACGTGATCTATGTGATCAATGCCGGTGCCTGCACCGAGTGCGTCGGCGCCGAGGACAGCCCCCAGTGCCAGATGGTCTGTCCGGCCGACTGCATCGTCCAGGGCGATGTGGAAAGCAAGGACGTGCTGATGGCCCGCTACCACTCGCTGCACGGCTGATCCGCCGAGCCTGCGACCGGTTCGCGAACGATGCCCCGCCGGAGCGATCCGGCGGGGTTTTTTCATGGCCGAGCGGGCCAGCGTCCGAACGGCACCACCTTGTTGGCGACGTCATGGCCGATATCGGCGCGGCCGAGATAGGGAATGCCCGAGCGGCGGCACCAATGGGCCATCACCTCTTCCTCCGACTGGCCGAAATCGGGCTGGTTGTCGGGAATGTCGGAACAGCGGCCCAACCGAATCCCCGCCACCCCGGCCAGGGCGGCGTTGCCGGTGATCTGGCACAGGTCGCGGTCCATGCGGTACAGGTATTCCCCCACCTCCTCCAGCATCAGCACATGGCCGGTGAGGTCGGGTAGCAGGGGGGAGCCCATCAGATGGGCCAGGATGGTGATGTTGAAGGCCGCCGTCGGCGGGCCATCGGCCGACACCGAGGGCTCCAGCGAGCTCTCCGCCCCTTCCACCAGGAAGGACAGGGCGCGGGCCACCGCCGCGGCGCCGCCCCGGCGGTTGAGGTCCGAGGCCATGGGGCCATGGGCGACGCGGGAAAAGCCCCGGCCGTACAGGGCGGCGAGCAGGGTGCCCATGTCGCTGTAGCCGAGATAGGCCTTGCCCCAGGCGGCCGAGGTCAGGCCCGCCAGCACCGCGTCGACCATGCGGCACGAGCCATAGCCGCCCCGGCCGAACCAGACGGCGTCGAAGCCATCGTCATTGGCGTAGTCCAGGAAGGCCCCGGCCCGGCGGTCGTCGTCGCCCGCGAAATGGCCGAACACCTCCAGGCACTGGGGATGGAACACCACCTCGACGCCGCCGCCGGGATAGAGTTCGCGCACCAGCCCCTGGGTGCGGTCGATCACCGAAGGGTCCAAAGGAGAAGCGGGCGCCACCACGCCGATCCGGAAGGTCTGGGTCATGGCCGCCGAATTCCTTGCCAGGGAAAGTCGCCGATTGTAGCTTCCGGCCATGGACGCTGACAGCCCCTATTTCTTCTGTGGCATTGGCGGCAGCGGCATGCTGCCCCTGGCCCTCATCGTCAAGGCCACCGGCGCCACGGTGGCCGGGTCCGACCGCTCGCTGGACCAGGGCCGCACCGCGCCCAAATTCGACTTCCTGCGCTCACGCGGCATCGCCCTGTTTCCCCAGGACGGCAGCGGCGTCACCTCGCCCGCCCAGATCCTGGTGACCTCGGCGGCGGTGGAGGAAACCGTTCCCGACGTGGTCGCCGCCCGCGCCGTGGGCGCCAGGCTGATGGGTCGGGCCGAACTGCTGTCCTCGCTGTTCAACGCCTCGGGCCACGGCATCGGGGTGGCGGGAACCAGCGGCAAGTCCACCACCACCGGCATGATCGGCTGGATGCTGCACGCCCTGGGGCGCGATCCCACCGTCATGAACGGCGCGGTGATGAAGAATTTCGTCACCCAGGATAGCCCCTTCGCCAGCGCCCTGGTGGGAAGCGGTGGCCTGTTCGTGGCCGAGGTGGACGAAAGCGACGGCTCCATCGCCCGCTACACCCCCGAAGTGGCGGTGCTGAACAATGTCGCCCTCGACCACAAGAGCATGGACGAGTTGCGCGACCTGTTCGGCGGCTTCCTGGCGCGCTCACGGGTGGCGGTGGTCAATTTGGACAATGCCGAATCCGCCGCCCTGGCCGCCCATCTGCCGCCCGAGCGGCTGATAGGCTACGCCATCGCCGCGCCCGATGCCCGCCTGCGGGCCGAGGACATCACCCCCGCCCCCGACGGCATCGCCTTCACCGTTTTGGAAGGGGCCGAGCGGGTGGCCCTGCGGCTCAAGGTCCCGGGTCGCCACAATGTCTCCAACGCCCTGGCCGCCCTGGGCTGCGCCCGCGCGCTCGGCATTCCCCTGGCCGAGGCCGCCCGGGCGCTGGAGGGCTTCACCGGCATCCGTCGCCGCCTGGAGGTGGTGGGCACCGCCCAGGGCGTCACCGTCATCGACGATTTCGCCCACAACCCGGACAAGATCACCGCCACGCTCGACACACTGCACGACTTCCCCGGCCGGTTACTGGTGATGTTCCAGCCCCACGGCTTCGGGCCGCTGAAGCTGATGAAGGAGCAGTTCATCGCCACCTTCGCCGAGCGCATGGCCGCCGATGACGTGCTGATCCTGCCCGATCCGGTCTATTTCGGCGGCACGGTGGACCGCAGCGTCGGCAGCGCCCAAATCGCCGAGGGCATCCGGGCCAGGGGCCGCGCGGCAGAGGCCATCGCCGATCGCGCCGCCTGCGCCGAGCGGCTGCTGGAGCTGGCGCGCCCCGGCGACCGCATCGTGGTGATGGGCGCCCGCGACGATACCCTGTCCGTCCTCGCCGAGGATGTGCTGAAGCGGCTGTGAGGCGAGATCGCGGACACTCCTCCCCCCGCCAAGGGTGGGGGGAGGTCGGGAGGGGGGCCCCCTACTCCGCCTCGGCCTGATCCTCCGCCTCCAACTCCTCCACCACCTCCTCGGGCAGCATCAGCACGCCCGAATTGTAGTCGTAGTCGTAGATTTCGGCGTAGCGGCCCCAGGTGATGGCGGTTTCCAGCACCCGCTCGGCCTCGTGGTCGGTGAGGTAGTCCTGCAGCTCCTGGAGGAAGCGGTCTTCCGGCGCGCGGTGGTCCTTGCGCTCGTCCAGCACCCGCTTGATATGGGCGGCCAGCGGAATGCCGCGCAGCAGCGCCTCGGCGAACATCTCCTTGCGCCCGGCATCCTCGGCCTCGACGAAGGCGCGGCCCGCATGGGTCAGGAAGATGTCGCCCGCCGCGATGCGGGCCAGCCCCAGCACCCGCAAGCCTTCGAACAGGTGGAACAGGGCATCGTCCTCCAGCTCGGTCTCCTCGGCCAATTGCGGCAGGTCGGCGCGGCCCGAGAACGGCGGCTCGGCGATGGTCTCCAGCAGGCCCGCCATCTTGCCCGGCGTGGTGTCGGGCAGGCGGTAGCCCAGGGTCAGCTGATCAGCCGCGCCACCGGCGCCGCCCCGCACATTGGCGGTCATCAGGGTGTAGACCTCGTCGACGATCTGGCGGAAGGCGGGGGATTCCACGTCACGCGGCCGGGCCAGCCCCACCCGGATTTCCGCCCGCACCCGCCCGGGATCGGAGGAGAACACCAGCACCCGGTCGGCGATGGAGACCGCTTCCTCGATATTGTGGGAGACCAGCAGAATGCCCTTGGTGGGAATCTTGCTTTCCTCCCACAGGTCGATCAGGTCCTCGCGCAGCGTCTCGGAGGTCAGCACGTCCAGCGCCGAGAACGGCTCGTCCAGCAACAAGATGTCGGGACGCATCACCAGGGCGCGGGCGAAGCCCACCCGCTGGCGCATGCCGCCCGACAGCTCCTTGGGATAGGCGCCCTCGTAACCGCCGAGGCCGATCAGTTCGATCACCTCGGCCGCCCTTTCCTCGCGCTCGGCGCGGGGGATACGGGCTGCTTCCAGGCCCAGTTCCACGTTCTCCTGCACCGTCAGCCAGGGGAACAGGGCGAAGGACTGGAACACCATGGCGATGCCCCGGGCCGGACCGGTCATCCGGGCGCCGCGATACAGGACCTCGCCGCCATTGGCCGGAATCAGCCCGGCCATGATGCGCAGCAAGGTGGACTTGCCCGAGCCCGACTTGCCCAGCAGGGCGACGATCTCGCCCTCCTCCAGCCGGAAGTCGACGCCTTCCAGCACGGTGCGCTCGTGGCGTTCCGGGGTGCGGAAGGTCTTGCGCACGCCGCGCAGATCCAGCAGGGCCGTCGATGGGCTCACCACATCCTCTCCTTCAATCAAGCCGCAGCCGCTCGGCGGCCAGGGTGTGAAGCGGCCGCCACAGATAGCGGTTGAAGCCCATGACGAACAGACACATCACCGCGATGCCGAGCGCGATGCGCGGAAAGTCGCCCTCGCCCGTCGCCTTGGCGATATAGGACCCCAGGCCGGTGGCGCGCAAGGTGGTGTCGCCCCAGCTCACCAGTTCCGACACGATGGCGGCGTTCCACGATCCGCCCGCCGCGTTGAAGGCGCCGGTGACATAGCTGGGAAAGATGGCGGGCAGGATGAAGCGCCGCCATCTCATCCAGCCGGTCAGGCCGAGATTGTCGGAGGCGTCCTTCATGTCGCGTGGAATGGCCGAGGCGCCGCCGATGACGTTGAACAGGATGTACCACTGGGTGCCCAGGATCATCAGCGGGCTGGTCCAGACATCGACGTTGAGGTCGAAGCGCACGATCAGCATCACCGCCACCGGAAACATCAGATTGGCGGGAAAGGCCGCCAGGAACTGGGCGATCCATTGGACGTTCTGGGCCACCATGGGCCGCTGGCCGATCCATACCCCCACCGGCACCCAGACCAGCGAGGCCAAGGCGATCAGCACCACCACCCGGACGCTGGTGGCGAGGCCGTAGAGCAGCACCTGCCAGATTTCGCCCAGCCCCACCGAGGCATGGACGAACAGCGCCACCTGCACCACCGCCGCCAGGGCGGCGGCCAGCAGCAACGCGTCCCAGGCCCGCTCGGCCCAGGCGGGCAGGATCAGGCGGCGGGCGGGCGGCGGCAGGAAGTCGCTCCGGGCCTCGCGACGGCGCAGCAGCCCGGTGAACCCGGCCCAGGCGGCACCGGGCAGACGGGCCAGGGCGCGGAACAGTCGACCCCGCTGCAGCATGGTCAGCACCCAGGATTCCGGCTGCTGCTCGCCCAGGGCGCTGTCGGTCTTGTATTTGGCGGTCCAGGCCACCAGCGGGCGGAAGACCAGTTGGTCATAGACCACGATGCCGCCCAGCACCGCCAGGATGGCCCAGCCGATGGCCGCCAGGTCGCGAGCGGCGATGGCGAGCGCGATATAGCTGCCGACCCCGGGCAGCATGATGGTCTGGCCCGAGACGGTAATGGCTTCTGACGCCACCACGAAGAACCAGCCCCCCGACACCGAGATCATCATGTTCCACACCAGCCCCGGCACCCCCCAGGGCAGTTCCAGCCGCCAGAAGCGCTGCCAGGACGACAGGTGGAAGACGTTGGAGGCCTCGATCAGGTCGTTGGGCACCGTCTTCAGCGAGGAATAGAGCGAAAAGGCCATGTTCCAGGCCTGGGAAGTGAAGATGGCGAAGATGGCGGCGCATTCGACGCCCAGCAGATTGCCGGGGAACAGGGCGATGAAGCCGGCCACGGTAATGGAGAGGAAGCCCAGGATGGGAATGGACTGGAGAATGTCCAGGATGGGGATCAGCACCTTTTCCAGGGCGGGCACCTTTGCGGCGGCGATGGCGAAGGCCAGGGTGAAGACCAGCGAGGCCATCAGGGCGGCCGCCATGCGCAACGCGCTGCGCAGCAGGTAATAGGGCAGGTTGACCGGGTCCAGCGACAGCGGCAGCGGCGCGCCCACGTCATAGGGGGTCACCATCTGCCCGGCACCATAGGCCAGCAGCGCCAACAGGGCGAAGACCACGGGAATCAGCGCCAGATCCCAGGAATTGGGCTTCAGCTCGGTAGAAACCGCGACCTTGGGAAGGCTCCACCGCATGCCACGAACCGCTGGAGTTGGCGATGGGCCGTCTTAGACCTTCCGCCGCGGCCTGTCGAGACGGGAATGCCGGTGGGGGTCAGCGGCGGCGCAACTCGGACTTGGAGTAGTTGCTGAAATGCCCTTCCCGCGCCGCCTGGGCCCGGACCTTGCCCAGCACGCCGGGCATCTTGGCCTCGGGGGCGACGGTGCCGATCTGACGCTCCAACTCGGTGGCGCCGCAGGCGCTACAGGCGGGAGTGTCGTCGGAACGCACCAATGTCTCGAACACGGCATCGCATTTGACGCAGCGGAAGGTGTAAAGCGGCATTGTTCCCTCTCGAACAATTTTTCGATGACTGGAAACATGACAAGCAAGAGCCATGCCGCAAGCTGCGTTGGACAAGCGACGAAACCTCCCTACATTCATAGCCGAGTTGTCTCAACCCGCCGGGATACCCGATCATGACCCCCCAGGAACGTGACCTGATCTTGAACGTGTTCGACCGCCTGTCCCGCATCGCGGGCGGCCAGAAGGACCGCGATGCCGAGGCGCTGATCAATGAGCGCATGCGTGCCGTGCCCGATGCCGCCTATAATCTGGTGGAAGCGGTGGTGGTGCAGGAAAACGCCATCAAGGAACGCGACGCGCGCATCAACGAGCTGGAACGGCGCCTGGCCGGGGCGCCGCAACCGCAGCAGCAGGCCGGCGGCTTTGGCCAGCCCGCCAATCCCTGGGGCCGCGGTTCGGTTCCCCAGACGCAGCCGCAACCCTATGGCCAGCCCCAGCAATACGGCCAGCCCCAGCAATACGGCCAACCCCAGTATGCCCAGCCCCAGGGTCCCTGGGGCCAGCAGCCCTCGGCGGGCGGCAGCTTCCTGCGCACCGCCGCCGGAGCGGCGGTAGGCGTGGCGGGCGGCATGCTGCTGGCCAATTCCATCTCCGGCATGTTCGCGGGCGGCAATGGCGGCGCGACCCATGCCAGCCCGGTAGCCGACACCACCCCACCCGCCGCCGATACCGGCGCCCAGCCCACCTACGACACCAATGTCGGCGATACCGGCGGCTATGATCCCGGCTATGACGGCGGCGGTGGCTGGGATGATGGCGGCGGTGGTGATTTCTGAGGACAGGGAACGTATATTCCATGATTGCCGCTGGCCTGTACCGCTTACTCACCCCCTGGCAAGCCCTTCGACGAATGGGCGGAGCGGCTTCGCCAGTTCGGGTGATTCTGGCGATCCTGGTCTTGGCATCATCGGGACAGGCCTTTGCCGACGAACGCGAAAGCATCACCTACGCGGTCTATCCCTATCCGCCCATCGCCACCAAGATGGGCGAACATCGCGGTGGCTATGCCACGGAGATCATGACCGAGGCATTGCGCCGCGCCAATCTGCAGGTCAATGTCATTGATCTTCCTGGTAATCGGGCTCTTAGCTATGTGGGAGAAGAGACCGGCATCTTCATTGCCGGAACCAAGACCCCCGAAGCCTTTGACAAGCACCCCATTACATGGCCGTTCTGCTTCGAGACCGTGACCCACGCTTTGATCGTCCAGGCAAAGAAGGGGTATACGTCTTTCATTGATTTGCCTCTGACTGCTCGGATCGGGGCCTTTCTCAGTTATACCTTGAGGGATTACCTTGTTGAGAAAGGCTATACGGACCTCCATCTCGTCAAGAGCAACGACCAACTTGCCGACTTGCTGATGATGGACCGGATCGACGCCTGGGCCTCGTTCGATTCTGCCGCACGCTTCATTCTTGAGGAAAAGGGAATGGATCTCGGTGCCGTACGAAGTCTGCCCATCAAGAAGTTCAGCTTCTGCGCCGTTACGTCCAACAAGACCGACCCCGCGCTGCTTGATCGTGTCAGAGCCGCGTATCAGAGCATGGTTGCCGATGGCAGCAGGGCAGCCATTCGTGCCAGATACGAGCGTTATCTAGGCCCAGACACTCCCCCCGATCCTTCCACATGGCCACAGCGTCCCCATTTCTGACGGCACCGTTGCATCCAGGCAAACCGCTCCCGTATATAGGGAGCGGTTTCCACCGGAGTGACCCGGACATGATTCTCTATACCCTGCGCTGTTCCCACGACCACCACTTCGAGGAGTGGTTCTCCAACAGCGGCGACTACGACACCAAGAAGGACGCGGGCGAGCTGGCCTGTCCCGAATGCGGCGACAAAGACGTGGCCAAGGCCATCATGGCCCCCAATGTGGGCAAGTCGCGCCAGGCCCCGGCACCCGCCCCCAGCTGCGGCACCCCCATGGGCTGCGGCGGCTGCGCCTTCGCCGGGCAGCACTGACCGGGACTTGACCCCCGACCAGATTCTCGGCCGCGTGCTCTACAAGGACCAGGACGTCATCGTCCTGGACAAGCCCGCCGGGCTGGCGGTGCATGCCGGGCCCAACTCTCCCAACCACCTGGAACTGTATCTGGATGCGCTCAGCTTCGGCTGGGCCCATCCCCCCCGCCTTGCCCATCGCCTGGATCGCGACACCGCCGGATGCCTGGTACTGGGCCGCCACGACAAGGCCATCAAGCGCCTGGGCCGCCTGTTCGCCGCCCACCGGGTCGACAAGCGTTATTGGTCGGTCTGCCATGGCGGCCCCGAGGGCGAGCGCGGCACCGTGGACGCGCCGCTGCTGAAGGTCTCGGCCCGGGGCCAGGGCTGGCGCATTCGTGTCGATTCCGCCGGACAGCAGGCCGTCACCGACTGGACGGTATTGGGTCGCGCCGATGGGCTGAGCTGGATCGAGTGGCGGCCGCGCACCGGGCGCACCCACCAGATCCGCATCCACGCCAAGCATCTGGGCTGCCCGCTGCTGGGCGATGCCTATTACGGCCCCGATCCCGACACCAAGATAAGGCTGCACCTGCTGGCCCGCTCCATCGGCCTGCCGCCGCTCTCGCCCAACAAGCCGCCCATCGCCGCCACCGCCCCGGTGCCCGAGCATATGAGGCAGGCATTGCTGGACTGCGGATG
This sequence comes from Paramagnetospirillum marisnigri, assembly GCF_001650715.1. GTDB lineage: Bacteria > Pseudomonadota > Alphaproteobacteria > Rhodospirillales > Magnetospirillaceae > Phaeospirillum > Phaeospirillum marisnigri. The sequence goes on along the minus strand of NZ_LWQT01000056.1, from coordinate 16,898 downwards.
GGATGGCCTTTGACGCCATAGCGCGCGATATGGCATGGTAGACCATATGAAGGCTCGACGACTCTTCTACGACCGGATGGACTACCCCGATGGCGCCTTCCTGGAGATGGTGATCTGGGCGGTTCCCGATCCGGTGGCGGGAAGTCGCCACGGCCTGAAATACAGCCTGTATTACGGCCGGGACGGACGGCGGCTGGTGGGCTACGACAACGAACGCGGCAAGGGCGACAACCGCCATGTGGATGGAGGCGAGGAGGCCTATGCCTTCACCACTCCCGAGGCGCTGGTGGCCGATTTCCTGGCCGATGTGCGGAAACTGAGAGGCGAGCCATGACGGCTGATGACAAGGTCCTGGTCGGAATCGGAACCCCCGAGGACATGGGGCGGCGGTTTGTCGATGCCTGGAAGCGGGCCGAAAGCGGTGCCGTGGTCGCGGAAACCCATCACACCTTTCCCGACCTGGAATCCTTGCTGGCTACCCTGACCCCCAAGCGCCTGCATCTGCTGCGCCATGTCCGCCATCACCATGTGCCCAGCATTAAGGCCTTGGCTGCCGATCTGCACCGTGACTACAAGAATGTCCATCGCGACGTGGATGCACTGAGCCGCCTGGGCCTGTTGCAACGCACCCCGGCCGGAGTGGTGGCGCCCTATGGCCAGCTTGACGCCCGGTTCGTGCTATGACCCGCCCGCTCGCCTTTCCCTTCATGGAACGCCCTGCCCTTCCGCAAGGCGAGGCGGCGTTCGAGATCGTTTCCGACTACCGCCCGGCGGGCGACCAGCCCCAGGCCATCGACGAGTTGTCGGCCGGGGTGGAGGCTGGCGAGCGCGATCAGGTGCTGCTGGGCGTCACCGGCTCGGGCAAGACCTTCACCATGGCCCATGTCATCGCCCGGACCAAACGCCCGGCGCTGGTGCTGGCCCCCAACAAGACCCTGGCGGCCCAGCTCTACGCCGAGATGAAGGGCTTCTTCCCCAACAACGCGGTGGAGTATTTCGTCTCCTATTACGACTACTACCAGCCCGAGGCCTATGTTCCCCGCACCGATACCTATATCGAGAAGGATTCGGCGGTGAACGAGCAGATCGACCGCATGCGCCATGCCGCGACGCGAGCGCTGCTGGAGCGGCGCGACGTCATCCTGGTGGCCTCGGTCTCCTGCATCTACGGCATCGGCTCGGTGGACTCCTATGCCCGGATGACCGTCAAGCTGGTGGTGGGCGAGAGCATTGACCGCTCGGACCTGCTGAAGCGGCTGGTGGAGCTGCAATACACCAGGAACGAAGCCGCCTTCGAGCGCGGCACCTTCCGGGTCAAGGGCGACGCGGTGGAAATCTTCCCGGTCCACTACGAGGACCGCGCCTGGCGGCTGTCCCTGTTCGGCGATGAGCTGGAGAGCATCAACGAATTCGATCCCCTGACCGGCGAGAAGACCTGCGCCCTGACCGAGATCATCGTCTATCCGTCCAGCCACTATGTGACGCCGCGTCCCACCGTCACCCAGGCCATCAAGGGTATTAAGGCCGAGTTGAAGGAGACGCTGGAGCGCTTCAACGCCGAGGGCAAGCTGCTGGAAGCCCAGCGCCTGGACCAGCGCACAACCTTCGACCTGGAAATGCTGGAGACCACCGGCCACTGCAAGTCGATCGAGAACTATTCCCGCTACCTGACCGGCCGCAATCCCGGCGAGCCGCCGCCCACCCTGTTCGAATACCTGCCCGAGGACGCCCTGCTGATCGTCGACGAAAGCCACGTCACAGTGCCGCAGATCGGCGGCATGTTTCGCGGCGACTTCAACCGCAAGAGTGTCCTGGCGGAGTTCGGCTTCCGCCTGCCATCCTGCATCGACAACCGGCCGCTGAAATTCGAGGAATGGGAGGCCATGCGGCCCCAGACCATCCATGTCTCGGCCACGCCAGGACCGTGGGAGATGGAGCGCACCGGCGGCGTTTTCACCGAACAGATCATCCGTCCCACCGGACTGGTGGACCCGGTCTGTATCATCCGGCCCGTCGAGGGCCAGGTGGACGACCTGCTGGCCGAGGTGCGCCAGGTCGCCCGCCAGGGCTTCCGCATCCTGGTCACCACGCTCACCAAGAAGATGTCCGAGGACCTGACCGAATACATGCACGACAACGGCATCCGGGTGCGCTACCTGCATTCGGATATCGACACGCTGGAGCGGATCGAGATCATCCGCGACCTGCGGCTTGGCGCCTTCGACGTGCTGGTGGGCATCAACCTTCTGCGCGAAGGCCTCGACATCCCGGAATGCGCCCTGGTAGCGATCCTGGATGCGGACAAGGAAGGCTTCCTGCGCTCCAAGACCTCGCTGGTCCAGACCATCGGCCGCGCGGCGCGCAATATCGAGGGCCGGGTCATCCTCTATGCCGACAAGATGACCGCCTCGCTGGACTACGCCATCTCCGAGACCAACCGGCGGCGCGAGAAGCAGCAGGCCTTCAACATCGCCAACGGCATTACCCCGGAAAGCATCAAGAAGACCATCGGCGACGTGATGCAAAGCGTCTACGAGAGGGACTACCTGACCGTTCCCACCGAGGATATCGGCATCGGCCATGCCGTCGGCAAAAGCCTGGCCCAGGTCAAGGCCGAGTTGGAAAAGCGCATGAAGGCCGCCGCCGCCGACCTGGAATTCGAGGAAGCCGCCCGGCTGCGCGACGAATTGCGTCGGCTGGAAGCCCTCGACCTCGGCATCGAGGTGGGGGCTCCCCCGAAGCGCAGCGCCCAGGGCAAACCCCAAGGCAGGGGGCGCGGACGCGGGCGCGGACGCTGACAAGCCACCGTTACGACCAGGGGGACGAAGCGATTCCAGTCTGCTAGACTGTAACGAATCAGGGCAGGGTGGGTTGAAGAGTCCCATGGAGCGCATCGGCAAATACATCATCCACCAGGCGGTGGTTACCGCCGGATATGACCGCATTTTTCTGTGTCATGACCCGGACCTTCAGGTGCCGGTGGCGGTCAAGCTGTTCAATCCCTTGCCGGAAAGCAGCTGTCCGTTAAGTCCGGCGCAGCAGCAGGCCCGCTTCCTGACCGAGGCCCGCGTCCTTGCCAGCTTCGATCATCCCTACATCATCGGCGTCAAGGTGATGGAGCAGATGGGCGACGGACGGCCCTATTTCGTCATGCCCTACATGGCGGCGCACCTGCCCTACGAGATCGGCAAGGACTTCACCGACCCGGTCGAGCAGGCCGCTGCCGACGAACGCGACAAACCCAGGCGCATGGCCCCGCCCCGCGCGCTGCTGGTGCTGAAGCAACTGGCCTCGGCCACCTTGGCGCTGCATCGGCGCAATCTGGTGCACCGCTTCATCAAGCCGACCAATATCCTGCTGACTGCCACCCAGAATGGTACCGTCAAGCTGTGCGACTTCAGCATGATCAAGCTGCAGGAAAAGAACCTGCCCATGCCCGACCACTGGATGGGCGGCGTCGACTACACCGCCCCCGAGCAGCGCGAGAACGCCACCTCGGTGACGCCCAGGGCCGATGTCTATTCCCTGGGCATCATCGCCCATCGCGTCCTGACCGGCCGCCTGCCCGACCCAACTCGCGAGTTCGCGGAACTGCCGGGCGATTTCCCGCCGCAACTGGTTTCGTTGGTCGCGGCCTGCACCCAATCCGACCCCGCCAAGCGCCCCGCCCATGCCGGCGAGGTCCTGGCCGGACTCGATCAGGTTCCGCTGCCGCGCACAGTGGCGGGCAGGCCGGAGGTCAAGGTCCTGCCCAGCCGCAAGCTTTCCGGCACCATCGTGCCCAAGGCCGCCGGGTCGTAGTGGCGCCGCCACCGATCTCTCCCGCCTTGCCCCCCGCCACCCTGGTCACCGGGGCCGGACGGCGGATCGGCCGTGCCGTGGCCCTGGACCTGGCCCAGTCCGGGTTCGCGGTGGCGGTGCACTATTCCCGCTCCCAGGAGGAGGCCAGGGCCGTGGTGGCCGAGATCGAGGCCGCCGGAGGCCGAGCCTCCGCCATTGCCGCCGACCTGTCCCGCGAGGACGAGGTGGCGACCCTGGTGCAACGGGCGACGGCGGCGGTGGGACCCCTGGGCCTGCTGGTCAACAATGCCTCCACCTTCGAACGCGACGATGCCCTGGGGGCGTCCCGGCAATCATGGGACCTCCATATGGAGGTCAATCTGCGCGCGCCCTTCGTCCTGACCCAGGATTTCGCCCGCCTGCTGCCCGCCGAGGCCTCGGGGCTGGTGGTTAACCTGCTGGACCAGCGGGTCTGGAACCTGACGCCCCATTTCACCACCTATACCCTGTCCAAGGCCGGACTGTGGACCCTGACCCAGACCCTGGCCCTGGCCCTGGCACCGCGCATCCGGGTGGTGGGAATCGGTCCCGGCCCCGCCCTACCCAGCCAGCGCCAGTCGGACACCCAGTTCGCCGATCAGGTGGCGGCGCTGCCCCTGGCCCGGGGCACCTCGCCCGAGGAGGTCTGCCACACCATCCGCTTCCTGCTGGCCACCCCGTCCATCACCGGCCAGATGATCGCGCTGGACGGTGGTCAGCATCTGTGTTGGGCAACCGGAGATGATCCTGCGGAGGAATGAGTAGATTCCGCCGTAGTAAGGACCGATCCTATCCCTTGGAGACATCGGGAAAACCGTTCCAACGTCGCCCCGGAACCCCTTGTAACACGCCGGAAATATCAAGTTTTACACAGCCCGCCGCCGGGACGGGGCTGCACCATGACCGGGGCAACTGTCCAGAAAAATAATCCGTGATTTGCATTTTGTTTGCGCTTGACAGATACTAACCCATTGAAATGCAACAATTCATCGTTTTATGCCTACAAATTGAGCACACCGGTCAACCCCTAGGAGACTCTTGGGGGACCCCTGCCCCAGGCCCCTTTGCCAACAGACTTATCCACAGCTTTCGTGGATATCCCGCAGCGCAAGAGAGAATCACCCTCCTTCACCAAAGATATACTTCCGTGACAGATCTCCCCACCCATCTCCCCTGCCTTTCCGGTCATACTCATGCCCAATGATTTTCCCTCGGAAAGCGCAACCGCGACGCCTCTGGCCTCGGGCGTCAAGGTGATCATGGCCTTTCTCGCCACCCTGCCCGGCACCCCCGGCGTCTACCGCATGATCAATGCCAAGGGCGACGTCTTGTATGTGGGCAAGGCCAAAAGCCTGAGGAAGCGGGTGGTGGCCTATACCCGGCCCGACAAGCAGTCGCTGCGCATCCAGCGCATGATCGCCGAGACCTCCGCCATGGAGGTGGTGACCACCGCCACCGAGGTCGAGGCGCTGCTGCTGGAAAGCAACCTGATCAAGACCCTGGGTCCGCGCTACAATATCCTGCTCAAGGACGATAAGAGCTTCCCCCACATCCTGCTGACCCGCGACCATGACTGGCCGCAGGTGGTCAAGCACCGGGGAGCGCGCTCGCGCAAGGGCGAGTATTTCGGCCCCTTTGCCTCGGCAGGGGCGGTCAACCAGACCCTGGCGGCGCTGCAACGGGCCTTTCTGCTGCGCTCGTGCACGGATTCGGTGTTCGCATCGCGCACCCGGCCCTGCCTGCTGTTCCAGATCAAGCGCTGTTCGGCGCCGTGCGTCGAGCGCATCGGCCATGCCGACTACATGGAACTGGTGGAAGGCGCCAAGGACTTCCTGTCGGGCCGTAGCCAGCGCATCCAGCGCCAGCTTGCCGCCGCCATGGAAGCCGCCTCCGAGGCCATGGAATACGAGCAGGCCGCCGTGCTGCGCGACCGCATCCGCGCCCTGGCCCGCATCCAGGCCCACCAGGACATCAATCCGGCCGAGGTGGAAGAGGCCGACGTGGTAGCGCTGCACATGGCGGCAGGCCAGGTCTGCATCCAGGTGTTCTTCTTCCGCTCGGGCTGCAACTACGGCAACCGCTCGTATTTTCCCATCCATGCCCAGGACGCCGAGCCGGAGGAGATCATGGCCGCCTTCCTGGGCCAGTTCTACGCCGACAAGCAGCCCCCGGCCGAGATCATGGTCAATGTCGACCCGGCGGAAGCCACCATCGTCGCCCGCGCCCTGTCCGAGAAGGCGGGCCGCAAGGTGACGCTGCTGCGGCCCCAGCGCGGCGACAAGGTCAAGCTGGTGGAGCATGCCGCCGCCAATGCCCGCGAGGCCCTGGGGCGCCGCATGGCCGAAAGCGGCGCCCAGCGCAAGCTGCTGGAAGGCGTCGCCACGGTGTTCGGCCTGGAGGCGCCCCCCGCCCGCATCGAGGTTTACGACAACAGCCATATCCAGGGCTCCGACGCGGTGGGCGCCATGATCGTCGCCGGACCGGACGGGCTGATGAAATCGGCCTATCGCAAGTTCACCATCAAATCCACCGACATGGCGCCGGGTGACGACTTCGCCATGATGCGCGAAGTGCTGACCCGACGCTTCAAGCGCGCCCAGAAGGAAGACCCCGACCAGGACAAGGGACTGTGGCCCGACCTGGTGTTGATCGATGGTGGCCAGGGCCAGCTCAACGCCACCCTGGAAGTGCTGGCCGAACTGGGCATCGACGAGGTGGCGGTGGTGGGCGTCGCCAAGGGACCCGACCGCAATGCCGGACGCGAACGGTTCTTCATGGCGGGACGGCCGCCGCTGTCGCTGGAAAGCCGCGATCCGGTGCTCTATTTCCTCCAGCGGCTGCGCGACGAAGCCCATCGCTTTGTCATCGGCACCCATCGGGCCAAACGCTCGAAGGGCCTGTCCCAATCCCAGCTGGACGACGTGCCCGGCATCGGCGCCCGGCGCAAGAAGGCGTTGCTGCACCATTTCGGCTCGGCGCGGGAAGTGGCCTCGGCCAGCCTGGAGGATCTGGAATCGGTGGAGGGCATCAGTCGCACCATGGCGCGAAAAATCCACGACCACTTCCACTCCGACACCTGATGGGTTGTGACGTTTCGCGACAATGCATTACATTTATTTCAATTTCATGGACACCGGGCTGGCCGACGCGATAAGACAGCGGAGGGGGAATGGGAGGAACGCTCGGGAGCTATAGTTGAACAAGCCGACCAGGATCAGCATCACCCGGGTGGTGTTCCTACTCTCCCTCCTCGCCACGGCCCTGGCCTTCGCGGTGGTCTTGCTGATCTCGGGCGAGGTGCGCGAGAAATCGGTGCGCGATCTGGCCCGCGACGAAGCCCATCAGACCTCGACCCTGGTGTTCGAGGCGCTGTATTCCGCCATGCGCAAGGGCTGGAGCAAGGCGGAGATTTCCGAGGTCATCGTCCGTCTGCAGACCGCGCTGCCCGACCTGTCCATCGACGTCATCCGTGGCCCGGTCGTGATCCGGCAATTCGGCGAGATGAGTGGTGACCAAGCCCGCCTCAATTCCGACCCCCTGTTGCAAAAGGTGCTGACCAGCGGCATCGAGGAACTGATCCCCGGCGAGACGGGCATCCGCTACCTCTACCCGGTCAAGGCCAAGGAGGAATGCCTGGCCTGCCACACCGAGGCCAAGGTCGGCGACATCAACGGCATCATCGACATCACCTATCCCATCCATTCGCTGAAAGTGTCGCTGGACTACGTGCTGAACACGGTGCTGGCCTATTTCTTCGCCATCCTGCTGCTGCTGTCGGGAGCGCTTTACTGGAAGCTGAAGCTGCTGGTGGCCCAGCCCATCACCCGCATGGTGGCGCTGATGCAGGAAATCATCCAGCACACCGACCTGTCGCGCCGGGTCAAGACCTCGGGCATCATTTCCGAGGTCGCCGATCTGTCGGAATACTTCAACAAGCTGCTGCATACGGTGGAGGACTACCAGAGCCGCCTGGAGGAGCTGTCCATCCGCGATCCGCTGACCCGGCTCTACAATCGTCGCAAGTTCGAGGAATTCCTCGGCCACGAGGCCGACCGCGCCAAGCGCAACATGCATTCCTTCTGCATCGCCCAGATCGACCTGGACGACTTCAAGAACATCAACGACACATTCGGCCACCCCATCGGCGATCTGGTGCTGAAGGAAATCGCCAGCGTCCTGGTGCGCGATGTCCGCCGAACCGATGTGGTCGCCCGGGTGGCCGCCGACGAATTCGCGGTGCTGCTTCCCGAAACCGACCCGGAAGAAGGGTTGCGGGTCGCGGAAAAGCTGCGCCAGACCATCACCGATCTGGCCCTGGGCCTGCCGGTGGGCGGCGTGCGCGTCACCGCCAGCATTGGGCTGGCCAGCTATCCCGAGAACGCCGACGACCCGCAGAAGCTGGTGATCGCCGCCGATGTGGCGCTCTACAAGGCCAAGCGGTCGGGCAAGAACCAGGTGGCGGTGATCGGCGAGGCCGACGACACCACCGCAGTTATCTTCAGCCAGGGCGAGATGGTGCGTACCGCCCTGGCCGAGGGCCGTCTGGTCCCCTTCTATCAGCCCATTGTCTCGGCCAAGGATGGCCGCATCGAGGCCTATGAGGTACTGGCCCGGGTGGTGGACGGCGACAAGTCGGTCTGTGCCGGAGACTTTATCGAATCCGCCGAGGAACTGGGTCTGGCCGGGGAGATCGACAACGCCGTGTTCGAGCGCGCCATCGAGGCCCTGGCCTCGGGGGTGCTGGGCGATGCCAAGGTCTTCGTCAATCTGTCGGCCAAGAGTCTGACCAACCGCGAACGCATGATGGACATTCCGCACCGCCTCAAGGCCGCCGGAATCAATCCCGGCCGCATCGTGCTGGAAATCACCGAGCGCGAGGCCCTGCCCCATTTCGGCGATGTGGTCACCATGGTCAACGAGCTGCGCGCCCAGGGTTTGGCTTTCGCGCTGGATGATTTCGGCAGCGGCTTCTCGTCCTTCCTCTATCTCAAATACATCACCGTGGACTATGTGAAGATCGAAGGCTCGTTCATCCGCCAGATCGTCACCGACGAACGCGACCGCATCATGGTCGAGCATGTCCATTCCATGGCGCGGCGCTTCGGCATGATCACCATCGCCGAATTCGTCGAGGATGAGGAGACCATGGACCTGTTGCGCGAGATGGGAATCAATCTGTGCCAGGGGTTCCACATCAGCACGCCCAAGCCGGTGGAAAAGCTGAGGCCGATCACCGCCACTTGACCGCGCTCAAAGCGAAGGCCGCGCCCTTTGCCGGATACCGGACGCAGGACCATCCCCGTTCGGAGCATTCCGGTCATGAAGCATGGACTTTCCGCGACGCTGGCCCTGCTGGCCCTGGCCTGCGGCATCGGCCTGGGAGCGCCGGGCGATGCCCAGGCCCAGCAGCAGCCTCCGTTCAGCGGCGTGATGATCAAGGGTCAGCCCTATGTCTATGACGCCGAGAACGCCAAGGATGTCATGCGCATCTGCGCCGGCTGTCATGGCGAGCTGGGAGCGGGCGGCGGCGGCGGCGCCTATCCCCGCCTCGGCGGCCTGAACGCCGACTACCTGGCCGAGCAGTTCAAGAAGTTCAAGACCCGCGAGCGCGAGAACATTCCCATGATCCCCTTCGCGGTGGATCGCGAAATGTCGGAAAGCGATGTTCTGGACGTCTCGCGCTATCTTTCCGAGGTCAAACTCGACACCAAGCCGCCCGCCGACCTGCCCAAGGACGGCTATGCCCGGCTGCAGATCATGAAGAAGGTGCTGCAAATCCCGCACGAGCCGGGCGATATCGAGGCGGGCAAGGCATTCTTCGCCGCCGACTGCGCTGCCTGCCATGGCCGCAAGGGCGAAGGCCGGGTCAAGAAGCCGCCGCTGGCGGGCCAGCACATCGCCTATCTGAAGACCCAGGTGGACAATTTCCTGACGGGAAAGCGCCACCATGACGACCTCGACATTCTGCGGGCAAGAACCGCCACGGACTGGACAAATCTCTGGGCCTACCTCTCTAGCCTTCTTGATTGAATTGCCAGCCCCCCTGTAGCCCTTGGCGAGCCTGGACAATCTTGTTATCGTCCCGATCATCGGAAGTTGAACTCCGATAATCACTGGGGGATCGCGGGAATGACCAGGCCACGTCTTGGACTTCAGGTCAGCATCGTGCTGATCATCGCTTTTGTCGTTGCCTGCCTATCCATCGCCACTGCCATCAGCATCTATTTCGCCAGCACCCAGGCCGCCAAGGCCGGGGCCGCCCGACTGTTCACCCAGGTGACCGCGCGTGTCGCCGACAAGGTCGATGGCCAGATCAACGATCTGCTTGAGCTCGCGGGCCTTGGCGCGGTCATGCCGGGGGCGTCGCAACCCATCGGCAAGGATCCCGCCAGCCACGGCGCTCTATCGTTCATTCTCCAGGCGCTGGAGATGAACCCCCACCTGTATTCCGCCTATGTGGGCCAGGCCAACGGCAACTTCCTCCAGGTGATCGCCAGTCGCGGCGACCATCGCATCCTGGCCGCCCACAAGGCGCCGGACAGCACCCGCTATATCCTGCGCGGCATCATCACCGGCGAGGATGGCATCCGGCACGAAACCTGGAAATTCCTGGACGACCAGCATGTCCCCCTGGGCACCGCCATCATCAAGGACAACGCCACCTACGACCCTCGCCAGCGCCCCTGGTACTCGGCCGCCATGGCCAATTCCGACGCGACCTTGTCGGAAGCCTATGTCTTCTCGTCTTTGCAGGAACCCGGCCTGACCGCCTCGCGGCAACTGCCGGGCGGCAAGGGCGTGTTTGGCGTCGACATCACACTCCGGGGCTTGGCCGATTTCATCGGCCGCCAGGAGGTCTCGGCCAAGGGCGGCATCGTCCTGGTGGACCAGAAGCAGCGTATCCTGGCCGCGACCCCCGCCCTGCTGACAGGCCTGATCCGCACGCCGCCGCCGCTGGCACCGCTCGACAGCATCGACCGCCCCCTGATCAAGGCACTGTCTTCGTCCTTGACGAGCGGCGCCACCGCCCTGGTTCCGACCGAGCTGGGAGACGTGCTGACCCAATCGACCGAATGGGCCGACCGCGAGGGGACCACCCTAACCATCGCCATCGTCTCGCCATTCGCCGACTTCACCGGTCCCATCGAGGAAATGCAAAAGCGTATCGTCAAGATCGCGGTGATCGTGCTGCTTTTGGCGATTCCACTGTCCATGCTGTTCGCCCGCTACATCGCCGGGGCGGTTCGCACCCTGGCGATCCAGGCCGACAAGGTCCGTCATTTCGACTTTTCCGACCCGCCGCCGGTGGGATCGATCATCAAGGAATTCAATGAGCTGTCCGCGGCCTTCGGACTGATGATCCAGACCATCGCCGGACGCTCCGCCGAACTGGCGGCGGCGCATCGGCGGCTGGAACGGCTGGTCGATCTGGGTATCGCCCTGTCGTCCGAGCGTGATACCGGCAAGCTGATGGACATGATCCTGCTCGGCGCCAAGGAGCTGACCAACGCCGATGGCGGAACGCTCTATATCCGCGACGAGAACCAGTTGCGCTTCCAGATCATTCGCAGCGATTCCCTCAACATCAAGATGGGTGGCGAGGGCGAGCCGCCGCCGTCGCTGCCACCGGTGCCCCTGCTGGACCCCGAGGGGCGCCCCAACCACAAGAACGTGGTCAGCCATGCCGTCCATTCCCAGGTGACCGTCAACATCCCCGATGCCTATGACCAGGTGAATTTCGATTTCTCGGGCACCAAGGCCTTCGACCAGAAGACCGGCTATCACTCCACATCGTTCCTGACCGTGCCGCTGAAGCCGCGCGGCGGCGATGTCATCGGTGCCGTGCAACTGATCAACGCCCAGGACGAGCATACCGGCGCCATCGTCCCCTTCGCGCCGCAAATCCAGCGCTTCGTCGAGGCCCTGGCCGCCCAGGCCGCCACCGCGCTCTACAACCGCGAACTGCTCGATGCCCAGGAACGGCTGATGGACGCCATGATCCAGATCATCGCGGGCGCCATCGACGCCAAGAGCCCCTATACCGGCGGCCATTGCGAACGCGTTCCCGAACTGTCGCTGATGCTGGCCGAGGAAGCCTGCAAGATGCGCGATGGCCCGCTGGCCGACTTCTCGTTCAACACCCCCGAGGAATGGCGCGAGTTCAAGATCGGCGCCTGGCTGCACGACTGCGGCAAGGTCACCACCCCGGAATATGTGGTCGACAAGGCCACCAAGCTGGAAACCATCTATAACCGCATCCACGAGATCCGCACCCGCTTCGAGGTGCTGCTGCGCGACGCCCGCATCGAGATGCTGGAGGCCATGGCCAAGGGCATGCCCGCCGCCGAGGCCGAGCAGCGCTACGAGGCCGAGAAGGCAGCCCTGATCGACGACTACGCCTTCATCGCCGAATGCAATGTCGGCGGCGAGTTCATGGCCCCCGACAAGGTCGAGCGGATGAAGCGCATCGCCACCCGGACCTGGATGCGCCATTTCGACAACCGCCTGGGCCTGTCCCATGGCGAATTGCTGCGCTACACCGAGCCACCCAGGTCCATGCCGGTGGAAGAACCCCTGCTGGCCGACAAGCCCTATCACGTCATTCCGCGTCCGTCGGATTCGGCGCTGTTCGACCCCAGCTATGGCTTCAAGACCAAGATTCCCGAGAATCTCTACAATTACGGCGAGGTCTACAATCTGGCCATCAGCCGCGGCACCCTGACCGAGGAAGAGCGCTTCAAGATCAACGAGCACATCATCCAGACCATCATCATGCTGAAGCGACTGCCCTTCCCCAAGCATCTGCAGCGGGTGGCGGAATATGCCGGCGCCCACCACGAAACCCTGCTGGGCACCGGCTATCCCCGGCAATTGACCGCCGATCAGTTGTCGGTTCCGGCCCGCATCACCGCCATCGCCGACATCTTCGAGGCGCTCACCGCCTCGGATCGCCCCTACAAGCAGCCCAAGACCCTGTCGGAATGCGTCAAGATTCTCAGCTTCTTCAAGAAGGACAAGCACATCGACCCCGACCTGTTCGACCTGTTCCTGACTTCGGGCGTGTATCAGCGCTACGCCGAGCGCTTCCTGCGCCCGGAACAGATGGACCGGGTGGATATCAGGCCCTATCTCGGTTCGCCGGAGCCCAAGCCCGCGCCAGAAACCGCAGCCCAGTGAAGGCGGGACAAGGATCGGTGATCAGCCAGACGGGGATGGCGGCGAGATAGGGGGCGAACCGCCCCTGATCCTCGAAACGGGCGCGAAAGCGCGATCGCCCGAGCGTCTCGGCCATGCGGGGCAGGATCCCCCCCGCCAGGAACACACCGCCCCTGGCCCCGACCGATAGGGCCAGCCCCGCCGCCACGGTGCCCAGCAGGGCGAAGAAATGATCCAGTGCCTTGACGCAGAACCGGCACTGTCCGGCCATCGCCCTTGCCGCCACCTGATCCGGTGCCAGGGGGTCGGGGGCCGTTCCCGCCATCTCGGCCAGGACACGGTACAGCACCACCAGCCCCGATCCGGATAGCAGCAGTTCAGCGGGAACATGGCCATGCTCGCGGCGCAACCGGGCCAGGATCAAGGCCTCGGCCTCGTCGGCCGCCGCCAGGGTGACCATGCCGCCCTCGGTGGCCAAGGGCACCCAGCCCCCGCCAGTCACCGGAACCAGGGAGGAAACGCCCAGTCCGGTCCCCGGCCCCAATACGGCCATGGGGGCTTGGGGTACGGCCGTGCCGCCCCCCATGGGCAGCCGTTGTTCCGCCACGAGCAGGGGCAGCGACAGGGCCACGGCGGTGAAATCGTTGACGACCTCCAGCCGGACCAGCCCCAGGGCGCGGCGGGTTTCCTCCACCGAGAAGCGCCAGCCGGAATTGACCACGTCCATGATGTCGCCCTCGGGCACCGCCGCCACGGCGAAGGCTCCCCACTCCGGACGCAGGTCCCCCAATGCGGCCCGGGCGGCAGGGACGGGACCGGCGAAATCGGCGCAACGCAAGGTGGCCAGGGGCTCGATGATCTCGCCCGTCACCAGGGCGAACCGGATATGGGTCCCGCCGATATCGGCCAGCAGGCCGGATGGCGATGTCATCCGGCCACCGGCCGGGCCACCAGCGAGCGGCGGTGGCGGGCATGGCCGATATTCCAACCCAGCGGCTCGGAACTGTAGCCCGCCTCGGCCAGGACCTGGGTAATCTCGTCCGGGGCATAGCAGGACAGGCCCAGGCGACGACGCTCCTCGCGATAGGTCGAGCCCAGGATACGGCACAGCCCGGCCAGGGCATCCCACAGGAAACCCTGTTCCAGCGCGAAGCGGAGCAGGGCGACGGTATCATCCACCAGATGATTGCCGGGGCTCAGGATATCGCCGATCACCAACCGGCCATCCGGCTTCAGGATTTGGCGCAGGCGGCGCAACAGGGCGGACAATTCGGGCTTGGGAACATACTGGATCACCGAGATCATCAAGATCAGATCGCAGGTCCCATCCAGCTCCTCCAGGCTTTCCGCCACCCGAACCCCGCTCAATCCGGCGAAGCGCTGGCGCAAGGTAGCGCGGCGCGACGGCGCCTGGTCGAACAAGATGACCGATCCGCCCCGATCAGCCAGGGCAGGCGCCATCAGCGCCTCGCCGCACCCATAGTCCATCAGCGTGAACGGCGGCGGCGGCAACAGGGCCTCGATGTCGGAGAACAGACCCTGGTAATGGGCTTCCAGGTGCCGGGGGCTGACGTAAAGGGATACGTTGCCATCCCAGTAATCGAGCCAGCCACTTTTGGTGTTCATTGTTTTCCTCCCGGCACGATTGTCACCGGGAAGGCGGGGAATTGACAAGTCCCCCTTTGGTTGGCTGATGCAATTTCCGGCAATCGGCGTAAAATATGAGCATTCGCCATGGCCGGGGGAGGTCTCCTTGCTGGTTCTCATCCACCCCGACGCCCCATCCGTGGCCCGGCGCGGCGCCGCCCTGCTGGCGGACCTGATTGCCCGCAAGCCCGACGCGGTGATCGGGGTCGCCGCCGGAGCGACGCCCTTGGCCATGTATGCCGATCTGGTCCGCCGTCAGGCCGAGGACGGATTGGATTGTTCCCGCATCACCGTCTTTGGCCTCGACGAGTATCTGGGCATCGGCAACGACCACCCGGCCAGTTGCCACCGGACCCTGCGCCACCATCTGATCGCTCCCCTGCGGCTTTCCCCCGCCCAGGCGCATCTGCTCGACTCGTGCCCCGGTCTCCCCCTGGATCAAGTCTGCGCCGCCCATGAGGCGGGCATCCGGGCAGCGGGCGGCCTGGATCTGCAAATTCTCGGGCTCGGGGTCAACGGCCATATCGGTTTCAACGAGCCGGGATGCTGCCTGAACGGTCGGACACATGTGGTGGCGTTGCGGTCCAGCACCTTGGCCACCAACCGCGCCGTCTTCGCGCCTTATGGCGAGGAGGTGCCGCGAACCGCCGTATCCATGGGGGTGGGAACCATTCTGTCGGCGGGACGCATCATGCTGCTGGCGACCGGCGCCGCCAAGGCAGAGCCCGTGGCTCTCGCGGTGGAGGGACCGCTCACCGCCATGGTTCCGGCCTCCAGCCTGCAACTTCATGCCGATGCGGTGATGCTGCTGGACGAGGCGGCGGCGGCACGGCTGACGCTCAAGGACGACTATAAGGCAGAGGATGCGGCCTTGGCCGCCCTCCAGAGCCCATAAGAAGACTTCACGGGAGGATCGTCATGGCGAATATCTGCAAGATCGCGTTCCTGGGGGCCGGCAGCATGTCATTCGGCCTGTCCACCTTCCGCGACATGTTTTCCTCGGACAAGCTGGCCGGATCGACCCTGGTGCTGGTGGACCACAATCCCGAGGCCCTGGCCCGCATGGTCGCCCTGGCCGAGCGCATGAACCGGGACGGGAATGCCAAGATGATCATCGAAAGCACCACCGACCGGCGCGCCGCCCTCGATGGCGCACGGGTGGTGATCAATTCGGTGGCCATCGACCGTATGCGGCTGTGGAAGCAGGACTTCGACATCCCCAGGAAATACGGTATCCGCCACACATTGGGCGAGAACGGCGGCCCCGGCGGCCTGTTCTTCACCATGCGGACCCTGCCGCTGATCTTCGACATCGTGCGCGACATGCAGGAACTTTGCCCCGACGCCCTGTTCCTCAACTTCTCCAACCCGGAGAGCCGCATCGTGCTGGCGGTGGGCAAGTACACGCCCCAGAAGGTCATGGGCCTGTGCCACGGCATCTTCATGGCGCGCGGCGCTATCTGCCACATCACCGGCGTGCCCTGGCACGACGCGGAATGCTGGGCCATCGGCCTCAACCACTTCCAATGGGTGCTGCAGGTCCGCAACCGCTGGACCGGCGCCGACATGTATCCGCTGCTGCGCGAGAAGGAAAAGACCTTCGATCCCAGCTTCGAGCCATTCAGCCGCAAGATGTTTGGCATCTACGGCCTGTGGCCCACCTGTTCCGACGACCATCTGGGCGAATACCTGTCCTTCGGCTGGGAAGGCGGCGAGCACGGCTATGACTGGGCCGCCGATGCCCGCGACCGCGACAAGCTCAAGACCGATATCGAGGCGGTGCTGGCGGGCGGACCGCTGCCCGAGGAATGGACCCATTCGGTGGGCGAGCGCACCGACGTGGTGGTGGACGGCATCATCAATAACCGTCACCACTATCTGGAATCGGCGGTGGTGATGAACAACGGGGTCATCCCCAACCTGCCGCCCGATCTGGCGGTAGAGGTTCCGGCCATGGTGGACGCGGCGGGCATCCATCCGGTATCGCTGGGGCCGCTGCCCGAGCCGATCCAGAAGCTGGCGCTGATGCAGGCGGGCGTGCAGCAATTGGCGGTGGAAGCCGCCGTTCACGCCTCCAAGGAACTGGCGCTGCAGGCGCTGCTGGCCGATCCGGTGGTCAACTCCACCGATGCCGCCGTCAAGCTGCTGGACGAGTTGTGGGAGATCAACAAGGCCTATATCCGCAAATGCGTCTGACGCCTAGCACTACTTTGGCACTTTAGGCTCCGCAGCATCCGCAAGGAGCCTGTCACAGTGAGGGCATCGTCTGGGTGGAT